>NZ_JBNNSS010000015.1:0-74376 GCF_050277945.1 Lysinibacillus sp. NPDC097214
AAATTGTTTTGCTGGCATCATGTTTGATGTCCAAAATTTTGTTTTGTTCACTAACTCAAGGTTAGCTACTAAAAACTTTATTGATTACGTTTTGCTTGTTCAGTTTTCAAGGTTCATTTGTTCGTCACATTTAAGTGACTTTCTATACTTTAACACGTTGTTAACTCTATGTCAACTAGTTATGTTAGTATTTTTTTGTTGTTGTTGTTTGTTTCGTAACAACGTTTATAAATATATCACCTTAATATTAAGTTTGCAAGCGAATTATTAAAGTAAAACTATTCTAATTAATGAAAAGGAGTTTCTTCTATAATATATAAATAACTTCACATGAATGTTATATGTTCCACAGTGACACTATAATCGCTTATTTCAATTTCTCCTGATTTCTTATATTAGTGGCTTCCCTTTTCTCCTGCATAAATTGATGAAGGTTTTCTTACCATTAAGATCATTTTATATTTTTTTATTCTCCAATAAGAAAAGCACCTACAATTGTTAGTTTCGTTTCTAACAATTGAGGTGCTTTTTATATTTCTAGTGTGTATTTATAATTAGCGTACCCAGATAAAGTATGCAAGGAAGACAAAGAATAATCCATACATCATAGGGTGAATTTCTTTTTTACGACCCGCTAAAAGCATTGTTATTGGATAGAATACAAAACCTATTGCAATACCAGTAGCAATTGAGTAACCAAGAGGCATCATTATTACTGTAAAGAAAGCAGGAACTGCAATTTCGAATTTATCCCAATCGATTAAACGTAATGAAGATACCATCAAAACACCTACAATAACTAGAGCTGGTGCTGTTACCGCTGGAGTTACCACAGCAAGTAACGGTGAGAAGAATAATGCTATCAAGAAAAGTATTGCCGTTACAACAGCAGAGAAACCTGAACGAGCACCTGCTGCTACACCAGAAGTTGACTCTACATACGCTGTAGTTGTTGATGTACCGAATAAAGAGC
The DNA here is from genome assembly GCF_050277945.1 of Lysinibacillus sp. NPDC097214. Classification (NCBI taxonomy): domain Bacteria; kingdom Bacillati; phylum Bacillota; class Bacilli; order Caryophanales; family Bacillaceae; genus Lysinibacillus; species Lysinibacillus sp. NPDC097214. The sequence goes on from NZ_JBNNSS010000015.1 coordinate 974, forward strand.
CAATTGTTGTTGCAAGAGCATCCGCCATTAATGCACGGCTTGCACGTGGTAATTTATTATCTTTTACTAATCCTGCTTGTGTTGCAACTGCCATTAAAGTACCTGCTGTATCAAAGAAATCCACAAACAAGAATGTTAACACAACAACTAAAAATTTAACGTTTAATAATGAATCGAAGTCATGGAAAATTGGATCTAAAGCTACCATAAATGTAGAATCCACGCTCGGAATTGCTGAAACAACTGCTGCAGGTGGATCAATCACACCCGTAATCATACCAACAATCGCTGTTATAACCATCCCTAAGAAAATACCAATACTGCGTAGTTTAATAATAAGAATAATTGAAAGGACAATCCCGAATACAGCTAGTAAAGTTGAACCACTGAATGTTCCTAACGTCACTAATGTAGCTGGGCTATCTACGATAATACCCGCTCCTTGTAACCCTACAAATGTTATAAATAAACCAATTCCTGCTGAAACTGCATATTTAAGTTGAACTGGAATTGCATTAATTACTGTTTCACGAATACCCGTTAGTGAAAGAATGATAAAAATAACCCCTGAGAAGAAAACACCTGTTAATCCAGTCTGCCAAGGAATACCGTAAGCTCCAACTACAGTGAAGGCAAAGAATGCATTTAAGCCCATACCAGGAGCAAGGGAAATTGGGAATTTAGCGAATATCCCCATAATCAGAGAACCGACTGCAGCTGCTAATGCTGTAGCTACGAATACAGCACCTTTATCCATACCTGCATTTTCTAAGATGCCAGGGTTAACAGCTAAAATGTAAGCCATAGCAAGGAATGTAGTAATACCACCTATTATTTCGCGGCGATAATTAGTTCCTAATTCATTGAACATGAAATACTTTTTCATTTTAAAGAAATCCTCCGTATGGTCGTCTTCAATATCGAAAACAAAAAAGACACACTGACTACTCTACTAGTCGCATGTCTACGATACATTTCATCACAGTTATTGTGAGAAATTAATTTAGTGTCTATACATTGGTATATATAACTAAAATCGTAGTCAAGTTATTTACGGTAACTTGGTAGAAACTCACGGGCCTTATCCCCGACATTATACGACGACATATTTAATTTACAATCGTAATATATCATTTCACTTTTTAGATTTCAACCCTATTTCCGAACATTTCTCACAAAAGTTATACGAAAGTTCGTGTAAATTTCTTATTTAATGTTCACATTTCAATAAATCGTTGCAAAAATGGGTTAGGACTGAACGTTGTATCATAGTTATAAAATAAAAAACCCTCTTGAACTCATTCGAATTCTAGAGGATTTTAATACTGTGACCGAGGGAGCGCTCCCTTAATCGACATATATTTAATTCATCACTTTACTTTGTAAGAGCTGAATTCTTTTTTCTAATTTTTGTTTCCAATCTTCTGCTAATGCATCAACCGCTTGTATATTTTTCATCGCATATGCGTCTTTGTTTTTAAAATATACTTCGTTGCAATGCAAAACTGAAACACGCGCAGGGTGCTTTTCCACTAATTCAATTTTTGAATTTGCACAGATTGTGCCTTCTTCCAGTACACGCGCAAGGAAACCCGTATAACCTGTTTCAATTAAACGTTTGAGTAATGTGTTCGCCTCAGTATATTTATCAATTGTACTACATGGTACACGTCCTTGGGTAATTTGGATGACAGCATCACCTATTTTATAAATATCGCCAATATAAATATCCGATTCTAACATATTCGTTACAGTTAGGTTTTCACCGAATGCTGCTGTCGGCAACGGTTTACCCAGTTCCTGTTCCCATTGTATGTAATGCTCTGCAGGATATAAACAAACGGCACGGTCAGGACCACCATGATGTTTTTTATCTGCTACATCGTCCCCTTCAAATCCACGAACGGACAAATAAACCTCTTGTACTTTTCGTTTTTCAATCCCTGTAATCATTGAACGCCCATTACTATATTGCAATTCTTTCGGCATACCAATAGCAAGTGTATGAATCATCGCTTTATTTTTTTCCATTTCAATCCCCCTAAACTAAGCAGCGACATAGAGTCCTATTGACAGTCATTAGTTTACTATACCTAACGATTTATCGTATAACTCTTTCTTTATATTCTACAAAGCAACAAATATTTCCTTTATATTAATTATGCCTGGCATAATTGAGTCCGGAATCGCAAAAATAAAAAGCTTGAAGAAAACCCAATAAAATGAGTACTTCAAGCTTTTTCTATTTGCTATTTAACTATTCCCACTCAATAGTTGCTGGTGGCTTAGATGTAATATCATACAGTACGCGGTTAACGTGTTTTACTTCGTTTACTAGGCGGACAGAGATTTTCTCTAGTACATCCCAAGGAATGCGTGCCCAGTCAGAAGTCATACCGTCGATAGATGTTACTGCACGGATACCGATTGAATAGTCATACGTACGTGCATCACCCATTACGCCAACTGAACGGATGTCAGGTAATACCGTGAAGTATTGCCAAATGTCGCGATCAAGACCAGCTTTTGCGATCTCTTCACGTAAGATGAAATCAGATTCACGTACGATTTCTAGTTTTTCTTCTGTTACTTCACCAAGTACACGGATACCTAGACCAGGACCTGGGAATGGTTGACGCCAAACGATTTTTTCGTCAAGGCCAAGCTCTAATCCTAATGCACGCACTTCGTCTTTAAATAATGTGTTAAGTGGCTCAATTAATTTGAATTGCATGTCTTCTGGAAGACCACCAACGTTATGGTGTGATTTAATCGTTTGTGCAGTTGATGTTCCAGATTCAATGATATCTGTGTAAAGAGTACCTTGTGCTAAGAAGTCCATACCTTCAAGTTTAGCCGCTTCTTCATCGAATACATAAATAAATTCGTTACCGATAATTTTACGTTTTTGCTCTGGATCAGAAACGCCTGCAAGTTTATCCATGAAACGTTGACGTGCATCAATTTTAATAAGATTCATGTCAAAGTCTTCTGTGAATGTTTTCATAACTTGCGCAACTTCACCTTTACGGTTCAAGTTGTGGTCTACGAACATACAAGTTAATTGATCGCCAATTGCTTTATGAATTAGAACAGCCACAACTGATGAGTCTACACCGCCAGAAAGTGCACATAATACTTTTTTGTCACCTACTGTTTCGCGGATTTTTGCGATTTCAAGTTCAATGAAGTTTGCCATTGACCAATCGCCTTTTGCTCCACAAATGTCGAATACGAACTGACGTAATAAGTCGTTACCATATACAGAGTGACGTACTTCTGGGTGGAATTGTACTGCATATAGTTTACGTTCTACATTTGCCATTGCAGAGATAGGGCAAGCAGCACTTGTTGCGATTACTTCAAAACCAGCTGGTACTTCTGTTACATGGTCACCGTGACTCATCCAAACGATTTGTTCAGTTGGTAAGTTACCGAATAACTTGTTTGAAGCTGTTACTTTAATTTCTGCTTTACCATATTCGCGTGTTTCAGCACCTTCAACTTTACCACCTTGCGTATGTGCCATTAATTGCATACCATAGCAAATACCTAGGATTGGTAAGCCTAATTCGAAAATAGCTGGGTCTACATGGAAGGCATTTTCGTCATAAACTGAGTTTGGACCACCTGAAAAGATGATACCTGCTGCGTTCATATTTTTAATTTCTTCTGCTGTAATCGTATGAGGATGTAACTCACTGAAAACACCAAATTCACGTATACGACGCGTAATCAATTGGTTAAATTGGCTACCGAAGTCAAGAACAACGATTTTTTCTTGCTCTAATAAAGGGCTAGCTGACAAAATTTCCACCTCTTCTACTATTTTTAAAGGCGCTTTTCATACATTCAAGAAAAACGCGTATGAAAGTAAAAACTTCCTACGCGTTCATAAGCTCTTGATGTATAAAGGCGAATGCGTCACAAAGAAAAGTGATTTACTAACCTTCTCACCTAACGAAACATTCACCTTCATAGAGAAATCATTTACGGTAATCTCGTAGAAACATCCGAACCTTATTATCGAACTTATATGAAAGCAATCCTCATCTATATATAATTTTTTTCATTTTACTCTTTGTACCTATCAAAATCAACCGATAGTGCGATTGATTAAATATTCCCAACTTTCTTTCAGTTCAATAAAATCTACCTCATGTTTGTCCTTACCATAAATATGTTGTTCATATACAGTGGTAAGTTTTTGCATCTCCTCTGTCTCTAGCGATGCATCTACCCTTGAAGCAAATGCTCTTAATGTTTCGCCATCTTTCCGGCGTAATCCAATACGAGATAATTGCTTCGTTAAAACATGGTATGAAGCATCAAAATTTGTCCAGTCCGCTTCTTTTTTACGAAATGCGCGTACTTGCATTTTAGGTATCCACGTTTTACGTTGCATAAATAAAGCGATGCAAGTGATAATCATCAAACCGACTAGGGCAATCCATACATAAATATGTTTTTTCACCCATGTCCATACAGAGTCAAAGCTAAACGATGTTGAGCTAGAAGTTTCTTTCTTCGGCTCTTGCTCGTCCTTCATTGGTTGCTCTTGCTTTGTTTCTGGCTCCAGTACTTGTTCCTGCTGAGGAGTGTCTTGCTCAATATCATAATCGATATTCACATCTCCCGAAAATCCAATTGTCGGTTCAAACTCCATCCAGCCTGTTCCAGGTACATACGCTTCCACCCACGAGTGTGCATTATCATTTGTAATTTGATACTCCTGTAAACCATCTGATATTCGACCAGGATTACCAGGTGCAAACCCTTTCACCCAACGTGCAGGTATCCCTGCCGAACGGAGGAGCACAACCATTGATGTTGAGAAATTATCACAGTAGCCAACTTTAGTATCAAATAAAAACTGATCAACATAGTCCTGATCCTCAGCTGGGACGGCTACTTCTTTTTTATCGTATCTAAAGCCATGAGATGAAAAATATTTTTCAACCGCTTTAATTTGATCATAGACCGAAGCTTTATCCTGCGTGATTTCTTTCGCTAAATTCCCTACACGTTGTGGAAGTGTATTTGGCAATTGTAAAAAACGGTCAAAGGACGGATCTACTGTTTTTAACGTGGATGGTTTAGCCATTTGGAGCTGTTCCATGCTATATACTGGCTCACTATAAGAAATCGTATAGTTAGATAATAATTTTGACTCACCATTCTGTTGTTCTATTGCTATTTTTTCAGTGTGTCCATCTTGAATAAATAGCGATGAATCTTTGGTAGTCACAGATATCATGCCATATGTTTGAATTAAAAAAGGCATTGGAACTGCAATGTCCATTTGAACCTGTCGCTCGGTTTCAGGAGATCCAACTTGTAACGAAGTTTGGATAGGGGTATCGGTCTGGTAGACGTTTTTTCCAAAATTCCCCTCTGAAAGAATCCAGCCCTTCGAAGTATAAGTATCCTTTGTATCGATACGCCAATAATGACGATCCTGGGAAGATGCTGTGAAAATTAGTGTATTATCACCTTGGAACGGTCCCCCTAATCGGCTATCATCCTCGCTGTAACCAACTGTTTTTCCGCCTGTTCCAGAGTCCCCTTGCCCTGCAATTCCCTTAATAAAAGGTACTGGATCAGCCCAAGTCGGCCCTGTCTTAGGTAAAAAGAATGCCACTCCACTAACAAGCATTACCGAAACAATCATTGGAATAACCAGTTTCCACTTTCCTATGACATTGCTCGGTGCATCTGTTTGAAGCCATAAGCGCTTAACAAAAAGCAAACCTGTCATTATTAACCCAAGCACAATAACTTTAACAATTGCCGTCTTTCCATCATAGTCACTAAATGTATCTAGTGTTGCAATAAAGAATACTGTTAACGCCAAGAAATAGAATATATTTTTCCGCACGGTTATCCAGTGGTGTATTAGGTATATTAACATCCAAATAAGCGCAACGAATAGCACCGTTCTAAATGAATCCGATACTTGTCCAAAATCGCCCGAAAGGATGGCAGTCATATTCCATTTCCATTCATGCATTAAAAACGGTATTGTCTGTCCAGAAAAAAAGGGACTTTCACTATAAACAAACACTATAAACCAAGTAATATAACCAAATTTCACTATGCCTGACAACAATGGATGTACTTGAAATAAACTGAGTGCTAATGATAGACCGATAAACACTAAAAACAAATGAAACAAGCCTGTATTTGTTAGCTGCATTACAGGAATAAGCCATTCACGTAAAATTAGAAAAATAATTACGTAAGCTATTGCTAATTCGATAAAATCTCCTAGTGATTTTTTCACGGCTTCATCACCTCCGTGAACAAATGGTAATAATCTGTTGGATTTACATGTACAACTTGGATTTGCTTATAACGCTTCGCTAGCTCTGTTTGCATAGGTGGCCGTTCAGCTACTACAAAACAAATACAGTTTTTCACCGTATTTGCTAGAGAATGAAGTAATTCATCTGATACTTCATTCGTAACATATAGTAATGTTGCTACATGCTTAAACACTTGCTGATCTCGTAATTGAAATTTGACATTTTCAGCAGGTTTTATAGCAGCTAAATGATGCATTATTTGGTCTAGTTGCTTATTACCTTGGATAATCGGAAACACCTTCGTTTTAGAACTAGCTGAAACAAATGAAATATCTCCACGTTCTTCGACAATTGTTTGTAGCATCGATGCTACAAGCTCAATTTTTTCTTCAAATAAGGGAGACTTTCCAGCATGAAGAACTAGCATTAACTCCTGTGATTGTCGATCTTCAAATTCCTTAGATTGCAACGTTTGTGTTTTCGCAAATGATTTCCAGTGAATCCACGAAAAACGGTCACCTGGAACATACTCACGTAAACCAACAGCCATGGATGTATCCTTAACAATTGAATAAGGTGACATCATTTTACCAACATCAAATTTTGTTTGAAGCGCGGCATATCTCATCTCGCGTACTCTCGGGTAAACTAAAATGACTTGTTCCTTTTCTGCCGCAACTCGCTTTTTTGCCCAGCCAAAAAAATCACAGAAAATAATATTAACACCTAAGTAACGATGCTCGCCACGGGACATATTTTCCAGCACATAATTCCAGCTAAATTTTTTCCTGAAGCCAACGAACTTAATGGTATTCGTTCCTTGTACCCTCGATTGAACAAGGACTTCACTGTTCACAAGTTCCTCCATCATCATATAAGCAAACGGAAAGCGTGTTTTTCGTTCTACCGTAATTGTTACCTTAGCAGATTGCCCACTCTCCACATGGGAGGGCTCAATTTTGCGTTCCACCAGTAAAATATGTTCTTTCACTAGTAAGAAAATAATTGCGTATAACAAAAATGGACTAACTGTAAAAAATACAAACCAACTGACAAATCCACCTTGGAACATGGCATAACAAAACGTTATGATCATTAACAAAGAAACTAATAAGAAATGTTTACTTTTCTCTATTAAAGCTTGCCATTTCTTCATTGCTCTGCAAACCTCTTTGTTGGTACAGGTGTTTTCGCAATAATTCGCTCAATAATTTCCTCTGCCGTTACGTTATCATAGCGAGCATCTGGCTTTAATACTAAACGATGGCTAAAAACAAATGGTACTAAATATTGAACATCATCAGGAGTAACATAACTACGTCCTTTTATAAATGCATAAGCTTGTGAAGCTTTCATTAAAGCAATCGTTGCACGAGGACTTACGCCTAAATGTACATAGCTATTTTCCCTTGTTTGAGTCGCTAATTCGACCATATAGTTTTTGACTGAATCCGCAACATGCACACCCTGTGCAAGCTCCTGCAATTCAATTAATTGCTCAACTTTTAGCACTGCTTCAATTTTTTCAATCGGTTTACCATGCTCAGCACGACGAAGAATCTCCACTTCTTGTGTCCTTGAAGGATAGCCCATTTTTATTTTTAGTAAGAAACGATCTAACTGTGCTTCTGGTAACGGATATGTCCCTTCATGCTCAATTGGGTTTTGAGTAGCCATAACGAAAAATGGTTGATTGATTGTTAATGTTTTACCATCAATAGTGACAGATGCTTCCTCCATTCCCTCAAGTAAAGCAGATTGCGTTTTTGGAGATGTACGGTTAATTTCATCCGCTAAAATTACATCTCCCATGATCGGACCAGGTCGAAATTCAAATTCTAGCGTTTTCGGATTATAGATCGACACCCCTACAACATCTGACGGTAATAAATCAGGTGTAAATTGAATCCTTTTAAATTGTGCCTCAAAGGATTTTGCCAGTGCTCGCACCATCATTGTTTTACCGACACCTGGTACGTCCTCAAGCAAGATATGTCCCTTTGCTAGTAAGGCTACTATACTAAGCTCTGCAACCTCTCTTTTGCCGATCATTACTTTTTCTATATTTTCTAATACATCTTGTATTTGTGAATTCATAAATCAAAAAACCTCCTATTTCACCCAGCAATTATTCGAATTGCGTGATAACTTACTTAAGAATAACGAAATATGTTTAGTAACACAATTATATGAGACGTTCATCGTATTGCTTAAACGCTATAATCCGAGCACTTAGCGAGAAAAGTAATAATACTTCAGCATGAAAAAGAAGGCTTGCCTGAATACAATCAAAGCAAACCTATCTTTTAGTATAACGTCATTACCTATCAGAATGTTACAGATTTAATTTTTTTAACCATAAATTCTCTAACGAAGATGAATTTTCTTGTAAAAGTATTTCCTCTAATTCACCAGAAATTAGTATGTTTCCTTCATGTAAAACTAACACATCGTCCGCTACTTCTTCCGCAAAAGCTAGTAAATGCGTAGAAAATATGACCGTACAGCCCCTTGCTTTTTCCTCTAGCATCATTTTTTTCAACTCCGCAATCCAGAAAGGATCTAGACCATTAGTCGGCTCATCTAAAATAAGCAAAGAGCCCTCACCGAGTAAACTTTGAGCGAGATTAAGACGTTGACGCATCCCCTTTGAGAAATGCTTCACTTTTTGCTTTCGAACATCCCATAAAGCAACGCGCTTCAGTACCTCCTCCTGTTCCTTTTTACCAATCTTCTTCAAAGAGGCAAGTAGCTGCAAAATTTCTGCAGCTGTTAACATAGTCGGAAAATCCACATCATCAGGCATGTATCGAATAGCTTGTGGTTTATGCCATATTATTTCTCCTGATTTTTGCTTTTCCTGCCCAGTAAGCAGGCGAATTAAAGTACTCTTTCCAGCACCATTTCCTCCTACAAGCGCTAAAATACGCCCCGTCTGTAAAGAAAAGGAGGCTTCATGAAGACCTCTATTATTATCATAGATATTCGATAACTTCTTGGTTTCTAATAGCATCATTTTCTATCCCCTTTCTATCAATTATGCCTCGGCATAATTGCGTCCAGAATCGGCTTTGTGCTTAGGCCTGCACGAGGGCCGACACGATGTCTGTCATTTCGGTAATGCCACAGGACGTGGCGTTTTTACCGATGCAGGTCAGTTAGCCGTTATCGCATGGATGCGATGATTTTAGGCTAACATCCTTTATGAACTCCTTTCCGATTCTGTGACATCCGCCGGAGGCTTTATCTTCTTTCACTGAAAGAAGATAAAAGTAGGCTAGTATAAGCTAACGGACATACTATCCAAAGCAATGTCACAGCTACGTATAATGCATAACCTAGTGGCGATGAATAAAACTGCGTTACTTTATAAAATGCTGGACCAAGAACACTCGCCTGATCTGTAAAAATAAAGTAACCAAAGCGTAGCCACTCCACAGGATTAATATGTATCGCAATAATCGTCAGTTTTTGAAGAATATGACCCGCCACGACAGTTCCAATAGCCATTAAAGCGTAAGAGATTAGCAATAAAAAAATAGACCAAAAAACAAGTGACAACGACAATGCAAATAATCTTGTTTTCGCAAAGGCTCCTACTGCAATGGCCAATGACACAAAAATGAAGATGCATAGCAAAGTTAGGACAATGAAGATAAATGGCAAACGCACTCCACCAAGAAATCCACCAAGCGCTACTATTACGCCAAACGCCACGGCAACGACCAAGAAAAAAGCGAGCACTGAGGCAATATACTTTCCTGCAATATATTGCCTACGCGTCATCGGATATGTCTTTAATAATGAAAACCATCCTGATTCCACATCACCAGCTACACTCATACTACCGATCGTTAATATAAACAGCGGCAATAAAAACAACAATACATTTAAAAACGAAGCTGTCTGTCGTGTAAACCCCTCTACATCCGGTAATGCCATTTGCTGAATGACAATGATCGCTGTAAAAACGAATGTGAAAAGTAAGCCTACAAGTTGCATCCAGCGACTTCTGAGCATTTGCTTTAGTTCTAGTTTAATAAGCATACTATTCATCACTTATGGATCCCCCATTTAAAATCATGTAAATCCTTATAGGCTAGTAGCTGACCTTCTCCCTCTGCCGTCATCCATTCCTGCGCCGCTTCCTTCGAATCGAATGCGACTACCCCATAATTCATCGGTGTCCAATACTCCTTGTTGTACACATAAACAGCGTTAAAAACGTCAATCCATTCATTTTTTGCCGCATCTTTAATATAGGCCGCTCCAACCTCATCTTCCCCATTCGCTTTCATATATTCCATAAGACAACCAATATCATCGAAAATTTCATAATCACCATTCTTCAACGCAATCTGACCAGCATATGCATTATGAACGATACTCATATTGCAAATTTTACAAACATCAGTTTCACTAACTATTTCACGAGGCTCATATGTTTTTTCACTACAGCCCACCAATACACCACAACATAGCAATACACACATCATCCATTTTTTCATTCCGTCATTCCTCTTTTCCATAGCCATAAACTACTTAATGCCAAGAATAATCCTAATAGCATTTGCAGCACGTTCATCTTGTTCTTCTCTTGTACATGCTTCATCGCCAATTTCGGCGTATGATCAACAAGCATGTTCTTTTCAGTTTTATTAATTTGCTGATCTAGAGATGTCAGTAAAAGGACGCTCGGAGATGCCACGAAATATTGGTAAACTGGCTGGCGTACCATCCATTGACCAAAGCTTGACATAGCCACATATGGAATATCACCGATACCATTGCCTTTTAAATCAATCCCTGAGTAATCATCATAATAATTATTTATTAGTTGAAAGCCTTGTTGGTCGGAGCGCGCCGTTAAAATATTACCTGTAAAGTTATTATTACTAGCCATTGTGTCGTCACTTGCCTTTGTACCTTCAATAGCTGTTTGATTCATCTGAAAATCATTAGTTTCAATTTGGATAGTTGAACTTTTCTGCATTGCAATACCCGTCCGATTATTTTTGATTGTATTATGCTTAATTTCTGCTTGCTGCACATCATACAGCAGCATACCGTAGCCATTAAAATCAACATGATTTGCTATTGTATTATTTTTGAGGAGTATGTCTGTTGTCATCATAATCATAAGGCCAGTCACATTGTGAACATATGTATTAAAAAGTGCTTCGGCATCACTTGTATACATAAAATGCGTACCATAACGACTGCTTGCCACCTTATTATGTTGAACAACAATATGCTTGACCTCTTCTACATAAATTCCGTCCTGCACTTGCTTAATAGTATTGCCTTCGACGGTGATGTCCTCACTCTTAAAGACAGCCACCCCATTACCTCTTTTGGAATAATGACCTTCAGTACCGGTCACATTGATTTCATGTATGCGTACATTTTTGGAGCGTTGTATATGAACACCTGTATGAACATCTTTAATTTGTAATTTTCGTAGCTCAAGTCCATCTACAGTACTAGCCACGATGGCTTTATTTTTCCCTGATAACGTTATATTTTCCACAGTGACATTAGCAGTGTTTTCAATTCGTAGGGCTGCGTTGTCTCTTACACCGACAAGCTCAGTTCCTTCTTCACCTTGTAACGTTATCGGTTTTGACACAATAAAATTACCTTGGTAACGACCAGCAGGAATATGAACGACCTCCCCTGGCTTTGCTACATTAATTGCTTCCTGTACATCGAAATCGGCGTACACTGTCTGACTCATGAATAGAAAAAATAATAAGGCAAACCCTATTTTTTTCACCAATCCTTACCTCCCAGTTCAGCACGAAAAGACTAGAGGAATTTCCCCTAGTCCATTCGATTAATGGCCATGACCATCAGTTTTCTTTTCTTCCATATGCATAGAATCAGATTCACCTTTGGCTTCTTTTTCAGCTTTTTCTTTCATTTTCTTTTTACGACGCTCTAATGCATCGTCTTTAATTTTTTGTAATTCCTCTACATGTGCAGTTGGATTGTCAGCGATATATTTGTCTGCGTCAGCTTTATTCGTGAAATAAATATAACCCCAGTTCATTGGAGATTTTAGATCAGTTTTAACAATCGTTACATCTTCAACTTTTACCCAATCTTTTGTGATATGATCACGTACAAATTTTTCGTTCGTTTCATTATTGGCAACCTCGGCATTTACTAAACAGCCTATGTCATCATAAAAGGCAGTAGTTCCATCCTCTTTTATTGCTTGGGTAGAGAATTCACCCATATCTTCATCCTTCATATATACTTTCATATTACACATTTCACACATTGTATCTTCTTTTGGCTCTTCTAAACGTGGATCCACTAAAGAAGCGACTTGTTTAGTTTTATCCTTTGCTTCTGCTTCATTTGCTGCAACATCTTGCTTCGTTTCCTCTTTCTTAACTTCTGTTTTTTCTGTACCACAAGCCGCAAGTAAAAGTAAAACTGCTAGTACAGGTAACCATATTTTTTTCACAATTGCTTCCCCCAATTTCGTTTTTCTATTACTAATCATTACTTTACAGGTAAGTTGTGAAATAAGTTGAAAATCACTGTGAAGTATTGGAAAAATTACCTTGAATATTCATTGAACATCTCGACTTCAAATATTTTGAATAAAAAATAAATGCTTTCTATAACTTACATTCAGGATCAATAAATAAAGGTGTACAAGACCTGTTGGCGAAGTTTCGTTTTATTACTATAAATTAGAATGACGTGTCAGAAAATGCAGTCCTTGCCGAAGTGGGTGATCTTCGTTACGACTGGGTGACTCCTTGGGGATCAGCAATAGAGGAACGAAAGCTAAAATCATCACATCCTGTGATAACGCCTTCGTGACCAACATCGTGTTGGCCCGAGACCCTGCAGCGAGCAACGCGAGTGAAGCGGCTCATCGGACGCCCCCAGGAAAGCGCCCAGTCGGAACGGAAATCATCCCCTCGCTTTGCCGAAGAGCCGTTAATATGCTTGAACGGTATTCCCCCTCATTTCAAAGTATCTCAACATTCATATAGATTTTATTGACACCATTTCGTTTTTCAACACACTAAAAAACTCCCTACATCCAGAATGATGTAGAGAGTTCGATTTATGATGTTATATAGAAGAACGGTAACTATTGAGAAACTTCTTTTGCTTGCTGACCAGACTTAGCTTAACAGCAGTTTCATTTAGTTCATTACGTATTTGTAAATCATAAGCATTGTCCACAAAACTAGCCGCTACTTTATTTGGACGTTGCTGCTGAATTTGTCTAGTGTTACTTAATTGCTTTTTATCTTTATTCTTTAGCAAACTGTTTTTAAACTGTTTCTTCGGATTTTGTCCGAAATTATGGCTTAAATCCCCGGCATGTAAATACTGTTGTTCATTACGAAATATACTACTAGTCGTCGAACTTACTCTAGAAGTCCTCATAAATAATTACCCTCCTTTACTTTTTATCAACTTTGTAGGTATATATATCGACATTATATGCTTGAACTTAACAATACAGAACCAAATTGCTTAAAAAAAATAGAAAAGAGATATAAGAAAAAGTGATAAACACTATTTCTTGTAACTCTTTCCCTAAATATTTGTTTACTCGCCACCAAAAGTTGGAGATGATAATTCCATTGTATATAAGTTGATTGGAGTGGAGGCTGGGCGACTCCTCGGGGATCAGCGGTAGAGGATCGAAGGCTAAAACCATCACATCCTGTGATAACGCCTTCGTGACCAACATCGGTGCTGTTGCTGTCGCTGCGCTTTCGCGCAGAAAACATCTGTTGGCCCGAGACCCTGGAGCGCAGCGGGAGGGGAACGAAGGCTAAAAGCATCACGTCCCGTGATAACGCCTTCGTGACCAACATCCTGTCGCTGCCGCTACGTTGCACTGCGCTTTCGCACAAAAAACACCTGTTGCCCCGACGCCCCCAGGAAGCTCTGCTCTGCGCGAAAGCGAAGCGTCAGCGGCAAATGTTTTATCTGTGCGAAAGCGAAGCGACAGCGGCAAATGTTTTATCTGTGCGAAACGAAGCGACAGCAACAAAGCGCCCAGCCGGAACGGAAATCAACCCCACGTTATGATGATAGCTAAATATCACTTCCAAAAATCATCAAATATAGTAATTGGCATATGACGTTTGTGCTGGGAGCGTAAATAATGCCCTTCTAATGTTTTACGAGCTTCTTCAGGGATAACCTTCCCCTCTAAATAATCATCAATTTGGTCATACGTTAAACCAAGAGCTACTTCATCTGGTAATGAAGGACGATCTTCCTCTAAGTCAGCAGTTGGTATTTTTAAATATAAGTGCTCCGGGCAATCAAGCGCTGCTAACAACTCCTTACCTTGACGCTTGTTAAGACGGAAGATTGGCATTAAATCTGCACCGCCATCCCCAAATTTCGTGTAAAAACCTGTAATTGCCTCCGCGGCATGATCTGTCCCTAGCACAACTGCATTATTCATAGCAGCAATAGAATACTGCACCTTCATTCGCTCACGTGCCTTTTCATTCCCTTTGGCAAAATCGCTTAGTTCAATACCCGCATTCGTTAATGCTCTTACACTTGCATCGACAGCATCTTTAATGTTTACTATAAAAGTTTTTGTAGGTTTGATATAGTCAATCGCATCTTGACAGTCCTTTTCATCCGCTTGCACACCATATGGTAAACGAACAGCCCAAAATGAGTACTTCGCTTCTCCCACCTCGGTATTTAATTCGTCAACCGCAAGCTGCGTTAACTTTCCAGTTAATGTGGAGTCTTGACCACCCGATATCCCAAGAACAAATCCCTTAACAAAGCTATAGCGACGCGCATATTCCTTTAAAAAATCAATGGATTTGCGAATCTCTTCCTGCACATCAATAGTAGGTAATACACGTAATTCCTTCATGATTTCTTGTTGTAATGTCATTTTGCCCTTCACTCCTTAGCTTTACAATCGATTGACCATTTCACTTACTTCTTCAATATTGCGCATTTTATTATTCCAGCATTTTTGGCTTAAATCGACTGGGTATTCCTCAGGATTCATGGCACGTTTATATTCGTCCCATAACAACTCTAAATTATCTGCTGCATAATCGCGCATTTCTTCCAAAGTAGGATTTTGATAATGTATTTCTCCATTTTTAATCACATGTTGATGTAAATTCTTAGCTTCGAAGTTTGTAACAAATTTTGATACGAATGTATGAACAGGATGGAACATTTTAATGCGTTCCTCTGATTGAGGATTTTCATCGTGCATCGTAATGTAATCTCCCTCTGCCTTGCCATTCTTTCTATCAATAATGCGATATACATTTTTCAGACCTGGCGTCGTTACCTTTTCAGTATTCGCTGAAATTTTAATCGTATCTTCTAATTGTCCTTCGTTATTTTCAATAGCCACCATTTTATATACAGCCCCTAAAGCAGGTTGGTCATAAGCAGTAATGAGCTTCGTACCAATTCCCCACACATCAACTTTTGCACCTTGAGCCTTTAAGTTTAAGATCGTGTATTCATCTAAGTCATTAGATACGATAATTTTAGCGTTCGGGAAACCTGCTTCATCTAACATACGACGTGCTTCTTTTGACAAGAAAGCAATATCCCCACTGTCTAAACGAATTCCAATAAAATTAATGTTGTCACCAAGCTCCTTAGCTACTTTGATTGCTGTTGGCACACCCGATTTCAACGTATTATAAGTATCTACAAGGAATACACAATCACGATGACGTTTTGCATAGGAATGAAATGCATCATAATCATTTTTATAGGCTTGTACAAGTGCATGTGCATGTGTACCAGATACTGGTATATTAAAGAGTTTACCTGCTCGCACATTACTAGTTGAAGCAAAACCACCAATAAACGCTGCACGCGTTCCCCAAATCGCTGCATCCATCTCCTGAGCGCGTCGTGTGCCGAACTCCATTGCCACTTCATTTTTTATAATTTGTTTAATACGACTAGCCTTCGTTGCAATTAATGTTTGGTAATTCACAATGTTAAGTAATGCGGTTTCAATCAACTGCGCTTCCACTAAAGGTGCTTCAATGCGGACAATTGGTTCATTAGCGAAAACCGTTTCCCCTTCCACCATCGAATACATATCCCCTGTAAAGCGAATATTTTTTAAATACTCGATAAAATCTTCTTTATAACCAACTTCTTCACGCAAATACGCTATGTCCGAATCACTGAAACTAAAATCACGTAAATACTCAAGAATTCTCTCTAATCCCGCAAAAATTGCATAACCATTGCCAAATGGTAACTTTCTAAAATATAATTCGAAAACCGCTTTTCTATTATGTATACCATCAGCCCAATATGATTCTGCCATATTGATTTGGTACAAGTCTGTGTGTAGCGCTAAGCTATCATCTGCATAGTTTGATCTCACAAGAAACCCCTTCTTCCGCTTTGATAATTAGTCCTAGTATACACTATATACCCAAATTCTTGCGTATTACATCCTTCTACTTTCATATTAGATACCCTTGCATAAGGCCCATTTTTTCAGCACCACATATGTATTGTATTTTTAACTTTCGTTTCTTCCATACAAAAAACTGAATCCGCATAATCTTTGGTGAAAATGTTTCCCCAAAGGTTACGCGGATTCTTTTTTATATTCTCTCTAGCTCTAGTAAAAATTCTTTCATTGCTAGCCCACTTCGAAAGCCTGTTAGTTTACCATCTTTGCCAATCACACGATGACAGGGAATTATCGCTAATATCGGATTAGCACCGATTGCACTGCCTACAGCTCTTACTGCTTTCGGATTACCGATTCGGTGTGCAATATCTGAGTATGTTGTAGTTGTACCATATGGTAGCTCCTTCAAAGCATTCCATACTGCTAGTTGAAATGGTGTCCCTTTAACATGAATTGGTAAATCAAACGCAGTAAGCTCCTTATTAAAATAAGCCGATAACTGCTTAACATATTGCTGTAACTTTTCTTTACTCTCTTCAAAGCGATAGCCTTTAAATGGCTTTTTCGCCCACACTTCCACCTCTTCAAATGGTGCATTTGGTGTTCCGATATATACTAGTCCATCATCTGAGGCAACGATATACATTGTGCCTTGTGCATATGTTAATGTATCTACATATAATATATCCATTCTCTATCCCCCTAACTCAATTTAGGATCATCACCAAAACGTGTGGTTGATTTCCGTTCCGACTTGGCGCTTTGTTGCTGTCGCTTCGCTTTCGCACAGATAAAACATTTGTTGCTGTCGCTTCGCTTTCGCGCAGAGCAGAGCTTCCTGGGGGCGTCGGGGCAACAGGTGTTTTTTGTGCGAAAGCGCAGTGCAACGTAGCGGCATCGACAGGATGTTGGTCACGAAGGCGTTATCACAGGATGTGATGCTCTTAGCCTTCGTTCCTCTATCGCTAATCCCCAAGGAGTCGCCCAGTCGTAATGAAGATCAACTTATTTACATAGTAAACGGTTTAACAAAAGTCATCCACAGCCTTTGGTAATGAACCTTAATTTACCCATCACCTGTAAAATGTTAAATAACTTTAGCTTCTCTTTGTTTCATGCTACAGTTATTTTACCTCAGGCATGGTTGATTAGGAAAACAAGGTTTAATATTGGCTGATAAAAGAATTCTTTTGTGGATATTTTGCTAATGTATGCCCATTTTAACTGATTGTAGCGTAGGGCTACTCGACTCCCGCGGGAAAGCGAGACAGACGAGACCCTGAGGCCAACATGATGTTGGTCACGAAGGCATTGTCACAGGACGTGACGCATTTAGCCTTTGTTCCTTCAGCGGAGGAAGCGGCTCGACGCTCGCCCGCAAGAAAGCGAGTAGCCCGTAGCGGAAATCAGAGCCTTCTAAGAATGGATAAAAACGGTTAATCAATACACTTAATTTTACCTATTAGTATAAAGGAGTTTTAACTTTATGAATATGTCATATGAGCCTGCCATTCACTTTCAACAGGTCAGCTTTTCAGCGAATGACAAGACGATATTACAATCGATTACTGGGTCATTCCCTAAAGGAAAAATCACTACATTAGTCGGCCCTTCAGGTGCTGGTAAAACAACTCTACTTAAATTGTGCAATGGACTATTATCTCCTACAGATGGGCAAATATTAATTGATAATCAAAACATTTCTACATACGAGCCAACCGCTTTAAGAAAACATGTGAGCATGGCTCTTCAAGCGGCCCCTATGATAGAAGGGACTGTATTTGATAATCTTGCACTTCCTCGTACGTTACAAGGAGAAAAGCTTGCAGAGCAAGAAGCGACCCAATATTTACAAGATGTCGGACTTGATCAAAGCTTTTTACAACGACCTACGAATAAATTATCAGGTGGGCAACGACAAAAAGTCTCTATTGCAAGAACACTTATTAATCAATCCTCCATTTTATTGCTAGATGAAATCACATCTGCATTAGACCGTCAATCCGTGCAGGAAATTGAGACGCTTATTGCTACAATCAATAAAAAATTTAATGTCACAATCATTTGGATCACTCATAATTTACAGCAAGCACTGACAATCGGCCACTATACATGGGTCATGATGGATGGGGAACTAATAGAAACGGGACAAAGCTCCTTACTTAACGCACCTCAAAATCCACGTGTCGCTGAATTTGTACAGGGGGTGAATGGATGACGTATACTTCGCTTGCCTTAACGTTAATTTTTGTGTTAATCCCTCTTCTACTGTCAAAAACCTTAAAGCTAGGACTTGAAAAAGATACGCTCATAGCTACTATTCGTTCTATTATTCAATTACTTGCCGTCGGTTACATTTTAAAATTTGTCTTTGATGCTCAAAGCTATAGTTATATCTTCCTCATGATTGCATTAATGATTTTAGTAGCAACACTCAATGCTCGTAAAAAAGGGAAAGGTATTAAAGGCATTACATGGAAAATAGCACTAACTCTCATTGTTGTTGAATGTGTTACACAAGGGGTATTGCTTGGTTTTAATATTGTACCATCAACAGCGCAGTATATTATTCCAATTAGCGGCATGATGATTGGTAATTCAATGGTCTTATCAGTTCTATTTTTAAATCGTTTTACATCGGAAATCGCAAGTCATCAGAACGAAATTGAGTTAATATTATCGCTTGGCGGCACACCAAAACAGGCTATTCATCGACAGCTAATGAATGCGATAAAAGCAAGTATGATTCCTACAATCGAAAGCCAAAAAACAATTGGTCTTGTTCAATTACCAGGTATGATGAGTGGCCAAATAATTGGCGGAGCAGACCCTATTCAAGCGGTGCAATTCCAACTATTAATCATTTTCGCCCTGCTAACAGCAGCGACATTATCCAGCATAATGATTGGTTTTTTAAGTTATCCTGCACTATTTAATGAACGCATGCAAATCCTTGAACCAAAATAATCATTATATTAAAAACAATATATATTTTCTAAATTATGCTATAATAAAAAGAAAATGCAGCGAGGAGAATGACCATGTTATTACGCGATTTTTTCATCCATTTATCTGAAAACCAACTATTAAATAGTACTGCAAAAAAATACGGCCTAAAATTAGGAGCACAAAGTGTAGTAGCTGGTATAAATATTGAAGAAACGATTGCTAGTATCAAAGAGCTAAACGCGCATAAAATCTCTTGTACTGTAGACAATTTAGGGGAATTTGTTTCAACTGAAGAAGAAGCAACAAAAGCTAAAGAACAAATCCTTGCTGTTATTGAGGCTATTCACGAAAATAGCGTTGATGCGCATATTTCGTTAAAGCCATCTCAATTAGGTTTAGATATTGATGTTGATTTTTGCTACGATAATTTATATGAGATCGTAGAAAAAGCAGCAGCATATGATATATTCGTAAACTTTGACATGGAAGACTACGATCGTTTACAAACATCCTTTGATATGGTTGAAGAGCTATCCAAAACGTTTAATAATGTAGGTACAGTTATCCAATCTTACTTTTATCGTGCTAAGGACGATATTGAAAAATTCCAAGACTATCGCCTTCGTATCGTAAAAGGCGCTTATAAAGAGCCTGTAGAAGTTGCTTTCCAAGATAAATTAGATATTGATTTAAATTTCATTGAGTTAATTGAATATCATTTACTACATGGCAAATTTACATCCATCGCAACACATGACCATAATGTTATTGCACACGTAAAACGCTTTGTAGAGGATAATAATATTCCACTTGATAAATTCGAATTCCAAATGCTTTACGGCTTCCGTACAGATCTGCAAAAAGAGCTTGCAAAAGAAGGCTATAACTTCTGTGTATATGTACCATTCGGCGAAGATTGGTACGGCTACTTTATGCGCCGTTTAGCGGAGCGTCCTCAAAATCTTAATCTTGTTACAAAACAAGTATTTACGAAAAAAACGAACACAGTCCTTGCTGTAGCAGCAGGTGCATTCGTTCTTGGACGTTTAACAAAATGTAAAAAATAAGCAATTAAAAACCTTATCGTCTCTTTAGGCGATAAGGTTTTTATTGTAGAAAACTATTATGTGAAAAAGGGATTGTTGAAGCTTAGTTTTATCGCTTTAAATTAGAGTGGAAAGCCAGAAAATACACTCTATGTGAAGCGGTTGATTGGAGTGGAGGCCGGGCGACTCCTCGGGGATCAGCAATAGAGGAACGAAGGCTAAAACCATCACATCCTGTGATAACGCCTTCGTGACCAACATCGTGTTGGCCCGAGAACCTGGAGCGGAGCGAAGCGAAGCGGCTCATCGGAAGCCCCCAGGAAAGCGCCCAGCCGCAACGGAAATCAACCCCTCGTTTTGCTGAAGAGCCCTATCATTGACTCTATGAAAACCGTCATCTTTGACGATTAAGTTTTACTACTTATTCCACCCTTTTTCCTTAAAACGTGCTATGGCTTCAATACGATTCCCAACATTTAATTTTTCTAAAATAGTGGAAATATAGTTGCGGACAGTCCCTGCCGATAAAAATAATTCTGCAGCAATTTCTTTTGTCGTCTTCCCCTCTGCAACAAGTGTCAGTACCTGGCTCTCACGATCAGTTAAAGGATTTTCACTATCATCCTCATAGACAAAATCAACGAGTTCAGGCGCATATATTCTTTTGCCGTCCATAATTGTGCGAATAGCACTGGCCAATTCTTCTATCGGACTATCCTTTAGTAAATAGCCACGAACGCTGGCCTTTCTTGCACGCTCAAAATAACCAGGCCTTGCAAATGTCGTTAATATAATCACTTTACAATTAGAACCTGTGCCATGCAGTTCCTCGGCAGCATCCAATCCAGTTTTTACTGGCATTTCAATATCCATAATACAAATATCAGGCTGATGCTCTTCAACAAGCGCCAATGCTTCCTCACCATTTTTTGCTAAGCCGACGACCTCCATATCATCCTCCATACTAAGTAATGAACGGAGTGCACCTAATAGCATACCCTGATCTTCAGCAATTACAATTCGTATCATGTCACAGTCCTCATTTCTTATATGTTCTTCAGATTTTCTTTGACCTTCTGATGCGTAATCGCCACTGGAATCGACACTGTTAATGTAGTGCCCTCTTCACTTTCGATTTTAAAAGAACCGTTTATAAACTCTAACCGTTCTCGCATTCCCTTTAATCCGTTACCAGTTTTCCAAGCTTGCTTTTTGGTGATTCCTTGCCCATTGTCACGAACAACTAAATATACTTCCTTAAAATTTTGATGAAAGGCGATTTCGCATTTTGTAGCACCACTATGCTTAACGACATTATTGACTGCCTCTTTTAAACACATGGATAATACATTTTCTACAAGCGGTGGAACTTGTAATGTATCTTTATCACCATCAAATACAAACTCCATTTCAGCAGCCTTTAATATTTGGGCAATACGCATAATCTCGTCCTCAAACCTAGCCGTTCGCATACCCGATACTAATTCACGTACCTCTTTTAATGCGATACTCGCCGTTTGACGAATATCCTTTATCTCTGTTAGAGCCTGTTGTGGATCACGTTCAATTAATCTTGAAGCTAAGTCACTTTTTAAGCCGATCATCGACAACTTTTGACCGAGAGTATCATGTAAATCCCGAGCAATACGTTGGCGTTCTTCAAAAACAATTAACTCAGCTATTCGTTCATTAGCTGTCTCAAGCTGGCCTTCTAAATTTTCGCGTTTATTTTTTGAATAAATCGTTAGTGGGAGAAGCACAACCGCTAAAATAGTTAAAACAACAAATGGTAATTGTGATAAAAATAAGTTTAGCTCAACGAAGAAGCCAACACCTGTAGAAATAACCGTAAAAGCAATATGTAGACCATATATAATATAGAAGCCAACAGGTTTACGAATATTTCCAATGAAGAAAGCTGTGAAAATTGATAAATATACATAGCCATACATTATGGTCATAACGATATTAATGACCATTTCAAAGCTAATCCACATATAAACAAGACCGTTTTTCGAATTCATGGAAAACCGATAGAAAATAAAATATAGCATTAAAAATGTAATACCAATTGATATTTCTATATAAGATGATTTTCTAAAAATGAAGAAAAACGGTAGGAAACAGAAAATAATCCATAAATATATACTGAGCATAGGACTATTCGGAATAATGCTTTGCCATTTCCTCAACATAATCTCACGCTCTTTCCTAGTTTTCCCTCATTATAACAAGAAAATTTATTTTATGCCTGCACATGATTTTTACAACGCTTGTTGTACAATGTTTACGTAAAACAGCCATCCCTTAGAAGAGATGGCTGAAAAAAATCTACTAAGCAGCTAAACTGCCTCTTTCTTTTCGCTTGATTATTTCATTAACTTCTTTAAAGGTTACAAACTTGCCTTGATCTTCATCATATAACTTGTAGCGTAATGATTCTAGACTTTTACGTAACGTAATAGTCGTTGCAGTGTGTAATGGCGGTATGTCATTATGCGCCTGTTCAAGATTATAGTTCGGTACACGTGGAGCTAAATGATGTACATGGTGGAAGCCAATATTGCCTGTAACCCATTGTAATAGCTTTGGTAATTTATAATACGAGCTACCTTCAACAGCAGCCTTCACATAATCCCACTCTGAGTCATGCTCAAAATAAGAATCTTCATACGTATGTTGGATAAAAAATAACCAAATGCCTAGAGAAGCAGCAACAAACATTGTTACTACATGCACTAATAAAAATGCTTGCCACCCCATAAAGTAAATTAAGGCAATACAGATTCCCGCGATGACTACATTTGTTAAATACGTGTTAAAACGTTCTTTTTGTTTAGCGTCATTTCGATTACGACGATTTAAAATTAACACCATAAACAGTGGACCTAAGCCAAACATTACGAATGGATTACGGTAAAAGCGATACCATAAACGTTGTCCTTTAGATGCTTGTATAAATTCTTCCACTGTCATCATATCAATATCACCGATACCACGCTTATCTAAGTTCGAACTAGTTGCGTGGTGAATTGTATGCTCACGTTTCCATTTTTCATACGGGAATGATGTTAACACCCCAGTTACAAAACCAACCCAGTCGTTTGCTTTTTTACTTTTGAAAAATGAACCGTGTGTACAATCATGGAAAATAATAAAAGTTCGTACGACAAATCCAGCAGAAATTACACTTAACCCAGCTGTTAACCATGGCGAGACATCCACTAACATATAGCCAGCTACCCATAGAGCAATTAAAGGTATAATCGTATTTACCATTTGAAAAATACTTTTAGCTGTATCAGACTTCGCAAAAGGTGCTACATCCTGGCGCAGTCTTTTTGTTTTTTCTTTATCCGTTGCCATTGTTTTTACTCCCTCGTTTCCTTTTACTTATGACCTCATCATAAAACAAGAGTACAATCATGCACAGAAGCAAACATCATAAAAAGGATATGACATTTGTCATACCCTTTTATAATGTTTACAAAGGAATAAAAATAAATTAATATGGCTCCTCACTATAAAGTGGAGTTGATTTCCGTTCCGGCTGGGCGCTTTCCTGGGGGCGTCCGATGAGCCGCTTCACTCGCAAGGCTCGCTCCAGGGTCTCATCTGTGACGCTGATCCCCGAGGAGTCGCCCAGCCTACACTCCAATCAACCTAATATACAACGCGTATTTCATCTCTAACTTTTAGTGATAAGAATGTAGCATTAGTATGAGTAGGCAAGCTGAAAAGATATGACATGTCGAATACTTTCTATACTTTTGGTCCAGGTAACTGTAGTTGATAAAATACAAGATCTAGCCACTGTCCAAATTTATAGCCTGCGTTTTTTATTGTACCCGCATATTCGAAACCTAGTTTTTCATGTACTTTAATGCTTCCGATGTTTTCATCATCAATGCCCGCTACGAGTGTTTTCACATCTTGCTCTTTAGCAATTCGAATAAGCTCATGCATTAATTGTATAGCGATTCCCTTTTGATAATGATCCTTATGCACATATACAGAATGCTCCATTGTATGCTTATAGCCTGGATATGGACGGAACTGACTATATGTTGCAAAGCCGGCTACTGTGCCATTTACTTCAAAGACTAGCAGTGGATTACCGATTGTTTGCTGCTCCTTGAACCATCGTCTTTTTTCTTCTAACGATTGAGTTTCATATCGATAAACTGCTTTGCTCGTTAAAATAATGTCATTGTAAATATCTAAAACACCAGGTAAATCTTTCTCTCCCATTAATCGAATCATCATGCTCACGTCCTACTTCAATTATGCCGAGGCTTTACCCTCATTACATAAAGTTATACCACTTTTTCTAGCATTACACATTAAAATATCGAGCATCTGGATGTGCAAAGACCATCGCTGAAACAGAAGCTTCCGGCTCCATCATAAAGCCTTCCGTTAAGTGCACACCAATGTCCTCTGGTTTTAATATGCCAAACAATTTCTCTTGATCCTCCAAGTTCGGACATGCAGGATAGCCAAATGAGAAGCGCTGCCCTTGATATTTTGCTGCGAAACGATCACGCATTGTAAAATCTGTCGCATCTGGGAAGCCCCATTGATCACGGATTTCTTGGTGCATACGCTCTGCAAAGCCTTCCGCAAGTTCAAGGGCTGTAGATTGTAATGCATGGCTTTCAAGGAATTTCCCTTCCTCTTTTAGCTGACGGGCCTTCACCATAACACCTTGTCCAGCTGTTACTACCATTAAGGCAATATAGTCCATTTCACCGCTTTCAACTGTTTTTAGGAAATCTGCAAGACATAAAAACGGTTCAACTTGCTGACGTGGGAAGGTAAATCGTTCAATTTCTGTTTTGCTATCTGCTGGATCATAAACGACTACATCATCTCCATCTGCTTGTGCAGGGAAAAACTGATACATACCCGATGGCTTTAATAGGTCACTTTGTAAATAATCGTCGACTAAATCTTTTAACTCTGTTGCTCTTGCATCGCCATTATCAAGTAATTGCTGTACTTGCCCTTTTAAGCCTAGGTGATGTCCAAGTAATGTCCGCATATTAACATATGGATATAAATGCGAAACAGCATATTCTCTCTTTACATGGCGTCGCAAATCAGCTGGCAGAAAGACAGATGCTTCCTTTACCGTGCGCACAGGCTTTACAGTTATTTCTTTTGCAGGGCGAGCCGCTCTTTTTTCGTCTGCCTCTAAGCGTTTTTTGCGAGATTCCTCAATTTCAACTAAGAAATCAGCACGTGTATCTGTCCCCATTAACCGATTTACCTGCTCTAATCCTTGCATCGCATCCTTTGAATAAATAACAGGACCATTATATTCGCCGGCGATTTTTGTTTCAGTAAAGCGACGAGATAATGCCGCTCCCCCTACTAAAATAGGTACGTTAATACCCGCTTCCTTGAAATCTTGAGCTGTAATAACCATTTGTTGCGCTGATTTTACAAGTAAGCCTGAAAGCCCGATGAAATCTGGCTTCTCCTTACGAATCGTTTCTATTAACTGAGCAGGTGTTACTTTAATGCCAAGATCAATCACCTTATAGCCATTATTACTTAAAATAATATCGACAAGGTTTTTCCCAATATCATGCACATCGCCTTTTACAGTTGCAAGTACCATCTTCCCTTTGCCAGCACTCTCTTCATCTTTCTCCATAAATTGCTCTAAATGTGCCACTGCTGCCTTCATAACCCCTGCTGATTGTAATACCTCTGCTACGATGAGCTGATTATCGTTAAATAAACGGCCAACTTCTGCCATCCCAGCCATTAATGGTCCATTAATAATATCAAGCGGTGTTTCGAAAATTTCACGAGCAGCCTCTAAATCTTCAATAAGCCCTTCCTTTGTACCTTCTAAAATATAGTAAGCTAAGCGACCTTCTACTGTTTTCGGAATATCTGCCTCTGTTTTTTCCTTCTTTTTATCACGATAGAAATCTGTGAAGACAGCTAATGTTTCATCATTTGTATGAAAGAGTAAATCATTTGCTAGCTTAATTTCCGCCTCAGGAATCGATGCATAACGTTCTAGCTTCTCCGTATTAACAATTGCATAATCTAAACCAGCCTGTGTACAGTGATATAAATACACGGCATTCAATACTTCACGACCTACTGGTGGTAATCCGAATGAAATATTACTTACACCAAGCACCGTTAATGTACGTGGCAATTTTTCTTTAATCAGGCGAATGCCTTCCACTGTTTCAAGTGCTGAGCCAATATACTGTTCATCTCCCGTACCTACTGGGAACATTAGTGGATCAAAGATAATATCTTCAGGAGCAATACCCCACTTTTCTGTTAACAATTTATAGGAACGTTCAGCAATCTCTAGCTTGCGATGTCGATCAACCGCCATGCCCTGCTCATCAATTGTCCCAACTACTAAAGAGGCTCCATATTTTTTCACTAGTGGTAAAACTGCGTCAAAGCGCTCCTCGCCATCCTCTAAGTTAATAGAATTAATGATAGCTTTCCCTTGAGAAAACTTGAGTGCTTCCTCAATTACTTTTTCATCTGTTGAATCAATCACAAGAGGTACTTTTACTTTTTTTACAACCTCCTGCATAAAGCCACGTATATCCGCTAGTTCATCGCGGTCAGGATTTGCTAAACAAATATCGATAACATGTGCTCCATTTTTCACTTGAGCTCGCGCGATTTCTGCCGCTTCCTCAAACTTCCCGTCAATAATTAAATTTTTAAACTTGCGAGAGCCGATTACATTTGTCCGTTCTCCAATAAATAACGGACGCATAGAATCGTCATACACCAATGGCTCGATACCTGATACTACATGACCATGTGTTGCATCTGGTAATTGACGAGGCTTTTCGTCCTTTAGCACTTCTCGAATAGCGACAATATGCGCTGGCGTTGTACCACAGCAGCCCCCAACAATATTTAGCCAGCCCTTTTCTGCAAAGCCTTTTAGCTTTTGTGACAGCGATTCAGGTGACTCATGATAGCAGCCTTCCTCGTCAGGTAAACCTGCATTCGGGTAACAGCTAATATAGCCTGTTGAAAGCTCTGCTAGTGAACGGATATGGTCCGTCATAAACTCTGGTCCCGTTGCACAGTTTAAACCAACTGATAATGGCTTAATATGCTCGATGGAAATGTAAAAAGCATCAATTGTTTGGCCGGCCAATGTTGTTCCCATCGGTTCAATTGTTCCAGATATCATCACAGGTAGCTCTTTTTCAGTTGCCTTAAAAGCACGAGATACCCCCAATGTTCCTGCCTTAACATTCAACATATCCTGACTAGTTTCTAGCAACAGAACGTCCGCCCCGGCTTCGATTAATGCCTTGGCCTGAACATAGAAGTTTTCCTCTAACTCATCAAATGTAATACCACCTGTAACTGACAAGGTTTTTGTGGTTGGTCCCATAGCCCCCGCTACAAAACGTGGCCAATCGGATGTAGTAAACTCATCTACTACTTTACGTGCAATTTCTACAGCACGTGTATTGATTTCTTCTGCCTTCGCACCAAGATCATATTCATTTAATACAAGTGGAGTACTTCCAAATGTATTTGTACAAATAATATCTGCTCCAGCCTCTAAATATTTTCTATGAACTTTTTCAAGCACATCTGGTCTAGTTAGGACAAGATTTTCATTACAGCCATCATATTCCTCGCCGCCAAAATCTTCTGCTGATAAATTTTCATTTTGTAGCATTGTACCCATTGCGCCATCAAGAATTAAAATTCGTTTCTCAAGTTGTTCTTCAATCAAGTGCTTAGCCATTTATACTTACCCCTTTTTTCTGTTCATCCAATTGCTCAATAAATTTCATCAGTTCTAGTGTCATGTCATAGCGTAAAAATGGTGTGATGAGGTAAATACCATTGAAATATTCCGCTGCTACTTCTACTAATTCCTTGGCAATTGCAATCCCTTCTAGTGTTGCGCGTTCCTTATCATCGCCACAAGCTTTCATACGTGCTAACGCATCCTCCGATAGTTTGATGCCTGGCACTTCATGATGTAAAAACTCCGCACTTTTATAGCTCGTTACTGGCATAATACCTATATAAATTGGTGCTTCTAAATGCTTTGTCGCCTCGTAAATTTCCACGATTTTTTCCTTTGAATAAACGGGCTGTGAAATAAAATAATCTGCTCCATGTTCAATTTTCTTTTCTAATCTAGACACAGCACGATCCAGTACACGTACATTAGGATTAAAGGCAGCCGCTACAGAGAAATTTGCCTTTTTACGAAGTGGTTTCCCTGAGAACGATACACCTTCATTTAACTGTTTTATCAATTGAATTAGCTCCATTGAAGATACGTCATAAACGCTTGTGGCCCCTGGGAAATCGCCTACCTTTGTCGGATCTCCAGTCACTGCTAGAATATCGTGAATCCCTAGTGCATTTAATCCCATTAAATGTGATTGAAGACCAATTAAATTACGATCTCGGCATGTTATATGAGTTAACGGTCGTACTCCGTGCGTTTCTTTCAGTAAGGCACCCATTGCGACATTACTAATCCTTGGAGAAGCAAGTGAATTATCTGCCATCATGACTACATCTGCGCCCGCCTCATATATTTTTTTTGCACCTGCAATAAAACCTTCGATTTCTAAATGTCTTGGTGTATCTAACTCCACTATAACTGAGCGCTCACGTTTTACTTTTACATGTAATGGCTCATAATTTGGTGGCTCTGCCTCACGTACAACTTCGACTTTTTCTGGCTTTGCATACTTTTCCTCGACCGGAGATAGCTCCTCTAAGTACTTTTTCGCTGCAGCAATATGCTTTGGTGTCGTACCACAGCACCCACCAATTAAACGTACCCCTTGATCGCGAAGCTCTACTGCTGCTCGACCGAAATAATCTGCCTCTGACTCATAAACGACACGGCCATCCTCCAAATCAAGAAGAGAGGCGTTCGGATACGCTGACATAAATGCCTTCTTAGGAAGCTCTACACCTTCAAATGCTTGTATAGTATGGTGAGGCCCTAAACGACAGTTAACACCTACAATATCAGCACCTAGCGCTTCAAGCTCATGTAGGGCGTTATTTAAGCTCATTCCATTTTGCAAAATTCCTGGTTCATGCATAGAAACTTGAGCAATAATCGGTAATTTAGTTTTAGCTCGTAGCATCGTTAAAGTCGCTGTTAGCTCTTCAAAATCATAATATGTTTCAAGTAAAAGGCCATCTGGATTTCCTGCAAGTAAAACCGTTGCCTGCTCATCAACTGTTGCTAAAATTTCCTCTAACGTTGCATCACTTTTTCGAATACCACGGATTCCCCCAATAGTACCTAAGACAAACTGTCCACCATCTGCTGCTGCTCGTTTTGCAATTGTTATAGCGGCCTCATTAAACTGCTGCACACGAGATTCTAATCCGTAGCGGGCTAATTTTATGGCATTAGCTCCGTAAGTGTTCGTTTGAATAACATCAGCACCAGCTGCTATGTATTCTCTATGAATCTTTTCAATTAATTCAGGTTTTTGTATATTCATTTCCTCATGGCAATACTCCAAACCATAGCCGTATAAAACTGTACCAATTGCACCATCTGCAGTAAGAACATGTGTTTTTAACCTTTCAAGCAATCCCATAAAACTAGCCTCTCTTCCATTATTTATAAAAAAATAAAAAAGCCTTCTTTTACATAAAAAGAAGGCTTTAACGTTTCGTAATTGTTTTTCCTTCTCATCTTCGACACAATGGTCTTCTGGATTTAGCACCTGACAATAAGTTGGTTGCTGAAGCTTCATAGGGCCAGTCCCTCAGCTTCTCTTGATAAGAATGTAGTATGAATTTTTTAAATAATTAAAAGAATCATATCGTTTACGAACGATTGAGTCAAGACTATTTCACAGAACAGAGGATAATTTTTACGAAAAACATTATATTTTAACTTCTTTCAGCAATGTTTTATGTACCGAAAGCGTAGCGACAGGTTCAAAAGTCTCTCACCTCTATAGGTGGTGAGATGAATGCGAATTTAAGTTACTTTTCAGCGTGTGTCCAAACACCCGCTGAAATAGAGGAACTCAGTCTTAGAGCGCCACGTCCTGTGGCAACGACTGAGTGACCAACATCATGCTGTTGCTGACGCTTCGCTTTCGCACAGACAAAACACGTTGCTGACGCTGCGTTAGCACTACGCTTTCGCGCAAAAGACATCTGTTGGCCCAAAGCCTCCGGCGGATGTCACAAAATCGGAAAGGAGTTTCTTAAAGGATGTTAGCCTAAAATCATCGCATCCATGCGATAACGGCTAACTGACCTGCATCGGTAAAAACGCCACGTCCTTGTGGCATTACCGAAATGACCGACATCGTGTCGGCCCTCGTGCAAGCCTAAGTACAAAGCCGATTCCAGACGCAATTATGCCGAGGCATAATTGATTTTATCAATTCAAACAATTACGATAGTTTTTCAACAAGCTCCTCACCAATTTTTTTACCATTTTGAATACACGCACCTATGCCTACTCCGAAATAAGAGCACCCCGCTATTGATAAGTTCGGATAGTTTTTCTCAAGCTCTTGTAAGAGACCTTGCAACGCTTCACGATGTGCCAAATCATACTTTGGCATCTGGTCGATCCATTTTGTCACGTCAACAATAGTTGGTGTTTCCTCAATCCCCAAGCTTTTTCTTACATCCTCTAGAGCAACAGCTGCTAACTCTTCATCTGACATCAAACGCAATCTCTCATACTTAGGATTAATGCTCTTATAAAAAAGTCGTACAAGTAATTTTCCTTCTGCTGAAGTGTGTTTCCACTTGCGACTTGTCCACGTTGCTGCATTACAAATAACATCCGAATTATGTGACACAATATAGCCCGTTCCATCCGCGGGTAATCTATTATCAGGTACATCAAATCCTAAGTAAATCGTAATGGCGGATGCAGTATTGAATTGTTCAAAATAGCCGTTCAAAGATTCATCCTGCAATAAACTTTGTACCGCCTCATTTGGTAGTGCCAGTACAACATGATTCGCTTCAATCATTTTACCGTTTGCTAATGTAACAGCGTATTGATTCTCCTGCTTCTTAACACTGGTAGTGGCAATTCCTTTTATAATTTCTACATCCGTTAATGTTTCTTCAAGTCGATCAATTAGTGATGATAAACCATTTTTAAATGAAATAAATTTTTTATTGGCGGCTTTCACAAATTGTTCCCTGTTTGCATCGAAGCCTTTAATAATACTACCGTAATCGTTTTTGTAATCGATTAAATACGGTAAAGTGGAAGCAATTGAAAGTTGATTTAAATCTCCTGAATATACACCTGCAAGTACGGGCGCTATTTGGTTTTGAACAAGCTCCTCACCTAAATAGTAAGTTAAAAATTCCCCAATCGAACTTTCCTTTGTAAACACTTCATTTGGCATAGTTAAATCTTTTAATGCCTCTTTTTTACCTTTCTCTGATACAAGCGTACTTTCCTCAAGAGATTGTAAGCTCATAGGAATACCGAACGTTGAGTCTGATGGGATAGCATGTAGCTCATTATTTGTGTAAATATACGAAATACCCGTTTCGTTGTACACAAGATTTTGTTCAAAATTAAGCTCCTTTACTAACTCCATGACACCTTTATGACGCGCTACTATAGAATCTGCTCCTGTTTCCATAATAAAGCCTTGTTCATTCGCAGAGTGAAGCTTGCCACCAAGGTATGTATTCTTTTCAACGAGTACAAGCTTTACATGTAAGTTTTTCTCCTGAGCTTGGCGTTGTAAATAATGCATCGTACACAATCCCGTAATTCCGCCACCTAATACAACAACTGTTTTCATATTAACCGCCCCTATTTTTAGTTCTTTATTCAGTATAAACTTTTTTTAACGAAAATTACGTTAAACCCTTTACAAATTTAGCAAAAATGGAGCTACCCAGTTCATGGGATAGCTCCATTTTTGCTATGTTCAATTTGCATATATTGAATTTAACAGCATATAATCGACGGTATCTTTTATCTACCTAGCGGATATTATATATTAACAGTTGATATAGTGTTATTTATACATCACAGGTGTGAAGCACCTTATTTGCTTTGTCTCTTGCTTTTCACTTCATCAATGTAAATTTTGTGCAAAGCTAGCTAGTTCTTCAGCAGAATTTTTTACTTCGTTAAAGGCAATACCTAATTGACTTAGTACTTCTACTATTGCTTGTACTTCTTTTTCCATCTGACCATTTTGTTCTTTGGCTTCGGTCATAGCGTCCAATATGTTAGTAAATTGTCCTTCTGTTTGAACCATATTTTCTTCACCAGAAGCTACCTCTTCTTGAATATTACTAAGCGAATGGACAAGTTTATCTGTCCGCTCATTCGTTTTGTGTAGTAACGTCGCAACCGATGTTACAGATTCCTTTGTTTGAATCGATAGTTTTCTCACTTCATCTGCCACAACACTAAAGCCTTTACCCGCTTCTCCAGCACGAGCCGCTTCTATTGCCGCATTTAAAGCCAACAAGTTTGTCTGATTTGCAATATTTGTCACAACATTCACAATCGATTCCATTTCCCTTGACATATCTGCCAACTGTGTAATATTTTCCGCTATACCATCAAGCGAGTAAATAATATTACTCATATTTTGCGATTGATTCTTTAAGCGTTCACGACCTTCTAATGCCTGACTCTCAGCCATAGTCGACACTTGAAGTGATTGTTTTGCTAGTTGTTTGATTTCATCCGATTGTTCACTTAAGCGATTAAACGAGTTGTTTGTTTCCTGTGATATTGTGGCAAGACCTTCCGAAGACTCTACGATCTTTTTCTCTATCACTTCTTTTCTACGTTCTATTTTTTCATGAAGTTGCTCAATGGTATGCTCGAACGCCTCTAAAACTAACTGTTGCTCAAAATTAGATATTTTTGAGATAGCTCTAATTGTATTGAGTTGATCCATTGGATGATGAACATGTTCTTCAACTAAGTCAATAAATGATGCTGTTAAATCTTGAAAAGCACAAATATACCATTGTGTTTTAAGCCCGATATGGACATGTACTTTAGCAATTTTAACTCGCCTCTGATAAAATTCATCATCAATCGTACCATTAAACATTTCAATAATATGACGTCGTAAAGTAATTTTTAGCTTATTTACAGAACTATGTTCATTAATAATATTTACTAAAGTACGTTCAGTTCCAATCATTTCATAAAATCGATGAACAATGTTATCAATATTGCTTTCAACAAAAGGTTGAAAAGCTTTTAAATATTGTAAATCCCGCTTCGTCAATTTGAGCATATCAATTTGCTTTTTTATTGACTCGCGATTAGCTATATCCATTTTTACCGTATATTGCTCTAAGTCTAACGCCGTTGTCTTTCTCTGTTTTTGAAAAATCACACATTTACCCTCTTTCATGCCGTGTACTTTTAAAAGCTGAGAAAAATATAATTCCAATCACCCATAATATGAAAAAAGCATCGCCATAACGTAGAGTTGATTTCCATTCCAGCTGGACGCTCCTGGGGAATTGTTATCCCTTATGACTCTTTCTCTGTTATGGGCTAAAAAATGGTAACCTTATAATTAGCTATTGCTACTAACTACTCTTTCAAAATCCCTCATATACCTTATACATTTTATAAATAGCTGTCAATTTTCAAATATACATTTTTTTCCACAAATTGAACAAAAAGTACCTACTATCTTACTTATTATCCAAAGCAGAAAAAAAGCTACCACAATACTTTTGGGTAGCTAATTAACATCATCTCTGTTTTTTTTATGCTTATTTTTTCCTTGTTTTAGTTCGAGGTATTACCACTTTATTATATTGATATTTTTACAACCATATAAACCTGATAATATATACCTAATAAACGCCAAAAAACAAAACTTAATACCTATGTGCCAAAAGCGGATAATTGAATCTAAAAACCCATTACTTTTTAATAAAAAATGCTCACATTCCATTCAATTCTTGCAGTAAAATTGCCGCCTCCGCACTTCCTGCATCTGCTGCAAGTCCATACCATTTTATAGCCTCTTTAATATTTCTAGCTATTCCTTCCCCTTTATTGTATATATGCCCTAGTTGTAACTTTGCTTCCGAATCACCTTGAAGGGCAGCCTGTTTAAACCAATGAATACCTTTTTCAATATTCCGTATACCTGTTAACCCTTGGCTCCAAATAAAGCCCAAATCATAAAAGGCATCGACATGATATTGCTTTGCTGCTCTTTCATACCAATATAATCCACGGTTCACATCTTTCGTTTGCCCTAACCGTCCCTCTAAATAGATTCCTCCAAGCCTATATTGTGCCTCAACATAGCCTACTTCAGCAGATTTTTTATAATAGCTACAGGCTTGCTCCTCGTCTTTGTCGACTCCTAATCCCTGCTCGTAAATTATTCCGAGTGTAAACATGGCCTCTGCTACACCTTGTTGTGCGGCAAAGTCGAACCACTTCTTCGCAAGTACCAAGTTTTCTGGTACTCCCTCACCGTTAAAATACATATCCGCTAAATTATTTGCGGCATCTGGATGCCCTTGCTTTGCTGCAGCCTCATACAGCGAAAAAGCCATATTATAGCTTTCTTGTACACCTATACCTTCAAAATAAAAATTACCTAGTGCATATTGTGCATCAGCATTACCTTGTGATGCTGCTAACTCAAACCACTTCACGGACTTTTCTGGCTGGAAATATGCGCCATCAATTGCACTGTAGTATTCACCAAGTTGAAATTGTGCATCCGCATCCTGTTCCTCGATGGCATCTTTATATAAGTCAATAATTACCTCGTGATCTAGATCTTCTTCGTCAAACGCTTCAACCTGCTCATTTTGATGAATTAAATACCATTCCAATATATCAAGTACATCATCAACAACTTCAACACAATTAGCTAACTTCTCCAGTGAAGAAATTTGCCAAACAAAAATATAGATAGGGAGTGGAATTGCTTCGCGCAGTAAATCATCATATTCAGCTAAAAGCGTTAGCACATTCTCCTGTACTGACTGTGTCTGTTCTGGATGTATAATTTGTAAATGTCGTTGTTGTTTTTTTTTCAATAGTCCCTGCACAACTTGATATACAATTTTGTGCAATGTTGCTAACTGTACTTCTTTGACTGCTATCAAATCAATGTTTTGCGTAAAACACGTATCTTGTGTTTGCGCGAGCCTTTGTAGAGACCCTATTCGCTCTTTATTTTTTTTTGCTAAAAATTGCCCATACATTCGTTTTCCCCCCTCGCACACTACTATCGATTTCGCCTCCCCACCTTCAGAGGTGGGAGTTTTCTACTGAATGAAAATAAAATGCGCCTTGCCACTATTATATGGAAGACAGTTCTAAATTGGTTACACATACGCTCTCAATATTAATCCAATGAACAATGTAATAAACAAAAAGACCGTGACATGAATCCATTTATACATTTCTAATAAACCAATAAATTCACGAGTAAATGCATTAGGTACATAATAAAAGGCTGTCTTTGAACCAACACCTTGTGCATCAAGCTTCGCTTTTTTGGCATAAATACTTGCACGAAAAACATGAAAATTATTCGTTACAAATAAGGATCTATATTTTCCCCCTTGAGCATGCTTATCCATAATCTCTTTAGAGAATGCCATATTCTGTTCAGTATTTGTCGATTGATCTTCCATAAATACTTTTTGAGACGGTATTTGATGTTCGTCAACTATATATTTTTTCATGGCATATGCTTCTGATACTTTTTCATCACTTCCCTGTCCACCTGAGACGATAATGTAAGGTCGTTCATCATATTTTTGAAACTGCTTTACTGCCTCGTCTAAACGGCTAGCTAAAAGCGGTGGTACTTTATCTCCGATTAGTCCTGACCCTAACACAATAATATAGTTAGGCTCATAAAGGATAGGCGTAAAATGATATAGAGTGGCGTAGGCCATTATGCTTGTATATAAAAACATTGTATAACCAAAAACCAAGAACCCATAGAAGAAAAGAATATGCCAAATATCATCTTCGATATTCATAAAAATCACAAATACATACCAAATCATCATGATAAAAAAACTCAAACCAAAAACAGCCAACAATAGATTTCGTACTTTACGTCCTTCTTTTTCAAGTAAAACTTTACTATTAAAAAACGTAGCTATCGATAAAACAAACATAATACTCGGGAAACTTCCAAGTATTACGACTATCCCCATCTTCGACACAATCCCCTGCTCATTCGGGAGAAATACTGGATGACTAAGTATTGTGCTTAAAATAAACAACCCTAAAAAACCAAGAACTACTGCATTGAAAAAACGTCTTTTTTCCGTTATATATAACAATAAAAAAATTGAAATTAATAGTAATAATGTTGAAATCATCGTTTCACTCCTTTCTTTCCATATACCCTTTTTAAGGCTTATCCTCTTAACTCGAGGTTGATTTCCGTTCCTACTAGGGGCGGACGTCCAACCTCCACTACAATTAACGATATAAGTAATGCATGTCCAACATTTGTATTAGCATTGTCACTACTTGTTCAAATTTGTGCATATATCTAAATTGATGAAAGCGTTTATTTTATTTTTCGAGATGGTTCATGTAAAATTACTAGTAAGCTTAGTTTATGACAAAACTAAAAATTATATTGGAGGAATGTAAGTAATGAAAAAAATTCTTGCCGCTCTTTTTGCAGCGACACTTATGTTTGCATCTGTAGGTGCAACATTGTTCATCTCAGATACACCAACTGCAGAAGCTAAATCCTATAAGTCAGGTAAAAAAGGCTTCTCAAACAATAATAATAGCTCAAATATCCAAAAATCTCAGGATAAATCTAAAGATCAAAATAATGCAACAACAAATAAAAGCACAAACAAAACGGATTCAACAGCTAAGAAAGGCGGCTTCTTCTCAGGCGGTCTTATGAAAGGCTTAATGCTTGGTGGCTTAGCTGGCTTATTATTCGGAAGTCTTTTCAGTGGTATGGGTATGCTTGGTAATATTTTAGGCTTATTAATTAACGTTGCAGCCATCATGGTTATCATAATGCTAGTTGTAAAAATTGTTAATATGTTTAAAGATAAAAAGCGTAAAGAGGAAGCACAATGGCACAAATAATTAATGAGCAAGATATTATTAATGCAATTTGCTTATCTCAGGCTTACTATAAAAACATTCGCCCTGAGGATGTACTTGTAGAACTAACATACGATGATGACGCAGGTTTCGGTGCAGAAGTTGAAACGAATGGTCAAGTCGAGGTGTTCAATACATCAGCAATGATTGGCGCACTACGTGTATGGATTAAAGATGTCCTACATGGTGATCCATTTTCAACAGGAATCGAATTAGTCTTAGACGATGAAGAAGGCATCATTGCTAGATTATCGTAAATAAGTAAAGAATAGCAGTTCAGTAAATCTTATAGATTTATTGAACTGCTTTGTTATTTTTTCAGACGTTTTTTTACTTGTTCTTTCTTTTCTTCCTCAATTGTAAAATCGACTATTGATCGGCCGAGCATTAATAGCGTAATAAACATGATACCTGTTCCAACGATTAAATAAATCATCGTAAATATCTTTGAAAAATCACTAGTAGGATACAGTCCCGTCTCAACACCTGTTGGAATTAAGCTCACTACTGCAAAATACATGGCATCAATCCAATGCCAGCCTTCCGTCCCTTTATAAAACATTGTCCCTGAAAGAACAATAAAAAATAATGTTGTGAACAAAGATAGAAACTGTGGACGCTTGAATGACTTCCACATGCCTACTAACAATCTTTTCGCAGATAAAATAAATGACAGCATCCCATTCTCCTTTTGATCTATTTTCACTTCAGCATTATTACAATTCTAAATTGGCATAATCAGTGCCTCAACTGTACTAGATATCCATCGCAATAAAAATAACATATGCAAACGCCTAAAGGTAGAGGTTACTATTCACAACCTCTACCTTTAATGATTTCATTTCTTTAATAGACTATTAAATTTTATAAATATTTTCGCTGCATGGCCTCGTTTTGTAGGAGCCTCGGGTGAAAATCCCCCTTCACTACCTATAATAATACCTTGTTCATACAACATAGTTATTGCATGTTTTGTTTCTTCATCGTAAGAGGCAATATCAGAGAATGGAGCTTTCCCTTTCACAGCATAAGGTTGCTTTTGCTGATAATCGTAAGCACGATTAATCATTACTGCTAGTTGAGCGCGAGTAACTGGCAGCCCAGGGTTAAACGTCCCATTCGTCCCCTTAATTAGCCCATATGCATAAGCTGCTGCAATTTCTGACTGAGTTCCGACATCATAGCTTACAATGTCTGTAAATGGTGCCTTTTCTTTCGTCGTTAAACCGAGACTTCTAACAAGCATTGAAGCGGCCTGTGCACGAGTAACACTTTGCTCAGGTTTAAACGTACCATCTGGATAACCGTTCATAATACCCGCTTCAGCTGCCTTTAATATAAACTCCTTTGCCCAATGCTTTTCTATATCGGTAAAGCTTAAAGTTCTTCCAGTATTAAAAGTAACTGTTGGACTTTGAACACTTTCATTACCAGCCGCATCAACCGCTTTAACAGCTACCGTATATGCTGTATTCGCTATTAAATTATCCAAAGTTACAGCGTTTGTTTTAGCATCTTGTGTAAATGATAGCTTACCATTTACATATACGTTGTAACTAGTGACACCTACATTATCCGTCGCTTCCAGCCAGTTTATTTTAACAGTTGTACTATCTTTCATATTTGCTTCGATCGTTTTTGATACATCCCATAACGTACTTGCTTTAATCGCTGGTAAAAACGCTTCGTTCGCTACTGCTAAATAGCCCGCTTCACTTAAATGAATATTTTCCGGATTAGGTAAATAGCTTGGTACATCTTTTTCTACAATATCATATGTCGGTACAAAAACGGCACCCGCTTTTTCAGCAGTTGTTTGTATCGTTGCATTCATAACTTTTAATAGCATTTTAAATTTTTGCTGTACATCCTCACCATAGTAAGGAAAAGAATTATAATAACCCATCACATAAATTTGAGCGCTCTGATTAAGCTTCTTAATTTCTTCTAAAATAGCAGCAATATTTTTTATTGCCCCTTGGGAAGTTTTTAGCATCATTGCTGTATTAATGCCAGTTGTCTGAGACTCTTTTAAAATAGGTATTAAATCATTGGCACCAACGGTTAGAGTAATAATTTCAGCCTCTTTAATAGATGTGCGAACCTTTACCTTCTCACTTTGATAGCCGAATCCTACCACTGACTTTTCCACATTATTTTGTATATCATTTAGTACATCTTTCGTTGTATAACCTGAATAGGCAAATCCCTTATTATAAGAAGTGATGAAACCATCTTGCTGTAAAGTTTGTGCAACAAAATCTGTGTAACCTAACCCGATTATTCCAACCTCATTCATACCATGTGCTAAGGAATCACCCAATGCTACATAATCTGCTTGAGCTATCCAGCTTGGCGCTATGTAGTCTCTTTGTTCCTCAGCATTTGCACCTATTGGTACTACTAATTGACATGCCAGAACGCTAGCCGCTAAAAACCGAAATTTCTTTGATAATTGCACACACTCACTCCTCCAATTTTTACTAATTACCATTTTAATATAAGGAGGATAGAAATGGGATAAATACGAGCAATTATTTTTTTATTCCAGCTGAACCTTCCCATAAATACCGCCACGACCAACTTCGATTGCCAATTGCCCTGTTCTTGCTAAATCAATCATCTTGGCAATTTTATGTGGCACGATTTGTTCGAGTTGTTCTAGCGTAACTCTATGCAAAATATTCATCTCTGTACCAAATGCTTGTAGTAATCGTTCCATCATTTTCGGCCCTAATCCTGGAATAAAGTCTAGTGGTACTTGGTGAATATATGGTGGTCGTGCACGTTTATCAGTCACTTGCTCTGAAAGCTCCTTTATACGTGTTGCAACCCCTTTTATAATTTGCGTGCTTCCACAGTTTGTACAAATTGTTGCCGAATTGCTAAGCCGCCCACCACATTTTGCACAGGCGGTTTGATGATATTTACCAAGCAAAGGATTTAAGCCATAATTGGCTGTTACTGCTCGACCTTGTTGCTCATGAAGCGCCATCTTTAATTCTGTGAAATTTGCATTAGACAGTCTCAATTTTTGATACTCACGTGCAATTTTCCCAAGTGAATGTGCATCAGAATTGCTGACAAATGTATATGCCTGCAGCTCTCTAATGTTACT
The DNA here is from genome assembly GCF_050277945.1 of Lysinibacillus sp. NPDC097214. Taxonomy (NCBI): domain Bacteria; kingdom Bacillati; phylum Bacillota; class Bacilli; order Caryophanales; family Bacillaceae; genus Lysinibacillus; species Lysinibacillus sp. NPDC097214. The sequence goes on from NZ_JBNNSS010000015.1 coordinate 41,943, forward strand.
CACCATATCAGTATCGGAGCTTAAACCAAGCTCTATCGCATCAATAAGCTGAGGGTCAAAAACTTCTGTTAAACTACGATGCACACCTTTACCGAACAAACTTTTAAATGGTGTAAAAACATGGGCAGGAATAAAAAGCCCACCTAATTCATGAACCTTTTGCTGCAATGTTCGCCCATCACAATAAATTCGCTGCGAGCTTAAATGGATATTTTTCATATGATTAGACATCCAATTTGAAAATTCCTTCATGAGCGAAAGTGTTGGAAAATAGGCAAGCACATGGATTGGTCCAAGGCAATGTTGATCATAAATCTCAATTTCACAACCTGGAATAAGTGTAGTTTCTTGAAAACGAAGCCCTCCCTGTTCCAGCTCCTTCAATTCGCCCTGTTCTATCATCTTTGCCATTTCATCCATTACTTCTGGTGAATGACAATCAATAATCCCAATAATCTCTAGACCCTTTCTTGCGCTTGAAGTCTCTAAAATTCTTGCTAATGTTAACGTTTTACTGCCAGTAATTTTAACAGCATGTCCACTTAAAGTACGCCCAATATGAATATGTAAATCTGCATAGAAATCCTGCATCATTGTAACCCCCTATACGCTCTTTACATGAAATAAAAAAACCTCACATTGCTGCAAGGCATTTTATTCTTAATTAATGATTGCTGAGAGTACTATTATTTGACTCAAAGGCACCCGAGCCCTGTGATGGCATTGTTGAAGAATCATAAGCTACTAAGGTCACTCCAATGTTCTTTTCTAGCTCATTAATTCTTTCAAGCTGTTGCTGATCTAGTTGCGCAATCTTTATCTCTTCCATTTTCATCAAATCCTTTCACGAATAAAGTTCCCTAAATAAGAAACATATATACACAAAAACAATGACTGATTGTCAGTCATTATTCATTGACTTTATTTCAGCTATTTTGTAACATAATAAATAAGCAGGCTAAAAGCGAGGGATTCCATGTCAAAAGAAGAGAAAATTATTCAAGCTGCAATTGAAGTTTTTCGTGAAAAAGGAATTGAAAAGACTAAGGTTTCAGATATCGTAAAAGCTGCAGGTATTGCGCAAGGGACATTTTATCTTTATTTTCCATCACGGCTTTCAGTTATGCCAGCCATTGCTAAAGTTATGGTTGAGAAAATTATTGCTGCTATAAACGATGGTATTTCAATACAGGAGCCTTTTGCAAAGCAGCTTGAAAAATTAGTAGATATTGTTTTTTCTCTAACAGAGGAATATCGAGATGTATTTGCACTTATCTATGCCGGTATTACACAAACTGAGCATATGAAAGAATGGGAAAATATATATGCTCCCTATTACGAATGGATGAATAATTTTTTATACGAAGCTCAACAAGTAGGAACAATACGCGAATCTCTAAACACTACACGTTCTTCTAAACTTATCATCGGTCTAGTAGAATCTGCTGCTGAACAAATTTATTTGTATGATGACAGTGAAGAAGAAACAATTAGACTTCAAAAGCTTGAGCTCCTCGACTTTTTACATCATGCACTCGGTTTACGTCACGCCTAAGTGACGTTCTCTTTTACACTAAAAATGACTGAATGTCAGTCATAATCGCGGATAAATGAAAGGAATTTAACGATGAAAAAAGATTGGATTTATGTTGGATTAACTAGTTTGTTTGAATTGTTTTGGATATTTGGTTTTAATGTTGCTAGCGCTTGGTGGCATTGGATTATTATTGTGTCCCTAATTGCGTTGGATTTTCACTTCTTATCAAAGGCTTGTGAAAACCTACCTACAGGCACAGTTTATGCGACTTTTGCAGGGGTCGGTACAATTGGTACTACATTAATGGACATTTTTATTTTTGATGGCGAGTTTAATGCTATTAAAGGTATTTTCATTTTTATTTTAGTATTGGGTGTTATTGGTCTTAATTTAGCTGATAATCCTTCAAAAGATATTGATGAAAAGAAAGGAGCTAATGCATAATGGGTTGGTTACTTGTTTTATTAGCCGCAATTTCAGAGATTATCGGTGTTGTAGGTTTACGCTTTTATAGTCAAAACAAAACTATACGTAATTTATTAATATATGTAGGAGGCTTTGGGATGTCCTTTGCACTTCTATATGCTTCCTTTAACTTTTTACAATTAAGCATCGCCTATGTAGTTTGGGTTGGGATTGGTACAGTTGGCGCTGTACTCGTAAATATTATATTCTTCGGTGAATCTAAAAACCTGACTCGAATTATTAGTATCATCGCCATTGTCATTGGTGTGGCGGGCTTAAAAGCAGTATCTTAATTTGACTTCAATTCTTTAATACTATGAATAAGCCTTTTGAAATAAACTTTTTCGTTGAAACTTTATTTTATAACTATGTAAATAGTGTATCTAGAGGATTTCATCACTATTAATTAGAGTGACAGGCCAGAAGATATGTACTATATGAAGTGGTTGATTGGAGTGGAGACTGGGCGACTCCTTGGGGATCAGCAATAGAGGAACGAAGGCTAAAAGCATCACATCCTGTGATAACGCCTTCGTGACCAACATCGTGTTGGCCCGAGACCCTGGAGCGAGTAAAGCGAGTGAAGCGGCTCATCGGACGCCCCCAGGAAGCTTTGCTCTGTGCGAAAGCGAAGCGTCAGCAACAAAGCGCCCAGTCGGAACGGAAATCAACCCCTCGCTTTGCCAAAAACCATAATTACATCCTTAATTTTTTTGACATAAAGCTTCCTTCGTGAATTGCTCTGGGATATACATTAAATAAGGTTTACCTGTAAGTGGATGTGTTTGAATATCGGCATAAACACCAAATACATCTTGTAATAATTCCGGTGTAAGTACTTCTTCTGGTGTGCCAAAACAAACAATTCGACCTTGCTGTAAAACATAAATTTGATCGCAATACATAGCTGCAATGTTTAAATCGTGGATTGCAGCAACAACTGTTAAATGTAAGGTTTGGATTAGATCCATAAGCTGCAATTGATGTTGAATATCTAGATGATTTGTTGGCTCATCTAAAATAAGCACTTGTGCTTGCTGAGCAAGGGCACGGGCAACCATCACCCGCTTTTTTTCGCCACCCGAAAGAGAGCTATAGCTACGTTTTTCTAAATGAGCGATACCTGTTTGCTTCAGTGCATCCTTTACGATTTGAAAATCTTGTTCTTGATCAAGCTCCAATAGTTTTTTATGGGGAGTTCTCCCCATACTCACTAAATCATGCACTGTAAAATCGAATAAGACCGGTGTTTCTTGACTCACAACTGCTAAATTTTTAGCTATGCTTTTGCTCGATTGCTTTAAAATATTCTGTTCATTTAATAATACTGTTCCACTTTCTGGTTTTAATAAACGATACATATTCTTTAATAGCGTTGACTTCCCACTACCATTAGGACCAATTAGCCCAACAAATTGCCTGTTCTTTATTTGAACACTTACTTCATGTAATATGCGTTCATCAGAAATGGAGAATGATACTTGTTTCGCTTCTAATGTCATATGTTTTAATCTCCTTCACCGAAAGAATAATTGTTACGACGTAGCAGCCAGATGAAAAATGGACCCCCGCAAAAAGCCGTGATAATTCCAATCGGCATTTCCTCAGGAGCAATTAACGTTCGAGCAAGTGCATCTGCCCAAACTAAGAAAATCCCTCCTAATAATGCGCTAATCGGTATAACATATTTATGATTTGAACCTACAATTAGCCGTACAATATGTGGAATGATTAAGCCAACAAATCCGATTGAGCCACTTACAGCAACAAGTACACCCGTTAATAATGATACTAATAAAATAAGCTGTACTCGGAATTGTTGTAAGTTAACCCCTAATGTAACTGCAGCTTCTTCTCCAAGAAGTAATAAATTTAAGCTGCGATAGTGGAGCCATAACAAGGCAAATACTACAATAAAAATGACTGTAGGAATTACAAGAATACTCCATTTCGCACCTGCTAGGCTTCCTAGCATCCAAAACATGACTGCCTTCATTCCCCCCTCTTGCTTCGACAGCATTAATATAAAATTTGAAATGGCAGATAAAATAAATGACACCGCCATCCCTGAAAGTAAAAGTCGAAAGACAGACACCCTACCGCCAACATGTGATAAGAAGAAAACTAACCCCATTGCTGTGAGAGAACCTAAAAAGGCAGATACGGAAAGAGCATAAACGCCTAGAAATGAAAAGGCACCTAAAATGATGACAGCTGTGGCACCAACCGTCGCGCCGGAAGAAATTCCTAAAATATATGGTTCTGCAATTGAATTACGAACGAGTGCCTGAATGGCTGCTCCTGCAATTGCCAAGCCTGCTCCAACGATAGCAGCAAGTAATACACGTGGAGCCCTTATTTGCCAAATGATAATTTCCTGAGAGCGGCTCCAATCTTGTTCGATTGAACTTTGTATAATTGGAATTTTAGAAAGGATAACCTTCCATACATAAAGTGGTGAAACGGAGACCGATCCAACCATAATCGCAATTGTCATTGAAATTATAAGTACTAGAAGAAGGGTCATTGAAAGTAGCATAAATTTTCTATTCATCTGTTTATTAACTCCTAATCATTAAACATCAATTTCACCTTGCCGTAAATTGTAGCTGACGCTTTGCTAACATTAGCAGAACGAAGATAAATGAAAGAAAAAAGGGTATTCCATGCAAATGCGCATGGAAATACCCTAGAGTTTATTATGCCTCGGCATAATGCGTCTTTCAGTGTGTGTTTAGACACATGCTGAAAGAAATTAAACAAAGTTAGATTTTCTTCTACTATTGTCCGTAATCGCTTTCGTCCTCGTGGGCATTACAGGAATAACTAAATGGCAGGTCTCCTGGCTTCGAATCAATGTGCCTATGATTGCCTTCCCATTCTAGAACAGTGGCTACATCATCATAGAACTCCTCGTTACAGTTGCGGGACAGCGTCGGATTTGCACCGATTTCCCTTTTAAGTGACACCTTGTACAAGATGTCACACCATTAGCATCGAATAATATAAAATTATGGCAATTCTATCATATATTTTAATAGTTAGTCTATACTAACAATCATTTATCAAGTTAAGAGAATGTATTTTCGTTAACCAAAAATAATAATCAGGTTGACACAAAAACTTTATTTTTTTACACTATTATTATCAACATTACTTTTTAGGGGTGAAATAATGACAACGGTTGTGGAACATACACATCAAAAATTAAAAACAGTAGATATTGCATACGTTGGACTATTTTCAACATTGATGATGATAGGCGCTAATATTACGTCCATTGTACCTTTCATGGTTGTTGGTGGAGTACCGATCACATTGCAAACATTTTTTGCTATTTTAGCAGGACTTATTCTCGGTAGTAGAAAAGGGGCACTCGCTTGCACTGTTTATATGTGCATCGGTTTAGCAGGAGCACCTGTATTTGCACGTTTCAGCGGAGGCTTTGGACAAATTTTAAGTCCTACTTTTGGTTTCATTGTCTCTTTTATATTAGCTGCATTTGTCGCTGGGCTTATTGTAGAACGCAGTGGAACGAAGAAAAGCTATGTAGTTGCTGCATTAGTTGCAACTGCTATTAATTATTTACTAGGGACAAATTGGATGTACTTTGCCTACAAGCTATGGGCTAGTGCTCCTGATGCTTTCACTTATAAACTAGCATGGCTTTGGATGATGCCTCCTTTGCCAAAGGATATTATTTTAGCTATATTCGCGGGTATTTTTGCATACCGCCTTCAAAAAGTTTTAAAAATAATTCCAATTAAATAAAGGATCATCCCCAAAATGTGGGTTGATTTCTCTCCAACTAGGCATTTTTACCGAATCTCATCGATTGTTCTACCTTTCGCTTCAGTTGACTGGCCAGTTTAGCGGCAGGGTGTCGGAGCATTAACCTCTATCATAAACCCAAAAATGTCCCATCAGTATTTTACATACTAATGGGACATTTTTTTCTATTGTTAAATATATTTTTCCATCCAGTTTAAGAAGTTGTCAATAACTACATCTAGGAATTTAATAGTACCCTCATCTGTTAAATTGCCTTCAGCATCAAATTTAGTGTGTACTGCGCCAATATAAACATCATTACCACTAAGTAATGGTGAATTTACTCCAGGTGAGAATAAAATATCTCGTAAATGTAATTGTGCTTTAACAGTACCTAAGTTACCCATTGATGCCCCCATCATGAATGATGGCTTGCCAATCATTACTTTATCAACGCGAGATAACCAATCGATGGCGTTAACCATAACACCTGGCACTGTACCATTATATTCTGGAGTCAACCATAGTACTGCATCTGCCGCTTTTACTTTTGCTTTAAAATCAAGTACAGGTTGTGGGGCTTCATTTTCGATATCTTGATTATACATTGGTACATCTTTTAAGCTTAATATTTCAAGATCAATTTTCTCTGTATAACGTTTTTGAATAAATTTTGCTAATTGCATATTATAAGATTCTTTACGGATACTCCCTACAATTGCTACTACTTTCACAATATTTCCTCCTAAATGTGCATTAAATTTATTATTTGTAAAGCACTTCTATTTTATACCACCCTAATAATAGGTTGCAAATTCCTCAACTGGTTTACGATAACCACGCAAGCGGCGACTATTTTCTTTTTCCTTACCTATAGTTATCATTAATACAATTTCATGTGTTTCTGGGACATTAAAAAGAGCTCTCATTTGTTGTTGATCAAAGCCAATCATTGGACATGTATCCCATCCGCGATTTTTAGCCGCTAGCATAAATAACATAGCTGAAAGTGAAGCATTACGAATGGCTTCTTCCTTCATAAATTCCTCGCCACGTTCTTCATAAAACTTAGTGTTTTCTTCGACAATATTTTCTAACTCACAAGCATTAATAATGCCCAAGTCTACCATCCCTTGACTAAGGTTGGCAGTATTTTTATAGGCTTCTTTATTTCCTAAAACAAGTATAACCGCTGAGGATGAGTGCACTTTATATTGCCCATATGCTGCTTCTCTTGCTTTTTCTTTTTTTTCTTCATCTAAGACAACGATATAATTGGCATGTTGTAAATTAAAAGCGGATGGAGCAAGTTTAACATCCTCCAAAATGGGACGTATATCTTCTTCGCTCATCTTGATGCCTTCTATAAAATTATTCGCCGAACGACGCTTATCTATTACCTTTGTAAATTCCATCTAACTGCCCTCCATTCATTTTTTAGAAATCGTCTAACTGTTAAGAGTATGTAATCCATTCAGCAGAAGCTAATGTTTCTCTACTGAATGGAATGGAATGAAATGCATTACTCATATTCTTTATCGAACGTAATCGTACTTCTTACAGTGTCGATAGGACGAACAAGCTCTTCAATTTGTGCACGCTTTGGCTCTAAAAACGGTGGCAATGATAATTTTTCACCTAATGTTTCATAAGGCTCATCCCCCATAAATCCTGGGCCATCAGTAGCTAGCTCAAATAAAATTTGTGGTGCAACTCGCGCATAAAGGGATTCAAAGAAGTGACGGTTTACATAACCTGAAGTATTGAAGCCAAAGCTTTCAAATCGTTCTGTCCATTCATCTAATACAGCGCGATCCTCTACGCGGAATGCCGCATGATGTACTGTACCGAAGCCTTGACGAGCTACTGGTAAAACTGCGTTAAACTCTACAACGATTTGTGCACCGTTTCCGCCTTCACCAACCTCAAATAAATGGAAATCCCCTTCCTCTGCAATTTCTGTAAAGAGCATCACTTTTTCTAGCATTTCTTTGAAATATTTAAAGTTAGCAACTCGTATAAAAACCGGACCCAGGCCTGTAATTGCATATTCAAGAGGAATCGGTCCATCTTGCCATGGAGTGCCAGATGCAACGCCTGTATTGTTTTCATCAGAAATAAGTTGATATTGCTGATCATCAAAATCAACGAATGATAAAGTTTTCTTACCAAACTGTTCTTGTATACCTGTATGTTTAACATTTAATCGATCAAAACGTTTTACCCAATAGTCCAATGCCGCATCTGTAGGCACGCGGAATGAGGTTTTGGAAATTTCATTTGTTCCATGCACACCTTTTGGGATGTTTGGGAAATCGAAAAATGTCATATCAGTACCAGCACTACCTTTATCATCTGCAAAGAATAAATGATATGTTTGGATATCATCCTGATTAACTGTTTTTTTCACTAATCGCATCCCTAACACATAAGTAAAGAATTTATAATTCTCTTCTGCACTACTTGTAATAGCAGTAACGTGGTGAATTCCTTTTAAATGATTCATTTTTGTTCCTCCTATTTATCTCGATTTCGAGATATATACGTAAATTTTTTTATTTTTTTTATTTTTCAACTGCGTTTAAACCAACCTTTTTTAAAGACAGAATCATTGTATCCATCTCCTGTTGACCTAATACTTCAAAAATCTCATTAATTTTTTGTTCATGCTTTGGAAATATTTCTTCCATCAACACTTGTCCTTCAGATGTTAATAAAACATATGTGACACGACGATCCTTTGGACAAGCACGTCGATACACAAAACCTTTTTGTTCGAGCTTATCAATAACATACGTAATACTACTGCTTGCAATTAAAATTTTCTTTCCAATTACTTGAATTGGTTGCTCACCGTGGTGATATAAAAACTCAAGTACCGAAAATTCGGTTTGATTTAAATCATATTGAAGTAAATCTCTCTTTGTTGCATCCTGAATCGTTTGATACGCCCGGAACAAGACCGTAAAAGCTTTTAAATTACGATTATTTTCCTTCACACGACTCCCTCTTTTCATTTACTTCGAATTCATTTATCTTTAATTCGAGATAATAATAACATATATAATAATTGACGGCAATCCTTTTGTTTTACTGTAATCTCACAAAAAGGGCATCCCCTAAAATCAGGAGATGCCCCTTCATGTATCGATTACTGATTAATAATAGTAACGGCGGTCGTCGTTTTCCTCATAAACAGCCTTTGCTAGACGAACTGTAGATATTGCCAAATCTGCATACGTCACTTTCCCAGTAGCATTGAATTTATTTTGCTGTCCATCCATTAAGCCCATCGCACTTACTAAAGCAACATAACCTGCGTACGCTGAGTCAATAGAGCTTGCATCAGTAAAGTTTAATTTGTAAATGTCACTATGCTTAGCAACACTTTCTAAATTTAGTATACGTACTAACCATTCTGCAAGCTCTTGACGAGTCAATTCTTTATCTACTGCAAATTGATTCGCCGGTTGTAAAATATCCATTCTTACAGCTTGTTCAACGACTTTGTATAATGGATGTTTTTTGTCAATATTATTAAAGGATTGCTTTTCGTTGTCTCTTCCATTCGGACCGAAATCATATCCGTAAGAAAGTGATTTAACTAAGATTTTCAAAGCTTCTCCCTTGGTTACAGCTGTATCAGCATTAAAGTTTGCAGGGTCTTTAACCTCTAATACATTTTGGTGTAGTAAATAAGTTAATTCTCCTCCAGCTTTCGGATGTGAAATAGCTGGTTTTTCTTTGGCATCATCAACATTTTGAAGCCATTTACCAGTTGTTGCATCAATACCATTGAACAAGCTTCCATTATAAACTGGAGAGTATACTAAATCATAGTGGTGATTATCCTCACCATCCTGTTTTGCGTACTGGAGCTCTACTTTTAACCCCTCACTGAACGTTGCTTTTGCTTTATCTGCAGGAATAGCTTTGTTTACAGACGGCCAATTATCGATTTTACGATTATTAACATGTAAAGCATTTAATTTCCCATCTGCACTGATACCAACAGAAATTTCATCCCCTACTACGGCAATGCCATTGACAATACGTGGGAAAGAGAAGTAATACTGTTTTGAATATTTATCATATGTTGCATCTTCTAGTGGTTTTGAATAATTATGAATATAGGACGGAGCCCATTCTTTTAAGTGGTCGATCGCTTTTGCTAATGCAGCATCTTTTGAAATTGGCTCTACTTTATCATCTGTCTCCATGAAATCTCTACGCATATCCCAGTAGTTTGTAATCTCACCTGTTGCCTTGTTCACTTCAAATGATGTGCCCGAGCCTCCATTTCCAGAATAATACATATAATTTACATCGTAAATTGTTTCGCCATTTTCGTTTTCTCTTTCATCAACCGACTCAATTTGTAGCTTTACTTTGTCTGAATCCACTTTTAAGAGAGATTTAGCTAACTCTTCAACTTCTGCTACTGTAATATCCTTCTTTCTAGGCGCAAGTGGTTGTGATGCAAGTTTTTCTACACCTTTTGCCTTTGGTACTTCAGAAGTGAAACCATTCATTGTTCGCCACTGTCCATTTATTGCATGTACACCATTGAAGCCTGTTGACGGCATATACACAAGCTTAGCACTAGCTTCACCTGTTTGGTAATTATAGTCAGCCATATAACGTAAATCTACTGACAAATTTTCGCGAACTTTTGCAAGTATATCTGACTCATTCTTTTTCTGTTCTAAGTTATCAAATGTTGCCTTACTAGTTGACTCAGTATTACGATACATACTTGTAACTTCACCATTCGCTAGAACTACAATATTGATAGACTCATCACTCATTAGTACACCATTATGTGTTGGTGAATAAGTGAATGAATACCTAATTGGTTCAGTTAAAGGTCTACTAAAACTTAAATCAAAATTACCAAAAATATTGTCTTCACGAAGCTTATAATTCGCAGTATTCGGCAATTTCTTTAGGAAGTCTTGGGCAATTTTCTTTGCCTCCACCTCTGAATACTTCACTGGGTACAATGCATCCAATATATTGGCAGGTTGGTAGTAGAAATTTTCTATTTCTAAATCTTCGCCTTTAAAAGTAAAATTACCAAAAACGTCTTTGCCATTGATTCTCTTATGGAAGTCTAAATCATAGCGTATCGTTTTGTCATCATTATAGTAATGCCCTTGCCCCATTGAAAAATCTTTCTCTGTTACAAAATTGAACTTGCCTGGGAATAGTGTATTCAATTGCTTAATAAGCATATTTTTCGTTACTTTTGTTTCTGTTGAAGCAACTTGTATTGCAACTCTCTCTTGCGGTTCTTTTACATTTGCTGAAGCTTGTGCCATTGGCGAAAGTACACCAACTGAAAATGCAGTAGATGTTAGTATAATACCTAACTTTTTAAAATTTACCAAAATATCACTCCTATATTATTATTTACCATAATTATATTATACTTTTCCACAAATGGAAATGACATTCCCGGATTATTTATGTTTATAAGAAAATAGAATGAACATAGAGCTATTTTAGCTTCATTCAAACAAGTTAAAAAGGCCATCCCCTAAAATCAGGAGATGCCCCTTCATGTATCGATTACTGATTAATAATAGTAATGGCGGCCATCGTTTTCCTCATAAATAGCCTTTGCTAGACGAACTGTAGATATTGCCAAATCTGCATACGTCACTTTCCCAGTAGCATTGAATTTATTTTGCTGTCCATCCATTAAGCCCATCGCACTTACTAAAGCAATATAACCTGCGTACTCTTGTTTAATTGAACTTGCATCAGCAAAGTTTAATTTGTAAATGTCACTATGCTTAGCAGCTTTCTCTAAATTTAGTACACGTACTAACCATTCTGCAAGCTCTTGACGAGTCAATTCTTTATCTACTGCAAATTGATCCGCCGGTTGTATAATACCCATGCTTACAGCTTGTTCAACGATTCCGTATAATGGGTGCTTTTTGTCAATGTTATTAAAGGATTGCTTCTCGTCGCCTCTTCCATACGGACCAAAATCATAATATCCGTATGTTAATGATTTAACTAAGATTTTCAAAGCTTCTCCCTTGTTTACAGCTGCATCAGCATTAAAGTTTGCTGGGTCTTTAACCTCTAATACATTTTGGTGTAGTAAATAAGTTAATTCTCCTCCAGCTTTTGAATGTGAAATAGCTTGTTTTTCTTTGGCATCATCAACATTTTGAAGCCATTTACCAGTTGTTGCATCAATACTATTGAATATGCTTCCATTATAAACTGGAGAGTATACTAAATCATAATGGTGATTATCCTCGCCATCCTGTTTTGCATACTGAAGCTCCAATTTAAGCCCCTTATTGAACGTTTCTTTTGCTTTATCCGCAGGAATAGCTTTGTTTACAGCCGGCCAATTATCAATCTTGTGATTACTAATATTTAAAGAACTTAATTTCCCATCTGCACTAATACCAACAGAAATTTCATCCCCTAGTACAGCAATGCCATTGACAATACGTGGGAAGGAGAAGTAATATCGTTTACTGTCTTTGTCATACATAGTTTCTTCTATTGGTTTTGAATAGTTATGAAGATAGGACGGAGCCCACGCTTTTAAGTAGTCTATCGCTTTTGCTAACGCAGCATCTTTTGCAATTGGTTCTACTTTCTGATCTGTCTCCATGAAATCTCTACGTATATCCCAGTAGTCTGTAATCTCACCTGTTACCTTGTTCACTTCAAATGATGCGCCATAGCCGCTACCATTTCCTAATTCATACATATAATGCACTGAATAAATTGTCTCACCATTTCCGTTTTCTCTTTCATCAACCGACTCAATTTGTAGCTTCACTTTGTCTGAATCAATTTTTAAGAAAGACTTAGCTAACTCTTCAACTTCTGCTAATGTAATGTCCTTCTTTCTAGGTTCAAGAGGTTGCGATGCTAGTTTTTCTACACCTTTTGCCGTTGGTACTTGAGCAGTAAAACCATTCATTGTATGCCACTGCCCATTTAATGCATGTACACCAGTGAAGCTTGTTGGCGGCATATACACAAGCTTAGCAATAGATTCACCTGTTTGGTAGTTAGTGTCAATCATATAACGTAAATCAACTGATAAATTTTCACGAACTTGTGCAAGTATATCTGATTCATTCTTTTTCTGTTCTAAGTTATCAAATGTTGCCTTACTAGTTGACTCAGTATTACGATACATACTTGTAACTTCACCATTTGCTAAAACTGTAATATTGATAAACTCATTATTTAGTGGTACACCATTATGTGTTGGCGAATAAGCGAATGAATACGTAATTGGTTCAGATAAAGGTCTACTAAAACTAAAACCAAAATCACCATACCAATTGTCTTCACGAAGCTTGTAATTCGCAGTATTCGGCAATTTCTTTAGGAAGTCTTGGGCAATTTTCTTTGCCTCCACCTCTGAATACTTCACTGGATACAATGCATCCGCCATATTGGCAGGTTGATAGTGGAAATATTCTAATTCTAAATCTTCGCCTTTAAATGTAAAATCACCATAAACGTCTTTGCCATTGATTGTCTTATGGAAGTTTAAGTTATAGCGTATTGTTTTATCATCATTAAAGTAATGTGCTTCCCCCATTGAGAAGTCTTTCTCTGATACAAATTTGAACTTGTTAGGGAATAATGTATTCAATTGCTTAATAAGCACACTTTTTGTAACCTTTGTTTCTGTAGAAGCAACTTGGATTGCAACTCTCTCTTGTGGTTCTTTTACGTTTGCTGAAGCTTGTGCCATTGGCGAAAGTACACCGACAGAAAATGCAGTTGATGTTAGTATGATACCTAACTTTTTGAACTTACCCAAAATACCCCTCCTAAAATATCATTTACTATCATTATAATATATATTTCCAGAAATGGAAACAGCGTTTCCTAATTGTTAATATTTATCAGAAAAGAGAATGAACTCTTTTGTAGCGAAATCGAGTGCTAACGTAGCGACAGCAACAATTACGCCGAGGCGAAAGTGTTTGCTCCTTAAGATTTCATTTCTTTACTACATCAAAATTCGACCCAATCAATAACCAGTTTTGTGGGAATGGTAAACCTAACTTCCAATAGCCTACTCCACGAAGTTGGTACCGCTTAATTAAATTGAACTTCGCTTGAATGGATCTAGCATCCTCAAACCAGACTACATGTGCTTTACCTTGCTCATCATAGTATTCAAAGAACGGTGCTTGAGATCTCAAATCAAACTGAATAGCAGCATTATATTTTTTAGCAATCTCAATTGCTTTTTGTGGACTAATTGCTTCTGCATTCGGGCCCCCTTGTACAAAAGGAAGTGTCCAGTTATATCCATATAAATTCTGTCCAAGTATAATTTTGTTTCGAGGTATCTCACTTACTGCATATTTTACAACCGCTTCTACCTCTGGAAGTGGCGATACTGCCATAGGTGGTCCTGCAGAATATCCCCATTCATAAGTCATTAACATAACAAAATCCACTATTTCTCCATGTGCTTTATAATCATGCCCCGCCGTCCATGGACCTCGCTCAGTAGCACTTGTTTTGGGAGCTAGCGCTGTCGATACGGTATACCCCTGTGAATGGAATCGACTCACCGCTCTCCTTAAAAAATTGTTATACGCTTCTCGTTGATCTCCCGGCAAATTCTCAAAATCGAAATGAATATCTTTAACGGTTCCTAAACGCTTTGCCTCTTCAAGAATATTATTAAAAAGCAAATCCTGTACTGCTGTACTTTGAAAAATATCTCTCGCCAAATCACCGCTAAAGCTAAAATTCTCTAGGTTTGAGACAACCATTGCTAGAGAAGCTCCTGTATCATTAGCAATTTGCGTCACACCTTGACTCGGAGGACTCTTAAGCGTTCCATCTCGCCTTGCCTCATAGCTAAATAAAGCAAGATACGTTAAAAATGGACCCGCTTCTCTCGCTTGGCTCAATAATGCCTCACTAACGAATGTTCCTCTTGGCTCTAAATATGCCAATGTTTCAGCTTTTGTTTTTGGTTGAGGTGGAATATAAAGTCGCATACCAATCGATAAAGGTTGACTCGGACTTATATTATTTACCTGAGCAAGTGTTGAATAATTTATGCCAAAGCGTTGACCGATTGAATATAGACTATCTCCTGACTGCACATAATAGAAATTTCCGACAATCGGTATCACAAGTGCTTGCCCTATAACTAATCTATTTGGTTCAGGAATTTGATTGGCATCTACAATACTTTGAACTGATGTCCCGTACGACTGTGCAATACCCCATAAGGACTCCCCTGCCCGTACAACATGTATTTGAATGTCAGTGCCTCCTCTTAGCTTGATAAAATCACACCTATAAAGCTTATGAATTAGGAAAGGAAAAGATGTCACTGTTCAATAAGAACAGATTCCCTATAAACAAAAAAAGATCCTTCGCTTATTCTAGCGAATGGACCTTTTTTTCATTAAGTTCTTTATAGTATTTATGACACGTTCGATAATAGAATATAACAAAGAAATAAGAAAACACCTGTAATAAAGAATCTATAAAATGAGTAATTTCTCGCATACTTGTATCAACATTTATTGAAAATGCCTGTATTACGAAGCCGCAAAGCATAAATGCCATGAATTTCTGGTACGTTTTAAATGTTTTAGCTTCAAGAGGTTTATTATTATGAATGTGTAATAATAATTGAAAAACCCAATACATAAAAACGATGAATAAAAATTGCATAAAATCTATTCCAATTTCACCGGGTACTTTATAACCAAGCCATCGAGCTAGCTCCACGAAAAATGACATTATCATTAAAATAATGGCGAAATTTTTTGACCAACGCTTTAAGTTATGAAAAGACGGCAACAAGTGAATACCGTATGCGAAAGATAGATAACCAATGAAATCTGGTAATATATCTGGTAATCCAAAAGCACTTAAATCAATAAAAATAAAACCCATGCCATTAAATAAATAATCGTAAGGATTTTTCATTATTTTATACCTCCCTCTATTGTTTTCATCCAGTAGTTATCCTGTTCCTGTTGAATTTCATCTATATTGTCTTGCTTACTCGTATAATCGTAGGATTCGCTATAACTTGGTTGCACAATAGGTTCATCAATATTTCGGTGCTCTGCATATACTAGATTCCCTATCCATGCCAAGAAAGACAAAGAAAATGTCATGTAGACAAGTCTTCCCTTCGTAAGCCCCTTGAAATAAACGAACAAAATAAACAATGAGAGCGTAAGCATGAGGAACATACACACTATATTAGTAAGGTCTTTTTCTAGATTGATGGTTAACTGTGCTGCATTTTTCAAATTGAACGATTGTCCTGTACCAATGCTGAATACAAATAGAAGAACAACTAGCGTCACTGGAACGGTTAGTATGGTTGCGATAGAAAATCTTTTTGTTTTTGTTACATGAGTCTTTTGGAGTTTTTGCCGTAATTGATTTGAGTAATCTATATCTGGCTCTTTATCAGGGCGTTTTTTTAGTGCATCAAATAAATTGTAATCACGTTCTTCCATCAATCATCCCTCCCTACCTTTTTTCGAAGCCTCGCCATTGCTCGATGAAAATCAACACGCACCTTAACTTCTGAGATACCTAAAATCGCAGCTGTTTCTTGTATCGTGTAGTCTTTTAGCATTCTGCAAATAATGATTGTCCGATCATGTGATTTTAATGTCATTAATGCTTCTTGTACTATCTGCCATTGCTCATTTTTCTCCACAATCTCTATAGGCTTTGGCACTTCCTTCAATACGGGCTGCCAGCTAAGTTTTTCTGTTAATAAACGTTTTATTTTCTGCCTTCTATGTATATCTACTGCTGTATTCCGTGCAATTGATAAGAGCCAAGTTTTTACTTTATCTTTATCCTTTAAATTATCTAACTGCTTCATCGCCTTAAAAAACGTTTCTTGTGTAATATCCTCTGCCTCTTGTTTGCTATTTGTATAATAAAGTGCAAAATGATACACATCACGATGATAACAATCGTACAATTGTTCAATTTTAAATATATCCTGATGCAAAACCTCACCCCACTTTCTACACTCACAAATAAGTCGTCGCAACAAATAATTTGTTACACTTTTCCAAATTATTTTTACACACATTGTGGAGGAATTAGCGAAGTTATTCCCGCCTGGGCGCTGTCCAGTCTCCACTACAATCAACCATTGCACTTAATATGTATCTTCTGGCATGTTGCTCTAATTTATATTTTGTCTTCTACACAATAAAATGCCCTCCAACGATTAATGGAGGGCATAGACATTAACTGCCCATTAAAGCCTTATTGGTGAAGACTAAAAATCAGTGGAAGATGTGGCCCCCACCGATTAAAGTTACACTTTATTGTACATCTGATTTAATCATTTCAAATAATAACGGCACATTCGTTCCGCGCTGTAACGAATTACAGCCCTCCATCAAAAATGACCAGCTCATTTTCATTTTTTCTTTATAAGGAAGCTCAGAGTTAACTGGAAGATAGTCTTTTAAAAACTCTTCTATGGAACTCGATAAACTGTCCATAAATTCATCAGCCTTTTGCACCTTTTCCGTTGCTATTTCATTGCGCTCATTCCATAGTACATGCTCTAAGTTTGTAGAAAAATAGAATAGCTGATACGGTATTCTTAATCGCTGAATGCTAAAATGATCATTTGCTACAAGGATTTTGGCATTATTCGCCTTCATTTCATTTCGTTGCTCAATTTGCTCCTTACGCTTCTCAGATTTCACCAATATTGCATCTTCTGTATAGTATAATTTTTGTTCAATATCTTCCTTCACTTTGACAAATTCGGGGGCAATAAAACACCCGTCTGCATCAGTAATATGAACGACTGCAGTTAAATCCTTCGCTAAAAACTTATACTTCTGCAAATAGTTCTGAATCACTCTCGTAATACTATTTTTAATATTAGGTATCCGTTTATTTGCATCCCACTTCGTTAAAATATCTTCCCGTTGTACATCGAAGCGAATCGTAGAATTTGCAAAATGTTCATCTAGATAATCCTCTAAAATAATTTGCTCCGTCTGCCCCTCTACAATGATTAAAAGAACCTTTTTAGTCACGCTGGACACCCGCTTTTCTAAAGGCACGCTTAATTTTAAATATCTTCGTTTCTTTATAAACCTCTTCATCCTGTCCGCCCAACTGAATTGCACGTAAATAAACATCCCGAGCATTATTTACCTCTTTAATACCCTTTAGCTGCATATAACGACGTTCCTCATTCGTTGTCGTAAACCATAAGTTTTTAATAGCAAGCACCTCTAACACGCGTAAATTATGAGACGTAAAAATAAGCTGGCCTTTTCCGTCCTCATCAATCACTGTTAACAACTCGCCTAATAAATATTCAAAAACACCAGAATCTAGTTCATCAATCACTACACAAGCATTTGGGTTATTATAAACGGCAATGAGCACACTGAGTACAGAGATAATTTTCAAAATCCCTTCTGACTCTGTCCGTAGTGGTAATTCGCGCTCCCCTCGTTGTGATAAAAATTCAAAACGGATTCCTTTTTCTCCATTATCCATCGTTTGTTTGGTAATTACATTAATCTTTATAGTCAGACCTGGAATAATCGCTGATAATACACGATTACTTTGCTCTATTACTTCACATAACACATTAAACGTATCCTCTGGCAATAACGCTGGCCCTTTCAAATTGTAAGGGATAGAACCACGAGTTTTTTCTAGATGGATACTAAATGGCATGCTGCGCTCCTCATATAAGGGTGCGATATTTTGATTATTCACAACATGTAAATCTCGATTAAAATCTATTGCTAAATTGTGAAGTAATTGCATTTCTAGCTCTGACAGCCTGTCTTGTAATAATGGCTTTAAATCTTTGTGAAAGACAAAGGATGTATATTGTTTTTTAGATAGTTGATGAATGACTAGTAATTGGATACGCGTTTTTTCATTCATATCAGAAAGATTTGCTTTACGTAGTTGTATGTCTTCCTCTGTAACATTAATTAGAATCTTTGAACGCTTTCCTTTCTCATTCTCTCTGTACGCTATACGTTCAACCGTTGTGTATAGTCTGTTTTGATCTTCTTGTAACTCTACATAATAATTGAGAAAAAATGTGCCAAATGGATTTTCTACAAGAAACTCGAACTCAATACTTGCCGTATCCTCCCCTGCCATAATTAATCTCTTTTCCTGAGACGGTAATTTTATTTCAGTAATCCAGCCGGAGATCAGTGCCTTGAGCAAGCCAAATGCATCAACAATCGTTGTTTTCCCTGAACCGTTTTGTCCGTATAAACCTACAACATTAGCCTTAAAAAACGTCTCAAAATTCACCGTTAACACAATTTCACCATGTCGTACATTTCGTAAATTTTGTATCTTAATTTTCTTTATTTTTATAATGGTCATTTATCTAAACATCCTTTAAATGATATTTCCTTCTATTATAATTAAATTTGATATATTTTATAACATTTTCTACTTTAATGAATTCTACCTTTGTTGATTATTCACCTAGTTTAATGCCTACGACGATCATAATTGTAGGCATATGTTAGAAAAGAAAAACGAAGAAAGGTGTGTTTCATTGGTCAACCCTAATTTAAATCCCGACAATGTTGATGTTAACATTCCGTTTCATCCTACCATGCCTTCTGGTAGCCCGTATCCAACACGCCCTCAGCAACCATATCCGCAACTTCCGTACCCAACTCGGCCTTCGCAACCTTATCCACCACATATGCATCCTTCGCGTCCTCAACAACCATATCCACCACATATGCATCCTTCGCATCCTCAACAACCATATCCACCACATATGCATCCTTCGCATCCTCAGCAACCATATCCACCACATATGCATCCTTCGCGTCCTCAGCAACCATATCCACCACATATGCATCCTTCGCGTCCTCAACAACCATATCCACCACATAATCATCCTTCGCGTCCTCAGCAACCATATCCACCACATATGCATCCTTCGCGTCCTCAGCAACCATATCCACCACATATGCGTCCTACGCATCCTCAGCAGCCATATCCGCAACTTCCAATGCCATTTCCAGGTGGACAATATCCTGGCTTAAACCTACCAGGGATGTAGATTCTCAACCTAATTGAAGTTCAATACAAATGACTATAGCAAAAAGGCTATCCAGAAGTTCAAATATGAACTAATGAATAGCCTTTTTATTTATTATAAGAATTTATTATTAATTCAATATGTCACACCGACAGAGTTAAAGCGGGTGCAAAACGATTATGAAAAGAAATTGCATGCACTTAAGGAGGAATACACCATCCTAAAAAAGGGTACATATCTTTGCGAAAAACCAGCTTTTATCAGCATTCACTGATAAAGATTCACTAAAGCACAAAAACCACTTCTCAAATTTGAGAAGTGGTTTTTGGCTAAGCCGTAGATTACATCATTCCTGGCATGCCGCCCATACCAGACATATCTGGCATTGCTGATGCTGGTTCTGGAATATCTGCTACTACTGCTTCTGTTGTTAAGAATAGAGCTGCGACAGATGCTGCGTTTTGTAGAGCTGAGCGAGTTACTTTCGCTGGGTCTACTACGCCCGCTTCAATCATGTTTACCCATTCGCCTGTTGCAGCGTTGAAGCCTACACCGATTTCTTCGCGTTTTAGGCGATCCACGATAATTGAGCCTTCAAGACCAGCATTGTTTGCGATTTGACGAACTGGCTCTTCTAAAGCACGTAGAACAATTTTCACACCAGTTGCTACATCGCCTGCTTCTGCATCTGCTACTTTTTCAACTGCCGCATATACGTTAAGAAGTGCCGTACCACCGCCTGATACGATACCTTCTTCAACTGCTGCACGAGTTGAGTTAAGCGCATCTTCAATGCGAAGTTTACGTTCTTTTAGTTCTGTTTCTGTTGCAGCACCAACTTTGATTACTGCTACACCACCTGCTAATTTTGCAAGGCGTTCTTGTAATTTTTCTTTATCGAATTCTGAAGTTGTTTCAGCAAGTTGAGCACGGATTTGACCAATGCGACCTTCGATTGCATCTGCACCGCCAACACCTTCTACGATTGTTGAATTGTCTTTTGTCACAACAACTTTCGCAGCGCGCCCAAGTGATGTAATATCAGCTGATTTAAGATCTAAGCCTAATTCTTCTGTAATTACTTGACCACCTGTTAAAATTGCGATATCTTCTAGCATTGCTTTACGACGGTCACCAAATCCTGGAGCTTTAACCGCTACAGCATTGAATGTACCACGAAGCTTGTTCACTACAAGTGTTGCAAGAGCTTCACCTTCAACATCTTCAGCGATGATTAACAGTGGACGACCTTGTTGTACCACTTGTTCTAATAATGGTAATACTTCTTGGATGTTTGTAATTTTTTTATCAGTAATTAAAATGTAAGGATTATCTAATACAGCTTCCATTTTATCTGTATCTGTTACCATGTAGTGTGATGCATAACCACGGTCGAATTGCATACCTTCAACTACATCAAGCTCAGTTGTGAAGCCTTTAGATTCTTCAATTGTAATAACACCGTCGTTACCAACACGTTCCATTGCTTCTGCAATTAATTGCCCTACTTCATCATCAGCAGCAGAGATAGCCGCAACCTGTGCGATTTCCTCTTTGTTGCTTACTGGACGAGAAATAGCGTTTAATTCTGTCAGGGCTGCTGCAACTGCTTTGTCGATCCCTTTACGAATGCCTACAGGATTTGCACCAGCTGTTACATTTTTTAAGCCTTCACGAATAATTGCTTGAGCTAATACTGTTGCAGTTGTTGTACCGTCACCAGCGATTTCGTTTGTTTTAGAAGCAACTTCTGCTACTAATTTTGCACCCATATTTTCGTATGGATTTTCTAGCTCGATTTCTTTTGCAATTGTTACACCATCATTTGTAATAAGTGGCGAACCGAATTTTTTTTCTAAAACTACGTTACGACCTTTTGGCCCTAGAGTAATTTTTACTGCGTTTGCTAATTTATCTACACCTTGTAGCATTAATGCACGTGCTTCTTCTGAGAATTTAATATCTTTTGCCATTTGAATTTACCCTCCTGGAATGGAATATTCGTTAAGCTTCATCAATATATTTATAAAAATTTCGCCATACTGTCATTGTCACCCATTCATTTGTCTATCTGTGACAATCACTAAAGGTATTAACTTTAATAAACTAAAAAAGTATGAACTTATTCAATAATTGCAAGAATATCGCTTTCGCGTAAAATTAGGTATTCATTACCTTCATATTTAACTTCTGTACCAGAGTACTTAGAGAAAATAATGCGGTCGTCAACTTTAACGTCAAGCTCAACACGTTGCCCGTTCTCTAATATACGACCTGTCCCAACTGCTACAATTTTACCTTCTTGTGGTTTTTCTTTTGCAGAGTCTGGCAGTACAATACCGAATGCAGATTTTTCTTCTACCTCGATTAGTTCGATTACAATACGATCTCCTAGTGGTCTTAACAAGTGAAACAACCTCCTATTAATTAAATGTAAGTTTAAGTCTATTAGCACTCTACCTATACGAGTGCTAACACAATTATTATGATAATCAATCACACTTTTTTTTGCAAGTCAGAACTTCGAAAAATTTTGTTTTCTTTCCATATTCCTCTACAATAGAAAGGTAGCATAATGAATGGAAAGGATTTTGACTGTGAACAATTCTCAAAAAATAAATAAACATAAAAAAACAGCCCTTTATGTTTTACTGATCTATATCCTCATGCAAATATCAGGTAGATGGCTGGCAAGCCCATTTCACAAGTTTGTTATGAGTACAACCGGTTTACCTAGTGAGCAAGCTGCTCCGCTCACGCAAGGCTGGTATATTGCACTCAGCTTTGCTATTGCGTTAATTCTAAGCTTAATCTTAACATCTCGCGATAAAGCGTTTTGGGATATTTATAAAGGGAAGAAAGAAACGATACCACTGTCAATTATGTGGGGAATTATTGGTTTCTTCTTAGTCTTCTTTGGCCAAATGATTGGCGCAGCTATCGAAATGGCTATATTCGGTATCCAAGGTGGGTCGCAAAACACAGCTGATATTGTAGGTATAGCAAAAGGCGCTCCTATTGCGATACTAGCAATTGTCGTATTTGGACCAATTTTAGAAGAGTTCGTCTTCCGTCGTGTAATTTTTGGTTCGCTTGTCCAAACAACTAATTTCTGGGTAGCCGCTATAGTAAGTGCCATTTTCTTTGCACTTATTCATATGGACTTCTCACATATCTTGCTTTATACAATTTGTGGATTAATTTTTGCCTTCTTATATCACAAAACGAAACGCATTTGGACGTCAATTATCGCCCATGTCATGCTGAACGGTTTTGTGACACTTGTACAATTGTATGCAGAACCATTGCAAAAGTTTCTTCAAGAACTAGAAAAAATGCAATAAAAAATCAGTGGGAGTTTTTCTTCCACTGATTTTTATTGCATGTAAGCTGTAACTATAATGACGAAAAAGCTCGATGCTACTAATTAGCATCGAGCTTCTATTATTATTGATTCAATTCTTCGATTTGACGCCTCTGCTGTTCAAGTGCCTCTTCTATCTGACGTTTTTGCTCAGCCTCTTGTTCTTCCTTCATTCGCATTTCCTCTGATTTTAAGTATTTCTTATAGCCAATACGAGAAATCATAATGCTAATTTCATAAAGAACAAACAACGGTACTGAAACCATTAAGTGCGAAGCTAATTCAGGTGGCGCGATTAGAGCAGCACATACAAATAAACCAAAGTATGAATACTTACGAATACGAATTAGTAACTCAGGAGATAAAATCCCAATACGTGAAAAAAACAAGACTACAATCGGTAATTGGAAAAGGAAACCAAAAGGTATTGTAAGCTTAAATAAAAACGTAAAATATTCATGTATGCCAATTGTTTGTTGAATTTCTAAATCGTTTGATAAATTCATCATGAATTTTATGACATAAGGGAATAGTAAAAAGTATGAAAAGGATAGCCCTGCTAAAAACAATAAAAATGAATACGGTATATAGCTTAAAGTTGCTTTTCGTTCTACGTCCCTTAATCCCGGGCTAATAAAAGCCCACAATTGATACATCAATACCGGCGAAGAAAGAATAAAAGCGATTAAGAAAACTACTTGGATATAAATTGCAAGCGGTGTTACTACATCAAATGCATGGAGCTCTATATTGTAATTCGCTCCAGTACTTTGAAGGTATTTAACAAGCGGCTTTGCAACAAAGAAGCCGCCAGCCATAGCGAGAACAAAGAAAACGGCAACAATGAAAAGCCGTTTTCTTAATTCTTCTATATGTTCAATGACAGTTAGATCTCTTGGATTCATTCCTCAAACATCCTAACTTACTTATCTAATTCTTTCTTTTTCTTGTCATCATCATCTTCGTCGGCTAAACCTTTAGTAGCATTTTTGAATTCACGTAATGTTGAACCAAATGCTTTACCAAGCTCTGGTAACTTCTTAGGACCAAAAATTAGTAATGCGACAATTCCGATAATAATGAGGCTCATAGGACCAATACCACCCATTACAGCCACCTCCTCTTTATATCCATCATTTTAACGCATATTTCGCCATTTTGCTAACTAATAATATGTGAAAGTTTTTCGTCATTCTCTCAATTTATTACATACTTCTATTTAACAGAAACTGTGAGCTATACTATCAATTATACCCCGGCCTAATTGCGTCCGGAGACTTTAACTTCTTTCAGCGGGTGTTTGGACTCCGCTGAAAGAAGTTAAATTATGTACTATGATCACTCTTCCTGATTACGAATTAAATAAATAAGTGCCTGCAACTCTACCGATAAATCGATTGTTAAAAGTTGCATTTTATCTGGTACAGTAATACGCTCTGGCGTAAAGTTCAAAATTCCTTTTGCGTTCATCGCTGCTAATCTATCAGCCATTTTCTGTGCAGAGCGTGGTGAAACTGTTAAAATTGCAAGCTCCGCTCCATATTCTGCATACTTCTCTTCCAATAAATCAGGGTGAAAAACAGGAATATTGCTAATCATCTTCCCTTCTTTTGGGGCCTTCGAGTCAAATGCCACAACGATATGAGTATTATGATTTTTTTGGAAATTATATTTTAATAAAGCACTACCTAAATTCCCTACACCAATTAACGCTACTTTTGTCGCTTCATGTTGATCGAGCGTTTGGCTAAAAAATTGTAAGAGATGCTGCACATCATAGCCATATCCCTTTTTCCCAAGAGCACCAAAATAAGAAAAATCTCGGCGAATAGTTGCAGAATCAATTTTCATCGCTTCACTTAGTTCCTTCGAAGAAATGCGTTCCATGCCTTCTTGTGCAAAGTTTTGGATAAAACGATAGTAAAGAGGAAGTCTTTTCGTAGTGGCTTGTGGAATTTTTAATTCTTGTTTCAAACTTTTTCCCCCTTAAAACGTATCAAGTTCTATTTATGATACATGCTTTATATTTCTAAGTTTATAATATTCACTGGAGGATTTTCCTTTAGTTAATGGCGCTTTTACGCCACTAAATAAAGGGAAATCGTTTCAATCTTACATGACAGCTTGGAATAAGTAAAGCATCGACATTGCAAGCCAATCGCTCATCCATTACACTAAGGAAGAATTGAGGTGTCAAGAATGATTGTTTTACAGGTCAATCAACTATATAAATCCTTCCTTGCAGATGAAATTTTAAGTGGCGTAAAATTAGAAGTTCAACATCGTGACCGTGTTGCATTAGTAGGTCGTAACGGTGCTGGTAAGTCCACTTTACTTAAAATAATTGCTGGTCAAATGTCATATGACTCTGGCGATATTATTATTCCTAAAGGTGTACAAATTGGATATTTAGAGCAGCATGCTGGATTAAACTCAACATTGTCGATTTGGGATGAAATGATGACAATTTTTGAGCCGCTTATTGCCCAAGAACAAACACTACGATCATTAGAACAACAAATGGCCGATCCAACTGTTTATGAAAATCCTACTTTATATGCAAAAATAATGTCTGAATACGATCATTTGCAGCATAATTTTAAGGATGCGGGTGGCTATCAATATGAATCTGATACACGTTCTGTCCTTCATGGCATGCAGTTCTATCCTAATGATTACGAAAAGCCAATTAGCTCACTATCAGGGGGACAACGGACTCGGTTAGCGCTTGCTAAGCTTCTTTTAAGTAAACCTGACCTATTAATACTCGATGAACCAACTAACCATTTAGATATTGATACCCTCTCTTGGTTGGAATCATATTTAAAAAGCTATGAAGGGGCTATTCTAATTGTTTCCCATGACCGCTATTTCTTAGACCAGGTTGTTTCCATTGTCTACGAAGTCTCTCGTCATCGCGTCACAAAATATACAGGCAATTATAGTGCCTATTTAGATGAAAAAGCGAAAAATTATGAGCGCGATTTGAAGCTTTATGAACGTCAGCAAGATGAAAAGGCAAAGCTTGAGGAATTTATTCAAAAAAACATCGCTCGTGCTTCTACTACTAAAATGGCACAGAGTCGTCGTAAAATGCTTGAACGAACAGAATGGATGGATTCCCCTGATGGTGATGAAAAGTCAGCAAGCTTCGGTTTTACAATTGAACGTCAAAGTGGTAACGATGTTTTATCTGTAGATGACTTAGCTATAGGCTATGGTGATAAGAAAATATCGAGTGGCATCACATTACGCACTTTCCGAGAAGACCGCGTTGCACTTGTTGGACCAAATGGCGTTGGTAAATCCACTTTATTAAAAACCATCGTCAAAGATTTGCTACCACTCGCTGGAGACATTCGCTATGGTACAAATGTTCAAATTGGTTATTATGATCAAGAGCAGGCCAAGCTATCGAGCAATAAAAGCGTACTAAAAGAGCTATGGGATGAATGGCCTTTAATGAATGAAAAAGATATTCGCACAGTGCTAGGCCGCTTCTTATTCAGTGGGGTTGATGTAGATAAAATCGTGTCGTCTTTATCTGGTGGAGAAAAGGCTAGACTTGCATTAGCTAAGTTGATGATGCAAAAGGCAAATCTCTTAATTCTCGATGAGCCTACCAATCACTTAGACTTAGATAGTAAAGAGATACTGGAAAACGCACTGATTGATTATCCTGGAACGCTCTTATTTGTATCGCATGACCGATATTTCATCAATCGAATTGCTACTAAAGTAATCGAACTATCTGGCGATGGTTCCTTTGAGTACTTAGGTGACTATGATTATTATCTTGAAAAGAAACAAGAGCTATTAGAAATTGCACAAATGAAGGCAGCTGCTCAACCGCAGGCTCAAGCGGATGTACCTGATAAGATCTCTACCTCTAAAATTGATAAAGAGGCTAAAAAACGGGAACGTCAAATTAGACGCATGCTTGAGGAACTAGAAGGAAAAATGCAGCAAGTAAATCTTGAAATAGCTCGCTTAGAGGAAGCACTTTGCGACCCTGAGATTTTCACAGACCACGAAAAAATCACACAACTCCAGGATGAATTATCCACTTCTAAGGAACAGTACGAGTTATTTGAAATGGAATGGCTGGAGCTAAGTGAAGAACTTGAAAAAATTACTGTATAACATCCCCCACCGAACTTTTTTAAGGTGGGCGTCTTGTAAAGCCATGTGACTTTTCGCATGGCTTTTTACTTTACTCGCCCTGTTTTTTCATATATATTGGTCAAGTGCTATTTTTCGACAAAAAATGCCCACAACTTTATACACACTATAAATCTAGTAATACCAACATATCAACAGACTTTTCCACATTGTCCACAATTCAAAAATATTTTATTCACATCATTCTGTGCAAAACAGGCTACTATATATTGAATAATCACAAGTTATACACAAGTTATCAACATTTTGTGCATAAGTACGGATGTTCGCTCTTTTATTTCCGCCTTGCCTGTGGATAATTTTCTGAAAAATTTGTCAACTAACTAGATTCATATCTTCTTATATACACTGTTTTCTCAACAATTTTTTCATAAAAGCAAAAAAGAGGTATTTTAGAATTAAATCTAAAACACCTCTTTTTCTATGCCGGAGGCTTTAACTTCTGAAAGAAATTAAAGCCAGGATTTTAACTCCATCCCAGGGCGACCGTTCATTGATAAATTACCACGAATACCTGCTTCAAACATTGGCGTTGCTACTGCCCCAATCATAGCGGCATTATCTGTACAAAGCTTTAATGGCGGTACATACAACGGGATACCTTCTTCCGCAAATACAGACTCAAGTGATGTACGTAAGCCTTTATTTGCCGCTACACCTCCAGCTGCAATAACTTGCTTCACTTTATATTCACGTGCTGCCCGTAATGTTTTCGCTGTTAGCACTTCAACTACGCTATCCTGAAATCCTTTGGCAACGGCAGTCGGAGAAATCTCTTCTCCACGCTGATCCATATTATGCTTATAATTAATAACTGCTGATTTTAAACCGCTAAAGCTAAAATCATAAGAATCTTCCTCTAACCACACTCGTGGGAAGGTTACAGCCTCATCCCCCTCATGTGCTAGCTTGTCAATACGTGGGCCACCTGGATACGGTAAGCCTAAGACACGTGCAACCTTATCATAAGCTTCACCAGCTGCATCATCTCTCGTCTCACCAATGACTTCAAAAGAGCCATGTTCTTTCATATAAACTAACTCTGTATGGCCACCTGATACAACTAGTGCTAATAATGGGAATTCCATCGGCTGCACGAGTGCATTAGCATATATATGTCCAGCTATATGATGCACACCGATCATCGGTAAATCATTGGCAAACGCAAAGGCCTTCGCGGCATTAATCCCAATTAACAATGCACCTACAAGACCTGGACCTTCAGTAACTGCCACAGCGTCTAAATCAGTTGGCTTCATATTTGCCTGTGCTAATGCTTCTTCTATAACCACTGTAATTTGCTCAACATGATGACGAGATGCAATTTCAGGTACAACCCCACCAAATCGTTTATGACTTTCTATTTGAGATGCAACTACATTTGAAACAATTTCAGAGCCGTTTCGAATAATCGCAGCTGCTGTTTCATCACAGCTCGATTCTATTGCTAATATAATTCGATCTTCCATCATAAATTCACCCACATGACAAGGGCATCCTCCCCGTTATCTGTATAATAGCCTTTACGTATGCCACCATCTTGGAAATTAAGCTTTCGATAAAGATTTTGAGCAACTGTATTTGTTACTCGCACCTCTAAACTCATGACTTCCATACTATGGTCTTTAGCGATACGCATTGCCTCTCGCATTAATCCTTCACCAATTCCACGACCGCGAGCAGCATCTATAACGGCTACGTTCGTAATTTGCGCTGCGTCTATAACCATCCACATTCCACAAAAACCGATAATGTTATTATAGTCATCTATAGCTAGCACATAATGTGCATACTGGTTTTCATGCACTTCATAATAAAAAGAGTCTAACGTCCATGGTGTAGAAAATGTAGCAAGCTCAATTTCATACACTGCTGGGACATCTTCAGTTACCATTTTACGATATATTACATTACTACTCATGTGCCTTCTCCTTTTGTTCCTTCAGCCAATTCGCCTCCGCCTCTGCAATACGTTTGTATTGCGGTACAAAATGATGAACAGCATCCACACTTGGTAGCTCCACTTTCGTTGCTAATCGAACTGTTTCACTTGCTCGTGGCAAGTCATGACTAAACGGTATGCGCCTCGCATAATCACCTAGCACCTCTACGATTTTATGCCAAAAAACATCTACATCTACTCCAACAAATAAAATCGGTGCCTCTAAAGCCTGTAAACGCTCTAACAAGCCATCAATATGATCGTGATAATCTTCTATAATTGTTTCAAGCTCACGACCTTTATAAACGGCCGTATAAACATTGCCTCTTCGCGCATCAAAAATAGGACAAATAAACCCATCATATAGTGCTGCATTTGCGGCCAATGACTTTAAGCTAGATATTCCAACTAAAGGCTTTTGCAATGTCCATGCTAATGTTTTAGCAAGCGTCACACCTATTCGTACACCTGTATAAGAACCAGGTCCTTCCGATACAGCAATCGCATCTAACTCACTTGGCTTTACGCCAGCATTTGCTAGCACTTCTTCAATGGCTGGCATAGCACCTGCTGAATGCGTTAATTTTATATTTTGTACAATCTCTGCGACCACTTTTCCATCCTTTATTACAGCAATAGAAAGTGGTGCATTCGCTGTTTCAATCCCTAACCAAATCATTTCATTAGCTCCTCACATAATGCCTCATATCGCTTTCCAAGAGGTGTTAATACAAATCGTCGTTGATTTTCTCCGATTCGGTAAATTTCTATTCCAAGGCGCTCCTGTGGTAAATCCTGTTCAATCAAATGAGCCCACTCGACAACTGACACCGCATCACCATAAAATAGTTCGTCCCATCCAAGGTCTTCATCGCTTTCTGCTAAACGATAAACATCTAAATGATTAAATGGTAAACGCCCCTCATATTGCTTTACAATCGTAAATGTCGGGCTATTGACTGTTCTCTTCACGCCAAGCCCCTTCGCTAATGCTTTCGTAAATGTCGTCTTACCAGCGCCTAAATCACCCTCTAATGTAATTGTATCCTGGGCTTCTAGTAAGCTTGCTAGCTTCAACGCAAAATGCTCAGTATCATCAAGTGAATTCATTATTTTTTCATACATATCTCTTTTTCCTCTCCTAGCTCCATTACTTCTAGTTTACCGAAACAAGCGTAAATGTTCAAAACATCCAATGGATTTCAAAAAAAACAATTACACCTTGGCGTAATTGTTGCAGCTTGTCGACAAAAAGAATATAAATTACTGTGTATCTAATAAACAAAAGTGATTTTCACTCCGAGTTGGTGCTCATCATGGGATGAGTCGACAAGCTAAAACTACTAATCAATTATGCCTCGGTATAATTGCGTCCGGAATCGGCTTTGTGCTTAAGCATGAGGGCAAGTTTGACTATTTTTTATACAAGGTAAACCTATCCATGTAGATTCTAGAGAAAAATGAGGTCACTACTATACAGCTTATACAAAAAAACATTCGTCAACAGCCTAAAACAATTATGCCTTGGGTTAATTATCGCTATCGCTACTAAATCATGTGCAAAATAAAGATACAACACGCTTATAAAAAGAAATGCTTATTTTTTTTTACCCTTTACCTCACTTATCTCTTTGTTAACCAATTTATCATCTTTAAATCGTACATTATAAGCTTTTGTCATAAGTATTTCATCATTCCAGCGGTATTGGTCTTTTTTCAACATTTCTCCTGCTCCCCCAGCAATTTTAACTGCCTCCATATATGTCATACCTTCTTTTAATTTTTCAAATTCCGCTTCATTCATATTTTTTTGCCAGTGGTACGCATTGGATTCCTCAATATCTAAAATAGGATCTCCACAGCCTGCTAGTATTACAGCAGCACCCAAGAGCAAGCATATACTAAGACGGTTTATGTAAAAATAATTTCTCATGCTAACACCTCCAAATCTTTTTCAAACGAGAGAAATCGATAATTATCATCGTAATTTTTATGGTTAATGCTCTATTTGTTAGATTTATTACCCAACTCTTTATTTCTACCACTCTTCATCAATGCTGTAGTGAAACGCAATGGTAGAGTTTCTTCAAATGCTACACCCTTTCTACTGACTAGTTTGTTAACACAGACACTGTAGGGTCTTGTCTAGTCCGTTTTTGGCAGGGGTATCGAGGTATTCTCCTCCATCTTAAATCATTGGATACAAGAAATATTATAAAAGCAATTTTACTGGATAGCTTTTAGAAATTATAAACATCCACTAATTTCCTTATAATAACAATAAAAAAAGTTCTTATGATTGAAAAGCATCATAAGAACTATATTATCGATTATAATGGCGGTCCCGACCGGGATCGAACCGGCGATCTCCTGCGTGACAGGCAGGCATGTTAACCGCTACACCACGGGACCTCTTTAAGACATTTATAAATATATCATAGGAAATAGTAATATGCAATACTTTTTTATATATTTTTCATTTTTATATTCTCTACCTTTTAGGCATCGACTTTGCAAATCTATTATTCCTCGGCATAATTGCGTCCGGATTCGGCTTTGTGCTTAGGCCAGCAGATATTTTTTGCGCGAAAGCGAAGCGACAGCAACAGATGTTTCTTGTGCGAAAGCGAAGCGACAGCAACAGATGTTTCTTGTGCGAAAGCGAAGCGACAGCAACAACAATACGAGGGCCGACACGATGTCGGTCATTTTCGGTAATGCCACAGGACGTGGCGTTTTTAGACTGAGTTCCCCTATTTCAGCGGGTGTTTGGACGCCCGCTGAAAGTAGCTTAAATCCGCATTCATCTCACCACCTATAGAGGTGGGAAACTTCTGTAACTGACGTTTCATTTTCGCTACGACACACTTGCTGAAAGAAGTTGAATAGAAAATGAGCAGCTACAATAACTAGTGTTTTGTAGTTGCTCTTTACATGTTTGTCAACAGCTTTAGCTTCTTGTCCATAAAAAAACAGCCAGCACACAGCTGACTGTTTTCATTGCCTAGCGACGTCCTACTCTCACAGGGGGAAGCCCCCAACTACCATCGGCGCTAAAGAGCTTAACTTCCGTGTTCGGTATGGGAACGGGTGTGA
>NZ_JBNNSS010000016.1:0-71025 GCF_050277945.1 Lysinibacillus sp. NPDC097214
ATTTTAATCGAACTTTATTCAAAAGCTACACTTAAATCGAAAACTACGATGATTTGTAGACAGAATAATCCACCTATGGTAACATGAGTGTATAAGTTTTTATGTATTTAATTAGTCAATTTGATTTCTCGAATTCGACGGAGAATGTATTGTACAAGCCTTTGGGCATTTCATGATTAGACGTATTGTGTCTACTCTTGCAAATGTTCAAAGGCTTTTTTGCGTTCATTAGATAAAAAAACTTTGAAACTTTGAAAAGAGGAGAGATTTATTATGTTACAAAAAATCGTATTTGCTTCAGAGGATATTAGAAATATTATTACAGGAGCAGAACAAAATTATCGAGTAGAACTACGTATAGGAAATGGACAACGAGAATTTTTCGCGTTAAAAGCCTGTACTAGGAATGATGCTATTAAGGAAGCGGAAGAAATCGCATGTGCAGTCGCTACAGCTAAACAAAAATCTGTTATGTACCGTTTGCCATCTGGTGATTGGATTATAGCTGGTGCTAATACAAATGGCTCAGTAAAAGGAATGCGAAAAATAAAAGAAATGATTAACAAATTCTTCTATGTTGACGAGGAGGACACTCAATATGATAAATAATAGATGTGTCTTCATAGGTCGATTAACTAAAGATGTAGAAGTTAAGGTAAAGAACAATAAAAAGTATGCAAAATTCCAATTGGCAGTAGACAATGGGAAAGAGAAATCAACAGGCAATAAAAGAAAGGCGACTTATCCTTCTATTACAGCATTTGATAAAATCGCTGAATTTTTAGGTCAATTTGGAAAGCAAGGAACAATGATTGCTGTAGAAGCCAAATTAGAAACTGGTTCTTACGAAGAAGGTGGAAGAAAAGTATATACTAATGATTTTATTGTTACTGCTTATCCGTTCTTAGCTGGCGGAGGAAATCAGGGACAACAATATAATCAGAATCAACCGCCATTACAGGGTAGTGGTAATCAACCACCTTGGGGTAATACACAACCAGGATATCCTGGCAATCCACCGCAGCAGCATTTTGCTAATCAGCCACAATGGCCAAATCAAAATCCGCCGCAAACATACCCTAATCCACAACATGGTTATTAATAAGACTTGAAGGGCTTTGCATAGCAAAGCTCTTTTTTTTATTTAAAGGAGGAGACAATATGTCGCACATTGGAAATAAATTAAGAGCCGGTTACTTTGCTACACCAATATCACAAGGTAAATTTGTTAAAGAATTATTAGAAATGCCAAATGAAACAACAATTTTTGATCCTACATGTGGAGAAGGGCTAATACTGGAGTATATTGCTGCAGATAAAGCCGTTCAAACATACGGAGTTGAAATAGACAAATCAAGAGCGATGGAAGCGGGAAAGCGTTTAGATGTTTGTCTGCAGGCGCCAATTGAAAGCTGTGTCATTAGTAATAATTTCTTTGGAGGTATATGGTTAAATCCACCATATGACTATTCCATCAAGGGATTTAGTGATGATACAACGGAACGGAAAGAGTACACAGAGTTGCTTCGTGGTACGCGTTATCTCAGAAGCGGGGGTGTAATGATCTATATCATCCCTAGTTACCGCTTCGCAGATGCAAAAATAGCAAGGTTCTTAGCTACTCAATTCGAAAAAGTAGCGTTAGGCCGTTTTAGTGATGAGGATTATTACGATTTTTCTCAATGTGTATTCATTGGAATAAAGAAACAGGCAAAGACTAAACTCTTTTCACAGAAAATGTTTGAATACTTACAAAGCCTGCAAGATGATGAGTTCGTACTAAACGAAGTACCAACTCTAGAGCAGTTAGTACAGAGCGGAAAAAGATGGATATTACCGCATACTCCACTAATTGCACCTACATTCTATACAAGGCTAGAAAGTAAAGAAAACTTTATTCCACTTATTCGTGAAAATAAAGGGTTTCAAGCTTTTAAAGAGCGTTCTAAACCGCGAGATATCCGCTTAAATGGGCAACCAATACTTAATATATCTCAAGGTCAGATGGCTTTGTTATTAGCATCTGGTATGGTTAATGGCGTTGTAGGCGAGGGCGAGCATTTACACGCTTTGCAAGGGTTAGAGAATGTTACTGTAGAGCATGAAAAAGAAGAGAGTGAAAATGGTGTTATGCATATCTCACGTACTAAACGTAGCGTGAGTATAAAGGTGCTTACTCCGTCAGGCGAAGTCTATAAATTACAATAGACTGTTCAAGTGATGCAGTGAATGACTTTAAAATGGATATGTATATAAAAGGAGAGTTAATTATGATCTTTTCACATGAAATTATTCCAGAGGCAGCAAAACAATTAAAATTAGGTGTTTTCAAAAGAGTTGCAGTTAGAGAAGAATTATGGGCTTTAAATAAAGTGAGATTCTATAACCGCCAACAAGAAGACAACGGATATGTTGAGATTATAACGTTTTATAACAATAAGCGTAACGAGGCAGGTAACTTCATAGAAAGTTTGCATGTATATTTCAGAGGGACTTTAGATGACTTAAAAGTTTGCGCATATGCTACATCTTCAAACGTAAGTGTTCACCAAGGTACTCGAATTAGTGATTTAAAGAATCCTACCAAAATCGGGGAAGTAACAACTACGTTTAATGAAATTGCCACAGTATTAGAGCAGTTTATATTAGATGCACAGAAGGTATTAAACATCGAATTGGATAGAAAAATTGATTCACGATTCGAATCTACGGTTCAATTTCTTATAGATACTTACGGTGGTAAAGATAATGATCTAGAATCTATGACAGTTCACTTTGCTGTACATTCACCGTCGGTTTCGATTATTTGTGAAACAGGTTGGGGAAATGATTTCCACTTTACAGTTAGTAAAGATAAGAAAAAAGCATCTATGAAGATTGTTATTGATGCACGTGAACTTTCTTCAGATGATCCAAAGACCTATAGAGAAACTGTAGATATCCAAGGAAATGACTTCATAACAGCATATAAAGAATTTTTTTATGAGTGTAATTTTATTAGGGAATGAACTAATAATAATTGCTATTAGAGAGAAATACTTAACAAAATAGTATTGTATTTTTTTATATTAAAAATCCTAACAAACCATTTTATTCCTATCGAAAACATGATAGAATAAGATTCTCCCTGGGCAAAACCCAGAGGAGGTGTATGCATGATGTGGAAAATCCGACTTGTGATTTACCGTCTTACAGTTCTGGCTTCTTATCTGAACGCAGACGTGCTAGGTGCCATTCTAATCACTGTATTAGAGTTGTTTTAACCGAGGGTACATAAAAAGGCACTGGAGTGTGCACATATTAGTAAAGATACCAGGAGACGTTCTGGTATCTTTTTTCTTATTTCCTAAATTGAATAGCTAGAATAATGTATCCATCTCATACGAGGTGGTCTTTTTTATTTAAGTTGTCATAACGTCCCCTACATTAATCATAACAGCATCACTATCTTCAAGACGTTGTTGCATTTATTAATTCCATTTCTTCGCACGAAGGTCCTTGTCCCTTGCATTTAAATTGATAAACCTCATTTTTAACTTTCAGTTCAATCCTATAACCAAATGGGTGATGGAAATCACCTTTCTTCGCATCTCCAACTATGTTTATTTTTTCAATATCTTCATAACTTAAGTTTAATTTTTGATAGTCAGTGGAATTCCCTAAAATGACTAACAAGCTATTTTGTTCATCTATTAAATGATTCGAATGCCTATCGTATGCATAATAACTAATAATCCCTATTTGTAAGATTAATGAGGCACAAATACTAATGCCAATCTTTTTAGAAATACCTTCTCGTGCTTTCCAAAATAAAAGGATTATCAATGAGCATGCTACGAATAAGATTGTAAATTCAATCGTTACATTATTTAATTCGATACCATTTCTGAACAAAATAAAACCATACACGAAAATTAATGCAATAATTATACCAACCATTTCATCCCCCCTCCTATTTAACTGCTCTAATATTAACTTAGATTATTCGTTTTGCTTTCACCATAGACTATAATTCTACAAACATTCCAAAAAATCCTATCGTACTCTTATTTTTGTTAGTGGAATTTCTGCGTTTACGTTTAGTTGATTTGAAATAAAGTCGTAAAAAATTAAAATTAAAAGTAATGCTTAACTAATAGCAATGTATGAAAACAGTCTATTTTTGGAGTAAAATAATTCACTTTGAAAATAATAGTAATTTCGTATATACTTAGGGAGATACTTTTTATTTTTTTTGATTGTCTTACTATATTAGTAACGACGGAGAGCGTATTGTACAAGCCTTTGGGCATTTTATAACACATACTTTTTGTATGCTGTTTGTGAAATGACCCAAAGGCTTTTTTGTGCTTTCTAGGAAGTGTCAAATAGCTTTGAAAAGGGGAATTTATATGACAGAGGTAGTTAACTACCAAGAACAAGAAAAACCTAAGATGTTGGATGTGTATGTAAAGCAGGCATGGCATAGTGCATTTTGTTATGCAGCTGCTTATAAAGAGGTACACAACCGTTATGGTCTTGAAAAGGTACTGCTGTTAGCTGTAGTATCCGGTGCAGATTCGGCACTTCAATCTATGAAAGCCTGTATTGACATGGGAACTAGCGGAGCGCTTCGTTTTGGACATGGAGTGAAAAGCAATACCGATTATCAGTTTCAGCAAGAATATGGCTTAGCTACTGAAAAAGGTCGGTATGAAAAGTTTCCAATGAATTTATCAGGAACTCGCAAAGGTTATATCCTTTTGCACGACGATCTACTTGATAAAGGGAAATACTTGATTTCTTTTGACAGTAATCCGGCGAATGATGTTGCCGCCTTGTTGGGAGGACCTCCATTTGGATTATGGATTGAGGAAGAATGGAAGGAAATCATTTATAAAGAGCTGCGTCAAAGAGGGCATCTTATACCAGTGGATTTCTACAAAGATCCGCTTCTTTTTGATGACGTCAATGAACATTTTCATTTATTTGAAGTTGCACTCACAGAAGAACAAGCAGATAGCTTGATTAGTGAGTTATTAAAAAATGGGACCATTAAATTTAAAAGGAATGGAAGCGGGAGTGCTCTAAAGGAAGTGCAGACGCTTGATAAATATGCGTTAGGCTATAACGACATGTTAATTGAGAAATTAGCGGAGCAAGTACAGCCAACACATGATGCTTCGAAAATGGTTACTCACCCAAAGTTTGAAAAATATAAACGTGAGCTATTCCCAGTACAAGCGCACGCAAGTACAGCCATAGCAAAACGTTTAAAAACTCAAAAATCAGTTATCTTACAGGGTGAAATGTCCACTGGTAAATCAACTATGATGACAGCAATCGCTGATGGTTTATTTAGTACGTGGGATCCTAAAGGCAAAGATAGAGGCTATCATGTTTGTTTAATGTCTCCTCCTAGCTTAATGGATAAGTGGCCAAAGGAAATTAGAAACACAGTGCCTGATGCGAAGGTTATCCTGGTTCGTAAAACCGAGGAATTAATTCGGTATCATACTGACTGGACTAATAAAGGCAGACCCAAACCGCAGCAACCTGTATTTTTTGTGATTTCATATACAACAATGAGAGACGGTGCTCGGATACAGCCAGGTGTTACGTGGGATTACCGCGCAACAGAAAAACAGAAGGGCGAGGATGACTTTTATCGTGCCGGTTACTATTGTCCATCTTGCGGGCAAGCACACCAAGCAATTGAGTCAAAAGAGACTTATATCGATGAGTCAGATGGATTAGAGAAAATCCGTTATGAAACTTATAACATGACTCCTAAAGAGTTCGGAAAAACTCGCCGGTTACATAAAACGGTTCATGATCCAAATGCTTTTTGTTTCCATTGTGGGGATTCTTTATGGACGAATAAGGTAGCGAATAGGTATCAAACATTTGCAGATTGGACGAAACATGAGAAGGCTCTACTAGAGGCTATTGTTGCAGGAGATACAATGCAGATATCTTCATTAAGTTCACTATCTAACAGTAAGCCAAAGTCTTCTAAAGGGCTTATACGTAAGGTAGCAGCTATTGAATATATTCGAAGAAAAATGAAGAATTTCTTTGATATAGCCATAGTTGATGAAGTGCATATGTGTAAGGCGGATAATACAGCGCAAGGTAATGCGTTAGGTTCTCTGGCTGCAGCTGCTAAAAAGGTTATAGCAGGTACAGGAACGTTGTTTGGTGGCAAATCAATGGACGTTTACTACTTACTGTGGAGACTGTTTCCATCTGATATGGCTAATAGTGGTTATCAATACTCAGAAGTAGGACGCTTTAACAATGAATTTGGAAACGTAGAAAAACGTACTTTTGTGTCTCATAAACCTACAAGTGAAAATAGTAATACTAATTCTCGTGGGGGAGTTACACGCTATCCAGATAAATTGTTACCAGGTATTAGTCCTTTTATCTACGGAAAATACATGCTTCATAATGTCGTGAATGTCAGATTAAAAGATGTATGGCCAGATCCAGTACCTCTAATCGACACACCGACAATATTTGTTCCGATGGATAAAGAAACAGCCGAAGTGTATAACGAGATGATGAGTACATTTGATAGGGTCGCAAGCGGTAGTCCAAACCCTGGTTCTATTTACCGAATAATGATGGACTACGGAATTGCAATGCCAGATAATCCATATAGCATTCCGCATGCAACTATCAAGAATCCTGAATCAGGTGAGTTATCGTTACTCTGGAAAGCTACTCATATAGATCCAGCTAGAACAACTCCAAAAGAAGCAAAACTTCAGGAGATTATTCGAACTGAGATGGCGCAAGGACGAAAATCCATTATTTATGTTCGTGATACAGGTTCTACTAACCCTGCACGTGATGTTCGACCAAGATTGAAACAAAAGCTTGAAGAAATCGGTGCAAAAGTCTGTATCTTAGATACAAACTCCGCTGGAACTGATAAACGTAGCCAATGGCTAAGTCAAAAAATTGAGGAAGAGGGACATGATGTATGTATAGTGTCTCAAGAACTTGTGAAAGTTGGCTTAGACCTTTTATGTACACCGACGCTTATTTTTTATCAATTTAGTTGGTCCCTGTTTACGATTAATCAGGCAGCAAGGAGAGCGTGGCGAATTGGGCAAGATCAGGAGTGTAGACTCTTCTATTTAGCTTACCAAGGAACAATGCAACAAGAGATGGCTTATATCATAGCTTCTAAAAATCGCGCGACAGCAGCCATTAATGGTGAATTATCCTCAGATGGTCTAAGTGCGATGCTTGGTGACGACGGAGACTTACGATCGATGTTATTAAAGTCCGTTAAGGAAGGGAACAAAACGCTTAAAGGATCCGCTGAGGATTGGATAAGCCAAACATCTGATAGAGCACGTGAGATATTAGCCAATATCGGACGTACAGATGTAGCCCCTACTGAACGTAAGCAAATATTGAATAAGCAACCTCAAGAAGAAGAGAGCAGCATGTTCATAGAAGAATTAGTAGTGAAGAAAGATGATGTAGCTGATGTAGTTAACCATATATCAGAAGGCGCTAAAACAACAAATGGAGCTCCGGACATATTTGATATTTTGGAAAAGAGCATCGTTTGTATAAATGTAAAAAGTCTAAAAAAGAAGGAAAAAAGTAACCGCTCAGTTACAGACGGTCAACTAGCCTTTGATTTATTCGAATAGAGAGGATGATTTTAATGTTAGCTATAACAGGAATTGTTTTATTTGCAGTGATGGCTTATATGTTCTATTCACCAAGACCAGAAGCGGAGACTGCCGCTCAAATTAGAAAGGTGAAGATTTTTGAACCAGTAGAAGAAAGATGCTATCAACCAATTGATTTAGCCTGTACAACGTTTACTTCACCTATTGCTGAAGAAGTTAACGTTAACTATGAAGCAAGTGCGATTTCGTTTTCAGATGAATTAGACATCACATCAATTTTTGGTGAGGGAACAGATATTTTCGTTGAAGAAGAGAATCCTATCGAATCATTAAAAGGAACAAGCTTCTATGAGCCTGTTGAACGAGGTATCGTTCAGTGGGAGGCTCAAGTCCTTGAAATCAATAAAGACTTTGTATATCTCTATATTATCCCTTATGAATGCAAAAGATGGTATGTAATCGATAATCTAGACCATTTAAATGTCGGTGAACGTCTAAATATCACTTTAGATTTAGATGTTTCAGAAGAACTAATTACAGATTATAAAAAAATTCACCTAAATTAAAAACCAATATAGAACAAGAGAACTATTTCATTTTACCTCTTGTTCTATATAATTATTATATTTTAATTGAAATGTACAAAAAAATATCAAAAACAATCATTTTTATACTAAATACTGACAAAATGATAGTTTTTTTGTACCTTTTAATTTTAACAACTAATCATTTACTATTAATTAGTAATCTATTGAAAAATAATGTAGAAATTATAGGTACTATTACATATAATGAAAAAATTGTGGGGTGTAAATAATATGAATTCCGTTCTTATAGATGACATTCGAAAGAACCATCTTTTAGTAAAACAATTAACGTATGAATATCGACAGTCAGATTCTTTATTGCAGAAAAAGTCGTCTGGTGCAGTTGCAAAAGCTTTATCGCCTGCATACTACACAAAGCTAGTAAGCGAAATTAAACAATTAGATCAGCTTGTAAGCACACTGTCATCTTTTGTTCAAACTAACTTTAAGCTTGAAGTTCGCGTAAACGAAACGGGTAGCATTAACTATGACCTCATAAAGGTCGTGTTTATAAGAAACTTTGATCGTGTATATCGAGATGGTCAGCTTAAACCGATGTCTGAATTGGTAAACCAGTTACAAAACATTCTTCCTTTTGCAGAATATATGCATGATGTGCATTTATACAGTTACAAATTTAAACTATGCAATTGCGAAGTGCATGCAACAATTACGCTAGAAGATATAGAGGATATATTTGAAAGACCTTTCGTGGCACCACGTGCGCTACAACAATGGCATGAAGCTATGAGGAGTTTTGATGATTATGCTCGAAATCATTATACTTGCAGTCGCTATTTCCCTGTAGTAGAAGGGGAGCTAGTGGAGGAAGGTGCATTGTATAGTCTGACACAACGAGAAGTGTTAGGGGGTAGTTAAGGATGTTGTTACAAACAGCAATTAATGTAATTGAACCTGAGAAGCTAGATACTCAAAAAATGGAATCATTTATCTTCAGCTGGATGGAACAAGAGAAGTTGCTGGGGATTTTTGATAAAGTATCGACAATTTTCACTGTTATGTTTTTAATCGCATGTTTCATCTTAATGATGGCAACTGTTTTTAAAGTAGGACAATGGAAAAAGTACTCACAATTGATGGCCTTATTCTCCATGTTTACACTAATAGGTGTCCGAGGAGCTCCATTTATATTCTTGGGATTAACTACAATTGCACAAATTGATAATTGGTTAGAAATTATTGTTCTTTTAGTAACGCAAGCAGTAATCTTTGCCTCTCTTATTGGTATTGTAGTTTCAATGACCTTTCAACACGGTTATAAATTAATTGAACATCCTGAGTTCCGCAAGAATCATAGAGCTATCTTAACAATGTCTGTATTAATGTTTTTAACCGCTACTTTTTTACCAGAAATTCTTGTTTGACAAATTGACGGTATCATGTTGGTTTGTTAAACTAAACGTAGTTATGGCAAAAATTTAAATAATATAATAACAAATAAAAGGGAGTACCCCTAACAACAAAGACATTTAATTTGTCTTTTTGTTAGGGGTGCTCTTTTTTAGTTTAGAAAGGAATTAAGAGATGAAGGTTATTTATGTATATACAAA
The DNA here is from genome assembly GCF_050277945.1 of Lysinibacillus sp. NPDC097214. Taxonomy (NCBI): domain Bacteria; kingdom Bacillati; phylum Bacillota; class Bacilli; order Caryophanales; family Bacillaceae; genus Lysinibacillus; species Lysinibacillus sp. NPDC097214. The sequence continues at coordinate 9,796 of NZ_JBNNSS010000016.1, forward strand.
TGGGGAGGACACTTCTAGTTGGGAGGCTGCATTAGCAATAGCATCTCCTGTTGATACAATTGTTACTCGAGTTTCCGACATAAACGATCTCGTAACAACGGAACATTCTTGTATTTTTATTGAAGTACATCATATAACTCCAGAAATTATGGAACTGAATAAGGTCTGTCAAGACCATAGAATCCCTATTGTTTATGTGATAGAAGATGATGTCGAAAACCTATTGCCATTACTGCAGCAAGAAAACGTAATTGGGTGGATAAATGAAAACTTTACATTGAACGAGTTATCTTATGTCATGCAGAATGGAGTAAATAATTAATGTTATTATAACATTAATTATTTACAAAATTTAGATTCTCTTTTACAATGAGGTTATAACTTTGAAAAGGGGAATTTATATGATTACTAAAACAATTGGGATTATTGGTGGAATGTATAAGCAGCAACACATAAAAAAAATCGAGGAAAAATATGCGGTAAAGGTTATTAGTAATGATGGACGAAGTGTACGAAAAAAAGCACTTTTGAATATAGCTAACCAAGTTGATTGCTTAGTTATTGTTCGAAAATTTTGTGGTCATGAAGCAATGTATGGAGCTAAAGAAGCGGCCAATAACACTGATACTCCTATCATTTTCCCACTGGAGACAAATATGGATAAAATCATCCAGTCAGGTATGGCTGCCCTAATTTAAGAAGAGGGTGAACCTTTGAGAATTAAAAAATTTGCACTAACTGTCTTTATTATTATTGGTTGCATTATGTCTTTCCTGTTTATAGAGAAAATAGAGAAGGTTGAAGTTGCACCTGCAGATGAAATTTATATAGATAATGGCTTAACAGTTTAGGAGGTAACTAGATTGGAACATCTTAATAACATTAAAGGGCTGCCCCAAAGCATTCCGCTTCATCACTATGAGCAATTTATCGATGAAACTATTGTTAAATATGTCCGTGATTATGTTCTAAAAAACATAAATGAACCTATCGCTAGGCAGTTATTACGCAATAATTGTCAACAATATCAGTTGTTTGCTTCTGAATTGATCCTAGAGATTGCTAGGCAGCAACATCAAACGGCACATTTTTCAATAAGTGCTATTACACATAAAAATGCATTAATTGCGTTGTTAGCAGAGCAGGTTGTGTGTGTAGGGACACTAATGCAAAACGCTACTTCTTCAGAGGAATTTATATTGTTGACTGAACATTATCCCAGATTAGTAGCTGTATTACAGATGATGTACCTAAAAGAAGCGGAGTTACCATGTTTTGTTGAAACCAAGAATGTCTTGAAGGAATTAGAAAATGAGCTTTTTCCGTTATTACAACAAACGCTTTTAGTAAATGTAAATGACATTGAGGATGTACAATCAGACTCCCGAGTACCTGCAGACGTAATATCGCGAGATGAGTTTTATAAAATGGCACAGGTTGGTCGATGGGATACACTCCTGGCGTATGTACGACACCGCTTAAATCGCAACTTAACTAAACACGAGGAAGATACGCTCTTCAAAATAACAGAAGACGTTGAATTGACGTACCAAATGCTACAGATTATTGCTGGAAAATAAGGAGGATATAAAAATGAGCGCAGTTCGATTACAGGAGGCATTGGCATAATCAACATACTCAATTAGTTTGAATTGGCAAGCTGGGAGAGGTTTTATACGGAAAAATTTAATTGATGGAGATCCTTTTTTCCGTACATGAATGTAAGTGGGAAAGCCGAATTACATAAATCGGCTTTTTTTTTTGTCACTATATAATTTAGAGCAATTGTTTAAAAATTATTTACTAAATTTAGAAGAACTAAAAATTTTTTTAAAAAAAGGTTGTGATATTTCAGATTGGTTCTTCTATATACCTATAAATATAGCGGGGGTGCAGGAGAAATGAATGATACTCTAGTTAAATTAATTGGTTCTTCGAGTTCTTTTGTTAAAGAGAAATTAAAAGATGAAGTAACGAATAATATCTCTAGAATTGGAGCTGAACACTTTTGGAATCAAGGTTATACAGGTAAAGGTGTAGTTGTTGCAATAATAGATACTGGTTGTAACTATCATCATTTAGACTTAAAGGATCGCATTATTGGTGGTTATAATTTTACAAAAGAATCAAATGGAGAAGTAACAAATTTTGAAGATTTAAATGGTCATGGCACACATGTAGCTGGAACTATAGCGGCATCAGTGAATGATGTAGGGATAGTAGGGGTAGCGCCTGATGTAAGTTTACTTATACTAAAAGTCTTGGATTATAGAGGAAGTGGAACTGTTGATTCATTGGTTAAGGCCATTGAATATGCTATGAATTGGACAGGCCCAAATAATGAAAGAGTAAATGTTCTATCTCTATCATTAGGTATTTCGTCTTCAAATGAAATCCTTCATAATACCATAAAACAAACCGTTTCAAAGAATATAGCGGTTGTTGTAGCATCCGGTAACGAAGGTGATGGTGATTTATCAACTGACGAATATTCTTATCCAGCTGGGTATGAGGAAGTAATAGCTGTTGGTGCTATGGATAATAATAATGAAGTTGCTAACTTTACTAATACAAATAAAGAAGTAGATATTTATGCTCCTGGTGTTGATATTAAATCTACATATATAAATAAGGATTATGCCAATTTATCAGGTACTTCTATGGCTGCTCCGCATGTAACGGGAGCGTTAGCTTTATTGATTAACAAATACGAAGACTTAAAAAATTCAAAACCAAATGAATCTGAATTATTTGAATATTTAATGCAGCACACAACCAAAATACAAATTGGGGATTACCGTGAAATGATCTCTATTCTTAATTTATCTTTAGACGTTAGTATAGAAGATGATTCTAATGAACAATTTGAAACAAAACTAGATAAATCATTACTACTAAAATGTTTCTGTGAAGCGCGAAAAACACAAGCCTTTTTTACACAATGCTTGAACGAAGATTCCACAGAATATGAACGCAAATTTTTAATATCTTTGATCCAAGAATCCGCTTCTACAGCGATGCACATTAAAAATTTATGTAAAACCATTTAAATAAAAAAAATATAATGTTAATATAGCTAACGGACGGTAAAAATAGGATAATTTACAAATTTTTAAAAGGGCGTATGATCTTTTTTTTAGCTCAAAAAAGAACATACGTTCCTACATGGGTCAAAAAAGAACATAAAATTATGACAAAGGTAGGATTTGATTATTGAAAAATAAATGGAACGAAGAAAATATCAGGAAATTCGAAATAGAAAATCAAGATTTATTAGATAATGATTTGGTGGTTTCTTTTCTCAAAATACCAACTAACAAAGAAATTTATATGAAAACAATATCCAACCCTACCCCTGAGAACATGAAAGAATTGGATATATTGTTTAAACATTTTTATTTTAAAATCCGTTTTACTTCTCATATTTCAATAACACTTAAATATAATTCTATTAATTACGACAAACGAGTGAGACTTTTAAAATCCAGATTTTCTACTACTTTAGATGCCTCAATTAATTCTAGTGAAGGTGAAGAAACATTTCTTGATTTAATGGCTGACGAACAAGCAGAAGACCTTTTAGGTGAGGCTATTATAAGTGATGATCTAGATGAACATGTAACCAGTCCAATACTGTATGAAGCATTAAAATCACTAACTAAAAAGCAAAAGGAAATTATTAATTTAGCATATGCAGAAGGATTAAGTGATACAGATATTGGACTGATATTAAATAAGACACAGCAAGCAGTCTCTAAAACTCATAAGAAGGCTTTGAAAAATATGTTAACTTACATTGAAAATCAAAAGAAAAGTAGGGTCTACGATAATAATAAGGTGGTGGACTACCGATGATAACAGAACCCTCTGCATGGATTGTGATAATCGGAAATTTTGGATTTCCTATTGCAATAACAGTATATCTATTTATTAGATTTGAAAAGAAAATAGCAAATCTGGAACTAAGTATTAATCAGTTGTCAGAAGTTATAAAAGATTTACGAAGGGATTGAAAGTAAATGCCAGAGGAATTGATTGCACTTGTAGAAAAATCGAAACATGATGATACAGCTTTATTAACTGTATTAAATTACTTTGAACCTAAATTGAAACATTGCCTATATCAAACACATCCACATTATAGAGAAGATTTACGTCAAGATTTACTTATTAAACTAATTAATACTATAAAAAAGTATGATGTAGATTCTGTTCCTGGGTTCTGGGATATGAAAAACCTCTATAGTGACCAGCAAAACAAGAAAAAAATCAATTGATTTCAACAAAACGATCAAAAGGGATTCTTTTTGATCGTTTTAGTTTAAAAGGTTGTTATTTTAAACAATTTTTCTTCTTTAATTAATATAACCTACATGGTGGCATAGCCAAGTGGTAAGGCCAAGGTCTGCAAAACCTTTATCCTCGGTTCAAATCCGAGTGTCACCTTATTTAAGACAAACAGATGTTTCCGGAAGGTCATATTGTTAACAATATATAAGGGTTTTATAGTATGGCTTTTTATATAGAAATAATTTTATATAAAGGTTGTTATGTCGTATAGTTGGGTTTCTTTGTTACTTATATCTTAAATTAGGAGGATGAATTTAATGGAAGTTATAGTATATTCTAGTGAAGGTTGTGGGTTTTGCACTAAACAAAAGGAATTCTTAACAGAGAAAGGGATTGCTTTTGAGGAGAGAGATATTGATACTAACGCACAGCACTTTCAAGAATTTAAAGAATTAAAAGGTGCAGGTGTACCATTTACTATTGTGAAAGAAGCAGGAGAAATTGTTTCGACAATCACTGGATTCAAGAGGGAGAAACTATCTGAAATCTTAATCCAAGAATAAATAATGGTAAGGACGCAAAGTGACGAGTCTAGATGGGGATGAAACACCGTATAGATTATGGACTACATGTGGCATACGGTTCAATCAATTCACAATTGGCTGCAGAAACAGTGACGTAAAGCATAAATTTTCCGTTTGGAAAATTTATGCTTTATTTTATTTCAGGGTATTTTATGCTTACATATTTTTAAATTGGGATATGTACAGAATTTCCATGAAATAAATTTTTAGTTATACTAATAAGCAAACTGTTCCGAAATATTCTGCGGAATAGTTTGCTTTAAAATTAGTTTACTGTTACTACTGCCTGGCCATAAATATTATTTATATTATACTGTGCATATGCTTTAGCATAGTAATCAGTACCAGAAGTTGCTGTAAAAGTATCAGTAGCTGCTCCTTTTCCTGGATAAGATACTGCTCTGGCAACTGTTGGATCTGGCCAAATTCCATTATATCTAACTGCCAATCCATCTACAGAATAACTTGAACTCCCAGTTTCTACTTGTAATTTCCCGGTAAAATTTAAAATAGGCAGGAAATAAACTCTGCCTATCTACTTAAGCATTAATACCAGCTTTCTTTAATGAAGCAATCAATTTACCGTTTGAGGTTGCATAAGTAAATCGTTGCGGAGTGGTTTGATGAGTATAACCTGTTGGCCAGAAAACTTCATTTACTTTACCCGTTGGATCAAATAGTTTCCAAGCGCCTCCTCGTGTGGTCTGATATGCGATATTCTTCATTACAATATGGTTAGTAAATGTCCCCCATTCGGTAAGGAGATTACCTGGTTTTTTGGGGATATTACTTGTAGAATCAAAGTTCTGATCACATGCTCCAATTACAATACGAGCGTTAGTAATGCCATCGCTAGTATTGAAAGAACCTTCATTAAATGTTTTCTTCACACTGTAATTTACAATGAAATCCAACCCGCCGTTAGCGTTAATAGATAATTCAATTGGTACATCTGAACCCGGTTTCATATCAAATGGTTGTTTAGTATCTGATTGTCCATTGGGTGCTGCATACATCCAATGCCATAATCCGTCTCCTTTTTTAGATAACTCTCCCCAAAGATCTGCATAACCGACAAGTTGAGAAAGACCGCATTCATAGTGGAATACATTACCGTTTTTATTACGATCTAGTGAGAGGTAGGCATCAAGAAACCCATTTCCTCGATTTTTTACCAAGTAAGCGATCCACGTTTTACTGGGAATTGTAACGACAGCCCTAAGACCATAAATCTTCCCAGGAATGTAAGAAGTGAGAAGTTTTGCGTATTCTGTTGCACTCATATTGTCATAACCTCCATTATTTATATTGAGCTAATCTCTCTGCTAACTGGGAACCGTTATTTGATCGACTGCTTACATAATAAAGGGGAGTAAGTCATTTAAAAAACAGCCTTTTTTTGAACTTTTATTATTTAATATAATTCTTCCGATTGTTCTTTTTTTCCATTAGTTCAAAAAAGGATGGTAACTGCTGAAAATCTTTTTCTTTAATCGTTGCTAGCACCATTAGAATGAGTTCTTGCTCTAAATCCTCTCGATTTTGCGTATCAGTTTGTCTCAAAACAGATCTAATTTTAGGTTTCATTTAACGACTTAGGTTTGAATATTAGGGAGTATGAAGGTGGGGGAACAGTATGTTTATACGAACTTTGTGATTCTTTTAATGAGAGTAATGGATCTGATACAAAAGAAATCTTAACAAAAGATGAGTATATCCTTATTGGATTTCAGTGTGATCATTGTCATGAAATTTTCTTCACAACATTAGATGCTCGGGAGTATGATTCAACCTTTGACTACGATGCTTTAAAAAACGAGGGCATGTTTGATAATTTAAAATTCAATGACAAGTTATTTATCGCTAGTAACCGTAGTGGGTACGACTTTGATAGGGTTTACTTTGTAAGTCAATCGAGTGATAGTATAACAGATTTAGATTATGGACCTAATAGAGAGATTGAAATACCAAATGCTTATAAAGTTGAGATTTCAAAACGCTAGGAAAAATCACTACGGATCATTACATAAAAAGGGGATAAGATTAGTGAACGCATAATATTTTTGATTCTTATTTTATATATATTGTCGTACTTATGAGCTAATTGGATTAATAAACGTCTAGTTATAGCAAAAACTGATTTTAGCGGAAGTGGAATAAGTTTTGATTAACAAAATATAGAAGGGGACATATAAGCAGATTTGCTTTTATGTCCCTTTTTAAATGTTTTTGTTTTTAAATAGTAGGGATTCCTGAATGTTCAGGTGCTCATTCCATCCTACTAGAAGCTTCTTTACTAACTTTTGCAGTCGTTTTATTACTGACTCACGAAATAGCTTTTAGCTATGAAAGCATACCGTGCTTTCTTATTCTTTTGACTACTAATACCGTATCTTATTTTCTATCACTTCTAGGTTTTACTTTTTGTTTTTCCCAGAGCTTTCTTTCTTTTCTTGGGGAAACTATATTTTTCATTTTCTTTTCTTATCTCTTCAAGTAATCTTTTTTTCTTTTCGTTGATCATAATTATTAGCCACCTTTCACTTTCTATAATGGTGACCTATTTTTTCTTTTTTTATACACATATAATTTCCTTCTCCCCCATAGCATGTAGTATCCCATGTACAGTATGAAAGTGTCTCTACCTTAAAACGCAAAAATGGAGGTATCAAGAGAAATGAAAGTGAAGAAGAAGAAAAGAAAAGACGCCAAAGTGGATTACAAGCCTACTTTACCAATCCCCCTGAAAACTAGCATTGAACGTCTTTCAGTTATTACTGGAATTGTAGTAAAAGATGTTGCTAATCATTTAGTAGTTTCTGCACTTAATAGTGTTGATGTTATCAGTTACATATCAAAATGTTTTCAGCGCGATATCCGTTTTAACAACACTCTTTATTTTGGAAACTCTGATAATCCTACTGTTACAAAAAGGACTGCCCCTGGTACTAGCGATAGAATATCACTACGAGTCTCTCAACATACGGATCATCTAATAGGTTCAATCGCTTATGCTTTGAGATGTACCCCTCATAGAGCATGTGCAGCGTTACTTGAACAAGCTATGCTTAACTATGATATTGTAAATGACTTTATAAGAAATTATTTAATTAACGGATTAGATGAAGATAGATTAAATGAGCTTCAGAAAGTAATGAATTACATTAACAGCATGGATGAGACGTTTGAATATTCTTTTGCGGATCTCCTATCATTAATTGCAAGAGAGGTAAATGCTCCTATAACATCACCACAAGAAATGGTAGATGAATTTTTAGTAATTAATAATTGGCGAGATAATCAGTGAAATACTCACATGTATCTCTCCTGCAGCCTCTTATCGATTTGAATTAGAGAGAACAATATAGTTAGTTACTATTCTCTTGCTATGTAATAGAGGAACATTCGAGAGATCCTTGAATTGAAATAAATAAAGAGCAGATAGCTATGGCCATCTGCTCTTTATTTATTGGATTTTTGTAAAACACAATATAATCATATAAAATAATCGTCTTATTCTAGCAATCGAATCTGATTCTTCTTATATTCATGAAGAAGAGCTTCTCGTTCGTCTTTCGATAAATTCTTAGCAATAGTTTGGTATGATGGCAGCTTTATACTTTGTTCCTTTCGAAACTTTTCCCACTTACGAGGGGAAAATGAAAGCGGCGCATATTTTTTAACGACCTGTATAATATCGTCTTTTGTAAATACAGTAGGTCGATTGGACGGATGTACAGGCAAATTCATCACTTGCTTCATGCTATTCCAGGAACCAAAATATTCAATAAGGGCGTGAAAGTTTGGCAATTTTAATTCTGGATTTTCATTTACGAAAGAATCCCATATAAGGGTTGTACTTAAATGCTCTTTATAAGGCTCTAGGAGCACTATTACTTGCTCCTCAGGGAATGATTCTATATCTCGAATGGTTACGGTTCTTACGTATCCAAAATGAGCTTTAGCATCACTCCACGATCCGAAATGATAAATTAATGCAGAGACAGTGGGGAGATTTAACTCTGGCTTTTTTTTAATGAACTCCGTCCACTGCCTCACAGATGTTAGGTATTCTTTATAAGGTTCAATTTCTTCAAACACTCAATTCTCTCCTTCTAAGTTGCGCGATCTAGCTGTAAGTTCTCTGAATTTGTTTATATGCATTCTGAGCGCGGTAATCATCGGGATGTTGGCGTAAATGTGAAGCTAAAAAGGTTAATACATCGGCTATATATACCTGCTTCAATGCTGAATAATTTGATACTGCAGCAGAAGCAGTAACATAATTTCGTTCACCCAAATGGTATTTCTCAATCTCTTCAGGATAGTAGGCTGGTAGTGCATAAGCCAACACATGAAGTTTATGCATGATTGTTGTTAATACTAATTTATCCGAATTTTCCAACATAAACACAAATGGACCATCCATTACCATACGAATATCTTCAAAATCATCTATAGGTTGGACGCAAGTACGGAATGATAAGCGGTATCTAGGGTCGGCATCTTGTGGTTCCGTAAATGTAATAAATGAATTACTTTTTGAATCCCACTCGATATAGAGTCCTTGTGCAGGTACATAAAGTTTATCCTCAGCATCGAATGATCTATCGAGCGCTTCACCAAAAACGCTTAAATCTGTCATTGAAAAATTAACAGAAGAACTAGCATATCTCGGTAATGGTTGAGCCCCTATTATAAACCATCTCTGTAAAGTGCGAGAAAAGCCAATCAGGATATTAGATGTTGAATTAGCATGTGCGAATGCTTTATTTAAGAAGCGGGCCGCTTCTTCATTTGATAATGAACGATTAGTAAATTGATCTAAATAAGTTGCCCCGTATTGATAAATTACTCCCTTAGCTTCATGTTTCTTATATAAAGCGAGTTCCTGCTCTGTTAAATACGGAGAAATATCCTTTGATTCCTCTACATCTGAACTCTTTATTTCCTTTTTAGTAACAAATTTTCCAAAAATGCGCTCTAACAATACTAATGCTACTCCAATAATTAAAAAAGGCAATAGTAACATGATTCTAACCGGCACAGGTGCAGTTATAAACATGGATTGCAAAATTGCTCCTAAATACAATAACACAGATAAGAATGCGATTAGAATAACAAATAAAATAAAAGCTACAAGAAATGTCATGACAGAAGTACTTTGAATAAGTCCAATTTCATATGCAAATGTTGTAATGCCTAGCATATTTGCTAATGGTTGAAACCAATCGTTCCACTTTGCTAGTAATAAAATTATTAAAAAGAATACAAGCAATCCGAGTCCTTTTGATTTTTGTTGTATGCGATATTGTTGAAAACTACTTAACGCTGTACCGATAGCATTTAACATATGATTCACCCTCCTTCTCCTTGATTATAAATTATTTAATGTTATAATAACACTTATATTTTGCATTTACAATATAAAACGTTGTAAAAAATGTAGATATAAAGATTAGCGCTGCGACAGGAAAATTTATGATGTTATGAAGTATAATGGAATAATGATTTATAAAAGACAGAGGAGTTTGGAGTGGCAGTTATGATAATAAAAAGCATTAAACTAGAAGACTGGAATCAGTTTGAAAATGTAAACATTCAATTTCATCCTAACTTAACTGTATTAACTGGGGCTAATGGTGCCGGGAAAAGTACAATTTTAAGGATGTTTAGCCGTCTTATTGGGTGGGGAGTCGGTGAGACAGCTACCCCTTTTAAAAGAAATTCGAACGCTGGGTTTAAATATCGATTAGGTGGAAGAAGAGCCATACAGCCAAAGAGTCATACTGATTGGTTAGACATAGGAGACATTGAACTAGAAGACGGTCAGCACTCAAAAATTCATGTGCCAGATGTTGTTGAATCTCCGAATTATGGTACAAGTTTATCAACTAGTCTTTCTATAAGGGGCTTAAATATACCTTCACATAGGACAGCCTATACATATAGACAGGTGACGACTATACCAGTAAGACCTTTAACACGTACTGAAGCTTTTCATAATTTTAATTCATCATTAATAAATAGGTTGATGGGAAACTATACGGATACCACTCCAACTGTACAAATGAAATCAACTCTAATTAGTTGGGCTCTTTTTGGAAAAGGAAATGATCATGTTGTAGAAAATGAGGAAGCATATGAGTTATTTTTGGGATTTATAGAAATTTTGAAAATTTTATTACCTCCTACTTTAGGCTTTGAGGATATTTCTATTAGGGAGGGGGAAGTTGTTTTAGTAACAAACAGTGGTGAATTTTTATTGGATGCCGTATCTGGAGGAATAGGAGCTGTATTAGATTTAGCTTGGCAAATATACATGTTCAATGGAAATAAGATGGAACCTTTCGTTGTGTTGATTGATGAAGCGGAAAACCATCTTCATGCATCTATGCAAAGAAGGTTAATGCCAAGCTTAATACAAGCATTTCCAAATGTACAATTTATTATTTCAACTCATAGTCCCTTAATGGTAAATTCCATTAAGGATTCGTCAGTTTATGTTTTGAAATATAACGATAATAATTCCGTTGTAAGTGAATTACTTGATTTTGAAAACAAAGCTGCTAATGCTACTGAGATATTAAGAGATGTGTTAGGAGTTCCTGTAACAATGCCTATCTGGGTTGAAGATAGTTTGAAAGACATATTGGAGAGCTATAGGGGTCATGAAATAACAGCAGAAAGCTATATAAGATTAAAAGAAGATTTGTCTGCTGTAGGCTTAAATGATCATCTCCCTCAAGCATTGGGTATTCTCCAGGGAGGAACTTTTTAATGATTACTTTAACAAAGCGAAAAAAACCAAACGTATTAGTAAAAAATGAAACTAATTGGACCAATGAATTAATGGATTATTTAAATGCTTCTAAAAAAGTACCTGAGTCATTAAAAGGTAAGTATCGACACACAGAAATTAAAACAGAATTACTTAAAGAAACCAATAACAAATGCGCTTATTGTGAGAGTAAAATATCGCATATTGACTATGGTGATATAGAACACATTTTGCCTAAAAGTATAGTGCCAGATAAAACATTTTTATGGGAAAACCTCACTATTGGCTGCACAATATGTAATCAAAATAAAACTAATTATTACAATCCCAATTTTCCGTTATTGAATCCTTATACCGACAAACCAGAAGAAAAACTTCTATTTGCTGGTCCAATGGTAGTCGCGGCAGTAGGCAGTCAAAGTGCATCAATTACTATAAAAAAGCTAGATTTAAATAGACCAGCTCTATTTGAAAAAAGACACGATTTCCTTAACAAGATTGAACCCTTAATTAGACAATATGAATTAACAAATGATGCTACCTTAAGACAGCTGTTATTAGATGATTTAATTGCCTCGACTAAACCTGAACATGAGTATTCCTTAATGTTGAAACAGTTCCTTGCGCAGCTGGCTATTACAGCTTAACATTCTTTTTGTATAACGAAATCAATTGTAAGAAAGAGCTGCTGCGACGACCCCTGTATTTTCTATACTGACTGATAGAGTAGTTGTACAAGTTGGGAAACGGAAAGTGAAAATGATTGAATTGTAATGTTGTTGAAAGGTGTAACTAACTTTTGGTTGCACCTTTTAAATACTTCTTATTCCCTCTAACGGGGACGTAAGTTAAATACGGCTATTAAATAGGAGGTTTAGGAGAAATGGATAAAAAACAAGTTAAAGCAATTACATTCAGCCAATACGGTTCCAATTGTGGTATCTACGCACTTACATTCGCCATTAACCTTCATTTAGCCAATAATAATCAGGACGTATTGGATGAAAAAACAATGCGAAAATTCATTGGTGAGTTAACCAAGGAAGCGGTTGGAGAAAACAGGAAATATTCAATGGTAGGTGAATTTTTCAATATGAATAAATATAAAAAATTCATCAATTCTCCTGAAGCTAAGAAGGTTATTGAGGAATATGTGCCTGGATTAAACGTTGATGCTAAGGTGGTAGGTAGAAAACATTACCTTTCACATGATGCACCAGCCTCTGAAGACGAAGGGCTAATTTTTGCTTACGCACGCCCGGAAAATACGCATATTGTACCGATACTCGAAATTAAAAACAAAAAAGTTAAGTACATAGATTCTAGGAAGCTTTGTACCAAAGAATTAACGGATAAAGAGAATACTAATTTTGAAGCAAAGCCCTATAGATTTAAAAGAGCACTTTATAAAAGACATTCATTATATATACCTTCATTTCTAATACTATTGCTTTTAATATCGATGTCGATTTATTTTAATTTACTATATTTAAATGAAAGCTTACGTTCATGGTACCTCACACACTATTCTCTTATTTCATTTTCCATTCTATTTGTATCTGTTTTCCTAAGTTATAGTTTAATCTATGTTAGGATGAAATTTTCTAAACATGAAGAAATGCGTATTGAAATAAAGAACAATAAGTATTTAAAAGATATTCCAAACATTAATTTAAATAAGGTAGTAAAATTAAAGTTTTCATATCCAAACAAAAATATCAAAAGCAGCTGATAGTAAACATAATAGTTGTAACTTTATAAAAAAGTTTGATAATTTGTAATTAAGTTTGATTAAAAACATCTCACCTATATAGATTTTTAGAGATCGTGAAGAAATGTACTTAAACTAACGGGGCAGGATAGTTCAATAGTGTTGTTTAACTTGTGTTCAACAATCGGGCCATATTGTTGAATAAGACCCACTATTTTATAGCAACAATCGTTGAGAAAACAGCCTATTAAAATAATCAAGTTGTTGTAGTAAATGAAGTAATTTGTAGTACAAAAAAGGATAGATGGAGCAATTCCTATTATGCTCCTCTATCCCTTATTTTTTTACTATATAATGTCTGACATCAGAGTTGGTATTTTGCTTTGATCTTCGCTTATTAGATTGATAAATATAATTATGAAAAATGCCGTTATTCTTTAATGTCCTTCAATTTCCTAATAAGCTTTTCTAACCATTGAATTTCATTCGCAATGTTTTCTGAATAATATGATTGGATAAAATCTACGTTTTCTTTCATTAAATCATCTAATTGGATTTGGTTGTAAATTGCCTGTAATTGTTCTTGCTTCCCTTGTAAAGATTCTAGCTTTTTCTCTAAAATCGGGATAACTAGAGCATTTTCTACATGTCGTAAAAACATGATGCCTACAACCATTTCCGGAATATTTTTCGCCTTTTCAAATAGCTCATAAATCTTGTTCGGCAGCTGTTCACGGCCCTTGTCAGTGATCGCAAAAACTTGCTTGTCTGGACGATTTTCTTCCTTAATAATCTCACCTGGTTCGACTAGTCCTTGTTTTGTCAGTGACTCAAAATGGTAATAGAGCTTACTTTCAGTTAAGTTGCCCATTTTATCGAATGGAATAGGCTTTGATAATTCCTTTTTCAACTTATAAGGATAATTTTCCCCTTCTAATAACTTACTTAAAATATATATTTGGATTGACATGAGGCACCTCCTCCTTTACTGTACCGAACAAATAAGAAAGCTTCAACCTCTTGCGATGATTGAAGCCTTCAATTCTAGTCTTTTAAGATTGGTGTTGTATTTTTACAGGTACATTTACAGGTACATTTGCAGATGCTTCTACAGGTACTTTTTTGTGTACAAGTGTAACGATTAACGCATTAATCAGTACTGCAACTACACCTACTAATACTAAGCCCCATAGGAATGGTGCTTGTTCAGTTGAACCAAACATCACAGCAAAGTAAGATTGTACCGAATGATACATTGGTGTGATATAGCTTACTACATCGAAGTAGCTGTACATCATATCACGTGGCATTGTTGCACCGTTGGCAATAGTTTGTGACAGTAATACTGGAATATTTAAAATCATACCCGCTTCACCGATTAAGAATGTGAAGATTGCACAGAAGTTAAACGCTACCATGTATAACAATACTTGTTGACCGTAAACTTTGAAAATAGCATCTGTATCTAAGTCTGCAATTAAGAACGCAATACCTACTGCGAAAATAGATGAAACAATTGCAATGATAAGGGCTGATAATTGTACATAACCGAAAAGTTTCGCTCTTGATGTTTTTCCTTTGCTTTGATTAAAGGCTTGTACTAACTGCATCGCTGCAATCATTGCCCCTACGTAACAAGCCATCGTTAAGAACATTGGTAACATGTTGTTTTGCATTCCGTCTGGCACATCGTTCATGATAACGTAGTTGCCTACATAAGCTTGTTCAATTTGTGTTGCAATCGCATCTGCTTGCTCCTCAGGTACGTTCATATTTAAAAGAACGCCTTTCGCTGTTTGTGTTGAGAAGCTTGCACTTAATTGATTATTAATTTCTGTTACGACTGATTTCATTGAAGAAGATACCATTGTGGCGCTTGCTTCATTCACTGTGAAATCAATTTGAGCTGACTTACCTGATTGTGCATTCTCAGAAAAGTTTTCTGGAATATGAATCACTAACGAATATTTGTTGTCCCCTAATTTATCTAACGCTTTTTTATTTGAAATATTCGTTGTGATTTCAAATGGTAAGCTTTCTGCTAGTTGATCTGCAATTTGAGTTCCTGCTTCGCCCTTGTCATCATTCACAAGCGCAATTTTAAGCTCGTCCATATTTCCTGGTAATGCTGTGTAACCTAGTAAGAAGATTAATAGCATTGCGACCGCATAAAAAACACCCATAAAGATAGACGCACCAAAGCCTTGTAACTTTGTAAACTGTTTAAATTTCATTCTTTACATCCCTTCTCAAAATATACTCCATTCAATGTACTCTAATTAGAGTACTTAACTTTTACTATGTTATAGTATTATTTAAGGAAAGTAAAGAGGGCGTTTTTGTTGGTTTGGAATAAAGTTTGATTAAAAATTTCTCTAAACTTTTGATTTCACTGCATACGAAGAGCCGTGGTTTTGAATAAAGATTGATTAAAACGATGGTTTTCTTCTACTTGTAGGGACTACTTTTTATAAAAAAGTTTGATCAAAATTAAATATAAATGTTGATATAACGGTATTTTATTGATTTTGATAGGCTTAAAACGATTAAACTTTCTTCAAAATGGTGCGACTTTTTCAAAACAGTTCAACTTTGTTTTAAACCGACATAAAGAGCTGCTATCAAAATAGCTCCAACAAGCAGGAAATTCAAAAATACCTCTCGAGAGATCGAGGGGTGTTTTTGAATGGTTTTAATACTGAAGTCTTTCTGATCAATTGTTAATGCTTTATTTTTTTACCTCATTTATTATTTCTTTAGCCTATTTTTTTTTGATAACACCATGCAAAAAATCGTGAGCTTATATATTTACATATCGTAATATCGTGATATGATGATATGTATATAAATGATAGTGAGGTGAAGTCGTGACGAAAATTCAATTTGATCAGGTAGATTTATTTAAAGCATTATCTAATGAAGCGAGACTGAAGATTTTATACTGGTTAAAAGATCCTACAACGCATTTTGATACAAAGCGACAAGCGATAGAGGAAATGGATGAAATAGGGGTCTGTGTAAGCCTGATTAGAGATAAGCTTGAGATGAATCAGTCTACTACATCTCAATATTTATCAACTTTACAGCGTGCAGGTCTGGTCGAAGCAAGACGCATCGGAAAGTGGACGTACTATAAACGCAATGAGCAACTGATACATGAGTTAGCAAACTTTATCGAAACGAAGCTATAAATTTTGAGATAATACTAAAAATCGGAAAAGAGGAACTAGTAATGAAAATTGAAATATGGTCAGATTATGCATGTCCCTACTGTTATATTGGAGAAGCGAGATTGGAAAAAGCAATGAATGAGCTAGGAATTAAAGATCAAGTAAATATTGAAATGAGAAGTTTCGAATTAGACCCTGACGCTAGTTACGAAGTCGTATCCAATACAGAAGATCGTTTCGCAAAAAAATATGGTCTATCTAATAGTGCGGCGGCAGAAAGAATTAGACAAATAGAGCAGTATGGTAAAGGAGAAGGTATTGATTTCAAATATTATACTACACGATATACAAACACAATGGATGCTCATCGCTTAACACATTATGCAGAAAAACAGGGAAATAAAACGATTGCAAAAGATTTATTCAAAGCCTATTTCACTGATAATTTAGAGTTGAGCGATAAAAATGTACTAAAAGAAATTGCTGTAAAAAATGGACTAGATGAAAATGAAGTAGAAAAAGTCTTGAATTCCGATGAATTTGAAAGTGATGTACGTAAAGATGAAAAGCAGGCATATGTAATGGGAGTCCGAGGTGTACCTTACTTCTTGATTAATGGAGAAATGACTTTGAGTGGTGCTCAGCATGTCGAAACATTTAAAATGGCCTTAAAAGAAGCAATGCAGGATGATAGTCAGAATAATGATTTGTCAGGAATGAGCTGTGGTATTGATGGATGTAATTAATAATCGAAGCGTTGTACATCAATTAACAGTAAGAGATGTATTTTATGTAAATGCATTTTTATATATTGATCAGGATACGAAACATGGGTTTTTATTTGATCCCGGTGCAGAAGCAGAAAAAATATTACATGTGATAGAATCCAACGGTTATCATATCGAAAAAATATTATTAACACATGGACATTTTGATCACATAGGTGCAGTCGATAAAATTAGAAATGAATTAAATATTCCTGTTTACATGCACGAACTCGGAAGGGAATATACGCAAAATGCGAGAATGAACTTATCTGCTTTATGCAATAGACATATCATAGTTGATGATGTGCATTATGTACAATCAGGTGAAATATTCGAACTGTCAGCTAATTCAGATTTTAAAGTGACGATGACACATACACCCGGTCATGCAATGGATCAAGTTATGTATTATAATGCACAGGATAATGTAGCGTTTGTTGGTGATACAATCTTTAAAGGTAGTATTGGAACCGCTGAATATGAAGGTGGAAATGAACAGGACCTGATGCAAAGTTTAAATTTGATTCTATCATTGCCAGAGGACGTTGTTTTATATAATGGTCATAGTGGTAAAACAACTGTAGGTGATGAGAAGAAAAGACTCAGCATATAAAGGGTAAGTGACATATTTTCTGTTGAGTACAGGAAATATGTCATTTTATTATTGTTTATTGTAAAAAAGTAGGAACAGAATATAATGTCCATGTTTTAGAGGTCAATTGCTGTTGTTTAGATATTTTTGCACCAAAACCTTTAAAAGTGACTCATGCTATAAATTATAAGCAAAATTAATGAAGAGAATAGAGATGAAATAAGATGATAAATAACTTAGGGCGTATTAATGAATTAGCGAAAAAACAGCGTGAAGAAGGTTTGACAAGTGCTGAACGGATTGAGCAACAAGTATTACGCAAAGACTACTTACGCGAAATTCGCGGACAAATTCGCGAAACTTTTTCAAAAATGACTGTACTCGATCCACTAGGAAATGATGTAACACCGGATAAATTGCGTAGAGAAAAGGAAATGGATTCACGGGAAGTAAAAGCTTAGAAGAAGCACTTACATTCCATGTTAATGGTGATACGCAAATGTGTTGCCGCATGCATTCAACGTAAGCTTTGCTGGGATGTGTTGAATCGTTTTTAGTAAATCTTAATATGGCGGGTAATTGTGCATCAAGTGGATCGTCGTGCACGGAAGCTTCGATTGGCCCGTTACTTGTCTTGGTGTTGCTTTGAAATAAGGTTTGATCATAAAAATCCCACAAACCAGCATTTTACAATAAATAAAAAGAATCCATTTTGAAAAAAGATTGATCAAAATGGATTCTTTCCTTTAATCGAAGTTTATTCAAAAGCTACAACAGTGTCTATCATCAGCTGCTTTTATTTTATATTGTCTATAAATAATTACTAATGTTATTAGTCCATTGATGACTAGCATGTCGTTCCTGGGCAAATATCTTCTCTAGATAAATCATCGTTGTATCCAGTCGCTCATGACCAAGGGATCTCATAATATCATACGGCTCCACTTTATTTTCGTGCGATATAATCGCAAATGCATGTCGAAAGACGTGAGGGGTTATCCGATTAACATCGAACGGCAAAAGGTGTTGTATTTTGGCCATTTCCTTATGAAGTGTTTGAGTTAGATAAGATGCCGAAAAGAATGTTCCCATCTTCGTAGGAATCAACGGGCTATCTATAGCAGCACTTTCCATAGGTGAGACATTTCTTGCTTGCCTATAATAAACAATGCTTTGTTTGACTGATGACCTTAGTGGTACATCGCGTCTTTTATTTCCTTTACCCATTATCTCCAAATAATCTTCACCGTTTATATTACGCTTTATTGATTGGATTTGAAGTGTGCAGAGCTCCTCATTACGGATACCCGTCGCTACTAACAGCTGAACAATCGTAAACGCAAATATGTTTTTGGTTTTTATAAAAGCATCAAGCACTCGCACCACGTCTTCTGTACCCATATCACGATTCGGACGATCATCGCTTCTAACGGTTACTGACTTTAAACCTTCATGTAAAGGTTCTGATATATATTTATTCTGATATAGGAAGCGGAAAAACTGTTTTAGTACCGTCGTTTTTCTCGTTAAGGTTGACACCGAATATCCTGTCTTATCCTTCTCAGCATTCTCTTTAACATATGGACTACTTGTTGCTAACCACTCCTGGTATTTACGTATATGACGAGGCGATAGGGAACGCAAGAACTGTTGATCCTGCCATTCTACATCTAAATCCATCTCATCTTGATACAGTTGGATATATTGAATAAATTGTTTAATCTCACGTTCATAAGATTTTATTGTCCTTTTAGTACGTGAACGATCCTTTAATAGTTTATTTGATGTATAAAGGTACCACGTAACAACATCCGCATCGTTAAAATAAGCGAAGAGTGGCAAAGATTCTCTTTCAGCTCGATCCACTGCTGCTTGAAGTGTCGGTATAGTATCTACCGCCTGTATTGATACGCCATTTTCCCGAATAGCAATATCCATGATTATCCCCTCATTTCAAAGTTATAATTTAGTTATAGTTACTTCTTTTAGAATATGCAAGTTAAGAGTTTCCAAGTTTCTCTAAATGTAGTATAGTATTTATATTAAGTTTTAATTATTTGGTGGTCTTACTACTCTATATAGTAACGACGGAGAGCGTATTGTACAAGCCTTTGGGCAATTTGAATTCACGTACTTAATGTATGTTGTTTTCATATTGACCGAAGGCTTTTTTGCGTTCTTTCACCTTAATAGGAGGGTTAATATGGATAATATTTTTGTGTTAAATGCCTGTAAATACTGCTAGACATTGGAATGGGTATGATTTTTATGTAATGACTTTGAAAAGAGGAATGAATATGCAATTTTCTTATGTAAATCCAGAAACTAAAGCGTCTTACACTTACGGAATTGACCAATTAGGCGGCTTGTTTATTACGAGAGATTTAAATGATGAATATCTTAATTTCACTCATTTTTATCCATTTGACAAGCGTCTTACTTATCATGGTGTCATAGAAGCAATTCAGGAAACGGATTTGTCGGTAATAAAAGAGACTTCTATAGGAGGAGAACATCAAGTGTATTTTGAACTTGGTACTTCTAAAGATTTTAAAGGCCCACTTAAACCTGAACTAATTCATCATTATTCAGGAGAGTATAAATTCTTAGTAAATACTTGGGGCGAATTATTTGACTTAATGTCTTATTTTAACGAGGATGTATTTTTCTTCTAGATGACATTATTAAGTAATTCTCTAGAAGGCAAGTTCTCTGAACCTTACTGTTGGACTAATGATGCCGCTCCTTCTTATTTCTAGAAGTTAATTTAATGCTAATAAAGAACAGATACCTTTGAACAAATTGTTCATGGGTATTTTTTGTTTAAGGAGAGATTATATGAAAATAAAAACTATAAAAGCATCTGCAAGAGGAATTACATTTAGTGACATTTCATTATTTCCGATCGGTACAAAAGTTCGCTATCAATTGGACCGTACCGAACGAAAATTAATTATCTCACCTTCAATTGATGGCGAAAGAGAAGTCACAGTTTCCAGAAAGAAGTCCGGAAACAATTACATCCCGCTTCTAGACATAAGAAGCA
This sequence comes from Lysinibacillus sp. NPDC097214, assembly GCF_050277945.1. Taxonomy (NCBI): domain Bacteria; kingdom Bacillati; phylum Bacillota; class Bacilli; order Caryophanales; family Bacillaceae; genus Lysinibacillus; species Lysinibacillus sp. NPDC097214. The sequence goes on from NZ_JBNNSS010000016.1 coordinate 30,737, forward strand.
AAGATGTATTAGAACTCTTTTCTGATGCAGATAAGTTAGATATATCGATAGCGGATGATCAAGTTATCGTTACTTCCACAGCAGATGATAATACTACATCGGTTTCATTTGATAAAACCGAGTTATTTGCAGCTGCAGGTGTAGACGCTAATACAGATTCCCTAGCCCAAGCTATTACAGTTGCTTCATTTTTTAGCGGAGCTGGACTACTTGATGCAGGTTTCGCAGCAATTAAGGATTATCGTATTGTTTTCGCATTAGAAAAGGACCCAGACGCGGCATTAACCTATAGGGTTAACCACGGTGACCATATTCATGTCGGTGATATATGTGAGTTAACTTGTGATGAGGTACCTCCTGTAGATGTGATTATAGGTGGTCCTCCGTGCCAAGGTCATAGTAATGCAAATAGAAGAACGAATTACCTCGATAACCCCAATAATTTACTCCTAAAAGAGTATTTAAGGATTATTAAAGGCAATCCGGCTACCAAAGTCTTTGTGTTAGAAAATGTTCCTGAATTACTAACAGGCGGGGATGGCCAATTTGCAGAGGAAATTTATGAAGCATTGAAGGATTTTGAAATTACAACAGGTGTATTGAATTCTGTTGACTACGGATCCGCGCAAAGTCGTAAACGCTGCATTTTAATAGGCTCACGTATAGGACGTATTGAACTGCCGGATGCAACTCATTCACCAGATGAATACAACACTGTAGCTGATGCTTTCCAAGGTATTCATGAAGCTATCGTTAATCAACAGGACGTGAGTGTTCCTAGACCAGAAACTAAGGAGCGGTTTGCTTATATACCTGCAGGTGGTAATTGGGAAGCGTTGCCTAACCATTTACGTGGCAAAATGCGAAAAGGATTGACTCATTCTAATATTCTCCGACGACTCTCATGGGATTTACCTTCAATTACGTTACCCAATGTACGTAAATCGAATATTTTACACCCTACAGAGAATCGAATTTTGAGTATTAGAGAGATAGCACGCTTGTTTGACCTTCCTGATTCATTTCGATTCGTTGGAAAGTTAGGTGCTATGCAACAACAGCTGGCTAATGGTGTACCTCTACGATTAGGGAAAGCTATTGCTTCACAAATCCTAAAAGTATTCCAAAAGATTCGTCCTTCTAAATCGAAAGCGATTCATAGCTATATTAATAGCTTACGAGAGGATGAATTATATGCAGCTTGAAGCAAGACTTCAAATACCAACGACTTGTTTTATTCGTGATCTCAAGATTCATAATGTCATGATTAATAATCAAGCCTGTATGTGCTCCGATACTGTGCAGTGGCATAGTATCATAGGCCGCGAGAAGGATGAGCAAGAATTAGTTATTGATTTACAGATTGTAGGTTGGATGGATTCGTACGGGTATTACCAGGAAGCTGCATCGCAAGAAATTCCTGTTGAAGCCTTATCTATTGAATACGAGTTATTCCCTTCATTTGTAGCTCAACAAATTCAAATGCAGATAATTAAATGAGTTTTCGTTAAAAACGGCTACTCTAAATACCGCGAAATAGAGGGATAACTTATGAAAAATTACAGCTTATTTTACAAGGAATTTGTCGTATTATTGCCTGATGATTTACAGATATATGTTCGAAATGCCCTGCTTACAGCAGGACTAACAGAAGATGAACTGGAAGATGCCATGAACAGTCGATTAGTTGATTTAGAAGATACATTACATCTTCCAAGTCTATTAGAAAGATATATTAATGGTAAAAGGAACTAAGAATAATTAAGTATGCAAATATAAATTATTCTACGGAGAGTGTAGTTATGAAAAAAACATATGAATATGAGAACAAATTTTTTGCTTTTGGTATAGATCCATTGTGTGGAGTTTTTCTACATTATCACAATGAAGTGGATAATTTTAAAATTACAAATTGGTCTGAATTTGAGCCATATACCCGACAATTCACTTATGATGCCATCCAAAGAGCTATTAAAAATGGAGAACTCTCAGAATCAGGGTTTAAAGAGATTTGTAATGTTCCTCTTGGAGATTACAACGTGTATTTCTCAGAGATTATGGTAACAGAGGACGCTCAGGCTGATTTTGAAATACCTAAGAGACTTATGCAAAAGTACGTCAATGGTAAACCGTTTCGTATCAAAACGTTAGGTGATTATTATAAGGTACTTAAACTGTTTAGACACCATGTAACCTTCTCAAAAGTAACCTGGTATCCATACTCTACACGTTCAACGGGGGTCCTTTATGAATTTTATAAATAATAAAGAACTAAGTGCGACTATTACATGCAACCCGAAATGAAAGACCCAGATGCAGTCCTTATCTATAGAGTTAACCACGGTGACCATATTATTGTCGGTGATATGTGAGTTACCTGTAAAGAGGTTCTACCAGTAGATGTAAACATAGGTGATCACCCTGTCAAGGTCATAGCAATGCAAATAGAAGAACGAACGTGTGACACAAAGCATAAATTTTCCATTCGGAAGGTTTATGCTTTATTTCATTTTAGGAAGTTTTATGGTCGATTGGATGTAAGGTAGCGGGGATAATCGTTAGTTTTTGTTGTAATAGTATTACCTTCCAAAAAAAATAATCATGATAAAAGCAAATCGACCGTGTGAAAGATAGTGAGATTAGTTGAATTGTAGAAAGGATTTAATTTTCTGATACTTTTCCTTTTGATGGACATTATGAGTCTAATCGGATCAGTACAATATAGGTAGTAATAGTAGCCAAGTAAAACACTTATACGATACGAGCGGATATCCCATTTTATTTTGTTTCCACGTAGTTAATTAAATGTACTAATATAAAGTAATTTACATTCCACATTGTTAAGACCTTATAAATATAACATAAATAATGATTGAATAAATAAGAGTTAGATTTTCAAGCCATACTTAATATTATGTAATTAATAAATTAAAATTGTAAAATCTTGGTATATAAAGTATAGTGGAATTAAACAAAGGAAAGGGGTGGTAAAAATGGAACTGTTGGTAGTTTTCAAGACAAAAAAATTGCCGAGACATCATCAGTTTTTGTTTGCGAGTGTTGTAAAATCAGCCTTATCAAATTCAAATCCTGAAATGCAGAAAAAGATGTATCAATATTCGGAGAACCAAGCCAATAAAATGATGCGTCCATTTACTGGAGCTATTTATTTGAATAAGTATATTTTAGAAGACGGAGAATTCTCAATTCAAGGGGATGTACGTCTTACAATTTCCTCTCCAGATGCAGAATTCATGCTTTATCTTTATAACGGTTTTGTTCAACAACAATGTTTTAAATATCAATCTTACAAACTAACTTTAGAAAAAATTCAAATACTTCCACAAAAGCTACCAAAGTCAAATAGAGCCCTAATGAAAACTAATTCACCGATTATCGTAAAAAATTCTTTAGGAAAATATCTTGAGATAGATGATCCATCATATGTAACAGAATTAAATTATGCTGCAAACGAATGCATGAAATCCATCATGGGCCGATCATTATATAAACCGATAACTTTTACACCGATTGCAATGCGTAAAAAAGTTGTGCAATTAAAGCACGATAAGTTCTCAAACTTAAATGATAAGGGAATTTTATATATGAATGCCTATGAAGGTAACTTTATATTAGAGGGGCATCCAGAAGATTTATCTATTCTTACACAGGCTGGATTGGGATTCAGAAGAGCTTTATTTTTTGGACATATCGAAATGATCAATGAATAGGAGGTGAGAGATATGATTGAATTGCAGTTAGACGACGTGCTTTACAATAGTGGAATATTGGGACTTTGCAGAGTATTTGACTCTGTAAAGCTACCGTACAAAAAAAACGGACAAACCATTACATTTGCTAAAAGTAACTTGAGCAACTTTGAAGAGCACTATTTTGCATCGCTTGTTGACCTTTATGGTTCTGAAACTAGTTATTATAAAATGGTAAATACCAACAGTAAACAGTTTGTTAAAAAATGTATAGAGGGGATAACCGAAGAAAAGGAGCTAGAACGATTTAATACACTTATAGACAACATGAAAAGATGGCTCACTTCAAATAGTTATAAAAATGTATATCCCTTTCTAACGGAAATTCCCTATGATTTTGAAGCTTCAGCAAAGGCATTTAAGAAAGTAAATAAGAAGAAAAAAGAAACGGTCGCAGATGTGCAACTACAAGTCACTGAAATGGCACGAGAATTATTAGAGTGTCTATCATTTTTAGAACATAAGCAAGCTAAACGCTATATTGTACCACGTATTCTCAGTTACCAAGTAATTCAAGGTTTCTGGTCAAATGTATCGCTGCTAAATAGAGATGCTAGTAAAAAAGATTTGTACGTAGAATATGAAAATCACTTTATTCAGGCAGCTGAGAACTATTTAGAAACGAAAAAAGATGAAAAGAAATATGCCAAAAATAAATTATCTTGTGCTTGTTGTGATAATAAGATGAAGTCGACAACTAAAAAGAAGTCGGCCACAGAAGCGTTTGATTTAACGTGGGTACAGAAAGTTGGAGTAGATGCTGCGAGAAAATCCTCACATTATTGGGATCACCAACGAGACATCTTTATCTGTCCAATCTGTAATATTGTGTATAGTTGTATACCACTAGGATTTACTTTGGTAAGAGGGGCTGGATTGTTTATAAATAACAACCGTTCTGTAGACGATTTAATTTCAATCAATTCTATATCATTAAAGGCAGGAAAAGTGGACTTATCAAGAGACGATTTAGAATCAATGGCTTATTATCAACTTCTAGATTTAATGGGACAACAGGCAGAAAACCAAAAGTTATTAGAAATTGATAATATTCAAATTGTTAAATTTGACCGGAATTCAGAGTCGAGACCGTATACATTTAATATGTTATCACGTGAAAAGGCACAACAAATGTATGATAGTCGGAAAGATTTTCAGTTCTTAGTAGGGAAATTTGCTAAGGAAAATGACGAGTATTTAAGTCTTTATCAAGAAGTGCTACAACGCTTTTACAATGGACAAGGTTTTGCAGATTTACTATACCGATTAATGCGTCTAGTTATTGATGACGATTTTAAAGGAATGGCTTCTATCTATAAAATACTGAATATTTCAAACAATAGATTTAAAGGGAGGGCGCATTTTATGACACAGGAAGAGTTACGTAAAATTCGTATTAGTGGTTATTACCTAAAGCAGGCGTATCGAGGGCAGGAAGCAAAGCTAAATGCAATTTCATATCGACTATTAAATGCGCTGAAAGTAAAAAATCCTAATAAATTTATGGATACGATTTTCCAAGCGTATAGCTATAAAAAGAATGAAAAACTAGCAATACCAACATTCTTTATTCAAGCATTAAATGACATTGAAAAATTCCAAACAATTGGTTATGCATTTTTGATAGGTCTAAACGGTTACGAAAAATCAGAAGATGAGAAGGAGGATACAACAAATGAATAAAAAAGGCTTAACATTAAGTATCATTTTTGAAGCAGAGAGCGCGAACTATGGTGAGGGTGTAGGTAACGTAACTTCGCTCAAAAAGATTTCACGTGGAGACCATGAAATGTATACATACCTTTCTCGTCAAGCGCTTCGCTACAACATCGTCGATCAAATGGAGGTTAATAATACTCCATTAGGAGTAGACCGCAGTGTAATACAATTCCATCCTGAAGCAACAATTGCAGACTATGCTGAAATTGATTTATTTGGTTATATGAAAACGGTCAAGCCTACTAAAACACGTGCAGCTGTGGTAAGACTATCAAATGCAGTAGCTCTTGAAAGCTATAATACAGATCTTGAATTTTTAACGAATAAAGGGTTATTTGATCGTTATAAAGCTGCGACAAATGATGACAATCTAAAAGGTGGAAATATTGCACAAAGTGAAATTCATAAGTCCTTCTATGCTTACACAGTAACAATTGACTTAGACAAAGTGGGCATAGATGCGAATGATAATATTGAAATTCCATTGGCTGAGCGTGCTGAACGTGTAACGGCATTACTGCAATCATTAAAGTTTTTATATCGTGACATTAAAGGTCGTCGTGAAAATTTATCACCGATATTTGCTATCGGTGGTGTCTATGATTATAAAAATCCATTTTTTGAAAATCGTTTAAAATTAAAAGAAAATAAACTTGCTGTGGCTACAATCGAAAGTGTATTAGCGCTTGATGAACATGTACAGAAAGAAACACACGTCGGTTTAGTAAAAGGCCTTTTAGCAAATGATGAAGAAATTGAGCAAGTACTTCAAGCTAAGTCAATGGCTGAATTTTTCAAAGAACTTGAAGCGGCAGTTATAAACTACTATCAATAAGAGGGTGAGGATATGAAAGGAATTCGTATTGAGGCCTATCAAAATTTGGTGAATTATCGTAAGCCGACAAGTTTTCAATTGAAGGAATCCTATCCGCTGCCACCATATTCAACGGTGATTGGTATGGTACATGCAGCATGTGGTTTTACAAGCTACGTACCCATGCAAGTGAGTATTCAAGGCAAATGCCACTCGAAAGTCAATGATTTATGGACACGCTATGAGTTTGCTGGGAGTACCTTTGAGGAAGATCGACATCAGCTGAAAGTAGAACTGACAGAGGGTAAAGCACAAGGTATTATTAGGGGTGTTTCGACAACAGAATTGTTAGTAGATGTAGAACTTGTATTGCATATAGTTCCAGAGGACGAAAGTTATATACCGATTATTGTTGATGCATTGAAATCGCCAGTAGAATATCTATCACTTGGTCGACGTGAGGACTTATTACAAATTAATGTAGTGAAGGAAGTAGAGATTGTAGGGGAATTTACAGATTCTGACGTTGGAGTTTTATATGATATTTATTTACCTCAGCACTTGACTAATGATGAGAAAATTTATAAAAAACTAGGTACTACTTATCGCTTGAATAAAGTGTATGAGCAACTGGAAATTTCTAAGGGGAAGAAAATTCGACAATGGCAAAAGGTGAATGTTTTTCATGTGCCTGCATCGGACACGAACCAGCTATATGCATGGAATGACATTTATTTTGACGCAGATGGTTATGTATTGTTTTTAGCTTAAGAATGGGAGTTATCCCATTCTTTTTTTAAGGAGATGAAAGAAATGTTTACGGAACTGTTGGCTAAATCAGGGGCAGATAAAAGTGTAACGGAGACCATTAGAGAGCATACTGACAAGTTATTAGACAGACATAGTAAACTTCAAGAAATATATCCGCAGGCATTAAGTAAAGAAGATTGGGCACTTTTAGCAGAAGCGGCCGAATATCATGATGTTGGGAAAGCGAATACCAAATTTCAAAATAAGGTACGAAAAATAGAGAATAAACAATTGGATTTATTAGAAGGTATAGAAGAAGTACCTCATGCCTATTTAAGTTGTGCATATATACCGTTGAAAGAATTGTTAAAACGATATGGTAAAGAACAAGTTCATATTTTGATGTTAGCCGTATACTATCATCATGAAAGAAGTGAAGAGAGATTAGAAGATTGTAAAAAAGTAATTGAACATGATTTGATAAACTATGTTTCGGCATTAGCGGCCGAAGGATTTAATGTAAATGAAATACCTAGACATAATTTTGGGAAGTTCACTGATAAAGAATTTTTACGAGTGCGTGAAAATTTATATCATTTCGTTCGTATCAAAGGGTTGTTAAATAAATTGGATTTTGCTGCAAGTGGTCATCTTGATGTAGAAATTGCTCCAGGGGACGTATTCGGTACATTGGATAAGTATTTTAAATCATTGGGCTATAGAAAAAACGAGTTGCAAGAGTATTTATCCCAACATCAAAATGATAATCATGTGGTCATTGCGTCAACGGGTATAGGAAAAACAGAAGGGGCTCTTTACTGGCTAGGACAAGATAAAGGTATTTTCACACTGCCATTAAAGGTTTCGATAAATGCGATATATGATCGAATTCATAAGGATTTGGGATATGAGCAAGTAGGGTTACTGCATAGCGATATGCGCTCGGAATATGCAAAACGAGCAGGTGATCAAGATTTAGATTTATTTGCAATAAATCATACGAAACAATTGGCACAACCGTTAACCATCACAACACTGGACCAAGTGATTGACTTTGTCGGATTATATCCAGGATTTGAATTGAAGTTAGCCATTTTTTCATACAGCAAGTTCATTATTGATGAAATACAAATGTATAGCCCTCGTTTAGTTGCTTTCATTTTAATGGGGTTAAAGTATATTACGGATATGGGTGGTAAATTTTTAATTATGACTGCAACTTTACCTCCATTGTTTATTGAAGCGATGCATAAATTAAATATCCCTTTTAAGCAACCAGATAATCCATTTTTAAAGTTGAATGAATATGGAAAAGTGATGAATCGTCATGTTATACAAATTATAGAACGAGATCTAACAGTGGAAGAAGTAGCTGCACATTCGCTAAATCAAAAAGTGCTAATTATCGTCAATACAGTTAAGAAGGCACAAGAATTATATGATGCATTTATTGATGCGGATTGTGAAGTGAATTTACTGCATAGCCGATTTATTAAGAATGATAGATACGAAAAAGAGAAGTCTATCAAGAAATTAGGTAAAAGGGATTGTGATGAGACAGGCATTTGGATTACTACTCAATTAGTAGAAGCAAGTGTAGACATTGATTTTGATATTTTATTTACGGAATTATCGGAAGCGACAGGGCTGTTCCAACGAATGGGGCGTGTGTATCGTGGACGAGACTATAAAGATACAACACCGAATGTCTATGTATTTACTGGTTATGAATTGCCATCTGGGGTATCTGAGAATGATAAGAGATCAGTTGTAGATTATACGGTTTATCAAAAATCAAAAGAAGTGTTACTGCAATATAACAATCAACTTCTAAAAGAAAAAACAAAGATGGATATTATTAATCAAATTTATAGTAGAGAAGCACTTGGTGATAATTGCAGCTATTTAAGGGAACTTGACGTAACGTTAACACATCTTGAAAATGTTTTACCATATGAAGCAAAAGAAAAGCCAACATTACGTGATATTGAAAATCAAACGATTATTCCTTTTGCGGTATATCAAGAAAAGGAAGAGGAAATACAAAAAATACAGGAGAGGTTGAAAGAGAAGCCTAGTTTACAACAACGAATAACGCTTCTTAATCAGTTCCAAGATTATACAATATCTATTCCAAAATGGGTGTTTAAAATGGCTGAAAAGGAATTTCAATATGATGTTATTGCAATTGATAAATTTATAAACTATCCGATAATTGCTTTTCGATATACAAAAGAAAAGGGTCTTATTTATGAAATAGCTGAAGGTGCTAATTTCTGATAAGGGGGATGATGTACTGCAAAAATGATAAATGATATAATAAATAAGACACTCTGAACCCTTGGTAATAAAGGTTTTTTAAAATGCCTTTAGGGTGGATTTTTCATCAACTAAGTGGAATGTGAATTTGCTAGAAAAAGCGAAAGAAACAGGAAAGGTATTCCGTTTTTCATCAACTAAGTGGAATGTGAATAAAGCGACTGAAATCATCGGTATTTTAGCAGATTATGTTTTTCACCAACTAAGTGGAATTTGAATGAACCAAAGGAAAATCCAAACTTGGACATGAAATTTTGTTTTCCATTAACTAAGTGGAATTTGAATGATGAAAGAGCTCTAAAAATCAATTGGGAGTTACCCGTTTTTCATCAACTAAGTGGAATGTGAATGGCATCATGATTGTTGTAGCTTTTTTTGCTGTTGGCGTTTTTCATCAGCTAAGTGGAATGTGAATGTATTTGTACTAGATTCGTAGTTTGATGTGCCCTGGTTTTTCATCAACTAAGTGGAATGTGAATTATGCCAACAGAGCAAAATATCGTGTATTGTGATTTAAGTTTTTCATCAACTAAGTGGAATGTGAATAAAAGACTGCAGAGCAACTACTAGCAGACGCTTGGGGTTTTTCATCAACTAAGTGGAATTTGAATATGGATTACACAGCAATCGAATGGATAGAACATGCAAGTTTTTCATCAACTAGGTGGAATGTGAATGTTATAAAACGGAACTTTAGATCCGCTGGATACTTTGTTTTTCATCAACTAAGTGGAATGTAAATTACCACATATCATCCATTGATAATTCAGGTAGAGTCGGTTTTTCATCAACTAAGTGGAATGTGAATGAACGAGCTACAGTTTTTGGTATTGGCAAGCTTAATCGTTTTTCATCAACTAAGTGGAATTTGAATTTAAATGCCCTTCGCAAAGTGCGCTGTGCGACGTTGTTTTTCATTAACAGAGTGGAATGCAAAGTGAAGATATATCGATTTTTAATTTGTTTAGAGTGTTGTAAGTTCATCAAGCATTTAATTGGAGATGAAGATTATACAGCTTTAAAGGCATGGTGGTAGGATGTTGTATTAGTTGCGTATGATTTGGGTGCGAAGCGTGTCGCCAAGTGCATAAAGTATTAAAGAAATATTTAACTTGGACGCAAAATTCATTGTTTGAAGGTGAAATTACAGAAGGATTATTAAAGAAATGCATGGCTGAAATTGCAACAAAAGCAAACCCAGCTGTTGATTCTATTTATGTCTATCGAATTGCAAATCCTAAGCACATTAAAAAGGTAATTTACGGCATTGAGAAAGATTTTGAAAGTATGTTTTTATAAATTGCAGTGAATCTGTTTTTATATAAAATTTGATAAAAGCCTTATATACCACAGTTTGTAATTGTTTTTATAATGATTTGAAAATGACCATTAGCGATGTACTGCAAAAATGATAAATGATATAATAAATAAGACACTCTGAACCCTTGGTAATAAAGGTTTTTTTAAATGCCTTTAGGGTGGGTTTTTCATCAACTAAGTGGAATGTGAATCAAAAAACGGAAATGCAAGCATAAAATTCATTTATCGTTTTTCATCAACTAAGTGGAATGTGAATACTTTGGCTATCTGTGCTTCAAAATCTGCAGCTGTATGTTTTTCATCAACTAAGTGGAATGTGAATTATTATTAATATACATAGGCTTATTATTTTCTGTTACGTTTTTCATCAACTAAGTGGAATGTGAATATATAAACATTTGTACCGTCAGTTTTAATTTTTTCGAAGTTTTTCATCAACTAAGTGGAATGTGAATTACGAAGGATCAGCAGAAATAGAAATTCTATATATAAGTTTTTCATCAACTAGGTGGAATGTGAATGTTATAAAACGGAACTTTAGATCCGCTGGATACTTTGTTTTTCATCAACTAAGTGGAATGTGAATTCACGTTGCAGAATGAACTTTTCGCATGAAGCGTAAGCGTTTTTCATCAACTAAGTGGAATGTGAATTATATGAGATTGTGGATGCCGAAAGGGAAGATAATGTTTTTCATCAACTAAGTGGAATGTGAATAAAGCGACTGAAATCATCGGTATTTTAGCAGATTATGTTTTTCACCAACTAAGTGGAATGTGAATGGATATTGCTGCGTTGGCTTATACTGCGTAAAACAAGTTTTTCATCAACTATGTGGAATGTGAATTCAAACATGCGAGATAAGAATGTCGCAAACTCAGCGCGTTTTTCATCAACTAAGTGGAATGTGAATATCATTCTAGCAGGGTCTTTTGTAGCTGTTGCTCTGGTTTTTCATCAACTAAGTGGAATGTGAATTGATTACATACTCTAGTAAATTACGAAAGTTGACGGTTTTTCATTAACTATGTGGAATGTGAATTAAATTAGGTTGACTAGTGTACGCCCTTGTATCTCAGTTTTTTCATCAACTAAGTGGAATGTGAATAGAGTATGGCGACACATGACGTTAAAGCAGAGGTTAGTTTTTCATCAACTAAGTGGAATGTGAATGTAAAAATGGTAAGAGCAATAGCTAAACAAATCAAGTTTTTCATCAACTAAGTGGAATGTGAATTATGAGGACGGAAGCACCTTAATCGATGTATTGCTAGGTTTTTCATCAACTAAGTGGAATATGAATAAAGGAGCATTTGCTACAGACGCAGAAATCAAGACAGGTTTTCATCAACTAAGTGGAATGTGAATATTGATATTACGTTTCTTATAGTTAATGAAAACGGCAAAGAGGTAGGTGCACGCACATGTTCAGAGTGTGAATTAGAGAAGGTATCCACACCGAGTGTAACGGCCAATATGCCAGCTCCTGCCTTTCCTAAAAGTATCGCTTGTTCTTACTTATTCGAGGACGTATATAAGTATCTGTCAACCGGGATAAAACCTTTCAAAATAAAAAATATATTAGAATCCGCTGATTACCTATCATCCAGTCGGAGTTGGCAATGATAGTAAAGGTAATCCAATAAACAAGCCGTATTCTTACATTAAGACAATGACTTTAAATCAATTAGAAAAACTACCTGTTCAGTGCGACATGTGGGACATTGGCGGTTGTGGATGTTTTGTAGATTACTAGAAATATAAGTAATGATGAATTGAAATTAAAAAAGGTACTCTAGAGTCTGTTTAACAGGCTCTTTTTTGTATCTCCATTAATTTTCTACTATGTGAGATTCGTAAATAGAGGGAGTGTAATTTAATGACAAACGAAGAAGAGAACATAAATATAGTAAATACCTATTTTACTTTTAACTGGAAAAGAAGTAACATTAAGGATATAACTATTTAAATTCGATTTTAGTTAAGGTTTAAAAAAACTATAAGACGGAGGGGTTAAAGTGTTTAATAATTCGAAGAGATTTATGGGAATATTTTTGGTTGTACTATTATTTTCAATGTTAACAGTATCTACTGTAAATGCTGAAGAAAATGAGAATACCTATGTTGAAGAACAAAATCAGTCAGTAGTTTCGTCTGAATCGAATATTGTATTGAATGATTATATGAAAGTTGGATATTCTTTAGAAGCTTCAGACTTCAATATTACGTCGGAAAGAGAAGTCTTTGATATTAATGGAACAAACTTTGCGAAGTATTATGGTATAGAAAGTTTAAGTGGTCAAGAATATTTCGCTATTATTTCCAATTCACAAGAAGATTCAACCGTTCTTTTAGGTGGAGAAGGTAATGGAGATGTCTTTGAATTAGGGGATGAAAATTATTACTATTTTGGTGGTTTTAGTATAGTTAGTGCTGATGATACAAATCAAATTATAGAGTATATTAAATCGGAAGATGAAGATCTCTCGACAAATGAAATTAAACAAGATTTAAGCTTTCCATTGATGAATACATTAGCTTCTACGGGTGATGGATACGGTTCGGCATTATTGTCATCTCCTATATTTTCTCAATATGATCCAGATGTTAAATCAGGTTACCAAAGTTCTGCATGTGGTCCAACTACTATGGCAGTAATATTACAGTACTGGCATGATAAGAAATTAAAATCTAAATTACAAGTTTGGAACAGTGGTTATACAACTAAAGGGGCATTTATTAATAGCATGTATGCTAATCGTGGTGGCGCTTTCTATGGTATGAGTGTAAATGGTGTGCGTTCAGGTCTAGAAAATGAAGCGATTGCAAGAGGATATTCAGCTACAACAAGTAGTTTTAATAATTTTTACTCATATAAGACTGAAATAGATAATAATAGACCGATTGCAGTAAAGTTTGATAAATGGTTTTCTACTTGGAAACCTGGTGCAAAATATGATTATGATTATCACTGGACACCTGGACTTGGATATATCTACTCTGCCTCAAGTACAATGTTAAGAGTTCAATCGTTAGAAGCTGGTAGTACTTCTGTAACAGATATAAGCTATGCCAAAAACTCAAATATTATAACGATGGTGAGTTTATCAATTAATTAATTGTATTATTATAAATAAAATTTCTTTATTGTTAAAAATTGATAGGAATAGACACTAAAATCGAATTTTTATAGTTTGAAAAATTGTAATATTTCGATAAAGATATAAAGTTTTACAAGACAACAATATAACCTGACTTATAAAGCATTCTTGAGAGAGTGCTTTTTTTTATGTTTAAAATTAGGAGGAGAGATAAATGAAACATCCATTGCACAAATGAACTGAAAATATAAAAATATTCGAGAGTGTTTAACAGATTCTTTATTCCATATAAGAAATGTAAAAGACATACGTTTAATGTATACAGAAAGAAAATAAAAAAATACTACATTTATTTATAATATTTCTATATTAGTTTTTATACATAATTTTATTTTTAGTAAATATAAATATATAACTATAATTCAATAAAAGTAAAAGCTTTAAAAATAAATACATAATATTTTATAAAGGAGTTTAAATATCGAAAATAAATTCCGATTTTTTAATTAATAAAACGATATCCCCAACACATTTCTAGTTGCGTTTCACAATTATCGATCGATGCCGGATTCAGATGAAAGAAAAGAAAATTACGATTTAACACTTGCATCTCCTAATACATAATTATATAATGTTTTCATAACATTAATTATTTATGTTACAGAAACTTAACTTGAGTTTCTTCTCTTTTTAATAGGAAGAAACTCGAAAGGATGATATTTATGATTAATAATATTTCAATTTACTCTCCTCATTTGCTGGGGGAAACATCTGATCCACTTTTTCAACAAATCGATTCTCAGAGTGTTGGCTCTACATTCAACATTGGTTGCTTTACAATTGAGCGCTGCGAAAATTGGTTTGAGGTGAAAAGTGCTGAGATACATGAGTTATTTCACACTGTAAAGGAGACTTATGATTTCTTGAAAAACTTCAGCTTCCATTAATCAACGGGGAGTATTATTGATCAATCAAACATGTTGTACAGGAAGGTGAGATAAATGCCTAATAAGCGATTTTATGAAAAAATTAAAGGCAATGCTCTAAATCCTCAGCCTATGAAATTAAATCTTATGAGTTTTACTATGGGTTATCAAACTGATGAAATTGTTATGAGATGTCGATTAAAAAATGGCGAGTACGGTGAATTAAGAGTTTGCGAAAAAGATATTAGAAGTATGTTTAGCTGGTTTGATTTAGCTAAACAGATGAATGAATAATTAAGAAAAATGTTCAGTATACATTCTGTTGAGCAATACGGAGGTGGGATTACTTTATGAAAGAGGAAAAGTTAGATGCGATTATTAGAAAAATCAAGGGTCTGTTAGCAACAGCAGAGGACAACGCAAATGAAGATGAAGCACAGGCAGCCTTTGTATTAGCGCAAAAAATGATGATGAAATATAACATTGAAACATCAGACATTGAAGATAAAGAGGATGTAAAGATTGTGGAAGGTCAAACGACTGCTTACAAAACATTGTATTGGTATGAAAAACGATTAGCTTCAATTGTATCGGATAACTTCAGAGTTAAATTTTATTATAACAACAAACGCAATAACGGCAGGGTGAAGCGAACAATTATGTTCTTTGGCTTAGATCATGATGTGAAAATAGCCAAAGAAATCTATGTATTAGCAAATGATGCAATGGACCATTATGTAAAACGCTTCATTGATGAATTTTATTTAGTAAACAATTTTATTCGTGAAAAGTCCTATACAATGCAACTTAAAGGTTCCTACTTACGAGGATTCTTAGATGGGCTCCAACAAAAATTAGATTCTCAACGAACAGCATTGCAAGAAGAATACGGATTAATTCTCCTAACACCTAAAGTTGTTGAAGATAGCTACAATGAACTTTCTAAATCCTTTGATGGAACACTCAGCTACAAAATGCCGAAAATCGAAGAAATCGTTGCTTATGCGGCTGGAGTGGAAGATGGAAATAAGATAGATTATTCAAAATCCACTATTGATGATGAAATTGAGGTTTATATATAGTTCGGAAATCAAAGTTGCTGAACAATTGAGGACCATGTCAGACAGAAATTGTCCAATAAGTGAGGTGAAGGAGTATGGAGTTTTGGGACGAGCACCGAACGATCGTTTCAAGATACGCAGATGGAGAGGATTTATTTGGTTTTCGATATATTCAGTATTATGTAGCTCATAGAAACAATAAAATTATGCGTACTCTTACTTTATATATTAATCCAAATTATACAAAGGGTAGCGAAGAGAATGAGTATACAAGAGCCACTATGTCAAATGAAGAAACTTCTTTATTTCAATCAAATCTTATAATAGAAAATTTAGGCGGACTATTACTTCCTTTTCATTATTGATTTGCTGCGACTAAAACAATATAAAATAATTAATTTTTCACTACTTTGAATTGAGGAAAACATACGAATTTCGATATAGAAAGTGAATATGCCAGTTTCAATCACTTTCTATATCAACTTGGGAGGATATAAAATGATAACTAAAACATTACCAGAACGTATTAAATTAACACCGAAGCAAAGTGCTCCAATTCAGCACCGCTGTATTTTGATCGCTTCAAGCGAAGCAGTACCCCACAAACTGATTGACATTGAATTTATGGATGTGGAATTGACATCTATAGATATACAGGAGCTAGTCGAATTGAATTATATGTCAATAAGATACCTTCACCAATCTGATATGCGCATATTCATAGGTATGGTTGAGCCTGAACAAACATTTTTTGTATATCAAGAAATCACTTTTTAAGACGCCCGTCAATTTATACGTAGTTTATTTATACGAGGAGGGCTTATATGAAAAAGTTATTTCTGTATGCTTCGATTATTGCAAATTTAAGTATATTTTTGATATTAGGTGGTTGTGAGGGTATTTCTCGTTTAAAGAAGTTAGTAACCGATGATCAGGATTTACAAATCCAATTAGAGGCACAGGAAGTTCCTATCTTAGAGGATTGGGAAAATATCTTAAATTATCCAGAGGGAATTTATTCCTCTACTTCGCAAACCGCTTCAAATGATAAAATTTTAATAGATAAAGTGATTGCTATAGACGGTGATACCTTAAAAGCACGTATTTCCAAAGCCGACCTACTAGAACACGATATCCCTGCCTCATTGTTTAAAAAAGGAGCTGGCGATTACACCGAAATGACAGTCCGCTATTTATTAATCGACACCCCTGAAAGTGTCCATCCAACAAAAGGAGAGCAACCTTATGGAAAAGATGCATCTAAGCGAAATACTGAATTGCTAAGGCAAGATCGGGTATCAATAATGTTCGATGTAGGTAATAAAGTTGATGATTATGGTAGATTATTAGCTTATGTATATGTAGGAGATTTATTGATACAAGAAAGCTTAGTCCGCGAAGGATATGCTCGTGTAGGCTATGTGTTCCCTCCCAACACATCTAAATTGACTGTGCTACAAGGGGCTGAAAAGAAAGCTAAAGCTGAAGGACTTCTAATTTGGTCTATACCTAATTATGTGACGTCTACAGGGTTTAAGGAATAATGAGAGGAGAAAGAGGCATTGTCTACAATCAAGATTCCTGTAACGTTGTATGATAAAACACAAACATTTATTGAGATACATTCCATTAAAGCATTTCGAGTTTCTCTGACATTTTGGTTACTTGGTGAAAGCATTCCCTTCACTGTTACCCTTGCTCAGAATTACACGATTTCTTTACCATTAATCCCAGAACCAATTTTTTTAGAATCTTATGTTAAAGGGGGACACAGTGAGTGATGACACATCCATTTCAATTTATCGATAAACAAGAGCCTTCTATTTCGATTTCACAAGCAGCTGAGGAACTCGGGCTCGGTCAAAGTACCATTTATAACTATATTAAAGAAGGATTACTTGAAGCTGTTGATACATTTGATGGACCGAAAACAGTGACAGTTGCAAGCATTGAAAAATTGAAACAAAGGGGCATTGATCAGTCAACTGGTACGAGTTTAGGGCAATTGGCTAAAGAACTGAACGTCACACGTTCTCGACTCCTAAAAACAGTCGAACAAGCCGGAATAACCATTCCAAAGGTAAAACACGGAAATCGAGAACAGTATAATATTACAACTGAAGTAAAAGAAAAAGTATTAGAAGCTCTAATGCATCAAAAAGAATTCCCTAAAACATCATTCTTCTATAGAAAAGATAATATTTGCTTACACCAGCCTTTTTATAGTGACCTGCAGGAGCAAGAATATAGAATAATTTATGAAGATGGGACATGGGGAATAGGGACGCCAGCCGGGATATGTGATTTTGAAATTGCTAAAGCAAGATATCAGCTAAGACCTTTATACAATGTCCATTCAAAGTTAAGGAATACTACACTCCAGGTAACTTTTCAAATCAGTCTGGTAAATCCTAAATTCTTTAAATTTATGGATACATTATATGTATTATGCGGCATTGAAAATTTATCCTTTCAATATGACCAAGAAAATCTTATTGTTAGAGCACGTGCAGGCAGATACAAACTACTGAAGGAAGAATTGGCTAGTCGCTGCATAGACTTACAACCATTCATGATTGACGGGGAAGTGAAGAGTTCCGAAGCGGGTATGATACTAACTAGCACCGATATTGTGGTACCAGTTACATTGACTAAACAACAGTATGAATACTGTTCATCACTAGCATCAAAAAAACAAATGAGTTGTGAAGAATATCTATTAAACCTAGTATTAGAAAATAAGGACTGATACCATGAGCATAATTTATACTTGCACTTGTGCAAAGTGTAAGAAATTAAAACCTACTGTGAAGCTTAATCGAATAGCAGACGTTATTGTATGTGAAAAATGCTTTAATGATGTACTTCTAATAGCGAGTCCGGCTGAATACTATACCTTGCTGTCAGCGAAGGAAGCTTTACAAAATGAGCCAATTGTTATTGAATAATATAAATTCCTACGGTATACTGTATTTGTTATTCTAAACCGTATATTTAAAACAGGAGTACCCTGAAGAATCAAGTCGTTTTTTCAAACGGCTTATTTGGATGGGTACTTTTTTGTTTTTAATTTGTAGTTTTAATGAAAAAACTTTCTTTATATAAAGGAGTAACAACATGGAAAAGATTTCAAAAACAGGGGACTTATTTAAATTTACTCGTAATAACATCCCGAAAGTTATAGCTGTTCGACCAGCGACAGTTATGGTGGAATTACCGACCGAATATGCAGAGATGCTTAAACTGCCAAACCATTTAACAGTTGTGAATCATAAAAATTACCGTATTCTTCGCAAATCTTCACTATCCCTTAGAGACCGGGTTTCTTAATTAGGGTTGCAAACCAAAAACATATTTATGTTTTATGGAAGCTCCTTTAAAAACCTCGTTTAAAGTAAATTAAGCGAGGCATCTGTTTGTTTTATGATAATAAAGTCGTTTAAAACATCTGTCATGCCATTCAACAATCTGGTACGAGTGTTGTAGAACTCTTAATTTCAAATGACTTTATTGTTATATTTTTTAGTGTATAGAAGCATCTTTCATCAAAATTAAACAACTATATTGTCGTCCCTTCTTATATTCTTTCGAAAAATTTGCCTAAAATAGAAAGAATACTTGTACAAACCTCGATTCATTGTTATATTTTTTATATATACGAATTTTAGTTTGGCTATATATAGAAAATTTGGAGGTGGAGGATACAATGCGTACGCCTATATTATTGAGACTGCCAAGCGATGTTGTGAAGTTATTAAATCTGTATATGGATGAAGAGTACATTCAACATTTAAATACCGCACTTGATCGGTTGCTGTTGGAATATACTCGTAAATATGATGGCTCCGGTCCGCTTTTCCAAAATTCATATACATGGCCGTCACCTAATGATGAAGATACAAGCTATCTTTACAAAGTACCAAACAAGGTGTTAACTCGTATCGATAACATGGTGACAGAAGCTTTTGATAAAGGCTATACTCGCCTTACAGGAGCTAATCGTAGCGGTATAATCTATAACCTAATCCGAGTGTATGTAAAAAGTTACTATCAAACATCCGCTCAAATATCTTAGAGCTAAGAATAACAGAAAAAAACCATCCTGTTGGCAGCAGAATGGTTGAGATTTAAAATTCTTGTCAAGGAAAATTGGCGTTTTCGTTGACAGTGTGTGAAAAGACGCGGCAAACGTTTTTCACATGGTCCATAGACTTGGTTGTGTAATTGAAGTTTTAAACTAAATAAATTTTTAAATCCTTCGAATGAGGACTCTTTAAAAAAGAGGACTTAACGAGGGCTGCTTTCATATTGTCTAAAACGACTTTTTAATTGACTTTATCATAACAATTATTAAAAACATTTTCAATAATTACATACATATTTTAAGAAAATACATATTAAAAGGAGGAGGAAGTCATGAGAGTAATAGATGGTATCCAGTTTTTTGATGCCGAGCAGCAATTTTTAAAACTCTATGAATACGAACAAGATCATGAACAACAAAAGAAACTTACCGCTTCCTCCGTTGTTACATATTTACTGATGCGTTCACAGTGTGATGAGGCTGGGCTGATTTATGAAACTGAATTTAATCTGAAGTTAGTATGTGAAAAATTGGGCTTACCATATAGCTCCATACATAATGGCTATCACCGTCTATTTGAAATTGGTCTATTAGCTATTACACGTATCGGTGAACGTACATACATTCAATTGCCAATGGTTGCTGCCCATGTTCCGAGCAAAGAGGATAATGAAATCAGTAGTTACTTCCGTATTCCAAATGCAATTTTTAATGGTACGTTTTTAAATACATTCATAAAAGCACGCGATGTACGAGGTTTACTGGGTGTATTTGATTTATTAAATGGTTTATTCCGTGAGTATTCAAATAAAAGGAACACTTCACTTAAACGTAAGAAAGCAACACTAATAAAAAAATTAAAGCAATCCAAATATGCTTTTAAAAGCTGGATACGCCGAGTATTCTCAAGCAAAGAGAGTCTTATTGAAATCAAAATAGAGCATGAGGATATGTATGAATTGAAATTTGCTGAAGCGGCATTTACCGAACGAAAGCAAGATGTGGCTTATGAAAAGTTCAATGCTGCAGTACGCAATACACTTTCTTCATTATTGAAATCTAGCAGTATTAAATACTCAACGAAGGAGTTAAAGGATATGCAGTTTGCATGTCAGCAGGAATTAACAGCTCCGTTATATCGCGCCATTCTAGTTAATGATCAAGCTGAGAAATTTGGAGCGTTAGTGGTACCAGATGTTATAAGTAACACAATTAGTAAAATAGAAAGTTCAAATGCTCGAGTACTGGGCGCGTACTTTAGAAGAACTATCAAGAGTCAGATTCAAGAAGTAATGAAAGAAGAGATTCCTTTACGAAGACTCATAGCAAGTACATACAGAGACGAAGGATTAGAAGTACCGGTTCAATTCCTTTAATAGCTTTTTTCGAAAAAATACATCGAAAAAGGCTATTTGTCGTTGTTTAAAAAAAGTATCATATATATAAATTTCTAGATTACACTGAAAGCTTTTAAATCGCAGCATTTAAAGCTTCTTTTTTTATTTTCCAATCCATTTCACTTTGTGGATAAATATCAACCCTAAAAATGAATTTAAATCATATTGTGAATAACTTTTTTTGTTTTTTCATTATTTCTGAATAATTTATTCTGTTAGGTTAATAATCTAAAAAAAATAAGCGTTTTCTATTAATAATTTAATTGTTTATTAATAGAACCGCTGTAAACGTTGATATAACAACGTTTATTTGTACTAGAATCTCTCTCTATTTATATTGACTACTATTATATTTACTATGTAATTGCGTTTCTTTCTAATTTATTTTCTATCTATTAATCCTATTACCATAATTTTTTATACATCTTATTTAATTTAATAGGATTAATTGCTTTTTCTTTTATCAAGGATGATGAAAAAAATAATTAAGATATAGTAGTTATATACTGTTTTTCACATTTTTAATCCTTTCCATGCGATAAGGGACTTATAGATTTTAAAGCGCTCATTAGAGTGAACGATTAGAACTTTTTTTTATAAAGGACATGTAGTTTATTGAAATGGGGGATAGTGGGTTATTTTGCAAATGGCCTGTATTGCGTCTATTTATGTAAAAGTTTTGGTCGCTGATGAAATAACACCTTTCTGATAGAATGTGGATATAACATAATTTAGAAATTTGAGCGGAGGATAGTGAATGGAGCTAAATGAAGTAAATGTTCAGAAATTCTTAGATTGGACATATGATAAAGTTCTCAATGGACTTCCTGGTTCTGCTTCAGTATATGAGCTTGCTAACAGTTATATTTCCAAACATGGTTCAAATGATAAAGCTATTGATAGTCTTATACGATGGCAACAAGGGAAAGCAGGGGCTAATGGATTTGCAGCTGGATTAGGAGGAATAGCAGCGCTACCAATCACTTTACCTGCAAATCTTGCATCGGTAACTTATATGCAAATGCGTATGATCGCTGCAATTGCACATATACGTGGTTATGATTTAAAGGATGATCAAGTACAAACCTTTGTATATGCATGTCTTACCGGCCAATCTGCAGCAGATGTAATTAAATCTATTGGTATCGATATAGCTACTAAATTCAGTAAAGCACAAATTAAAAGAATACCAGGTGCAGTTATGACAAAGATCAATCAAAAAGTTGGATTTAGATTGATAACAAAAGCTGGTGAAAAGGGTGCTGTAAATCTAGGTAAAATGGTTCCAATATTCGGTGGTTTTGTAGGTGGAACATTCGATGCTTCAACTACTTATGTAATTGGCAAAGCAGCTAAAAAAACATTTGTAGATGGTGGATACGATAGTGACCATAGAACCATTATAGAAATTAATTAAAGTGAGAAGAGCAGTAAAACCAGTTATAATACTAGTACCATATTCAAAGGAAGAACAAAAATGGATAAATCTGAAGTTATGTAACATAATCATAATGACATCCATGAACTGAATCGATTCGTTTCATTGACTAAAAAGCAGGGGCATTATTAATAATCTATGGTTTTTTCTTAACTGCAACAATAGAATTTGCAAAAGATTTAAAGATTATAACCTTGATAAAAAATATAGGTGGCTCGCAAGCAATCAGCTTAACATTCCTTTTAAACTCAAGAAGAAGTAGTGGGATTTTTTTCTATTCTGATTTTAAAGAAGTCATTGAAGTAAAACCCAAGGAGACAATTGAAAAAAGGGGGGGGAGGTTATGTCAGAAGATAAAAAAAGTAAACAAAAAAAGGTGCAGGGAAATTACAGAAGAAAAATAAATCAAAACAGGAGTAATAAGGATTTCGATAAAAAAGAGTTCATTATTCTTGCTATAATCGTTATTATAATTTACTTTTTGAATGCTATTATCCCAGAATTTTAGAAAAGTGCATTTTCCTCTAACATTTGAATAAAGGATGTCTTTTAGGCATCCTTTTTTCGTTATGATGGATGAGAACGAATCAAACTTTAGAAAGCTGAGAAGAAACGCATAATGTAGCGCAAGAGCGAAATAACAATATTATTCCGAGGATGGCGGGGAGAGGCCTTAGTCTAAAAATAAATACATTTCGTTCATCTGTTAGGAAGAAATATACTTAAAGTAAAGGAGAACTTTAGTGAAATTTTCGATTCACAAAATATAAAACCAAAAGGCAGATTTATCTAATCTGCCTTTTGGTTTTAACAGTAACAATCTTTGAGAAAATAGCCTTTATTTTTAATCAAAAAACGCCATAAAGTATCCATTTCCTTTGTGCGTTAGTTTTGCCATATAAAATTCAGCAGCACCTTTTACACCATCATCATCAACATAACCCGAAATACCTCGATATTCTAATGCGAAATATTTAGAGCCAGAAATCACGTATTGTTTCCCTACATTATCATCTATATACGGATCGCTTTCCCTTAATTGATAAATTACTGGACCGAAATCAGTTTGCTCTATTTCTACTTTAAAATCTCCTCCAGTAGAATGCCAAATGCTTGAGTTTGAGTAAACCGTTTCAGATCCAAGCAAATCCCATACGCCGTTATTTAGTGTATTTATTCCTAAACGACTTTTTAATGATTCTTCTGGCTCGATTGTTCTGATAATAACTTCATCCGTGATTAAAATATCTTGTTTATCAGTATCGTAATAAACGATATTCTCTTCAGCTTCTGATGGTTGACTTGTGGAATTGCTTAGTTCTGCTGCTAACGCATCATTATTAAATAATAAAAAACTACCTGCTAAAACAAGACCTGACAATAAACTTTTTTTCATCCTTATAACCCCCAATATTTGTGATACAATGTAAATAATAACATATATCCAAAAATATACATATAATTTTCGTATTTTCGTATAAGGATACTGAAGAACATTTACTATGATTGAGTCTATAATTTTATTTAAAGGAGTGTTGAAATGAAGAAAATATATATAATTTTTTCAATTTTGATTGTTACTCTTTTGAGTGGATGTAACGGTTTTCCAAACGGTACATTTAGCCAGCCAGAAGGCAAAATTATTCTGAACGGAGAACAATATACAATGATTTCAAGTAATTTCGAATGGGATGAAGACGATGTAAAAATAACAGAAATACGTTCTCGTGATCTAAATAAATTAGCCGATGATTTTGAAACAATAGATGTCGAAAAAAAAGATATATTAGATTTGGAAATTGAAAAAAATCCTTCTTTTATAACAATAACTAAACAGAATGAAGATGGTTCAATTGATAATGTTGAAATTAATGACCATAAAATAACAATGCCATCTAAAGAAGGCTATTATATTTATGAACTTAAGGTAGTATGGGATAAAGGAAAAGAGACTTTTGTTTTTGATGTTAATGTAAAATAAAAACAACAACTACAATGCTTGGATAGAGGAATCAAAAATTCAAAAGCTAAAACGTATCGATTGATAATAAATATAAATTCAACAGTTTGTTAAACAAAAATGCCCTTAGTCCAAAATATTTAAGGGCATTTTATTATGAGTTTATTAAAATTAAGTAGATGTGTGCATACAACTCAATTGTACCCCAGAAATGTTTCAAACCCGCATTTCTATGTCTCCAAAAATACCTTTATCAACAACTTAGTTGTACCCTAAAAATCAAAACTCTTTTTTATTCACACAACTCAATCACACCCTAAAGGATTCTCCTAGTTATGTCAGATTCCTCCACTGCTGTAGAGCAACGTGATACCTTGCGCACACAAAAGCATCCAATTGTTACTGTAAATGATGCAAGATAAATTTGAAATTTAGAGAGGGGGATGTTACTTGAAAAGAAGCGTGTTATATATTGAAGATAATGAGAAAATAGGCAGTTGGGTAAAAGGAGAATTGGAACAGCGAGGATTTTCTGTTCAGTGGCTGCTTTCTGGCGAAGGAGCTGAAAAAGAAGTAAATCAGCATGAAATAGTTATCTTGGATATCATGTTACCCGGTTTAGACGGATTTACTGTGGGAAAACGATTAAAAAAGGCAGCTCCTGCTGTTCCAATATTGCTGTTATCTGCTAGAACATCAATAGATGATAAGGTAGATGGTTTACAATTTGCTGATGACTATTTAACGAAACCATTCCATACGGATGAATTAGTTGCAAGATTAGAAGTATTAATCCGTCGAAGTGGTGGTATACATTCCGAACGAATTGCATTAGGAAATCATATTGAAGTAGATCCAGAAGTCCAAATGGTATATGACAAGTACACAGGAGAAGAAATTATATTGACAGGGAAACAACATCAAATTTTAATGTATTTCTTACGCCACCCTAATCAAGTGTTACCAAAAGAGCAAATTTATGAAGCGATTTGGAACGAAACTTACATAACTGGTGATAAAACAATAATGGTGCATATCCATCGATTGCGTCAAAAGTTGGAACGTCATCCAGATTCCCCAGAAATTATTGAAACGTTGAAGGGAATAGGCTATCGGGTGAAACTATGAAACAGAATAGATCATTATTTCGTCGTTTTCTAAAAGTGCATTTTCTATTTATCTTTTTTCCTCTTATTGTGCTTATTTTCTTCACTGCGTTCGTTCCTGTTAGCAATGAAAAAGAAATGAATATGTTAAATCTGTTTTACTTTACCGTACTTTTGTTTGGTTTTATTATTGTCGCATTTGTTGTAATATCTTGGCTGTTCTTCTTGAGACTTCGTAAACGTCTCACCCGCTTACAGGAAGTCATGTCATTTTCAGCTAATAATAATTCATTTCCTAAACCAATATCTGTTCAAATGGATAGTATGGATGAAATAGACCAGTTAGGAAGTTCTTTTAATTGGATGATTCAGCAGCTTGAAGACAGTCGCAAGCGAGAATATGAAGAGGAATTATTACGCCATCGACTCATTGCGAATTTATCGCACGACTTACGAACGCCACTTACCATTTTGAGAGGGCATATCACCAGATTAAATAAAGAATCAATGAGTTTTGAAGGGCAAGACTCATTAGGAGAGATGAACCATACGATTACAAGAGTCGGAGATCTAATGGATGATTTACTTTCCTATACATTGCTTACATCAGGGAAACATCCTTTTCATCCCACTTCAACAGATATTGTACGATTAGTAAGAGCATCTGTCGCTGAGTGGTATCCTGTATTTGAAGAAAAAGAAATTCAGTTAGATGTTGATTTACCGACAGAGAAGACTTTTTATTGGGAAGCAGATCCTAAATGGATGACACGAGTTCTGGATAATTTATTTCAGAATATTCTTCGCCATGCAGCAGAGGGAAAATATACAAACATTGTGGTTGATGTAGAAAAAGAACTGATCATTGTTGCAGACAGAGGTCCAGGTATGGATAACTCTTCCTATGAGGGTGGGGCGGGGATTGGTTTATCGGCTTCAAATTATATGTTGAAAAAAATGAAGCTGAAAGCTGACTTTACATCAAATGAAAATGGTACAAGAGTAGCTATTGGGAGAGCTTAACCTAAAGTTAACCCAGAAGTAAACAGCAAGATAACCGAGATTTAACTTTGCTTTTTTATAATTAGAACCATAACAGAAAGGGAGTGTTGTGGTTGCTTACGATTAATAACTTAGTCAAACATCGCGGAACTCAAGAAATCTTATCAGGTATCAGTTTTAAAGCTAGACCAGGTAGAGTAACTGGTTTTTTAGGTCCGAATGGGGCAGGTAAAAGTTCTACACTTCGCATCCTGCTTGGATTAGATCGTGCCACCTCAGGGAGCGCACTAATTAATGGAAAGCCATTCGTAGAATTACATAATCCTCTAGCAACAGTAGGTGCCGCACTTGATGGATTTGGAGCTCATCGTATGCGAACAGGACGAGCACATTTGCGTTGGATTGCTCGTGCCTCAGGATTATCTCGCTCACGTGTCGAGGAAGTTCTGGAAATAGTAGGTCTTACGAATGTAGCTGGTAAAAGAATTAAGAATTATTCCCTGGGTATGGGGAGAAGACTTGGAATGGCAGCTGCACTACTTGGTGATCCGAAAATATTGGTTTTAGATGAACCTGTAAACGGGCTCGACCCAGAAGGAATTCGTTGGATTCGGACATTTTTACGTGAACGCGCTGAGTCTGGAAACACGGTGTTACTATCCAGTCATCTAATGGGAGAGCTTGAAGAGACTGTTGATGATGTGGTGATTATTAATCATGGGAAAATTGTTGCAAATGGAACATTGAAAGAAGTAATAGGTAATCATTCCACGCTGGAGGAAGCCTTTTTTGCCCTGACATCTGAAAATGCAGGTGATGTTGTATGAGAGCATTTAACGCGGAACTATCTAAATTGTTCTCCCTGCCGAGTATTTGGCTTGCCTTTCTTATTGGAGTATTTGCCCCAGCGGTCATTGCTGCCTTGGACAGTACAGCACAAAAAGAGAAGATTATAGCGGGAGTTAGCACACGTCTATCGGAAGTTGGCTATATTGGTTTAGGTCTTGGTGTGCAAGGTGTCATTATTCTTGGTGTGCTTGCTGTCAGCAGTGAGTATTTGACAGAGAGCAGTGAATCTGGTGGAGGGAATCAGATTACAACGAGTTTAACAGTTGTTTCATCCCGTTTCCACTTTTTGCTGGCAAAAGCAAGTGCAGTGACAGTGATCAGCATACTGCTTTCCATTATTGCTATTCTAACAACTGTGTCAGCAACAAATCTTATTCTTGGTGAATACGCCCCTGCATTTGAAGCATCTAGACTGATCGGCGCGGTTTGTTACTGGATATTTACTGCTCTTTTAGCATTTGGGATTACGGTTCTAACTAAGAATGGCATTATCCCGCTTGCTGTGCTCATGATAAATTCATCTGTTGTGACAGTCTCTTACCTCCTTACTAAGGTTACAAAATTAGCGTTTTACTTACCAGATAAGGCTGGCGTTGATATGTTTATGTTTACGAGTGACAGTTTTCACACCCCATTCACAGGTGGTTTAATCATGTTTGCTTGGGTAGCTGTTCTTTTCATTGTCGCAGCCATTGTATTCCATAGGAGGGACGTTACATCATGAGTGTCTCTTCTAGTAGAAAGATAACACTAATCCTTGGTGCTGAACTGGAAAAATTAGTTACATTACCATTGGTATGGCTCACTCTTATGGGGTCATTCATTTTAAATTTAGGTTTAGCAGCAGCTTTTACTTCTGCTGGTCTACAAGGGGCAGCAGGAACGCAAAGTATACTGAAAATAGGACTTGCTTCTATGGGATATCTTCAAGCAGGGTTCATTATTCTAGGTATCTTAGCTACTTGTTCAGAGTATACGGGTGGACAGATTCGAACTACTTTAACTACAATCCCTTGGCGAGGGTTTCAACTATCCACGAAGCATTTAGCTTTGGCAATTGTAACCATTCCTATGGCGTTTATTATTGCTGCATCAGGTGTACTATATGCTTTTATTATGATGAGAGACACAGCATTAGTGATTGAAATAGACGCTATGATAAAAACTTTAGTAGGTGCAACCAGCTATCTAACATTAACCACCCTTCTCAGTGCAGCTATAGGTGTTCTACTCAGACGAACTACTCCTGCTTTAGTGGTACTGCTTGGTCATTATTTCATTGTCAGTCCATTATTGAGAGATTTTTTACCCAGTATTAAAAATTATTTTCCGGATACGGCAGGATATTATATGTATATGCCGCCTTCCTCTGATGAAATAAATGTCCTTACACCAATTCAAGGGACAGGTGTTTCAATGTTATGGACACTGATCTTTATTACAGTAGCTATTGTATTTTACCGTAAACGAGATGCCTAAGTTTAGGTTTCACCATTTATACAAAATAAGGAAATCGATTTATAGCTACGGTATAATAAATTCGGTCAATATTCAAAAATGGGAAATAATTACATAAACGGAGGTAGAAATGGAATCGCAATTAAGTGTTGAACGTAAAGTGAAAAATAATGATGTAAAAGCAATGATAGGGTTTCTACTCATATTTTATTTGGTATGGACAATTAAAGAATTATGGTTAATTGACTACATTTATTCTTTCGGTGAAATAATCTCCCCATTATTAGAGGCGTTGGTTAAGGGGTTTGTATGGATTGTTCCAACTTGGTTATACATAAAATATTATTTACAGACTAACCCATTTGACTACTTAAGAGTGAACGTTAATGTTAAAAGAGGTTTATTTTGGGGAGTAGTTCTTTCACTGTTAGTTGGCTTATATTTTGCATTTGAAATATATATTATTAATCAGCAATCATTTCAATTTTCATTATCCTTTGATGATTACCTTAATGGTTTTCTTATGGCAGGGCTAGCTGAAGAAATTGTTTTCAGGGGATTAATTTTACAAGAAATCAATAAAAAAATGGCTTTTTGGAAAGCAAATATTGTAACTGCTTTACTATTTTTGGTCATTCACTACCCAATTTGGATTTACAATGCTGGATTCTATGATCTCTTTATAGCTGGGACCCATATATATGTTTTTGCAATAGGTTTACTTTTTGGTTTTGTCTATAAAAAGACAGGTTCATTATGGTCGGTTGTGTTGTTGCACGCGTTGCATAATTTTTTTGTTACTATTATTTAGTGAAAAATATATTATTAATTAACCTAACTTGGTACTTTAG
The DNA here is from genome assembly GCF_050277945.1 of Lysinibacillus sp. NPDC097214. NCBI lineage: Bacteria > Bacillati > Bacillota > Bacilli > Caryophanales > Bacillaceae > Lysinibacillus > Lysinibacillus sp. NPDC097214. The sequence goes on from NZ_JBNNSS010000016.1 coordinate 60,662, forward strand.
TGCAACGAGGATTTATAACGGATACATAAATAAACCTCAAACACAAGTTTGGGCATACATTTAAAAGCCATCAATGTTGTTAATTCAACGTTTCGTGCCTTTTCTTATGAACGTTATTTATACAGATTTTTATACATGAAGTGTAAACACTTGATACACCAATATTTACACGCTTATGACTTATCGTTTAGTATGCATAAAATCGTGTATATTTCCTAAGGTTATAAATCAGCATTTTTCTGGCTCTAACAGGGCAGTTTAGTACAACAAGTATTCTTGTTAAGATTTGAATGGAAAATTACAGGAATACAGGAATCAATATTCGTATAATCGACTTACGAAACATCAAAACAAAAAAGAGTTAATCTACAAACATTTGTAGATTAACTACTCTGCCATTATGATTGAACAGTAACAATTTTAAAAAACACATAATTTAAAAGTGCCTTCCTGTATACAATAGAGGAAGGCACTAACTTTTTAAGCCTAAATCAACTAATTTTATTTTATATACCAGCCCTACATAAATTAGCGACTAACTTAAATATACTAGGGTACAATTAAGTTGTGTACACACAAAATGTAAAGCAGGGGCAGCAGAATTGTCCCTTACAAACATGTAACTAAATAACAATTTAGTTACATGTTTGTCGGGGGTGTGGTAAAATATACATGTGTATTTTAGGCAAAATAAACTTATCCCTTGGAGGTGTCCTTATGGCAAATATAGCGCGCAATCAAACAGATAAAAAAATATATTCAATCGAAAATTGGCAAGTTTCTTTTATTAATGAAATTAATGACCTTCCATACTGTCCAGTATGGATGAAGTAACAGAGATAAAATCAAAAGGCTCCGTATTTATGCAAACACATTTTGCACATGGCAAACATTCAGATTGTCCAACTATTAAGGATAACCATGGAAAATACGCCTTACTCCCTCCTTCTGACAGAGATGAAAGGAATGGCAAAATACCATTATGTGGGGCTAAAGTAAATATTCACTATCTTTATTCAAAATGTAAAGAAATACTTCAAGGGAAACTAAAATTCAATGAGTTTTCCGAAATGCTAAATAAAGCTAATTTAAATTCAATTTGGTTTTATATGGGGCTAACAAATGAGACGTTACCTTATGTCCTTATAGTTAATTACGGTGTATTCCCCAAAGTTAAAGGTTTTAGAGATGAAGAAGTTCATTACATTTTTAACAAAAGTACATATACCGATGATCTTTTCTTGAAAAAGAGAATTTTACATATATTCAGAGTAACTAACTCAGATATTGAAAGTGTTGAATTGAGCTACACAACGAACAACACAACTAAAAGTACCGCTCCCTACTATCTATGGAAATACGTGAAAGAATTTATGAATACCAAAAGTGATATAGATTAACGTAACAAGAGCAAGGCGTAGATAAAATTATGTTCGATATAATATCTTATATTGCTAGTTTAGGTACAAATAAAGCAATTCTGTTAACCTCAATAATATTAATTTTTGCCTTAGTTTTACTCTATTGGACAATTGCACTGACTGAAAATCTAGAATACACCCCTTTTACTGAACTTATTATATACCGAAAGTACGAAGTAATTGCTAGAACCACATTAGATGAAGTAAGAACATTTACTGTTCGAGCTTTTGGAAAGATAAACGCAGTAGAAAAAGTAGCGAGAAAGAATAAATGTGATACAAAAATAACATATATAGTAATTAAAATGTGACTATGGAACTAAAATAAGTTTTAGTTACATGTTCAATCAATGTGAGATTGAATATGTAAAGATAGAAATTAAAGACTGGAGTGAATCCTCATGCCAGCAGTTACACCTAAAGTAATTCAAGCTGAGAGACATATAGAAGAAGCAACACCCCTCTTCCCTAATTATGTACAGGAGTATATACAAGCAAAGAAGAAGAAGTATTCCCCACTCACATTGAGTGGTTATTTATATAACATCGAAAAGTTCTTTAATTGGTTACTTGAAGAAGGCATTGTTGAAGCCGATCGTATCCGAGATATTGATTTTGATTCACTTGCAACTTTGAAAAAAATAGACGTTGAGTTATTCGTTGATAAAATGGCAAATGAGATACTTTCAGGAGAAGATGATGATGAGCCAAAGAGAAGAAGCAAAACAAGCGTAGCGAGAGCCGTACAGGCTTTAAAATCGCTCTTTCATTATCTGACAGTTGAAACAGAAGATAAAGTTACACAGGAGCCTTATTTTAATCGAAACGTGATGTTGAAAATTACCGTTGATTTAGAAAAAGAGTCAAAATCTCGAAGAAGCAAACGTATCGAAAAGAAAACTTATAAGTCAGATGAGATTGATGAATTATTAGAATTTATTTCTGGTGAATATACAGCTACTTTGTCATCGAGAGAGCTACCCTATTTTGAAATGAACAAGGTTAGAGATCTCGCAATTTTAGCTGTATTGTTTGGAAGTGGTATAAGAGGAAACGAATTAGTTGGGCTAAAGTTAAAAGATGTATATATAAAAGATCAATACTTAGACGTTATTCGTAAAGGAGATAAAGCTGATTCAGTAGTTATACGCCCCTCTTCCCTAACCTACTTAGTCAATTACTTAAATCAACGTTCTAAGATTTATAATGTGAAAGAAACATATCCATATGTTTTTGTTGCTAAGTCTCCAGATGGTACTGTAAAGCAAATGTCTAACCAAACGTTAATTAGACTGGTTAAAAAGTATACACAGGCATATGGAAAAGAAATCACTCCTCATAAAGCGAGATATACTTTTTCAAGACAATACCAATTAGAAGGTGGAACGCTTATTGGTTTACGTGATCAACTAGGGCATCAAAATATAGAGACTACATCTCTGTATACCACTGAATCAATGGCGGAGCAAAAAGATGTGGTAAATCGTATGGATAAACCTAAGAACAAGAAATAACTAATAAAAGAAGGATTATGGCTTTCTCGCCATTAATCCTTCCATTGGAACAGTTGGATAGTCTATCAAGTAATAGTCCTTTAAGTCATGGTGTACTCTTGTTTTTATCCAAGTTAGTTCGATCTTAATCTCAATTTCATCACCAGTTGTAAAGTACTGACTCTCTGGTAATGTATATCTTCCTTGATGATTTTTTGTTAGAGAACCAATCAAAAATATCAACTCCTGTTAATAAATCTAATAACAGCTTGGAGACTTAGTATAAAAAGTTATACTATCACACTTGTACAAATAAAAAAGCACCGATTTATAATCGGTGCTTTTTCGTATTAAATTTATTGTTGCTGAACACTTTACTATCGATTTCTTTTAGATACATATACAGTGGAAAGTTTTTTCAATTATTTTTGAATTTAAACATGTAAACTCGTTTAACTATTAAAGAGGAGAAACCACAAGTTGATAGTATTCATCCGGTGTATAAATAATGTTGTATGGCGAGTATATCCCAATAACATATTGTGGCACAGAACCATCACTTTTTAAGCCAGGAATGTTTAAATAAACATTTTGGTAGAAGTCTCCATTGTCCCTAGCTACTTCAACATATTTTCCATCTATTTTTTCCCATACTGCTACTCCGTAATTGTATCCGCCATCAGGAACTTGCAAAGCAATTTGATAGCCATTAGGATTAGTTCCATATTCAAATTTCCAATAATCAATATCATTTACTGAGCTGATATAACCTCTATTTATAGCCTGATCATAGTTATAAGTCATAACCACACTGCCAGTAGCCCAGCTATCGTTTGGTTCTTTTTCCCACTGAATATAATTCTCTGAGGCAGAGGCACCTGTGGACAATAAAAATACTGAGAGTAATGTCATAATAGAAAATGTATAGAGTTCCTCATTTTTCAAACCTCCTAATGTTTGGCCGACCAGCCAATACTATATTACCTTATTATATCTAAATTAGGAAGTATTTTACTAATATGGTTGTAATATTGAATATTATGTTGTGATTAAATAGGTAATAAAGTCGAACTCTATCTATATTCACTGCGGATTATGGCCTTTATTTTAATTTTAAGCTGTTTTCTCAAAGATTGTTGCTGTTAAAACAAAAAAGCAGATTTAATCTACAAAACGTGTAGATTAAATCTGCCTTATTGAGCTCTTTTTTCTTTATTGAACTAACGGGCAGTATTGATTTATGTTTAGCCATATCTATTAACCCTAATTGCGATTTTATAGATACTTGGATTGCTTCAGGGAGCTCATTACGGCTAAATGGTTTTCCGTTAAATAGCCATTCTACTTTACGTTGATGCTCGAACTTTTGAGATTTCGGATCGAAGTAATAATCACTTTTTATGCGAAAGGTGGATAAGATTATTTTCACCCACCTTTCATTTATTGTTGAATCAAGATTTCAGAAAGTTTTTCCCTATCAAATCCAGCAATTGTAGAAACATTTCCCCCGGCTTTTTTAACAATCGTAAATGGTACACCGGTTCCCCCCAATTCTTTCAATTCTTGAAAGAATACCGCGTTATTAATATCTTTTTCCTCAAAAACGACTCCGTTCTCTGTTAAGTATTCATTTTGTTTAGCGCAAAATCCACACCTGTTACTAGAATAAACTATGACTTCCATGCAATTCATCCTCCTTATCTTTTATATAATTAATAAAGAAACTCAACAATACAAAATAACAACCTTTTTATGAAAATTACACTAAATATAAAAGCCATACTATAAAACCTAGAAGGATTGTATAGTATGGCTCTCTGAAACCTTTAAAGACTAATGTTTAAATAAGGTGACACTCGGATTTGAACCGAGGATGAAGGTTTTGCAGACCTTTGCCTTACCGCTTGGCTATGTCACCATGTAGGTTATATTAGTTAAAGAAGAAAAACTACTTAAAATAACAACTTTTTAAAATTAACGATCAAAAGAATTTAGTTAAATCCTTTTGATCGTTTCGGAATCAATTAGATTTTTCTTCATTTTATTTGTCACTAAAATGTTTTTGCATATCCCAAAATCCTGGAACAGGATTCACATCATATTTTTTAATAGTATTAATGAGTTTAATAAGTAAATGTTCTCTATAATATGGAGAAGTTTAATAGAGGCAATGTTTCAATTTAGGTTCAAAATAACTTAATACAGTCAATAAAGCTTTATCATCATGTTTCGATTTTTCTACTAGAGCAATCCATTCTTGTGACATTTATTATCAATCCCTTCTTAAATCTCTTATAACTTCTGACAACTGATTAATACTTAGTTCGAGATTTTCTATTTTCCTTTCGAATCTAATAAATAGGTATACTGTTATTGCAATAGGAAACCCAAAATTCCCTACTATCGTAATCCATTCAGATGAATCTGTTAACATTAGTAGTTCACCCCCTTTTATTATGCATAACACCCATTATTCTTTTGATTTTCAATGTAAGTTAGCATATTTTCCAAAGCTTTCTTATGGGTTTTCGAAACTGCTTGCTGCGTTTTATTTAATTTCAGTCCAATTTCTGTATCACTTAATTCTTCTACATATGCTAAATTTATAAATTCCTTTTGTTTTTTGGTCAGTGAATTTAATGCATTATGCAATATTGGACAGGTGACATTTTTTACGAGATCATCGCCAATAAATACCTCGTCTATGAGATTTTCTGCTTGTTCGTCAGCTATCAAATCGAGAAATGTTCCTTCACTTTCGCTTGAATTAATCGAGGCATCTAAAGTAGTAGAAAATCTTGATTGTATAAGTCTCCATCGTTTGTCGTAATTAATGGAGTGTTGAAGAAATATGAAAAATAAAACGGATTTTAAAATAAAAATTTTTAAACAATATATCTAATTTTTTTCTGTTATCAGTAGTAGGATTTGATTGTTTTACCATTATATTTATTTAATTAAAATAGTTCACATATTTTTTTATATCCATCGCTGTAGAAGCGGATTCTTGAATTAAAGAGATTAAAAATTTCCGTTCATTTTCTGTCAAATTTTCGTTCAGGCATTGTGTAAAGAAGGCTTGTGATTTTCGGGCTTCACATAAACATTTTAGTAGTAATGATTTATCTATTATGGGTGGTTCAAATTGTACATTAGAATCGTCTGCTATACCAACGTCTAAAGATAGATTAAGAATAGAGATTGTTTGCCCGTAATCTCCAATTTTCACTCTGGTAGTGTGCTGCATTAAATACTTAAACAATTCTGATTCTGTAGGCTTGGAATTGTTCAAGGATTCATATTTATTAATCAATAGAGCTAATGCCCCCGTTACATGTGGGGTAGACATAGACGTACCCGATAAATCAGTATAATCGCCATTCAGATATGATGATTTAATATCAAACCCTGGGGCATAAATATCTACTTCTTTATTTGTATTAGTAAAGTTAGCAACTTCATTACTATTATTAATAGCACCAACAGCTATTACTTCTTCATACCCCGCTGGATAAGAGTATTCATCAGATAATAAATCACCATCATCTTCGTTACCGGATGCTACAACAACCGCTATATTCTTTGAAACGGCTTGTTTTATGATATTATGAAGGATTTCATTTGAAGACGAAATACCTAATGATAGAGATAGAACATTTACTCTTTCATTATTTGGGCCTGTCCAATTCATAGCATAATCAATGGCCTTAACCAATGAATCAACAGTTCCACGTCCTCTATAATCCAAGACTTTTAGTATAAGTAAACTTACATCAGGCGCTCCCCCTACTATCCCTACATCATTCACTGATGCCGCTATAGTTCCAGCTACATGTGTGCCATGACCATTTAAATCTTCAAAAACATTTACGTTCCCATCGGATTCTTTTGTAAAATTATATCCACCAATTATTCGATCCTTTAAGTCTAAATGATGATGATTACAGCCAGTATCTAATATAGCAACTACTACACCTCTACCTGTATATCCTTGATTCCAAAAATGTTTAGCACCAATACTTGAGATGCTATTTGTTACTTCATCTTTGAATTTTCCTTCATCAAAAATTTTTGATATACCTATTAATTTAACTTGAGTATCATTCATTCTCCAACACCCCCACTAATATTCACAATGTATATAGAATAAGTAATTGCAAATTTTACAATCTTTCCCTAAAAATAAAATTAACGCATTAATTGGAGGTGCTTGGCCATACTTAAATGGTTCTTTACATTTAGGATATGTAGTAGCACTATTACTCGGCGATATTTTATCAAGATACCATCGCTTAATAGGATTATCTTTAAACGAGTGGTGTGAAGTTGCTACCTTATTAACAGAACTTAATAATGTGGTGCTTTTATATGAAAGGATTGATATGAAAAAAATTGAAGATGAAATTCGAAAAGTAGAAGATGTACATAAGCGAATTTAAATATTAATAACCAAAATTAAAAAGTCGGTTCCTTATAGGAATTTGACTTTTTGAGCTGATATTACTTAGCGTATATTAGCTGTGTTTTGTCGGCTAGATACTCTATAGATATAATAGTTTGTTTTAAGTGCAACAATTCTTCGTAAAACGCCACGTATGCAGTTTTTCAGCCATGACACTTCCTTGACGGCCATTAATGAGCTGGAGTGCTTGATTCATCTGATTGGTCGTAACTTCATCAAAATTAATCTTCTTCGGGAAGTGCTCACGAAATAAGCCATTTCCGTTCTTGTTACTACCATGTTGCTAGGAAGAGTAGGCGTCCGTGAAGTACACTTGGAGATCCAGTTCTTTTTCTAATACCGCGTAACAGCTAAAATTCTTTTCCACAATCAGTTGTAGCTATCTTCATCGCGCCTTTTGGTAATAGGGCGTAGAAAAGCTTTACGACTTCCCCCATTGATTTGGCAGAGCAATCGGCAATTTAAACAGCTGTATACCAATGTGTTTTGCATTAAATGAACGTTGCTACGTAGCTCTTTGCCTGCCCGCGGGTCGATACAACGGTATCGAGCTCCCAATGGTCAAATGTTGGTGTGGTAACACATTTTACACGAGGTCGTTATGGACTTCTTTTATTGACTCCGGAGGTATTGCACTTAATATTAAAATTCTTCGAATAATTTTTTTCGGTTGGAAGTTGTTTTTTTAAAGGGTTTTTATTCTTTATAGCACAGAAGGGCAAACACCCTTCAAATAAAATTAAAAGGACGTGTTTTTTATGGAAGGTCAAGATTGGGGTTTAGAGAAAGTAATCATGAAAAAGGAATCAGTTAATGGTCTTAAATGGTTACCAGAAGAACATTTTAAACAGTTAGAAAAATTGTTAAATCATTTAAATTTAGGAAGTTATTTAAATGGTCCAATTAATGAGCAAGAAGCTATACACATGAAATTGGAAGACAATAATGTTCGCGTTCAAGAAGTAAAATTCGACGATCGTACTAAAGTAGAAATTGCAAGTGGGGAAGGAGTAACGTTTTTAGCCAAATTATTTCATGTTGACGAAGTAATGAATGAAGACGGTACTTATAATCTACATTTAGTAACAATCGATGACGGCGAAATTATTGTTGATTCAGTTACGCCGACAGATTCTAAGGTGGTTGGACTTAGTGAAATTATTAACTCATTAATTCCAAAGGAACAAGATGTTAATGCACAAGCATGGTATGATAGCTTACCATGTGTAGGAAATGGATGTTGTACATTTACTTCAACTGCTCTTGGCGTAATTCTTTATCACCATTATAACTGGTGTGGTGCGAATTGTGGTAGTGGTACACCAATCAACGCTGCTGATACATGCTGCCGAACACACGATTACTGCTACGGTAGCTTCTCGTCTTATCCTGATCGTTGTAAGTGCGATCAAAATCTAATTAATTGTTTAGGTAATACAAGTAGTCCTGGTGCTATTCTCATGGCAGCAGCATTCAAAATAAAAATGGGACAAAACTGTTAAATTAGAAATATCTTAATAAATAATAAAATCAAGCCTATACATATAGGCTTGATTTTTAATTCTTATTTTTCTGACATTCCATAAGCAAATAGTAAAAGGAAAGTACACACTAAAATAAATAAATTTGCTATGACTCCAATACTCCCAATTAATAACTTAAATTTGTTTGGTTTAGTTAACCACAACGAAATACTACTAAGTATAAGACCGAAGATTGAAGAAATTATATAAATAGGAATGGCAAGGGAAGGTTGAAAATCAGGTCCTCTTAATATATAAAATGTAGTAATACTTAGTAACACAGGTAGTAAAGACGAAGCTCCTAAAATAACCCCAGTTTTGCTTTTATCCAAAATCACCAATCCCTCCTGTTTATATTTCTCATATTACACCAATTTTGATATGTTTTGCAAATAACACAAAAATCAATCTGTCCTAGGGGAATCCCGGAATATTAAACGTTACATACTTAGGTTAGGCGGCTCAATCATATAGTTCTAAAATGACTGTTTCCTGGACCGACACCAAAATAATCGTGTCCAAATGCGATTGAGAAGGTGCATTTTGGTTTATCTGCCCTCCTTCATTAAGAATTGATAAACATTTTAAACCTTGAATCTTAATCCTTTATGGAATTTTATTTTAAAGTTGTTTTTTTATGATTTCACTCTTCTATATTCAATGAAAGAGCAATTAAAACTCTTTTAATACAATAGAAAAGGAGGTGTTGAAATGGCACAGCTTTATGAGGGCTGCATTCAAGCTAAAAATGGAAGTCCAAGGTTGTTAAAATAAAAATAATTATAAGAAAGGATGAATCATCACATGACAAACGATGTCCAAGCTTCCTATGTACCTTTTTGTTCAATGCATCAAAATTGTTGTTTTAATAAGGGGTGTCCTGCGACATTTGGTTATAACGCAGGTAAAGAATTTTTTATCAGCTGCAAATGTTAATAATTCAAAAATATAGGATTATCATTACTCTGTTCAAACCTAAACATTTAATGTTTAGGTTTGAACTTTTGAAAAGGTAATTTTTGTATTCAATCATTCATAAGTAGAAATGTTTATGATTCGCTAATTCCCATGCTAATAGCAATAGAAAAGTACAAGCCAAAACCAGTAGATTTGCGATTAATCCGGATAAGCAGCTAAAAAATCGTTTAGACATCACCGAAGAGGCTACAGCAAGGCTAATACCAATAATTGATAAAATGCTAGAAATTTTAAGGATAAAATAAATATCAGCATTCGGTCCTCTGAGTGCAAAGAAAACAACGATAGTAATATCATAGATGTAGTTGAGGATATCTCAGCTAACCGTGTTGGTCGGCTTAATAAAACACAGAACGCACGTGAATTATCCGTCATCCAAAAGAGCGAACTACACGGTTATTATAACCTGTTTAGACCGAGGCATATATTTGTCTTGGTTTTTTATTTAGGCAATTTATGTAGCTTTTGAATAAAGTTCGATTACAAG
>NZ_JBNNSS010000017.1:0-66902 GCF_050277945.1 Lysinibacillus sp. NPDC097214
ATCCATGCGATAACGGCTAACTGACCTGCATCGGTAAAAACGCCACGTCCTGTGGCATTACCGAAATGACCGACATCGTGTCGGCCCTCGTGCAGACCTAAGCGCAAAGCCGATTCTGACGCAATAATGCCGAGGTATAATTGATTATTTGAGGTGATTGGATGTCAGCAATTCGTTTTTTCCACATGGCGGATTTACATTTAGATAGTCCATTTAAGGGCTTATTTGGTTTACCTGAGCAAAATTTCAAAAAGATTCGAACAAGTACTTTTGAAGCTTTTGATAAAATTATTCAAAAAGCTATTCAGGAGAAACCAGATTTCTTACTGATTGTCGGTGATATATATGATGGAGAAAATCGTAGCTTACAGGCACAAAGACGATTTCAAGAGGCTATGGAAAAACTCTTTCAACATAAGATCCCTGTCATTTTAAGCTATGGTAATCATGATCACTTAAATGGTGCTTGGACACGCTTTGCTTTACCAAGCAATGTTTATGAGTTACCAGCTGAAACTAGTGTTGTGCAATTAAACATACGTGGTCAGCTAGTCAATATTTATGGCTTCAGCTATAGTGATCGTCATATAACGGAATCAATGGTTGATAGTTATCCTGTTGCACAGGACCAGCATGTTATGCATATTGGTATGCTTCACGGTAGTGAGGCTAGCGATACTACACATGCTGTTTACGCTCCTTTCACAAAAGATCAACTTCTTGAAAAAAACTATCATTATTGGGCTTTAGGGCATATTCATAAGCGACAATTTTTACATCAAAATCCACCGATTGTTTATCCGGGCAATATTCAAAGCCGACATCGTAAGGAGCAAGGGATAAAGGGCTTCTATGACGTAACGTTGTCACAAACCTCTACTGATTTGGAATTTGTACCGACATCTGCTGTTGTTTATAACACGGTAGAGGTGGATTGTACAAATGTGTTCCATGCAAATGAACTTCTAAAAAAATGTGAAGAGGCGCTGATGCTTAATCGTCAGGAGTATGGGGCATCTGTTGTCGAACTCCATTTGAAAAATATAGATGAACAATCACAATCTTTATTTGAACATGCTTCAGTTGATGCATGGCTAGAAACTATTCGAGAAGCTGAGGATGGAATTGAACCGATGTGCTGGGTACAAAAGCTCGTGTTACATCAATCGTCAGTATTGTATGAACATACTGCTACGACTGAATCGGTGATGAATTTAATGGAGGAATGGGATATTTCTGAATGGAAGGATATTTTAAAGGAACTGTATCAACATGCTGGTGGTGCAAGGCTAATCGAGCCTTTAACAGAGCAGGACATTAAAAATTTAATGCATAACGCACAAGAATTATTAGCAGAAGAAATTCAAAGGGCGTGAATAACATGCTAACGATACAAAAAATCCAAATTTATGGCTTTGGCAAGCATGAAAACATCACCATTTCTTTGCGTGAAGGGGTTACCATTTTTTATGGTATGAATGAAGCGGGTAAAACGACCATTCAACAGTTTGTTTTACAAATGCTTTTTGGATTTCCTACGAGGCAGCAGGCACAACGTAAATATGAGCCGAAAGTATCGACTAAATTCGGTGGTCAGCTGACGATTTGGCATCCAACGTATGGGCAAGCCACGATCGAACGTATGAAAGGAAAGGCAGCAGGAGATGTCACAGTTTATCTAGAAGACGGGACAATGGGGCATGAGGAACTTTTAGCAAAACTATTATATGGTTATTCAAAAGCCTCCTTTGAGTCCATTTTCTCCTTTTCCTTACATGAGCTACAGGGCATTGAAAAAATGTCAGAGGAAGAGCTAACACATTTGTTACTTGCCTCTGGGACAACTGGGATTCAACAACTATCATCTCTAGAAAAGAAGTTGGACAAAGATGCTAGTGAGCTTTTTAAAAAAGCAGGCAAAGTGCCACTCATTAATCAAAAATTGGAGCAGTTAAAAAAGCTAGAACGTACGATTAAACAAGAGCAAGGTAATATTCAAACCTTCGAGGATAAATTATTACAATTACAGCAGTTCGATCAAAGGTTAGAGGGGTTATATAGTCAGCAAAAAACACAGCAGCAAAATTGGCAGCAGCTCACCATTCTTAAGCAGGCTATGCCACTTTTAAAACAGCAAAAAGCTTTCGAACAGACGCAAAAAGGCTATGAACATGTGCAATTTCCTCCAGAAGGGATCCGACGTTATGAGCAATTAAAGGATCGACTTATGCATGAAACACTACAAATGGAGCAGCTGAAGGAGCAGTTTCAGGGACTACAACAGAAGCTACAATTAACATTGGATGAGCAAATTATTACTGAAATGTCTCGTCTTGTGAACAAGGAAGCAACATGGAATCAGTTAGTTGTAAAGGAACAGAACTTAATGGATGAGCTGTATTTAATCGAGCAAGAAATAGAAGCTCAGTTCCGGTTGTTAGGTGTTCAGGAAAAAACAGCGCAGGATATTTTGCTTGAAGAAACCGTATCATTACAGCAAGAGGAACAATTTCAACAACAGTTAAGCCTATTAGAAGAAGCGGAAGAAGAGCTGAAATTTCATTTGCGTTCTTTGGAGCAACTACATGCAGAATTAGATACAATTGCTCAACTGAAACAACAGCTTCAACAAGAGTCATTAACTACGGAGGAAGAACATATTTTAGCACAGTGGCCACAGCGTAAGCGAAAGCTTGAACAATTGCGTTATGGAAGGTCACAACGCTCGAAACAACAACAACCAAGTATTTTTATATTTATTGTATTAGCCATAAGTGTACTTTCGTGTATCTATGGTGTTATGGAAAAAAATATAGCTGTTATCGTTGTAGGAGCGATTATGTCACTCATCATTATTTTATATTTAAAATTTGCTAGACAAGCTCATGAAGCGCCGAGTAAACAACAGAGTCAGCAAATACGTGAGTTAGAGCAGGAGGAAAATATTGCGCAAGCTATCCTGCTAAAAAAACAGAAACTTGAGGATCGCTTGTTACATGTAAATGAGCAACAGCAAGAAAAAGAACGCCAATATGTGAAACTTGAATATAAAATTCAACGGGCTGAGCAGGTATGTGAAGAGGCCACTCAGTTGCTTCACCATTTTTTAGGGCGCTATAGGCTAGAGGGAAATATACCGAAAACATTATTACCAGAGCTGTTTATGCGTATTCGTGGTGCTCAAGAGTTGGCAGCAAAAAAGAAGAGTACATTTACGCTTCTACAAACAGTACAAGCAGAGAAAACGGAATTACTAGCACAGATACAGCGAGTCTTAAAGACAGAGTATAGTGAGCAAGAAATCTTTATGCATTTACGTACTACATTCCTTACTTTACAGCAGGAGCAACAGATATCCGAACAAACAAAAGAGCAGTTGACTAGTCTTCAGACTAAAATGCAAGGAGTGCAATCGCATATAGATAGCTATGAGTCTGAAATTACTCAGTTATTTAATGCTGCGAATGTAGAAACAGAGAAGGGCTATTATGAAACACATGAACAATTTGAGGAACAACAACAAATAAAAACAGAACTTCAAGCCATTCAGAGTCAGCTAACTTCGCTAAATGTAGACAACAAGCAGTCATTACTAGACGAAGAACAGCTACATGAAAAACTGCTTACTTTAGAAGAAGAGCGAGGCACGATGCAGGTAGCGATCGATCATTGCTTAGAACAACGAGCGACACTGCAAATCCAAAAGGAGAATCTTCTAAATGACGAGAAATATGGCCAGTTGCTTCAACAGTTTGAAGAAGAGAAATCAGTGTTGCAACAGCTGATAGGGCAATGGGCTGCCAAAAAAGCATTGGCTACTGCGATACATGAAACATTGTTCCGCCTAAGAGAAGAAAAACTACCTCATGTTTTAACAGAAGTTAATGCAATATTTAATTTGTTAACAGGTGGGCGTTACGATAAGCTTTTAATTAACGATGAAGGCTATTTTGTTGCACAGGATGTTTCTGGATTACGTTATCAAATGGCAGAATTATCACAGGCTACAAAGGAGCAAGCTTATATTTCGTTGCGTATGGCACTAGCAAAAACGCTAACAACTTCTGCTCCATTTCCATTTATTATGGACGATCCTTTTGTCCATTTTGATCGAAACCGTACAGACAAAATGGTACAATTAATGAAAGAAGTAGGATATGAACGACAAATTTTATATTTTACTTGCCATGAAGCGATGCTCGAACATTGGCAGAAAGACCAAATTGTCGATGTAGGAGCACTAGCAAATGAAAGGGGAGTGGCGTCAACATGAAGGGTATTACGACGCTCCAGGTTGGAGAATCAGTTGATCAATTTTTATTAATTAAACAGGCGACAAAAGGGGTTACCACAGTAGGAAAGCCATTTATGTCACTATTATTACAAGATAAAAGTGGAGATATTGAAGCAAAGCTATGGGATACAAATGAAGATCATGAAAAAATGTATCACGCTGAGGCAATTGTCCGTGTAGGTGGAGAAATTCATGACTATCGTGGCAAAAATCAATTGCGTATCAAGGCAATCCGAGTTGCAAAACCAGAGGAGGGAATTGCTATTAATGATTTAGTTCCTTCCTCAGCAACTCCAAAAGAAGAATTATATGAAGAATTGACGCAATTTTTCTTTGATATTAAAAATCCGAATATATCACGAATTACACGTGCAGCTATTAAAAAACATCAGGATGCTATTTTAGTCTATCCAGCTGCTACGAAAAATCATCATGATTATGCGTCTGGTCTATTAGATCATATGGTGTCTATGTTGAAACTAGGAAAAGCGATTGCTGATTTATATCCTACATTAAATCGAGATCTGTTATATGCAGGGATTATTCTGCATGATATTGGTAAAGTAGTTGAGTTATCAGGACCTGTTGCAACTATGTATACGGTTGAAGGGAACTTGCTTGGTCATATTACTATTATGGTCAATGAAATTGCCAAGATTGCTAGTGAACTAGAAATCGAGGGCGAGGAAGTCATGCTATTGCAACATATGGTACTATCTCACCACGGTAAAGAAGAATGGGGCAGCCCGAAAAAACCGATGATTCAAGAAGCGGAAATCTTACATTATATTGATAATATTGATGCAAAGATGAACATGCTAACTCGAGCATTAGGTAAAACAGAGCCAGGTGAATTTACAGAAAGACTATTTCCGCTTGATAATCGATCGTTTTATAAGCCGACTATTTAGTAAATGTAGATTTGAGGTTCCTTATCAAAGGTTGGGGATTACATTCGTCTTCATTTAGCAGACATTTCTGTATAAAAAGGGTTACGCCTGTAGCGGCGTAACCCTTTTTCATATAGTAAAGTAACAACTAGTAAGATTATTTTTCAGAATCTTTTTCTTTGTCGTCTTTACTTGCTTTTTTAGCTTGTTCCTCAGCTTTTTTAGCTGCTTCTTCAGCAGCCTTAGCTTGCTCCTCACTTGTTGTTGTAAGGGCTTCTATAGCAGGTTTTAATTCTTTATCAGATGTTTTTACATCAGCATCTTTTGCCATTTTGGCAACGATATCTTTAAGAATTTGTTGATCTTGACCTGTTTGCTTTAATTTAGCTAGCATTTGTGTACGGATGTTTTTTTCTTCATCTTTGAATGAGCCAACACCTTTTACATCACGCTTTTCCGTAACTTCAATAACGTGGTAACCAAAGCTTGATTGAACTGGTTCACTTAATGTTTTTAAAGGAAGGGCATAAGCAGCATCGTTAAATTCATCTACCATTGAACCAACAGTGAACCAACCAAGCTCTCCGCCTTTTTCAGCAGAGCCAGTATCAGTTGAGTATTCTTTTGCTACATCTGCAAAAGAAGCGCCACCTTTAATTTTGGCAATGACTTCTTTAGCTGTTTTCTCATCAGCTACTAAAATATGGCGAGCATTTAACTCTGTTTTCATTTGCTCATAATGTTTTTTTACATCTGCTTCTTTAAAAGCTTTATCTTCTAAAGCCTTTTCTGAAAGAAGCTCAACACGTAAAGCATTTTTATAGCCTTCCTCAGTTAAGCCACTTTGAGCAAGTGCGTCGGCAAAGCTATCACCGAATTGTGAAGCAGTTGCGTCGTAGGCCTCTTTGATTTCTTTATCTGATACTTTGTATTTATCAGCTAATACTTTTTCAGTCATCATTTGTTGAAGTATATGAGAACCTGCTAAAGTTTTTGATGTTTTGTTAAAGTCAGCAACTGAAATGTCGCCCACTTTTGAAGTTGCAATTGTTTTGTTGTCTTCTCCGCTACAAGCACCAAGTGCTAATACTGAAGCAGCTAATGTTAAAGATAAAACTGTCTTTTTCATAGTGGATATTCTCTCCTTATATGGTTTCGTCCATTTTTTACTATAACATAAACGATTTAAAAACAAAATGGTTCCCCCTTGAGTATAGCCTATACTTCAAATTTGCAAGCGCATAGGATATAGAAAAGAAAGGGGGTGAAGTTATGAGCAGCGGAGGATACGGTGGCGGCGGTGGCTACGGCTCAGGCTCAGGCTTTGCTTTATTAGTTGTGTTATTTATTTTATTAATTATTGTTGGAGCAGCGTTCCTATACTAATTAATATAAAATGACGAAAAGCTAAGGGTTTAATTTCCTTAGCTTTTTTTAACAATGTAAAGGCATTCGTGCAGCCCGCTTGAGGTCACGTTCCATTAAATATGATTGATCAGATCGCGTGGTCACATAAGGTGTTCAATTTACCTCTGAACGTTGACTGGCGCAGATCACTTTTCTTTTTAACTATACTGCATATAAAACTTCAATATAAAATGAGACAAGTAAAATTGTAATAAGTATATTTATAGTTCGGAATACTTTTGGTTGGTTTTCTTCGGGAATTTCACGTCGCATGCACAGCGCATAAGTCATACGGTTTATTTGAAATAAATAGAATACCGAGAATAGAACTACAATCATTAACAGCAAGTCTATTCCTCCCCTCTTTCAATATTAATAGCATAACAAAAAACGTTAATAAAACACAAGTACAAGCAATTTAGGAAATAGTAGGTGGCACTAAAATTTCATAGCCTTTAGGCGTCTCCTCGATTTGGGAGTCTTTAGGCGAATTCAATAAGTATTTTACATATAGAATATCTATTACACATAGACTGCAATGGTAAGCTAAAAGTAATGTGCCATAATGGGTATACGCAGGGAATAGTAGTGTACCCAATAAAATGCTTGTATTTAGAACAACAAATGGTGTGAGTAAAGCTAAAATATAACGATTTTTCGATAAAGGTTCACGGATACGCATGTGAAGAACAGGAATAACAAAAAATTGTGTACGCACACGCAATTTTAAATGCTGACGTAAATCATATAATGCTAGAAAGTGCAAGCATTTATGAATTGGATAGATTGCAAATATAGCAATAACAAATAGCCAAAACAAACGATCTGTATAGTGCTCATCATTAAATAAATTACATGTCACATAGGAAAGAGAAAAGACAGTAAAAAAAACAAGTATAGACATGATCATAATACGCGTTGTTCCGTAATGATGTTCAAGATTTAATATTTTCCAACAATGCATGATTATCAACTCCGTAATATGAATGGTCTATTTAATTTAAATTGATTTATATTAGAATGCAAGAAAAAGGAGGTATCTCAGAAATATTTCTGAAATACCTCTTTAATTATAAGCTTTTACGGCCATTAGGTTCTAGATTACGAACAACTGACGCTAAAAGCCTAGTAGTTTCACTTTCATCCTTTTACAGTTGGACGTTCTTCAATCGTATCAAAGGAATCACGGAAGTGCTGGAAGGAACGCTCAAAAATGTCGATGAAGTCCTCTCCGTATATATTGCGAATAACAGCCATAACATCTAAAAATTCTGGGAAGCGACCGTATAGGTCTTTTAAAGCTAATGAACCTTCTAGCACAGAATGATACGTATTATGATAATTACTATTCATTTCAACAATAAGTTCTGTACCTGCTTCTGTTAACTCAACATACGTATTACGTTTGTCGTCATCACGCTTTGAAAACTTCAGGAATCCACGCTCTTCTAATTTTTTTGAAAAATTAAATGCAGTGGAGACGTGCATTACCCCAAATTTCGCCACATCAGAAATGGAAGCCCCTTTTAAATGATACGAAATCCATAAAATATGATGTTCGTTAATATTTAAATCGTAGGGTTTAATCCACTGCTGCCAATCTTTTTCAACTGCTTTCCATAAGGCTTTTGATATTTGCGCAATTCTTTGACTATAAAGCATCGCTTCTTTTTGAGTGTATAATTCCTCTGACAAAGCCATCACCTACTGCTTTCTTTAACATTTTAAAAATATTATAGCAATAAAGGAAAAAAGTTTAAAGTTAGAAAAATTAAAAAATTGAAAAGTGGTTAAAAAATAACATTTTATCAATTAGAACTAATAAAAATATAGAAATTTCATTAGTTAAAAAGGACTTTAGTCGCTAACTTTTTCTTGCGGTTTTTTCTTTTTTTCTGTAATTTGTGCAACGTTTTTCTCGATTTCGCTTATTGAATTCTGTAATGCTTCTATTTCTTGTTGTAAGTTATTTTTTGATGGCTCGATTTCTTCAGTGAATGTAGTAATAGTTTGTTTTAAATCATTTATTATTAGTGGTATATTATTTTTTATTTCATCAGTAAGCGAATGAACAGATTGTTTAACTGTACCTACTTGCTGTTTTACATCTAAAAGTTTGTCCTTTGTGCTTTCAGCATTTGATCGCAAATTAGCACGTAATTGTTGTCCTGATTGAGGAGTTGAAAAAAGTACAGCGATTGTACCGCCGATGATACCAGCTCCAAGTCCAAATAAAAATGGTTTTGCTTTCATATCGATTACCTCATTCCTGTAATTATCATGTGATACCTACTATTAAACCATGAAATGCACATATATCAAAAAGAAAAAAGAAACTAAACGAGTGATTTTGAATCACGGTTTAGTTTCTTGTGAAGATAAACGTGCATTTCCTAAATGTATGCACCTTTTATTAAATTGAAATAGCTGTTTGGAATTTAGAGCGCTTCACTAATTTTGCAACAATAGGATAAATAATTGCAAAAGCAATGACATTAAATGCTACAGCAGGTAATACAACCCCTACAAACAGAACAGCGAATGTTGCACCAACATTTGCATTGAATACAAAAAGTGCTACTGCTAAAAAGACAGTTCCAGATAAAATTGTTCCTAAGCCAACTAAGCTTGCAGATACTATAAAATTGCTTGCCAATTTTTTCAGCACAAGTAAGATAGCTAAAAAGACAAAGCCTGTTACTGCTTTATCGATAATATTTGGAACAAGACCTGCTGGAAACGTTGTAAATAATCCTGACAGTACACCGGTTGCTAAAGAAAGTAAGAATGTTTCTTTAACAGTAGGGAACAATAAAATGCCAATAAACATCATTGTTAGCATGAAATCAGGCTTCATGCCATTTACCATACCAGGTGTGACCACATAAAGGGTAGCACCAACACCGACCAAAAGGGCCATTAATACTAAATTCTTTGTATTCATTTCTCATCTCTCCTCGACTATGCTAATCTTTTTGTCTCCTAACGTGTCCTCATGACCGTTAGCGAAACTTATTTGTGATTGTACGATATAAATCTTAAAATTGCAATACAAAATTCTGATAATTTGAGTGACATTATTTAAGGTTAGCTTTAATGCTTTCCGCAACTTCAGTTAATTGCTCTGGTGTGTATTTTTGTGTTTGCCAAATTAAGCCCAAGCCTTCTTTTTCATCGTAACGAGGAATAAAATGTAAGTGATAGTGGAAAACAGTTTGTCCAGCTGCAGCCCCATTATTATTAATCGTATTAAGTCCAATTGGGTTAAAAGCAGCTTTTATAGCGTTCGCAATTTTGGGTGCTGCTGCATATAAATTACGAGCCACGTCCTCAGGCATTTCGAATAGATCCTTACAGTGATGTTTTGGGATTAGTAAGGTATGTCCTTTTGCTACAGGTGAAATGTCAGTAAAGGCATAAACATGTTCGTCTTCATAAATTTTTGTACTTGGAATGGATCCATCAATAATTTTGCAAAATAGGCAATCGCTCATTCGAAAATTCCTCCTTATTTTATATGTAAGTACATTCTATCATACTCATAACTGGATCATCATCAAAATGTGTGGTTGATTTCCGTTCCTCTATCGCTAATCCCCAAGGAGTCGCCCAGTCGTAACGAAGATCAACTTATTTACATAGAAAACGTTTTAACAAAAGTCATACACAACTTTTGGTGATGGACCTCATAACTGTATCATTTGCTAATTTTTGATAAAATATAAACGAGAAGAGGAGTGATGGCATGACGGTATTAGAGGTACAACATGTGACAGGTGGTTATACAAGAAAGCCGGTTATTAAAGATTTATCATTTTCGATTGAAAAAGGTGAGCTTGTTGGCTTAATTGGCTTAAATGGAGCTGGTAAAAGTACAACGATAAAGCATATCATCGGAACGATGCTTCCAAAAGAAGGAGACATACGTTTAAATGGTGTGACGTTAAAGGAAAATACGGACAAGTATCGTACAGCATTTTCTTATATTCCTGAAACACCTGTATTATATGATGAGCTAACATTACGGGAACATTTAGAATTAACCGCGATGGCTTACGGTCTAGATGAAGCAACACTTGCAGCTCGTTCACAATTATTATTAAAAGAATTTCGAATGGAAAAGCGACTGAATTGGTTCCCTTCGCATTTTTCAAAGGGGATGCGTCAAAAGGTTATGATTATGTGTGCCTTTTTAGTCAATCCAAGCCTTTACATTATTGATGAGCCTTTTGTGGGGCTCGATCCACTTGGAATTCAATCATTACTTGATCAGATGGATGAAAAGAAAAAAGAAGGCGCTTCTATCTTAATGTCTACGCACATTTTATCAACCGCTGAAAAGCATTGTGACCGCATCATTTTATTGCATGAAGGACGTGTGCGAGCACAAGGATCAATGGAGGATTTACGCAAGGCATTTGCGATGCCACATGCGACATTGGATGATTTATATATTGCAATGACAAAGGAGCGCGACCATGAAGAACTTGCGTGACGTATGGTCCTCTCGCTTCATGCACTATATAGGTGAAGTGCAAAAATATATGCGATTTATTTTTACAGGGCATTTAGCGATTGTACTAGTATTTCTTATTGGAGCAGGGGGCTATCAGTATAGTGAATGGCTGAAAAGTGTAAAGCCTGATTTTCCAGCAGAGGTATTAATCGCAGTGTTTGTAGGGATTTTACTTGCATTAAGTCGTCCAACTTCACTTTTGAGAGAGCCAGACCAAGTGTATTTATTACCATTAGAATCAAAAATGTCACAGTATTTTAAAAAGGCGTTAGCTTGGACGTTTTGGTCACAAGTTTGGATTGTGGCAATTGTTTATATCGTAAGCATCCCTTTACTAAAGGCTGTTACTGAATTAACAACATCTGAAATTTGGTCAGTGTTTCTACTTATTATTATATTGAAGTATTTGAGCGTTCAAGGTGAATTTAGTTATCGCTATAGTGAACGTGGTCAAATGATTTGGGTAGACAGGCTAATTCGAGCTGTTATCTTTAGTATTACTGTGTACATGGCGCTTCATATGCAGCTAATTTTAGCAATTGTTGCTGCTGCAGTTGGGTGTGTGTATATTGTAGTATTTAGAAAAAAATGTGCAGGTGAGCCTGTTCCGTACGAGCATTTTGTAAAGCTGGAACAAAATCGCATGATGAGTTTCTATCGCTTTGCTAATTATTTCACGGACGTTCCACATTTACGTGGTAGTATCCGTCGTCGTGGTTGGCTAGATTGGCTTTACAAATTTGTGCCATATAAGAAGGACAATGCCCAAAAGTACTTAGTGTTCCGTACATTCGTCCGAACAGATGATCATTTTTATTTATGGCTCCGATTAACAGTGATTTCAGCTGTTATTGCAGCCTTTGTAGATATCCCAGTCGTTACATGGATTATTGCAGGTGCATTGAGCTTTGCTACAACTATTCAATTAAAATCGGCTTTATTATCAAGCGGTGAATTTCGAATGGACATGCTTTATCCTTTACCGGATGAAGCACGTAAGGTAGCAGTCAATCAAATTGTGCGTCTTGCAATGATAACGCAAGCTATTATAGTAGGACTATGTGGTGTCACGCAGCCAATGTTTTATGTAACTTTTATAATCATTTTGGTTGTTAGTGAATTGACTGCTAGGGCCTCAAAATCTTGAATATAGTTAATTTTAGCTTATCGCCAAAGGTTAGAGGCATTTTGTTAAAACGTATGCCATGTGAATAAGTTGATTGGAGTGGAGGCTGGACGCCCCCAGGAAAGCGCCTAGCCGGTACGGAAATCAACCCACGTTATGGTGATCAGCAAATTATAGAAGCTCATTTTTCCAATAATAGAATTGGAGAAATGAGCTTGTTTTTGTTAAAGAAATTATTGAGTTTTAAGTGGTGGAGCGCTTTAGCACATTTGTCTTCTATTCTACTAATTGATAATCTAGTGCTGCTGTTAATAATACCTTTGCAGCAACGAGCATCCCTTTTTCATCTATATCGAATTTTGGATGATGATGTGGTGCATATTTAGCTGGCTTGGCTCCCGTAAAGAAGAATGTACCTGGCTTTTCTTCTAAGTAATAAGCGAAATCTTCAGCCCCCATAGTTGCTTCAATCTCAGTAACATCGCAAATATCCTGTGCGACGTTACGCACAAAGAGTGTTTCCTTCTCATGATTTATTACTGCAGGGTAGCCACGACGATAATTCAGTTCAATTGTACAATCATGCGCAATTTCTGTACCTTGGATAACCCGTTTAAACTCACGTTCCATCGTTTCACGAACATCTTTATTAAACGTTCGAATTGTGCCATTTAAATAGGCTGTATCGGCAATAATATTGTCAGCATTAGATGCCACGAATGAACCAACTGACAAAACAGCCGATTCGGTTGGGGCAATACGACGTGCGACAAGTTGTTGTAAATTTATAACAAGCTGAGAGCCAATAACAATCGCATCCTTTGTTTGATCCGGATGAGCGCCATGACCGCCCTGGCCTTGAATTTTCAGTTCAAAACTATCAACAGCGGCCATTGTTGGTCCTACGCGGTAGCCAATCAGCCCTGTTGGATGGTTAGAAGAAAGATGTGTACCAAAAATAGCATCAACGCCATTCAAAGCCCCAGCCTGTACCATCCCAATTGCTCCACCTGGATCAACCTCTTCAGCATGTTGATGAATTAGTACATATTCTCCTACTAACTCATCACGCATTTCCCACAATAGCTTCCCGACAATTAATAAAGTAGCTGTATGACCATCATGCCCGCAAGCATGCATAACACCAGACACAGTTGATTTGTATGGAACGTCTTTTTCGTCTTGTATAGGAAGAGCATCAAAGTCTGCCCGTAAGGCAATCGTTTTGCCAGGCTTGCTCCCTTTAATCCGCGCAATTAAACCGTGACCACTGACATTAGCTTCCACCGGTACGCCGAGATTCTTATAATATTGAATAATATAATTAGCAGTTTCTTGCTCCTGAAAGCTTAGCTCCGGATGCATATGCAGATGACGGCGAATCGCCACCATTTCGTCAAAGTGAGCATCAATTTTTTCAAGTAGATGTTGGTTCATAGTAAACCTCCTTAAACGGATTATCCTAGATTTTTATTAATAACATAATAGTTTTACAAACTGGATAAACAGAGGGTTAGCGCTACTCATGAAGAATATCCTTGCGAAAAGTAATGAATCTTCGCACGCCCGGGAGAATACCCGCGGAAGGGCAGTGAATACCCGCGCGCCCGGGGGAAATACCCGCGGAAGAGCAGTGAATACCCGCGCGCCCGAGAAGAATACCCGCGGAAGGGCAGCAAATACCCGCGCTCCTCAACTAATCTTCGTTTTCTTCCTTTGGAGCAGCACTATAGGTTGTGACATAGGAAGCTGCTGAGAAAATATTTTGTTGATTCACACCTGTTGGTTCTTTACGTTCAGCATGTGCTGATGCAAAGGCCTTTGAGCTTTTCCATGCTTCAAACGAATGAGGACCGTTCCATTGTGTCATGACAATGTATGCTTCACTATTTAATGGGCGGAGTAGTCGAAATGCTACAAAGCCTGGTTCATCTTCTATAGCACGTGCTCGATTTAAAAAGCGATGTTCAAAAACTGGTCGACCTTCATCTGTAACAGGAATATTGTTGAAAACAAAGAAGCCACGTTCTTCAAGATCATTTACTGAATCTAGCACTTCAAACTTACGAGGTGTGGCAAATACAGATTTTCCTTCGGCTTCATGTATAAGCACAGAGTTTCCCTCTCCGTGTATTAAAATCATCCCCTCGTTTGGATATTTATTCTTTAATTGTTCTAAAAAATCACCTGTACCAGAAGTTAAATAAATATACATAAAAATGCCCTCCTTATGAATTTTCAAAATATAGCGTGATTATTTCCATTTAAGAGTAAGTCTATAGCTTTGTCAAAAAAGAAACCCCTTAGAAAGAACAATTTTATGACATTTCCCTATGAAAACTATACAATAACAGAGGAAGCGTTTACTATTGAAAACGGATATCAATAATAACGGAATAAACAAGAGAATTTTACGATATGAATTTTATTGAGGGGAAGGAACTATTCATGACAACTTTTAATGATACTCTTCTACGTGCTGCACGAGGAGAAAGAACGGAACATACACCAGTATGGTATATGCGACAAGCAGGACGCTCTCAGCCAGAATATCGTGCGATTAAAGAAAAGTATTCTTTAGAGGAAATTACACATCAACCTGAGCTTTGTGCATATGTAACGCGATTACCAGTAGAAAATTACAATGTTGATGCAGCGATTTTATACAAAGATATAGTAACACCACTCCCTGGTATTGGAGTAGATGTAAAAATTAAAGCAGGCGTAGGTCCTGTCATTTCAAATCCTATTCGCTCAGTCGCTGATATAGAAAAACTAGGTGAATTCAATGCGAAAGAACATACACCATTCGTTTTAGAAACGATAAAAATGTTAACAGAAGAACAACTGAATGTGCCTTTAATCTGCTTTGCAGGTGCGCCATTCACTCTCGCAAGCTATATGATTGAAGGAGGTCCTTCAAGAAACTATAATAAAACAAAATCATTTATGGTATCAGAGCCTCAAGCTTGGTTTGCATTAATGGACAAATTAGCTGACATGATTATTTCTGATGTTTCAGCCCAAGTCGAAGCGGGAGCAAAAGCTATCCAAATATTTGACTCATGGGTTGGTGCTTTAAATGTTGAAGACTATCGTGTGTTCATTAAACCGATTATGACACGTATTTTTGCAGAGCTGCAAAAAGAAAATGTGCCACTTATTCAGTTTGGTGTCGGTGCAAGTCATTTAGCGAAAGAATGGAATGATTTACCAATTGATGTTGTTGGTTTAGATTGGCGTTTACCAATTAGAGAAGCCCGTGCTAACGGTATAACTAAGCCAGTACAAGGGAATTTAGATCCATCACTATTACTTGCTGATTGGTCAATTATTGAAAAACGCACGAAAGATATTATCGATCAAGGCTTAGAAATGCCAGGGCATATCTTTAACTTAGGTCATGGTGTTTTCCCAGAGGTAGATCCAGACGTGTTAAAACGTTTAACAGCGCTTATTCATGAGTATAGTGCTCAACAAATCCAAGCACGCTCTTAATATAGATGTGAACAAGATATTAACTTTCATATTTTCTTTTCTATGAATGATATCTCGATTTCATCATAGAAAGGGTGCTGTCCAACCTAATGAATTGGACAGCTTATTTTTGTCACATACTGTACGATAAAGATATATTTAACTATTATTTAGAGGTGAAAAGGTAATGAAAGAAGTTAAAGGCTTATTAGTTATGGCATATGGAACACCCTATAAAGAAGAAGACATCGAACCTTACTATACGCATATTCGCCACGGTCGCAAACCATCAGAAGAGCATTTAGAAGATTTACGCAGCCGTTATGAAGCAATCGGTGGTTTATCACCGCTTGCTGCTGCTACAAAGGCGCAGGCTGAAGCTTTATGTGCACGTTTAAATGAAGTGCAAGATGATGTGGAATATAAATTATTTATTGGTTTAAAGCATATCCACCCATTCATTGAAGATGCTGTAGAAGGAATGGTAGCAGAAGGTATTAAAGAAGCGGTTTCTATCGTATTAGCTCCTCACTTCTCAACGTTCTCCATTAAGTCATATAATGGTCGTGCAGCAGAAACAGCTGGAGATCGATTAACAATTACTTCTGTAGAATCATGGTATGATGAACCGAAGTTCATTGAATATTGGAAAAACAAAGTGAATGAAACATTTAATGCAATGTCTGAAGAAGAACGTGAAAAAGCATGTCTAATCGTGTCTGCACATTCACTTCCAGAGAAAATTAAAGAGTTGGGCGATCCATATGAAGATCAATTAATTGAGACGGCTCGACTAATCAAAGAAGCAACGGGTGTCAATAATGTAGAAGTTGGCTGGCAATCAGCAGGACAAACACCAGAGCCATGGATTGGTCCAGATGTTCAGGACTTAACACGTGAACTTTACGAGCAAAAGGGCTTCCGTTCATTCGTATATACGCCAGTTGGCTTTGTAACAGAACATTTAGAAGTTTTATATGACAACGATTATGAATGTAAAGTTGTTTGTGATGAACTTGGCGCGAAATATTATCGTCCAGCAATGCCAAATACACACCCATTATTTATCGATGCAATGGTCGATGCCATTCATAAAAAATTAAGCTAAGCGAAAAGAAAGTGATGATGTTGGTGACTCAGAAAAGACGAAAGGTAGTTGTTGTAGGCGGTGGCATTACTGGCCTCACAGCTGCGTTCTATTTGCAAAAAGAAGCAAGCGCAAAAGATTTGCCGTTAGATATCGTACTTGTCGAGTCGTCATTACGTCTTGGCGGAAAAATACAAACACTGAGAAAAGATAGTTGTATTATCGAGCGCGGGCCAGAATCTTTTTTTGATCGTGAGAACTATGTATATGCTTTGGCAAAGGATTTAGGCATTGAACAGGAAATGATTACAAGCAATACAGGACCGACTTACGTTGCTGTTGGTAGTCAATTATATCCAATCCCTAGTAATCTTTTGTCTGGGGCAACACCACATGTCTCGTCATTTATTACATCAGGTTTGTTTTCACTTAGCGGGAAAGTTCGTGCAGCAGGGGATTTTTTCATCCCTCGCTCTGCACAGGATGATGACCAACCATTGGGGCAATTTTTTAGAAGAAGATTCGGTGCTGAGATTGTAGAAAATTTAGTAGAGCCATTACTTGCAGGAACATTTGCTGGTGATATTGAGCAATTAAGTATGCGTTCAACATTTCCACAGCTCTATGGATTAGAGCAAAAATATCGTAGCCTACTTATTGGTATGAAAAAGTCTGGTACGAATTTTTTAAGTAACGATCTTACTACGAAAGATAAGGGCATTTTTCAAACATTTACTAATGGTCTTGAGACACTTATCGAAAAACTTGAAGAATCACTGCTTCCTGGTACAGTTATGAAGGGTGTTAAGGTCGAGGAAATTGAGCATGGTAAGGATAGTACTGTCCAAGTTGTGTTAAACAATTTTACACAATTAAAAGCAGATGCTGTTATTATTGCTACACCGTTTAATGTGGTAAGAAAAATGTTCAGCAAACACCAGTTATTAACTGAATTGAGTACGATGAAGGCAGCAACTATTGCTACTGTGACAATGGCGTTTAAAAAAGATCAGTTAGGTGATCTAGATGCGTTATCATTTTTTGTTTCTCGAAATAGTGATTTTTCAATAACTTCTTGTACTTGGATGAATCGAAAGTGGCCTGGCACAACACCAGATGATTACGTGCTGTTACGTAGTTATATTGGTCGAGTGGGAGACGAGGCAATTGTAGCGTTATCCGATACTGAAATTGAAAAGACCGTATTGCAGGATTTAATGAAAACAATTGGTGTAGATGGAGAACCGTTAATGACGGTAGTTTCCCGCTGGAAAAATGCCATGCCGCAATATACCGTAGGACATGAAGCGAAAGTAGAGCGAGTAAAACAAGAATTACGTGAACATTTTCCGACTGTAAAACTCTCTGGGAGTTCCTTCGAAGGAATATCAATACCTGAGTGCGTTGAGCAAGGTAAAAATGTTGCTGACGAAATACTAACGGGAATGTTTGTGGATTAAATAGTTATTAGAAGTAGGACAAACTTGAAAATCAATGTTTGTCCTACTTTTTTATTGCTTTTCCCCAGTAGCTCCAGTACTTCCTGTAGGACCAGTTATTCCAGGTTTAACAGGCCAAAAAGGACAGCTTGGAGCAATCCTTTTACAGATGCTAGACATCTACCAATGACATCTTTTTCATTTTTCACTATCATACATAAGCTAATGGACGCCATAAAGTGGATTCCTCCTTAGCGTAATCTATGTAGTATATGAGCTACTATATGTTTTGGTTTGGATAAATGCTCGTAGATGTAGTATTACATAGTAATAATCGTGAAATTTGCTTGTTTTCTTTGTCATAAATTTACCTCTCAAGTTTCACGCGAATTTCACAATTGTGAAGTATAGTTAAGAAACAGAGGTGATGATGTTGAAAAAATGGGTATTCTTCATTTTTTCTTTAGTACAGCTTATATGGCTAGCAGGGTGTACGGAGAAATCGTTTGATCCTATTGAACGCGATCAGAATTTTATTGCGTCCTTAAATATACAAGAGCCTTCGCTAGATTTTATAGATGGACAAGGGAATTTGATGGCAACATGGTTATTTGACAAAGCTTACTCAGGGGCAATACTGCTTGAAAATGATCGTGTGTTATTGTACGGTCATCAATTAAATGAAATAGACGTCTATACGTTATCAACCGGAAAGAAGCTCTATTCCAAAAAAGTACAGCTTGGTACAACGAATGTGTATTATGCTGAAAATAAAAAACAGTTTTTTATTGCGAATAGTAAAACAAATACAGTGACAAGCTTTGATGAGAAGGGCAACGAACTGGCAACGCAGAAGCTAGGTAATTATCCTATGTCGATGGCAGCTTATAAAGATAAGCTATATGTGATTAATTATAAAGATACGAAATTATCGGTGTTAAATATAGAAAATCTAAAGGTTGAGCAAGAGTGGCCGATTCAAAAATCATCACATGGAATAACCATTCTCGAAGAGACAGATGAACTTTGGATAGGTGGTCATGGAGAAGGAAGTAAACCGAATAACTCTGTTAAAAAATATGATCTTATGACAGGCGTTAAAAAAGGGGAGATAAAAATGCCTTTAATGCCTGTCGGATTAACTAAAACAAAGGATGCTATCCTCGTTGTTAGTCATGGCCATAATAAATTATATGTTACTGACTTTGATGGAAATGTGAAATGGCAGCAAGAGGTAGGAGCTAATCCGTTTGCCGTAAATCAGTTTAAAGATTATATTGTTGTCGCTGGCTATGATGACCATACTTTGTATTTCATAAAAGAAGGTCAGGTGAAAAAAACAGTTGATGTGGGGAAAGGTGCATTTCAACTGTTAGTGAGGGAGGAAAAAATGTGACAACTGTATTAATTGTTGATGATGAGCAAGATATGCGTAATTTAATAGAAATGATGCTCAATAATTCTAAATTTGAGACCTTAACGGCAGCAAGTGGTACAGAAGCCTATGATATTATTGTGCGCGAAAAAATTGATTTAGTTTTACTTGATGTGATGATGCCGCATGAAGATGGCTTTGCGGTTTGTCAAAGTATACGTGCGATGTCGAATATACCAATTATTTTCCTGACAGCACGCGATGCCAATGAGGATAAAGTGAAAGGCCTAACAATTGGCGGAGATGATTATATTGTAAAACCTTTTACAAACGATGAGTTAGTTGCGCGAATTCATGCTGTGTTAAGAAGAAGTGGTACTAATATTGAAGAATTACAGCAAAAATATGTGGTGTTTGGACCTATTAAAATAGATGAGACTGCACGCAAGGTATCTGTAGATGGAAAAAGTATTCCGCTTACATTAAAGGAATTTGAACTATTACATTTATTTATGAATAACCCTGGAAATGCGTATACAAGGGAGCAATTACTAGAACGCATTTGGGATATTGATTATGTAGGGGGAACAAGAACTGTTGACACTCATATAAAAACCTTACGTATAAAGCTTGGAAAGGAAGCGGCGGAGCATATTCAAACCGTCTGGGGAGTGGGCTATCGCTTTGATCCTGGCGAATGAAAAAGATTTCAACACGCATTTGGCTATTAATCTTTGCGTTTTTAATTATTACCGTTGTCTTCATGTATGTCCTGACTGATTATTTATATGAACGACTTTATGTAGAAGACACGGAAGAGATGATGGTAGAAGTAGGGTCAAAGCTACAAACGATGTATACCGGTAGTAAAGTAACGGATGAGTTTATTGCAGACATTGAACATTATGCTAATTATTCGAATTTGAATATTTTCGCTGTAAGAAACCCGCGAGAACTAAGTGCCTGTGTGCCGTTTGATATTGATTTCGAAACATTAATTGGTCCAGAAGAGCGACAGCAATTACTGGCAGGTGAATATGTACAAAAAATTGGGTATGAACCTCGATTTGATAGACAGTTAATTTCTGTAGTACTTCCGTTAGTAGATCAAAATAGGCTTGAAGGGATTATCTATATTTACTTCCCTTTAGCAAAAATTAGTGAGTTAGCGAATAATGAAGTCATTTTCTTATTTGTCAGTGCCTTTATATTTTTAATTGTCATCAGCTATTTAATTTATAAAGGAATTTGTCAGATTATGCGACCACTAAGTAATTTGCAAAGAGCTGTTGAGCAAATGTCATACGGAAACTATGGAACACGCGTACGAGTTCATTCAAAAGATGAAATAGGAAGATTATCTAGCACCTTTAATAAAATGGCAGAGTCAATCCAACAAGAGGACGAGGCTCAAAAAACATTTTTAGCTACAGTCTCGCATGAACTAAGGACACCCATTAGCTATGTAAAAGGATATAGTGAAGCGATGCAAAAGGGCATTATTCCAGAAAGTCAAAAAGAGGAAACAATCCAGCTAATTGTACGTGAGGCAAATCGTATGGAACGTTTAACGAATGAATTACTTCAACTAGCTCGTATGGAAAATGAACAGGCGGAAATTACTTTATATCCAATCCCTCTTGCCGAAACATTACGTGAGGTTCAAAAAATATTAATCCATCAGGCAGAGAAGAAGAGCATTGCACTCCATTTGGATGCTGATGATGCATTAATCATCAAAGCTGATGAAATAAAACTTAAACAAGTTTTTATTAATATAATTGAAAATGCTATTAATTACTCGTATGAGCAGTCAAAGATTGAAATTACTGCTTTTGAGGATAATGGGAATGCACAAATTACCGTAAAGGATTATGGAATTGGTATTCCTCAGGAGGATTTAGCACATGTAACTGAACGCTTTTATCGTGTTAACAAAGCACGTAGCCGAGCAGATGGTGGCAGTGGACTAGGCTTGTCGATTGTTGAACAATTGTTGAAGCAGTTACAGGGCAAGATAGAGATTAAAAGTGAAATTGAAAAGGGCACAATTGTAAAAATTACATTGCCGTTAATGGAGGAATAAAACATGAAAAAATGGTTATTGGCATTAGTTGCAGTACCTGCATTATTAGTAGGTTGCGGAGAAAAAAAAGAATCAACTGCTTTACCAGAACCACAAGAGCCACAAATGTTGGAAGTTCAAATTTTAACACCAAAAGAAGTAGCAATAAATGAAACAGTTGAGCTTGCTGCGCAAGTTGAACAAGGTGGTAAAAATATCGATGATGCAGATGTGAAATTTGAAGTGTGGGAATCTGGTAAACGAGATGAAGGGCAAATGCTTGAGGGTAAATTAGAGAAAGATGGCGTTTATAAAGCGAAGACTACGTTTGACCACGATGGCGTATATTATATGTATGCTCATACGACAGCTAATGGCATTCATAATATGCCGAAGCAACAAATTACTGCTGGAAGCCCGGATATGACGCAAGTTTTACCAGAGGATGAAAAAGCAAATAACAACAGCATGGATCATAACATGATGGATCATGGTAATGATAAATCAGAGGGTGCTGAGCATAGTGATCACGAAAAAAGTGAAAAAAATCACCATTAAATGCTTGCATTATTTTCAAAATAGGAATATGATAATGACCAGATGACCGAAACGGTTTTCTGGTCATTATCATTTTCGTGTACAAAGGCATGTACATAATATAACAGGAAAGGATGTTACTAATGGATCGTAGGCAGGAAATTCTTGAAGCAGCTACAAAATCCTTTACATTGTTTGGGTACAAGGCGACAACAATGGAGCAAGTAGCTAAAATTGCGAATGTCGGTAAAGGGACGATTTACACATTCTTTGCAAATAAAGAAATTTTATTTCAAGAGATAGCTATGTCACTTGTACGAGAGATGCAAGCAGAAGCGGATGCAGTGTTGGATGCATCAGCTAGCTTTATGGACAATGCGCACAATGCTTTAATGAAAATGCTACAGTTCCGTGAAAAACATCTTTTATTTGTAAAGTTATTAGACGAGGAAAAGGAATTACGAACACCGGCAGTTAAACAAGTTTTAGTTCGCATTGAGACTGAAATTTTATCCTACGTTACTGAATTAATTCAAAGACGTATCGTTATAGGAGAAATTAGAGACTGTGATGCAGAATTAGTAAGCTTTCTGTTGCTAAAGGCGTATCTAGCATTTATCGTTGATTGGCATGAGCTACATGGCGAAATTATTCCAGAAGAAAAGATACTAAATCTTTTCAAGGAAACAATTTTCCGTGGGCTAATTTTAACTTGATTCGGCTGTGTTAAAGTGTGAATCAATGACAGTCTAGGTGATTTAAACCCTCTGAAGATTTAGCTTTTTTTTTGAATAAAAATGACCGACTTATGTTTTCGGTCAAATATTAATAGGAGTGAAGAAAACTTATGATTAAAGCTGAGTGGCTGAAAATCCTTAAAACAAGAAAAATGCTTGTTTCAATAATTGCTGTATTATTTATCCCAGTCATGTACGCAGGCATGTTCTTATGGGCGTTCTGGGATCCATATAAAGGCCTGCCGAATTTGCCAGTAGCCGTTGTCAACCAAGATAAGGGCGCTGAAATGGAAGGCGTTAAATTAGATTTGGGGAACGATTTAGTCGATAAGCTTGTCGAGAGTAACGACTTTAAGTTTATTGAAGTATCCAAAGAAGAAGCTGAAAAAGGCCTAAATGGCCGAGATTATTATATGACTCTAGAAATTCCATCAAATTTCTCTGAGCATGCGACTACGTTATTAGATGACAAACCTTCTAAATTAGTCATGAATTATATTCCAAATGAAGGATTAAACTTCCTTAGTGCACAAATTGGTGAAACAGCAATGGAAAAAATACGTGCGGAAGTGAATAAACAAGTTTCAACTACTTATGCTGAAAAAATATTTGATTCTATTACAACAATGGGAGATGGCTTTACGGAGGCTGCAGATGGCTCAAGTAAGCTAGATGAAGGTGCTAAAACTTTAGCTAATGGTGCAAAAGATTTAAAAGGTTATCTTGAGCAACTAGCTTCAAGTACAGTTGAATTGTCAAATGGTGCAGATAAAATTACTAAAGGTGCAGGAGACGCTGCAAAAGGTGCAAATGACTTAACTACTGGCTTAGTAAAATTACAAGACGGCACTGTACAGTTACAAACAGGTGCACAGCAAGCAGCATCTGGAGCAACATCTCTTTCACAAGGTGTATCACAATATACACAAGGTGTAGCGCAAGTTCAAGCAGGTTTAGCTACGATTAGCAATAATCAACCACAAATCACTGCAGGCGCAGCACAAATTGCTGATGGTGCAGGTCAATTAAATGGTGCAGCAGGCCAATTAGCAGGTGGTTCTGCTGAAGTAACAGCAGGTATCGATGCCTTATCTGAAAAATTGGAAGTCATGATGGCTTCATCGCCTGAAGAGCAAAAAGCAGTATTAAATCAAATAAATCAATCATTAAACCAGCTACGTGCAGGAAACGAAAAAGTGCATGCTGGATTAGGTGTTTTATCAGATAAAACAACCGAATTACAAGCTGGTGCTAACAAATTAAATTCTGGTGCATCGCAAATTGCAGCAGGTCAATCACAAGTGTTAGCAGGTGCTAATGAGTTAACATCAAAAAGTGGTGCATTAATCGAAGGAGCAAAAGGTCTTCAAGCTGGTAATGCAACCCTTTCTCAAAAATTAGGTGAGTTAAATGCTGGTGTTAAGACAGCCGTAACAGGTTCTAAAACATTGGCTACAGGTTTAAATGAGCTAGCAAGTGGTTCAACAACATTGAATCAGGGTACATCAACACTTGCCTCTAAATCAGGTGAATTAGTAGAAGGTTCTGCAACGCTTGCTGATGGTTCAACTGAACTGGCAGATGGTACATCAACTTTATCTGGCAAACTAGGTGAAGCAAGTGAAAAAGCAAAAGAAGTTCATGCAAGCAAGGACACATATGATATGGTAGGTAGCCCAGTTGAGGTTGATAAAGAATCTGTTAACCATGTACCTAACTATGGAACAGGTTTCGCACCATACTTTATTTCCCTTGGCTTATTCGTTGGTGCGTTATTAATCTCTATCGTTTTCCCACTTGTGGAACCAGCGATTCGTCCAAAAAATGGAGCAACTTGGTTTACAAGTAAAGCTTCAGTTTTAGCAATAGTCGGCTTAATTCAAACTATATTAACAGTGGTTATTGTAAAATGGGGCTTAGGCCTTGAAGTAAACAATTTGGGATACTTCTTCCTAACAGCATTATTAACAAGTTATGTTTTCTTAGCTTTAATTCAAATGTTAGTATCTATTTTCGGTGATCCAGGACGCTTCATGGCGATTGTTGTATTAATTTTACAACTTACAACAAGTGCGGGTACATTCCCACTTGAGTTAATCCCATCACCATTACAAGTATTTAATAAACTATTACCAATGACATATACTGTTTCAGCATTTAAAGCTAGTATTTCAACTGGTGATACATCATTCTTAATGCAAAACTACGGAATTCTAGCAGGCTTCCTAGTAGCATTCTTAGCTATTACTTTCGGTTATTTCATGTTACTACACACAAAACGTTACTCAAAAGTAGCCGAAGAAAACTAAAAAAGGAATTTTTTACGCCCACCGATATTGGTGGGTGTTTTTTTTATGGTTGAATGATTGTCTGACAAGGGCTCGGTAGCGGGGAGAACTGATCGGGTGGCTTCGAAAACTGATCAGGTAGGGAGTGAATGTGCTCGGGTAGATTCGAAAACTGATCAGGTGGCGAGAGAATGTGATCGGTAGGTTCGAAAACTGATCAGGTGGCGAGGGAATGTGCTCGGGTAGGTTCGAAAACTGATCAGGTGGCGAGAGAATGTGCTCGGATGGCTTCGGGAACTGTTCAAGTACCGGGAATAACGGCTCGACTTCAACAAAACAGCACATATGCAAAAAAATCATACAAAAAACAGCAGCTGATATGAGCGTATCGGCTGCTGTTTTTAAGTGTAAGAGATTTAATTAAGGGTTCATCAAAATTATGATGAGGGGTGTCATTATTAGTACGTGTGGGGCACGTATATGACTAATACAGAATAGGCAAATGCTTATAGGTGGTTACATTTTTCACAAGTGTTGCTGTAGCATTCACTTTGTTCTTCAATTTTTTCACCGCATTCTGTACATTGCTTTGCAGGTAGGTTCTTGAAAAATTCAACTACATTTTCTAACATTGTGGACTCCTCCTTTAAGTTCATCTGTACTATTACTGTTTTGATATTTTATAGTGTATTATAACAGATGCTTTTCGTCAACACAAAATGCCTAATTTGCGTTAAAATAAATATGGATATTTTGTGAAGGAGGAAACGTAATTTATGATATTCGTTGATAATAAAGGGATTCATGATCCACGCATTAACCTTGCCATTGAGGAGTATTTATTGAAAACGATGGATGTAGAAAAAGAGCCAGTGCTACTTTTTTACATAAATCAGCCTTCAATCATCATTGGTAAAAATCAAAATACTATCGAAGAGATTAATACAGATTATGTAGAGGATAATGGCATAATTGTTGTACGACGCCTTTCTGGTGGCGGTGCAGTGTATCATGATTTAGGGAACCTAAACTACAGTTTTATTACTAAAGACGATGGCGATAGCTTTATGAATTATAAAAAATTCACGCAGCCTGTTGTCGATGCACTTGCAAAAATGGGCGTTCATGCGGAGCTTTCAGGACGCAACGACATTTTAGCGGAAGGACGTAAGGTTTCCGGGAACGCGCAGTTTTCTACAAAGGGCCGTATGTATAGCCACGGTACATTAATGTTTGATACAGAAATTGATGCTGTTGTATCTGCATTAAAGGTGAAAAAAGATAAAATTGAATCAAAGGGCATTAAATCGATTCGTTCAAGAGTAGCTAATATTTCTGAGTTCTTAAAGGATAAAATGACAGTCGAAGAATTCCGTCTAGAAATTTTAAAATCCATTTTCGGTGGTGAAGAAAATATTCGCTATTATGAGCTAACAGAGGAAGACTGGACAAATATCCACAAGCTATCTGCAGAGCGTTATCAAACATGGGAATGGAACTATGGGAAATCACCACGCTTTAATATTCAAAAAACACATCGCTTCCCAACAGGGGGCATTGATATTCGCTTAGAGGTGAATCACGGAATTATTGAAGAAGCACATATTTTTGGTGATTTCTTCGGTGTGGGTGACATGACAGATGTGGAACAACGATTAGTGGGGACAAACTATGATCGAACTGCAATTGCTAATGCGTTAGCGGATATTGATATACCAACATACTTTGGTGGAATTGCGACAGAAGAGTTTTTACAATTAATTTATTAAGAGAAGCTTATGAAGAAATTGGCAAATGTCCTTATTAAGGGTTCAATATCAAAAGAAGAGGATGACATTTGTTACACATATGCGATGTTTAAATGTTGATTGGAGTGAAGGCTGGACGCCCCTAGGAAAGTGCCCAGCCGGAACGGAAATCAACCCCATGTTTTGGTATGAGCTATGCAAGCGATTTTCCAATATATTTTGGTCCATCATCGGAAATTAGGGATGACATTTTGTTAAAACATATGCCATGCAAATTAGTTGATTGAAGTGGAGGGTGGCGACTCCTTGGGGATTAGCGTCACAGATGAGACCCTGCAGCGAAGCGAAGCGGCTCATCGGACGCCCCCAGGAAAGCGCCAACCGGAACGGAAATCAACCTCACGCTTTGATGATAAGCTACAAATGATTTCTAATAAATCGATTCGTGTTAACTTTTGCTACAAAAGGTTCGCTGACAGTTATGTCAGTGGGCCTTTTTTTGATACAATATAAGATAGAAAGGAGTGTTGGTATGGAGAAGCATCGAATATTTATTGTCGAAGATGATGTAAAGATTGCATCATTGCTCGCAGAAACGCTTAGAAAATATCAATACGAAGTGGAAACGATCAAAGAGTTTGATCATCTCGTTGAAGAATTTACAGCATTTAATCCACACATGGTGTTGCTTGATATAAATTTACCTTCGTACGATGGCTACTATTGGTGTCGTCAACTACGTCAACATACAACTTGTCCCATTATTTTTATTTCCGCTCGTTCTGGGGAAATGGATCAAATTTTTGCGCTAGAAAATGGGGGCGACGATTTCATTACGAAGCCATTTAATTATGAGATTGTGCTGGCTAAAATCCGTAGTCACTTGCGTCGTACATATGGTGAATACGCAACAAGACAAGAAGAACGGACAATTAAACAAGGACAGCTTGTTCTTCATTTAGAAAGAATGGAGCTTCATAAACATGATTTAGAGATCCCACTTCAGAAAAAAGAATGTATCATTTTAGAACTGTTAATGGGGAATGCTCCAAAAGTAGTGACGCGTGAGCAACTGTTAGAAGAGCTTTGGGACGATCAGGCATTTGTCGATGAGAATACGTTGAACGTCAATATGACACGAGTGCGCAAAAAGCTAGCTGATTATCAAATTATGTCTTCTATAGAAACGGTACGTGGAGCAGGTTATCGCTTTATTTTAAGTGCAGGTGAGTTATAGTGGGCTGGAAATTATTTTTGCGTGATTACGCATCGTTCATTGTATTCCAGTTCTTATTAGTCGGTTTTATTATGGTCTTGTATTGGTTGGACGGCTTTCGAAATGTTGATACTGCTATATATTCCTTCTGTATTAGTTTAGTGTTACTAGCCTCGTTTTTACTTATCCGCTATTTAATGCGTCAACGTTATTTAATTAAAATATCGCAGCTTCCTAAAACAATGGAGGATGTATTGCAAAAAAATGCTAAAACACCTGAGGCGATACAGGCTGAAAAATATATGCATGAATTATATCGACTGTATAAGCACGAGCTTCAATCGTTATATGCTGGTCAAAAACGACATGATCAGTTTATAAATCAATGGGTACATCAGATGAAAACACCAATTTCTGTTATTGAACTCTTATTACAGGATGAACGTCCTCTCGATAAAAAGAATGTACAGGAGGAAATTGACCGCTTGCGTACGGGCTTGGATATGGTGTTAGTGAATGCTCGATTAGAAAATTTCGAAGAAGATATGCAAGTAGAACAGATTGCTTTAAAAACGATTGTTACTGCAACTGTAAATGAAAATAAACGTTTATTTATTACGAAGCGTGTCTTCCCAGAAATTCATATTGAGGATGATATTATCGTAGCAAGTGATTCAAAATGGCTTCGTTTTATTATCGGGCAATTCGTCACCAATGCGGTTAAATATACATTTGAGGCAAATAAAAAAATAATGGTTTCTGCCATTAAAAAGGATGACCACGTACAATTAGCCATTTGTGATGAAGGTATTGGTATTCCTGCTTCCGATCTTTCTCGTGTCACGAAAGCCTTCTTTACTGGTGAGAATGGGCGTAAAACTGGGGAATCCACAGGGATGGGCTTATATTTAGCGAAAGAAATCTGTGAAAAACTCGGTCACGAACTAAACATTACATCAGAGGTAGGGAAAGGAACAATTGTTACAGTGACGTTTACGAATTAGGGGGATCCGGAATGGTAGAAGTACTTATAGATGAGTGGGTTTTAAATGTAGAGTCTGAAAAAACAGTGGCATTATACGAATCGCATATCAATGTTTGTGATTGTTTATCCTGCAAAAATTTCCGTAAGGCTAGTCTTTTTCTTAATGAAGAAGTCATGCATTTTTCGAATAAGCTTGGGCTAGACTTATATAAACCAACTTTACTTAACGCTTTTCCTGTAGAAGGTGACCAAGTGATGTACAGTGGACATTATACGATTTGTGGAGAAGTAATTGAAGGTGAAATGGATGCCTGGGATATAATTGTTGGTTCGCATTGCTTTAGTCTAGTGGAGGAGGATGGTAATAAGTCAGCTGAATGTTTAACGGAGCCGCATTTTCAAATTGGCTTTGAGGTAGTATTGCAGTGGCTTTTACCAGAATCTATGGAATTAATGAAGAAATAAGGTGAACAAGATATGCCTATTTTACAAATAAAAGACGTAACGAAGGTGTATGAAGGAAAAGTAACCCATCGTGCGTTAAATCAACTAAGCTTTGAGGTGGAGGAAGGCGAGTTTTTAGCAGTCATGGGTCCATCAGGAAGTGGAAAAACAACATTATTAAATATCATTTCTACGATTGATGAACCAACGAGTGGAGAAATCATTTTAGATGGCATGAACCCTCATACGCTGAAAGCAACTGAGTTAGCCTACTTTAGAAGAAGGCAGCTTGGTTTTGTCTTTCAGGATTTTAATCTTTTGCATATGCTCACAGTGGAAGAGAATATTGTGTTACCACTGACATTAGACCAACAGCCATTAGAAGTAATGGAGGAGCGTCTTGCAAGCATTGTAGAAAAGCTCGATTTAACTTCATTCTTGCATAAACGCCCAAATGAAATATCAGGTGGACAAGCGCAAAGAACGGCCATTGGTCGGGCACTTATTCATAATCCAAGTCTCATTTTAGCAGATGAGCCGACCGGAAATTTGGATTCGAATTCTTCGCGTGATGTACTTGAACTTTTAACAAAAATCAATCAGGAAAAACGAACAACGATTGTCATGGTAACACATGATCCAATTGCTGCTAGCTACTGTGATCGCGTGTTATTTATTAAGGATGGGGAATTTTTTAATGAAATTTACAAAGATGACCGTCGTCAAATGTTTTTCCAGCGAATATTAAATGTGTTGAGCTTACTAGGAGGAGGACAAGTAGGTGACCTTTCGACAATTCGCTTACCGTAATGTCGTACGGAACAGCCGTATATACGGTGCCTTTTTCATGGCAAGCTTTTTTTCTGTGGCTGTGTTTTTTATCTATTCAATGCTCATGTTTCATCCTGATATTGAACGTGGGATTTTAGGAGAGGCATCGTTAATTGGGATGGTTGGTGCGGAAATCGTACTCGTCCTTTTTACATTATTCTTTTTATATTATTCGATGAGTGCTTTTTTAGAGGCAAGATCACATGAGTTTGCAATTTTATTACATTTAGGAATGGAAAAGCGCCAGATGAATAAGCTTGTCTTTTTGGAGACAATGATTATTGGATCTGGTTCTATTTTTGTCGGGATACTATTTGGTTTCTCGTTTTCGAAGTTCTTTTTCATGATTGTTCGGGAAATTTTACATTTAGATAGTTTACCCTTATATGTTTCATGGCAGCCTTTTGTGCTGACGATTGGTGTCTTCACAAGTGCTTTTGTAGTCATTTCTTTTATTAGTGTATATTTTACACGTGAAAGAAAATTGCGCGATCTCCTAAAGGGAAATGACTATTTAAATAGTGTTTCAACCTATTCAAAAATTCGTGCTGTATTTGGTATTACCCTTATTTTATCAACATACGTACTATCAATTATCGTAGCGAAAACATCTTTGATTGGTTTAATATTAGTAATCCCGTTTTTAGCAACCTTTGGAACATATTATTTTTTCAGAGATTCATTACCTTGCTTTTTAGATAAAGCACGGGGTAAACGGAAATTTCATTGGCAACGCTATCGCCTTCTTTCGTTAGCCGAGCAAACTCATATTATGATGGATAATGTGAAAATGTTTTTTGTAGTAACGATGGTGTCAACAATGGCCTTTTTATCAGTCGGTGTTTTAGCAACGATGTCATCATATACAATACAATATGATCGTTTAAATCCACTAGGGCTTGTCTATAAGGGAGATGTCGACAATCCATATGAGCGAAATCATATCGCCTCTTTACGAATTGAATTAGAGGAAAAGGGCTTGTCCTATCATCTATCTCGCTTTGTTGTTATCAAGCAAACTTCTTCATATACGCACAATGAGGTTGAGGTGTTTAGAGAATCAGATATGAATGTATTGCTTTCTTCCTATAGTTACCCATTACTTGATATGGCTCCAGGAGAGGCAGTGTTTATTCCATATTCGGAAGAGTCTCTAAACAAACTAAAAAATAAAGTTGTGCATACAGTATTAGAGGAAAATTCTATCCCGATAACCATTGATAGCGTATATCCTAAAATAGTATTCCCTGGGTCTATTGTTAGTGTTAATTCTATAGTGATAAGCGATGAGGATTTTGTAAAGCTCAAAAAGCCGATTACCGATAAAAACGTTGAGCAGCCAATCTATCATTTATTTACTTTCTATATTCCTCAGTGGATAGAAACGAAAGATATCGGCAAGGACATAAATGCGTTAGAAGCGTCTCAATATTTTTATAAGAAGAATAGATTTAGCCCATTTTACTTTGAAAATGCAGGATTAAATTATTCTTATATATTAGCTACTTATTCTTTATTCACATTAGTAGGGGTTTTAGTAGCAACGGTATTTTTATTAGCAGCAGGTAGCTTCGTTTACTTTAAACTGCATACTTCTCTTGAAAGAGAAAAGCGTAAATTCGATGTCTTAAAGCGAATGGGTTTAACAGATACGGAGCTCAAAAAGCTTGTGAATCGTCATTTATTCCCACAATTTTTCTTGCCATGGGGTGTTGCAATGATGCATAGTCTCTTTGCTTTTCTTATGGTTCAAGGTATTTTGAAGGATATTGCTAATATTTCCATTGTAAAAGAAGTTGTCTTATCTTTTAGCTTTTTTGTTTTAATACAAGTAGTCTATTTTTACTTGATTCGTTGGCGGTACATCTCGCATATTCGTTCATAACAAGATGTGTAAAAGAGAAAAAAATGAATTATTTGACGTAATTTACGACATGAGATAAAAAGTTTCGTTGTTTTTTAGATATATTTCTTATATAATATTACTGAATAATGATTCATTTTATCTTCATTCAGTAGTAGACTCCTACCTCTGAGGTGGTGTGATGGATTTGGGTGTGATTCCTTTTTAAGGGATGTCCATACATCTACTGAATGAAGATAAAGCCTCCGGCGGATGCCACGGATTTTAAAAGGAATGAAATGTGCAGGCACAATTCAAAATCCGGACGCAATTACGCCAAGGCGAAATTGATACGATAAGGGGATGGTGTAATTGAATTTAGTTTCAAGTGTTCGTCAACAAGCATTA
This sequence comes from Lysinibacillus sp. NPDC097214, assembly GCF_050277945.1. Lineage (NCBI taxonomy): Bacteria > Bacillati > Bacillota > Bacilli > Caryophanales > Bacillaceae > Lysinibacillus > Lysinibacillus sp. NPDC097214. Next base: position 32,714 of record NZ_JBNNSS010000017.1, read on the forward strand.
GAGCAACCGGATAAGATTGCGTATCATTTTATGGGGAAAGATACTACGTACGGTGAGTTTGAACAGACAGTTGGTCGCTTTGCAAAGGGCTTACAAGAATTAGGGGTAGAAAAAGGGGACCATGTGGCGTTTTTACTCGGCAATACACCACATTATTTAATTTCGTTATATGCAACTATGAGTATAGGGGCAACGGCAATTCCGATTAATCCAATCTATACACCGGATGAAATTTCGTATATTTTGCATAATGGTGATGTAAAAGCTGTTATTGCACTTGATGCACTTCTTCCATTAGTAGAAATGGGTGTACATGCTTTTCCAAAAGTAAAAACATTTGTTGTTTGTGAAACAACGGCAGATGTTGCTGATAAAGTCACTACTTTATCCGATGAGGCAAAGGCAAAAATTCATTTATTTTCACAAGTAATTGCTAGTGTATCAGACTCTTGCCAACCAGTAGAAGTAGCTGACGAAGATATTGCAATTATTCTATATACTTCAGGAACGACAGGTACTCCAAAGGGTGCAATGCTGACGCATGGCAATATCTATTCGAATGCACGAGATGTTGCGCATTATTTAGGCTATAAAGCTGATGATCGTGTTATTGCTACTTTGCCAGTTTTCCATGTATTTGCGTTAACTGTCGTCGTCAATGCACCTTTATTGAGTGGAGCAACAATTCTACTTGTACCACGTTTTAGTCCAACAGAAATCTTTAAATTTACGAAGGAACAAAAAGCAACAGTCTTCGCTGGTGTACCAACTATGTATAATTTCTTGTATCAATTACCTGAAGGCAACCCTGAAGATTTCTCAACAGTACGCTTAGCGATTTCAGGGGGTTCATCTTTACCTGTAGCACTACTACATAATTTCGAGAAGAAATTTAATGTGCGTGTTTCAGAAGGGTATGGCTTATCAGAAGCTTCACCGGTAACGTGCTTCAACCCATTGAATCGTGAGCGTAAAGCAGGTTCTATTGGGGCATCCATTTCCAATGTTGAAAATAAAGTGGTCGATGTTAATGGACAAGAAGTGCCAGTTGGCGAAGTAGGGGAGCTAATTGTACGAGGGCCAAACGTTATGAAGGGCTATTATAAATTACCTGAAGAAACTGCTATGGTTATACGTGATGGCTGGTTATACACAGGGGATTTAGCTAAAGTTGACGAGGAAGGGTACTTCTACATCGTTGACCGTAAAAAAGATATGATTATTGTAGGCGGCTTTAACGTGTATCCAAGAGAGGTTGAAGAAGTACTCTTTGCACATAATAATATCGTTGAAGCGGCAGTTGTAGGTTTCCCAGATCCTAATTTAGGTGAGGCAGTTCATGCATATGTTGTCTTAAAAGATGAAGATGCAACTTCTACAGAAGATCTTCTCGCATACTGTGCAAAACATATGGTGAAATACAAGGTTCCTAAAGTAATTGAGATTCTGGATGAATTACCGAAAAATACGACAGGAAAAATTTTGCGTCGTTCATTAAAAGAAAAAGTATAAAATAAATGCTCATCACTATAACGTGTGGTTGATTTCCGTTCCGACTGGGCGCTTTGTTGTTGCTGTCGCTACGCTTTCGCACAGATAAAACAATTGCTGAGGCTTCGCTTTCGCACAGATAAAACATTTGCCGCTGACGCTTCGCTTTCGCGCAGAGCAGAGCATCCAATCAACTTATATACATGGCATGCATTTTAACCAATGTCATCTCAAACTTTTGGTGATGAATCCAATAAAGAAGCTACTATTTGGTAGCTTTTTTTTTATGATTGTAAAAAATTTTTGTGGGAGCTAAGATAATTCTTTCAGGCGTGTTGATTAGGGAAAAATAGGTTTATTATTAAGCAATAAATCTATTTTTTGTGCTGTTTGCTAATATATCCCCATTTTAACTGATTGTAGCGTAGGGCTACTCGACTCCCGCGGGAAAGCGAGGCAGACGAGACCCTGCACGGAGCGCAGCGGAGGAAGCGGCTCGACGCTCGCCCGCAGGAAAGCGAGTAGCCCGTAGCGGAAATCAGCCGCTTCGAATTTATTCGAATGTATAAAAATGCTTAATCAACACACCTGTAATTCTTATTACTACATCATTACAGCAATGTAAAAAAGTATGACCACTTTATTTAAATAGTTGAGTGTAGATGTCTGTAAGTGATAAAATCAAACTTATGAAATCTACATACTTTTTAAAGGCTTGTCATATAGTGAGGGAGAAGTAATACTACAGACCGTCAAGAAGAATGGAACCCTTTGATGTCTAGCTACGTCAAAGCCTTTAGAAAATTAAATTGAAAGAGAGCATATGGAAAAATGATAGAACTCATCAAAGAGTTAATTAGTTTTATTATGCATATTGATGTGCATTTAGAAGAGATCATTCGTGAGTTTGGTAATTTGAGTTATTTCGTTTTATTTGCAATCGTTTTTGTTGAAACAGGTGTCGTAATTTTCCCATTCCTACCAGGCGATTCCTTGCTTTTTGCAAGTGGTACATTGGCAGCAGCAATGGGCGCGTTTAACATGTGGATATTAATCCCTGTATTTTTAGCAGCTGCAATTTTAGGGGATACGATGAACTATCATATTGGTCATAAAGTAGGGACATCCATTCCACCAAAGAGCTTCCTTGGTAGAGTCGTTAAAAAAGAACGTATGGAAGCTGCAGAAAAGTTCTTTAATAAGCACGGTGGAAAAACGATTGTCATCGCACGTTTTATGCCTTTCATTCGTACATTCATACCATTTGTTGCAGGGGCTAGTAAAATGAAGTATGGCTACTTCATTATGTATAATGTTTTAGGTGCAGTGTTATGGGTATTCAGCTGTACATTACTAGGTTATTTCTTTGGTAATATTCCAATTATTAAAGATAACTTCTCAACGGTTCTTATATTAATTATTTTAATTTCAGTTGTACCAGCTGTTATTGGTGCTATTAAATCAAAAACAAGTAGAAAATAAAAGGGCAGTCCAAAAGTGATAAAAAATCACTTAGGACTGTCTTTTTTTGCTCATCACGATAACGAGGGTTGATTGTGTCGCTGATATCATACTATTGGTGTTTATCCATTTTTTACTATTCAATATATTGCACAAGGCCTTGGGTATCTTTTAGTTCTGTACTCCTTGGTATGTCGATTACTAAGATATTTGAATAGGAATAGTCCATTTCGTCCCGTTCTCGTCCTACCTCTCGAATAAAATCTAAGGTACCTAATGTTGCTTTTATACGATAATAATTTACTTGTTGTTTAGAAAGAGATTCAATAAATAACTGATTTTGTGCCACGTATACGTCAGGTAATGGTACTTCGTCTGAAAGATCGATACCATTTATGATGAAAGGAAATTGATAATAGGTAACAAGAGCTTTCCACGATTCAATAGTGTCATTATAACGTTGTCGAACCTTCAAGCTTAAATTATTGTCATCATTTATTACAACAGGTAATGTATTTCCTTCAAAGTTAATTTCCCATGTTTTCTTTTTGTAATCTGAAGTTAAATAGGAAGAATTGTATTCTTGATCATACTTCTGGATTTGATCAAATTTTTTCTCAACTTGTTTAAGCTCAGAAGGAGAAAGAACTGGTATTTTTGACTCTGAAAAAAAGGTAATATAAATGAAGGCAGTGAGTCCAAGTACGATATAGCAGGTAATGCAAATCATAATACGCTTAGGTGTCCAAATATTTTTAGCTTTTTTACCTAATTTACCTAGTATTAAAAAAATAGCAATTACGAGTAGTATTTGAGTAAAATAGAATATTGTTGTCGCTATCATTTGCGAGACACCTCCGATTTATTAGCAATCCAAATAGTGAGGCTAAAGCATAGTAGAGCCGCAAGCAAATAAAGAACACTAATCATAAGATTTGGTAACATCATTAGCGGACTAATGTTAATAGAATTTAGTGCCATAAAAATGTATATAAAGCTAAACAGTATAAAAGTAGATAAAAATATTTTTATAACTACGGGACCCTTAAAGCTAGTACCAAATAGTAAGCCGATTGCGCTAAATAAACAAATGGAACTGAAACATAATATGAATGTTGATGGTGAAATAAATAGACTATCTATTACAAAAGATTTCTTTTCCACTAACAATATCCCTAATACTTGTAAATAGTAAGTCGAAATCATAATGAAGACTGCAATAAAACTGTATATAATCATGACCAATATATTTGCAATGGTGCTTGATATCCGACTTGAAATAACAGATAAATCATCAATACGATATGCTTTTGTTGTAAAAAGAAGCCCTACTATAAATGCCCAAATGGCTGAAACAATAAGAAACATATCGAGTGAATAAGTAGAGAATCGAACATCTAAATTTCCCCGTAAAAGACCAGTAGTACTACTCCCAGATCTAGAGAGTAAAACGCCAAAAATGATTTGTATAATAACTAAGGAACTAAGGGCAGAAATATATAATTGAGCTTTCCATTTCACCTGTTTTTTTACAATAGTTTTCAGTGAAATATTAGTCAAAGATTGCATCAATATCACTTCCTTTTTTATTTGTTAAATACATGCAAACTTCACTTGCAGAAAGGGCTGATACTTTGATGCCTTTTGTTCGAAGTATTTCTTCTGAGACGAATAGTTTACTAGTATCTACTATTGCTGAGGTCATTCCTGCCACAACCTTTTGAGCGTAAACTTCCGTCTCAGATAGCAGATCCGCAAGTGCATCACTTGGTCCGATAAGTGATATGAGCTGTTCCTTAAATTCATCCAATGGCGCGTGGGCGATGACAGAGCCTTCATCTATTAATAAAATTTCTTCTAAAATAGATTCCATCTCTTGTAAATGGTGACTAGTAATTAAAAATGTTCGTGGAAATGCTAGGTATTCCTTTAAAATCGCTCTGTAAAAATCTGTACGAATCGCTTCGTCCATACCATTCATCGGCTCATCTAAAATGGTTAGTGCACAGCGACTTACTAATCCGTAAACAAGGTTAAAGGTTGCTAATTGACCCTTAGATAGTTGCTGATGTTTTGCTGTGAGATCTATACCCGCATAATCGAGCATGCGATAAGCTAACTCATTTTGCCAATTTGGATAAAAATCAGCCCCCATCTTCAGAATATCCTCGAGCGACAAGTAATCAGAGAAGCTTAATCGATCATCGATAAAAATCATATTGGCAGCTGTTTTAATATTATTAAAGGGATTTTCATCAAACACTTTACATGAACCAGTCGTAGGCTTTAGGTAGCCTGCAATAATATTCAGCAATGTCGACTTACCTGCACCGTTGCGACCAATAATGCCGATAATTTTTTCTGCATCAATAGCGCAGGATACGAGTTGCAGTGCATGACGACGTCCAAAGCTTTTAGATAACTCCTCACATTGAATAATATTCATTCCAATCCCTCCTGCGTTTTTCGAATGAGCACTAGCAATTCTTCATCAGATACAAGTAAACGTTTTGCCTCTAATACGATCTCTTGTGCCATTTTGGTCAATATTTCGTTTCGACGTTTCAATAAAATTCGTTCCTTTGCATCAGTAGTGACAAACATGCCTAATCCACGTTTTTTATATAAAAGTTGCTCTTCTAGTAAAATTGTCAATCCTTTACCAGCTGTGGCGGGATTTATATTGAATAACTCAGCTAGCTGGTATTGTGAATAGACTTTCTGGTCTGTCTGTAATCGATCGGCAATGATTTCGTGCTGTAGCCATTCAGCAATTTGCATATAAATCGGTGTTGTACCATCTAGATGAACGTGCATCGAAAAACCCCCTTTCGTTGCTACAAAATATAGTGCATTAGTGTTGTAATGTACTATACATTGAAAAATGGTAAAAGTCCACTTGGAAAGAAAATAACTTACAAATCTATTTAAGGAAGGATTGAGTGAATTTGAAAAAGATAGATTGGAAAAGGGAAGAGTATTTTATATGAGTAATTTGGAGTTTTGGGTAACGATTTTTTAGAAAGTCATTAATGAGGATAGGTTGATTGGAGTGGAGAATAGGCGACTCCTTGGGGATAGCGTCATGGTGGCTCATCGGATGCCTTCAGCCGGAACGAAAATCCACCATGCTATGTGGCGATTACCTTATTGTATATAATGTTAATTATTGTTAGTCATTTTTTAGACAATTACTTGAATGAGAAGCAGATAGTACTGAAAAATGCTATAATAATACTACTAAAAATGGAGAAATGGGGGCGATGAAATGGAAGTATTTATCGGCAGACAGCCAATTTTTAACCTTCATGAACAAATCGTTGCATATGAATTATTATATCGCAGCAAAAACGAGAATGCTTTTCCAATGGTCGATTCAGATGCTGCCACAATTGATGTACTAGTAAACTCATTTCTTTTAATTGGCATTGAAGAGGTAACAAAAGGAAAACCTAGTTTTGTTAATTTTACAGAAAACTTGCTTATGAGTCCTATAAATGAATACATAAATCCATCGCAAGTTGTTATTGAGATTTTAGAGGATGTCCCTATTACACCTCAGTTAGTTGAGAGAGTTATGGAGCTAAAATCCTATGGGTTTAAAATTGCATTAGATGATTTTATTTTGGATAATAAAGTACAAGTTTATGATGAGTTATTTACTTATATCGATTATATAAAAGTTGACTTTCTATTTTCACCATTACTTGAGCGAATGGAAATTGAAAATAAAGTGAAAGAAAATTTCCCTCACATAAAATTGCTCGCTGAGAAGGTTGAGACACGTAAGCAATTTGAAGTGGCGAAGCATTCTGGCTATGAATTGTTTCAAGGCTATTTTTTTGAACAACCTCAAATAATTACAGCAACCGATATACCTGCTAATACGATTCAATATTTATATATTATTACGCTGTTAAAAGAAGAGGAACCTAATATACAGTTATTAGCAGATAATATTGAGCGTGATATTTCATTAACGTATAAATTATTGCATATGGTTAATAATTCAGAGATGCGTTCTAAATCCAAGGTGCGTTCGATAAAACAAGCGATTATATTACTCGGAGTTCCAAATTTACGAAAGTGGATTTATTTATTGGCGATGAGAGAAATTGATAGGAATGCTGATAATGATATTTTTAAAGAAGTCATGCGTACATCTTTATTTAGGGCAAAAGTTTGTGAGAAATTAGCCAAGCTTTCTTATAAGAAAAACTTCTCTGAATATTTTTTAGTTGGGATGTTTTCATTAATAGACACTATGTTGCAAAGACCGGTGAATGTTATTTTACAGCAACTACCTTTTTCAGAAGACATTACAGCAACGCTTTTAGGTAATCAGACTGAAATGACACCTTATTTGGAATTCAGTACTGCGTTAGGCAAGTTAGATTGGTCTACATTAGAGAAATTAGCTCCTCAGCTCAATATTGATTTATCAAACATTGATCTTTTATACAATGAAGCCATGGAGTGGGCAGAAAAGTCTTTATAAAATAAGAATTCATAAACTGTTTTTGTTTAGTGGAATAAGCCGTTAAGTATATATTTTAGTGAAAAGTCAAAAATAAGCTATCTTAAAATTCTTTTTAAGGTAGCTTTTTTTATGCTTTTAATAGGCTCATCATTACGTAGTAATACATTTGAAAGTTTTCTATTTATTTAGTTGATTGAAGTGGAGACTGGGCGACTCCTCGGGGATCAGTAATAGAGGAACGAAGGCTAAAATCATCACATCCTGTGATAACGCCTTCGTGACCAACATCATGTTGGCCCGAGACCCTGCAGCGAAGTGAAGCGGCTCATCGGACACCCCCAGGAAGCTTTGCTCTGTGCGAAAGCGAAGCGGCAGCAACAAAGCGCCCAGTCGGAACGGAAATCAACCACACGTCGTTATGGTGATTATTAATACATAATGCGAACTATTTGGGGGGATTGTGGTCGGTTTAGGAATAGGACTTGTTTTTAAGGGGAATGCTTCTACTGGTGGCACTGATTTACTAGCGCAAATTATTACAAAGTATACCGGAATAACGCTTGGTACAAGTGTACTTTTAATTGATGGGATTATCGCAATTAGTGCAGCAATTGTTTTTGACTTAGAGAAAGGTTTGTATGCCCTGATTGGACTTTATGTCACGATAAAAACGATTGATATTATTCAGCTCGGCTTTAGTCAGTCTAAAATGGTTTACATTATTACGATGAAACAAGATGAGGTACGTGATGCTATTTTGCCGAGATCAATCGAGGAGTGACAAAGTTGCCTGCAATGGGTGGCTATACAGGGGAAGCGCGACCAGTTCTGATGGTAGTGGTTTACCAAACAGAATTCACAAAGCTAAAACAACTCATTAAAAACGTTGGCCCATCAGCGTTTGTGATCGTTTCTAATGCTTATGAGGTGTTAGGAGAAGGTTTCAAACGTGCATAATTTTGGTATAATGTCGGGGAAAGATACTTATTTACTTTGAGGAGGGGCCCTAATGAAAAAGGCAATGTTAACATTAGCGATTGGTTCAGCAATCTTCTTAGCTGCTTGTGGCGGAGGTAAAACTACAAATGAAGGTTCAAAAACTGCTACTCCAGACGGAGAAACAATTGCTATGAAATCTTGTATTACTTGTCATGGTGGTGAACTACAAGGTCAAGGAAATGCACCCAAAATTAGCGATATAGGCTCTCGTTTAACAGAAAAAGAAATTTTAGATGTTATTGAAAATGGTAAAGGTTCAATGCCTCCTGGTGTTGTTAAAGGTGCAGATGCAGAAGCAGTTGCCAAATGGTTAGCTACTAAAAAATAACAATAATGAAACTAGCGGGCTGGAGAACCGCTAGTTTTTTTATATTTTGTAGAAAATTTTAGCCAGGTAGACAGAGTGTAAATGCATTTCTTTTATACATAGACATGCTAAAATAAGGTGAAACGGCGATCATTATGCTGATTGCTAGTTAACACGGGACAAAACAACATATTCGATTCCTTTGAATGGAGGCTACTAAACATTGGTCGTAGTATTAACAAGAGACGTTATGGAGAAATTTAAGTTAGATCTATTAGCTGGTGAGGAAGGAATAGGAAGAACGATTGTTACGAGTGATATTTCAAGACCTGGGCTTGAGATGGCGGGATATTTTACGCATTATCCTGCAAATCGAGTACAATTGCTTGGAAAAACAGAACTTTCATTTTTTGAAATGCTACCTGCAAATGTGAAACTGGAGCGTATGCGTCTACTATGTTCGCAAGATACTCCAGCTATTATTATTTCCCGGGATTTAGAGGTACCGAAGGAACTTATACAGGCGTCCAATGAAAAACATGTACCTGTATTTAAAACACATATGACAACAACGAAATTTTCGAGTAGGCTAACTAACTATTTAGAAGGTCGCTTAGCACCAATGACTGCTGCTCATGGAGTTTTGGTGGATATATATGGCATCGGTGTACTCATTATCGGAAAAAGTGGTGTAGGGAAAAGTGAAACAGCACTTGAGCTTGTCAAGAAGGGGCACCGTTTAGTGGCTGATGATTGTGTAGAAATCCGTCAGGAGTCAGAGAATTTTTTAATTGGAAGTCCACCACCACTTTTAGAACATTTACTCGAAATTCGAGGCATTGGTATTATCGATATTATGACCCTCTTTGGAGCAAGTGCGGTACGGCCATATAAACGTATTACATTGGTAATCGAACTAGAAATATGGGATCCAGAAAAAGTCTATGATCGTCTAGGATTAGAGGAAGAAAAAATGAAAATCATAGATACGGAATTAACGAAGTTAACGATTCCTGTAAGACCTGGACGAAATGTGTCAGTCATTATTGAAGTAGCAGCAATGAATTATCGTTTGAAAAAGATGGGTGTTAATGCAGCCGAAGAGTTTTCTAGACGATTAGACGAGGTGATCTCATCAGCGGATGAATTAGATGATTAATTGTTCATTAATAGGATACAATAGCCTATATAAAAGATGAGAGGAGTTTAAGATGGATTTATTATTACTAGAAATTAATCCGATTGCTTTCCATTTAGGGCCTATCCCTGTTCGTTGGTATGGGTTACTGATTGTATCGGGTATTATATTAGCTTATATTGTAGGACAAAGAGAGGCTGTTAAGAGGGGCCTACCGGAGGATTTTCTTGCGGATTTATTACTATGGGCTGTTCCTATATCCATCATATGTGCACGTATTTACTATGTAACGATGCGTTGGGATTATTATAGTGAAAACCCGGGGAGGATTATTGAAATTTGGAATGGTGGTATCGCTATTCACGGTGCACTTATTGGGGCATTTTTGACAGGTTACATATTTACTCGTAGAAGAAATATAAGCTTTTTACAAGTAGCAGATATTGCGGCACCGAGTATTTTAATTGGACAAATCATTGGACGCTGGGGAAATTTTATGAACCAGGAGGCTTATGGTGGTCCAGTATCACGTGAATTTTTAGAACATCTAATGCTACCAGATTGGATTATTAATCAAATGTATATTGAAGAATTAGGAACATACGTACATCCTACTTTTTTATATGAATCCGTCTGGAACTTCATTGGGCTAATTATTTTACTAGTATTACGCAAAGTAAATTTAAACCGCGGAGAAATATTCTTCAGCTATTTAGTTTGGTATTCAATCGGTCGCTTCTATATAGAAGGCATGCGTACAGATAGCCTGTATTTAGTAGGGGATTTACGCTCAGCTCAGGTTGTTTCAATAATAGGCATTGTAGCAGGTCTTGGTGCGATTATTTACCGACGTTTAAAAGTAAAACCCGCAGTGAAATATTTAGATAGCAAATAGGGGGTTCGGAGAGTGGCTATAAAGGCATTACTATTTGATTTTGATGGTACATTACTCAATACAAATGATTTAATCATTCAAACATTTATGCATGTTTTAAATGAGCGATTTCCCGGGCAATATTCGCCAAAAGATTGCCTGAAATTCCTTGGTCCGTCCCTAAAACAGACATTTAGTGACATTGCTCCTGGTGAAGAGGAAGCAATGATTGCAAAATATCGTGAATATAATGAAGTGCATCACGATGAGCTTGTTACTCAATATCCTGATGTGGTATCAACTTTAAAGCAATTAAAGGATATGGGGATCAAATTAGCGATTGTGTCTACAAAGCGTAATGGGATGATTGACCGTGGTCTATCTGTACTAGGCGCAAGTCATTTATTTGATATCCGTATTGGCACGGATGATGTGAAAAATGTAAAGCCTGATCCAGAGCCAGTTTTGCTTGCGCTTGAACGCCTTGGAGTAAACAAGGAAGAGGCCATTATGATTGGTGACAATTCCCACGATATTGAGGCGGGGCACAACGCTGGAGTTAGAGCGGCTGGTGTCGCATGGGCATTTAAAGGTGAGGAATACTTACAACAATTCAAACCGGAATATATGTTGCATCATATGACGGATTTATTTGAAATTGTGAAAGTGGGGTAAGTAAATGGCACGTAAAACAGAACGCTACCGTGTCGAAGGAGCAAACTCGCTTTGGAATATTTATGATACGGTGTCCTTTTGGAAGGTGATGAAGTGTTTCATTGTCATTCAAATTGGACGCTTCACACCATTTTTACGTGTGAAAAACTGGTTGTATAGAACTTTTTTAAAAATGGACATTGGTGAACAAACTTCCATAGCTTTAATGGTCATGCCAGATACAATGTTTCCAGAACGTATTCACATCGGTAACAATACCGTTATAGGCTTTAGTACGACTATTTTGGCGCATGAATATTTAATAGAGGAATATCGTCTAGGAGATGTTCATATTGGCAATGAAGTAATGGTTGGTGCTAATTCAACGATACTACCAGGTGTAACGATAGGTGACGGTGCGATTGTGTCAGCTGCAACCCTTGTACATAAGGATGTCCCAGCAGGCTGTCTAGCAGGTGGTAATCCTATGCAAATTATTTATTCAGCTGAACAAATGGCGGAACGCAAACGCAATGAAGTAGTAGAATGGTGCACGCCAAAAAAATAATAATATCGAAACTGTGCGAGCTTTGCTGTGCACAGTTTTTTTCTTTTGAGAAGCTATTGTGACAATGAAGTTAATGTATCACATATTAAATAAATTATAGCTCTTCGGCAAAATGAGGGGTTGATTTCCGTTCCGACTGGGCGCTTTCCTGGGGGCGTCCGATGAGCCGCTTCGCTTCGCTGCAGGGTCTCGGGCCAACACGATGTTGGTCACGAAGGCGTTATCACAGGATGTGATGGTCTTAGCCTTCGTTCCTCTATCGCTGATCCCCGAGGAGTCGCCCAGTCTCCACTACAATCAACCTCAGCAACAAGTGTTTTCTGTGCGAAAGCGAAGCTACAGCAACAAATGTTTAATATATGAAAACATAGTGGCAGTAACAACAAATGTACAATCAACACTATTCTGTTCGTTTAAGGTGAGTAGTCAAAGCGTGTTCACTTCTTAAATGAATAAAATTTATAAAGGTTCTACGCTATCATTATTGGAGTGGAAGGCTACTCGACTCCCGTTGGAAAGCGAGACAGGCGAGACCCTGCACGGAAGCGAATGTTTTCCGTGCGAAAGCGTAGTGCCAACGTAGCGGCAGCAACGTATCGGAGGAAGCGGCTCGACGCTCGCCCACAGGAAAGCGAGTAGCCTGGAACGGAAATCACTCGCCACAACATTCACAAAGATTTCCTTGACCATTTCTTTTTTCAACACTATGCACAATGTTTTTTTAAATTTTAATGTTTTACTGATTTAAGAAGGAAAAAGCTCAATCGGTTGAATAAAGTTTAAATTTTTTTATTTTTAAGTATAATTAACAGAATAATCAGTGTTGAAATTATTCGATAATTTCGTGTAGTTGCATTGACGGAAAAGAAGAAATAAGTTAGAATTCTTTCATAATCTAATTCTCTAACACTCTAGTGAGTTAAAGTGAAACGCGAGGAAGTGTCAAAATGTCGTCGATTAAAATGTTTGAGAAACCACTTGGAATGCGCGATACATTCCCACAAATATTTGAAAAGGTAGAGACTGTTCGAAATACTGGACGAGACTTTTTATGCAGAAGAGGCTATGAATTTATTAAAACGCCTGCAGTAGAGTATTTTGATACAGTCGGTAAAGCTTCTGCAATAGCTGATGCGCATTTATTTAAATTAGTAGATAGCCAGGGCAACACGTTAGTATTACGACCTGATATGACAACACCAATTGCACGTGTGGCAACCTCAAAATTATTAAAAGAGATGATCCCAGTACGTCTCGCTTATTTTGCTAGCGTCTTTCGCGCACAGGAAGCAGAAGGTGGTCGTCCAGCAGAATTTGATCAGATGGGGATCGAGTTAATTGGAGACAATTCTGTATTTGCTGATGCTGAGGTTATTGTAACGGCAATGGAGTTATTAAAGCAATATGGCTTAGTAAAATTTAAAGTGACGATCGGTCATGCAGGTATATTAAATTGTATTTTACAAGATTATACAGAAAGCGTTGAACAACAAAATATACTGCGGACACTCCTTGTACAACGCAATTATGTAGGATTTGAAGAAGCGGTAGAATCATTTGATTTACCTAAAACAAAATCCGATGCCTTATTGCAATTTATTGAAGAAGCTATGAATGTTAAAGAAATTCAAGATATTGAAAAATACGTGCGGAAAAATGACGCATTAGAATATATGCAGCAGCTTGCTAAACTACTTGAAATTGCAGACTTAGCGGATTATGTAGCCTTTGATTTTACGCTTTCTAGTCACATGAGCTATTACACAGGCATGTTATTCGAAGTGTTTGCTGCCGGCAGTGGCTTTCCATTAGGCAATGGGGGACGCTATGACGGATTGCTGGAGGTATTTGGCTCAAAAGTAGGCGCTACAGGATTTAGTATTCGTGTTGATCGCTTACTAGAAACACTAGATGGGCAATCTAATGAACGACAAGAAGCTACAGTCGTGTTATTTGAGGAAGCACAATTTGAAGATGCGATTGCAAAGGTACAGACGCTACGAGCAGCTGGTAAACAGGCTACCTTACAGTTAAGGAGTAGCCTTGTCGATGAAGCAAGTTTTTTAGCACACTTTACAGAAGTAGTTGTTGTGGGACAGGAGGACGTTGACGGTGAATGAATTAACGATTGCCATGCCGAAGGGACGCATTTTTGACGAGGCATACCAGATGCTTTTAGAAGCCGGCTTTAATTTACCAGAAGAAGTCGAAATGTCCCGTAAATTAATGCTAGAAATTCCAGAAGAGAAAATTCGTTTTATATTAGCAAAGCCAATGGATGTTCCTGTATATGTTGAACATGGTGTAGCGGATATTGGTATTGCTGGGAAGGATGTTTTGTTAGAGCAGCAACGCGAAGTGCATGAGTTACTGGATCTGAAAATAAGTACTTGTTATATCGCATCGGCGGGCTTACCTAATACGACGATGAATGAAATAGCACCAAGAATAGCGACAAAATATCCTAATATTGCAATGAAATATTATAAGGGTATTGGCGAGCAGGTTGAAATTATTGAGCTAAATGGATCGATTGAATTGGCGCCCATGATTAGCTTAGCAGATCGAATTGTCGACATTGTTTCAACAGGCCGTACGCTAAAAGAAAATGGCTTAGTGGAGTACGAATTTATTACAGACGTATCATCACGATTAATTGCCAACCCTGTAAGCTATCGCATGAAGAGTGACCGTATTATCGATCTCGTGAAACGTTTGAAAAAATGTGTTAAATAAATCAAGCCTCCTGTTGAAAGAGGCGCCTACACGAATACCTAGATTTAAAGGAGATTAATCCTATGAAAATATCAAAGTTAGAAAAAGGTATTTCCTTAAAACGACCACTGGAAGGTGGAAATGAAGAACAGTTAAAGGTTGTACGTCAAGTATTGAAAGATGTTCGTGCACAAGGTGACGCAGCCATTCGTTTTTATACAGAAAAATGGGATGGCTTTGCCCCTGACTATTTACGCGTAACGAAGGAAGAGGTAGAAGAGGGCGCTAATACAATTGATCAACAGCTTTATGCTGATTTAACAGAAGCCGCTCAAAATATTCGCCTTTATCATGAGCAGCAAAAACGTTCAGGCTATCGCTTGGAGCTTACAGATGGTTCATGGCTAGGACAACGAATTACTGCTCTCGATGCAGTAGGTCTGTATGTTCCTGGCGGTACAGCAGCATACCCATCTTCAGTCTTGATGAATGTTATTCCTGCACAAGTTGCTGGTGTCAAGCGCATTGTTATGACATCTCCAGCAGGTCGCGATGGAAACTTACCTCCAGGTGTACTTGCTGCAGCGCATATTTTAGGGGTAGAAGAAATATACAAAATCGGTGGAGCTCAGGCGATTGCGGCTCTTGCATATGGCACAGAAACAATTTCTCCAGTTGATAAAATTACAGGTCCAGGAAATATTTTTGTAGCATTAGCAAAACGTGAAGTATTTGGTGAGGTAGCTATTGATATGATTGCAGGTCCAAGTGAAATTGCCGTGTTAGCAGATGACACAGCATTTGCTGATGAAATCGCGGCCGATCTTTTATCACAGGCGGAGCATGATAAATTGGCTTGTGCCATTTTAGTAACGACTTCTGAGCAATTGGCTAAAAAAGTAGCTGATGAGGTGGAGAAGCAATTAACGACTTTACCGCGTGAAGAGGTAGCGCGTGCATCGATAGAAAACTTTGGTGCCATTTATGTGGCTGAAACGATGGCAGATGCCATAGATGCCATTAATTCATTAGCACCTGAGCATTTAGAAATTGTCACAAAAAATGCTGAGGCTGTAGCTGAACAAGTACGACATGCAGGTGGTATTTTCATCGGTCGTTATAGCTCAGAACCAGTTGGCGATTACTTTGCAGGGACAAACCATGTGCTGCCAACGAATAGCACGGCACGCTTTGCAAGTGGATTAAACGTCGATGATTTTGTAAAAAAATCGAGCGTCGTCTTTTATAGTGAAAAAACTTGGGCAGAAAATGCACCGAAAATTGCACGTCTAGCACGTATGGAAGGCTTAGAGGGCCATGCGCGTGCGGTCGAATCGCGTGGATGGGAAAAGGAGTAATACTATGACTGAAAAGAAACGATACGCAAAAGTTGAACGTATAACAAATGAAACACAAATTTCGGTAGCTATCAATTTAGATGGCGAAGGAAAGGCGGATATTGAAACGGGTGTTGGCTTTATGGATCACATGCTTGATTTATTTATCAAACATGGTCTTTTTGATGGGACGATACAAGCGAACGGTGATACCTATATAGACGATCACCATACAACAGAAGACCTCGGAATTGTATTAGGCCAAGCTATTCGTGAAGCGCTCGGTGATAAAAAAGGAATAAAGCGTTACGGGACAGCATTTGTGCCAATGGATGATGCGCTTGCACAGGTCGTTGTGGATTGCTCGAATCGCCCGCACTTAGAATATCGTGTGCCACAGTTGAAGGAAAAGGTCGGTAGTTTTGATACTGAATTAGTACATGAATTTTTGTGGAAGTTTGCACTTGAGGCACGGATGAATGTTCATGTCATCGTACCTTATGGACAAAATACACATCATATTATCGAAGCTATTTTTAAAGCGTTAGCACGTGCCATTGACGCAGCAGTGGAAATTGATCCACGTGTGAAAGGTGTACCATCGACTAAGGGGCTGTTAACGTGAAAATAGGTGTTATTGATTATGGTATGGGGAATTTGTTTAGTGTTGAACAAGCCTTAAAACGACTTGGCTGTGAGGTTGTTGTCACGTCTAACGAAAAAGTGCTAGATACAACAGATGCTCTGTTGCTTCCTGGTGTTGGGGCCTTTCCAGATGCCATCAAACGTTTAGCTGAAACGAATTTAGATCGATATTTACAAAAGGTGAAAGCTGAAAATCGACCACTTCTCGGAATTTGCTTAGGAATGCAATTATTATTTGAGCAAAGTGAAGAAGTGACGACTACGAAGGGTTTGGGCTTTTTTAAAGGAAGTATTAAACGATTTAGTGGTGACAACGCAGGGCAGAAGTACCGAGTACCTCATATGGGATGGAATGAGCTCGTAGTAACAAAGCCTCCTTCATGGTTAAAAGGTGAAGTAACGGCAAAGCATGTTTATTTTGTGCACTCATTTTATGCAACCGATATTGATGAAACGGAGCTCGTCGCTTATGCGGATTACCATGGTATTAACGTTCCTGGCATAGTTGCAAATGGCTCTATTACGGGCATGCAGTTCCATCCTGAAAAGTCGGGTGAACTAGGTGTGTATTTATTAGAGCAGTGGTTGAAGGGGGTGGCATCATGTTAACAAAGCGCATTATTCCATGTCTTGATGTGCAAGAGGGACGTGTTGTAAAAGGTGTACAGTTTGTGTCATTACGGGATGCGGGTGACCCAGTAGAGCTTGCTAGATTTTATGATGAGCAAGGGGCAGATGAGCTTGTGTTTCTAGATATCTCAGCATCACATGAAGGACGTGAAACAATGATTGATGTCGTCCGGCAAACTGCAGCTACATTAGCCATTCCATTCACAGTAGGTGGTGGAATTCGTACATTAGATGATATGAAACGCATTTTACGTGCAGGTGCCGATAAAGTATCCGTGAATACTTCTGCTCTAGAGCGACCGGAGCTGATTAAAGAAGGTTCTGACTACTTTGGTGCACAATGTATTGTTGTAGCTATTGATGCCCGCTTTAGCGAGGAAGATGCCACATGGATGGTTTATACGCATGGAGGCCGAAACAAAACAACATGGCAGGTAACTGAGTGGGCGAAGGAAGCGGTTCGCTTAGGTGCTGGTGAAATTTTATTAACGAGTATGAATCAGGACGGCGAGAAATCAGGTTTTGATTTAGCCTTAACAAAAGCTGTGAGAGAAGCTGTGACAGTTCCGGTTATTGCAAGTGGCGGTGCAGGAAATGCCGAACATTTTTACGAGGTATTAGCTGAAGATGTCGATGCAGATGCAGCACTTGCCGCATCCATCTTCCATTACAAAGAAACGAGCGTAGCACAAGTAAAAGAATACTTACGTGAAAAAGGAGTGGCAGTAAGATGATGGATAGCATTAAATTTGATGAAAAAGGTCTTGTCACTGCAGTTGTACAAGATGCGAATACAAAAGAAGTACTAACTGTAGCGTATATGAATAAAGAATCTCTAGAAAAAACACTTGAATCGGGAGAAACATGGTTCTTCTCACGTTCACGTCAAGAGCTCTGGCACAAAGGGGCAACAAGTGGTCATACACAAAAAATTGTGTCAATCAAAGCGGACTGTGACGGTGATGCATTAGTCGTGGAAGTAATTCCTGCTGGTCCAGCTTGTCATAATGGAACAACTTCTTGCTTTACAGAGATTATTCAGCAAAATGCCAAGGTTGGATCTGTCGAGATACTTTCTAAACTTGTCAATGTCATTGCGAAACGTGAGCAAGAAATGCCGGTAGGGGCGTATACTACATATTTATTCGATAAAGGAATCGATAAGATTTGTAAAAAAGTTGGAGAAGAAGCAACTGAGGTTGTTATAGGTGCAAAAAATCGCGATACAGAAGAAGTAAAATGGGAAGCGGCCGATTTAATGTATCATCTACTAGTGTTACTACAAGAGCAAAAAGTAAGTATTTATGACGTGTTACAGGTGTTGGAAAAACGTCATGAGGAGAAATAACGGCATATTGCTTATTGTATGTTATAATAGAAGTTACTGTGTAAAGGAACGTATCATACGTTCCTTATTTCTTGTTTCGGAGGAAATATATTGGAAAAGAAACGTCAAAAAGAGAATCAAACGAATATAGTGTCGTTCATTCCAACAGGCGACTATTATTATAAAAAATCAATTCAAGCAATGAATAGCGGACAAATGAATAAAGCCTATAAATATTTACAGCGAGCAGTTGATTTAAGTCCTGATGATCCAATGATTTTATTGCAATTAGCGATAGTAGAGTTAGAGGGTCAACGTTTCGAGGAAGCGTATGATCTTCTTCATCGTGCCTATCAGATAGATAAAGACAATCCAGAAATTATTTTTTACATGGCAGAGATTTCAGGATGTATCGGTATCATACATGATGCTAAACGCTTTGCAGAGCAATATTTACAAATAGAGCCAGAGGGCGCTTATGCTGATGAAGCTGCTGAAATATTAGACTTTGTTGATTTTGAGCAGGATGATTTTGAGGAGCTTGAAGGTTCTGCTGAAGATTTATATCGGCAGGAGCAAGCGAGACGTTGTATGGAAAAGGGAGATTTCCCTGAAGCTATTAATATGCTAGAAGAGTTAATTGAAGATAGACCAGATTTTTGGTCAGCTTATAACAACTTAGCCCTTGCCTATTTTTATATTGGTGAAGCAGAACAGGCAAAGGCGCTTCTAAATAAGGTATTACGTGAAAATAAGGGGAATTTACATGCACTATGTAATTTAACGGTTATCGCGTACTACGAAAAAAATGAAGAAGATTTAAAGGATCTTTTAGAAGTACTTGTGAAAATTCAGCCATACTTATGGGAACATCGCTATAAGTTGGGTGCAACATTAGCCCTCGTTGGACAATATGAATTAGCATTTAAATGGTTGCGTAGCATGCAAAAAAGAGGCTATGTAGGCGATGCTGGCTTTTACTTTTGGTTATCACATGCGGCTTATTTCTCAGGACATGAGGAAATATCAAAGAGTGCATGGGAGCAGCTACTTGAGCTAGATCCGGAAAAAGAAGGCTTCGAACCTTGGCGTCAAGAAGAAAACACGTATTCACTGGATGCACTAGAACATGACCGTGATTATATTGTGGAGAAGCTGGAGAGCGATTATACAAGTGAACGTATATTTGGTTTATTTTTACTAAGTTGTACAGCACATAAACAGGAAATTATCGCACATCCCAAATGGATAGATGTCGAACAATGTAATGCGTATGAAAAGCTATTCCTAGCTTATGCACTAGGACATCAATTTGATATGAAAAACAAAGTAGAGGCTAGCTTTATACGAGCAATAAGTGTGCCAGAAATTTTACTTGAACAGTATGGTAAGCTTACGACATTAATTGCACCAATGTTCCAAATGTGGTTTGTGCTTTGTGAGCAAGCATTGATAAACAATTATCGTTTCACAAATCCAGCGGCTATTGCAGGAGCAAATGACTATTTATTCCGCTCTTCTCGTAATCTCAAGGTGACAAAAAAAGAGATAGCTCAGCAATATGGAATATCCGTGTCTACTTTATCGAAGTATATTGATGAAATTTTAATGTTTTTACCAAGCACGAATAATTAGACTGTGAGCAACATAGTTGAATAACTTTTTACTTTCACATACGATGAACTTACTGAAGTTATTATCAATTTCGTCTTGGCTGCGTCCGAGGCATTATCTACATTCAGTAGGTGTTTGCGCACCTACTGAATGTAGATAAAAAAGTATTTGTTTAGGGGGAAGTATTTATGTCAGAAGAAAAAATTTATGATGTTGTAATAATTGGTGCAGGTCCGGCTGGTATGACTGCGGCTGTTTATACATCACGTGCCAACCTTTCAACTTTAATGATTGAACGTGGGATCCCTGGCGGACAAATGGCAAATACAGAAGAAGTAGAAAACTATCCTGGATTTGATACAATTTTAGGGCCTGAGCTGTCGACAAAAATGTTCGACCATGCAAAGAAATTTGGTGCAGAGTATGCGTATGGCGATGTAACTGAAATTATTGATGGTGAAGAATATAAAACAATAAAATCAGGTGCTAAAGAATATAAAACACGAGCAATTATTGTATCTACAGGTGCGGAGTATAAAAAAATGGGCGTACCTGGCGAAAAAGAACTTGGCGGCCGTGGTGTCAGCTATTGTGCAGTATGTGATGGTGCATTCTTCAAACAAAAAAATCTTGTTGTCGTAGGTGGCGGAGATTCTGCTGTTGAAGAAGGCGTTTATTTAACTCGCTTTGCTGATAAAGTAACAATTGTGCACCGTCGTGATAAATTACGCGCACAAAAAATTCTCCAAGATCGTGCCTTTGCTAACGAAAAAATTGATTTCATTTGGAATGCAACAGTCAAAGAAATTAATGAGGCTGATGGTAAAGTTGGAAGTGTAACATTGCAATCAACTGTAGATGGTACAGAATCTGATTTTGCTACTAATGGCGTATTTATTTACATTGGAATGCTACCATTAACAAAACCATTTGAGTCTCTAGGTATTTTAAATGATGCTGGTTATATTTTGACTAATGAAAATATGGAAACAACAGTACCAGGTATCTTCGCAGCTGGTGATGTACGTGAAAAATCACTTCGTCAAATCGTTACAGCGACAGGTGACGGAAGTATTGCAGCACAAGCGGTACAGCATTATGTGGAAGAATTATTAGAGAAAATTAATGCTTAAAATAGACCAAGATTAAAATCTGTTTTGATTGATTCATCACCAAAAGATGTGGATGACATTTGTTAAAACTTTTGCCATATATTTAAGTTGATTGGAGTGGAGGCTGGGCGACTCCTCGGGGATCAGCGTCACAGATGAGACCCTGGAGCGAGCATCGCGAGTGAAGCGGCTCATCGGACGCCCCCAGGAAGCTCTGCTCTGCGCGAAAGCGAAGCGTCAGCGGCAAAGCGCCCAGCCGGAACGGAAATCAACCCCACGTTATGGGTATGATCCTCTTGGTTGGATTTTAAGGAAAAAAATACAATTTTAATACGGTCTTAATATAGTTGTAACTTGAATGACATATAAAAGGTGTAAGATAAAAAGTGTAATTAGCAATCCCCCTTTTATTTTGTTGAGTAGGTTGTTTCCACCAAATAGGTGGAGCAACCTATTTTTGTTGTAAACGGAAATTTTTGAATTTTTTTGTGGCGGCGTTTCATATGCTTAAATAGAGGTTAAACACAAGTTTCCCCGCTTGTATCGGTGAAGTTAAAATTGCAATGCGCCTAAAGTTTAGAATTGAGGACAAACCTTGTTTAGTCTTGCTATAATAAAAGGAAGAACGTAAAAGTGATTAGAGGTGTGCCTATGCAAAGAATTGCAAATTTAATAGCCGTAAAAGACGGTCAAGTATTATTACTTCAGAAGCCTAGACGTGGCTGGTACGTAGCTCCTGGCGGTAAAATGGAGCGCGGTGAGTCGATTTATGAGGCTGCTGTACGTGAGTTTAAAGAAGAAACAAATGTCACACCTATAAATGCTCATTTAAAGGGTGTTTATACGATGATTATTAAAGAAAATAATGAGGTAGTGGACGAATGGATGCTTTATACATTTGTTGCAAAGGATATAGAAGGCGTACCGTTTAAAGAAACTAGAGAAGGCAAACTCGCATGGCACCCAGTAGAGGATTTGAAACATTTGCCTATGGCTGAAGGTGATCGAACAAACTTACAATTTGCTATCTCACAATCAGGCATTCAGTACGGTACATTTGAATATACGACTGATTTTGAATTACTTCATGAGAAAATACAAATATCAATAGAACAATAAAGGAGCTGCATGACAGTGGTGGTTGAAGACCTAAAAGGTACACATGAATTGGTTATTATTACAGGAATGTCTGGAGCTGGGAAAACAGTAGCTATTCAAAGCTTTGAAGATTTAGGGTATTACTGTATTGATAATTTACCACCAGCGTTACTTACAACATTTTTAACCCTACTAAGGGATTCGGGTAAAAATATTACACGTATAGCAGCTGTCATGGATATGCGTGGCGGCGACTTTTTTGATTCTCTTATTGGCGCCCTCGACCATATACTAAAAGAAGGCGATATAGCTGCACGAATTTTATTTTTAGATGCAGATGATGCAACGTTAGTTAGACGTTATAAGGAAACAAGACGTGCACATCCATTGGCTGTAAATGGGTTACTATTAAATGGCATTAAACAAGAACGCAATCTTTTATCGGAAGTAAAGGGGCGGGCTAAATATGTTTATAATACATCTAATATGAAGCCTAAAGAGCTACGTGAAAAAATCGCAAAAGATTTTGCAAATGATGCCAATAATATATTCTCAGTAAATATCATGTCTTTTGGATTTAAGCATGGTATGCCGATTGATGCCGACTTAGTGTTTGATGTCCGTTTTTTAAAAAATCCATATTATGTAGAGGAGTTACGTCATAAAACAGGTTTACAAACCGAGGTATCTTCTTATGTTCTGGCACTTGAGGATACGCAAACACTCATTCAAAAACTTACGGATTTGTTTGAATTTATGATTCCTCTTTATAGACAAGAGGGCAAATCGCAACTTGTCATTGCTTTTGGATGTACTGGAGGACAGCATCGCTCGGTAACATTAGCGGAATATTTCGGGGCATATTTAGCTGGGAAAGAAAATACCGTTATTACGCATCGTGACATCAATCGTAGAAAGGATTGAGTGAATGGGAAAGAAGCGAACAAAGCTTGTTGTAATAGGTGGTGGCACAGGGCTTTCTACCTTACTACGAGGACTCAAGCACCACCCATTTGATATTACTGCAATTGTGACAGTAGCAGATGATGGTGGTTCTTCAGGACGCTTACGAGATGACTATGATATTCCACCACCTGGTGATGTCCGTAATGTTATCGCAGCGTTATCGGATGTTGAGCCGCTTGTAGAGCAAATGTTTCAATATCGATTTTTAGCATCGGAAGATTTAAATGGTCATTCATTAGGTAATTTAATGCTGACGGCTTTAACAGATATTACTGGTGACTTTAACCATGCTATTAGTGAAATGGGAAAGGTTTTAAAGGTGCATGGCCGCGTCATACCAGCAGCGAATAAAAAGATAAATTTACATGCTGAACTTGAGGACGGTTCTATCATTGAAGGTGAATCGAAAATTCCCTTGGCTAAAAAACGAATTAGTCGAGTTTTTTTAGTGCCTGAAAACGTGCAACCGCTACCAGAGGCTATTCGAGCAATCAATCGTGCTGACTATATTTTAATTGGTCCGGGAAGTTTATATACAAGTATAATTCCAAACCTTCTTGTAAAAGAAATTGGGGAAGCGGTTGTAAAGGCTAAAGGAAGAAAAATTTATGTTTGTAATTTAATGACTCAAAAAGGTGAAACCATTTCCTATACAGCTGGTGATCATGTTAAAGCTTTATATGATCATGTTGGAGACACCTTCATTGATTCTATTTTAGTAAATGATGAGAAACTTCCTCATCCTGTAAAAGAGCTTTATAAGGAAGAGAGTGCTGAGCCAGTAATGTTCGACGTGGCAAAGCTCGAAAGTATGCGATTAGAGGTTATTCAACGAGATATTGCCACGATTCGTCCAGATGGAACGGTTCGTCATAATGCGGCAAACGTTGCAAAATGGCTTGTAGATTATGCAAAAATCTATGAGGCAAAAAGTTAGGGAATTATAAAGCGCTTATTGTATATGATAAGATGGCATATACATAGAACAAAAGGTTGAAAGGAGGGCGTGATATGTCTTTTGCTTCTGAAACGAAAAAGGAATTAACTCAAATAGAAGCGGACGATCATTGTATGAAAGCAGAAGTATCTGCCCTAATTCGTATGAATGGTTCATTATCCTTTGCTAATAAACAGTTAAGCTTAGACGTACAAACAGAAAACGCTGCAATCGCAAGAAGACTTTATACGATTATGAAAAAGCTATATCCATATAATGTAGAGTTACTTGTTAGAAAAAAAATGCGTTTGAAAAAAAATAACGTATACATTTGCCGTGTTAGAGACGGTGCGCGTGAGCTACTAATTGACTTAGAAATCATCTCAGACGACTTTCAATTTAATCATACTATTTCTCGGGAGCTCATTAAAAAGAGTGGCCAAAAAAGAGCGTATTTACGAGGAGCATTTTTAGCTGGGGGCTCTGTCAACAATCCAGAAACATCCGCCTACCATTTAGAAGTTTATTCATTATATAAAGAGCATGGCGAGGCTTTAATGGATTTGATGAATGAATTTGAGCTAAACGCAAAAACAATTGAACGAAAAAAAGGCTTTGTAACCTATTTAAAGGAAGCTGAAAAAATTTCTGATTTCCTTAATATTGTTGGATCTCATCAAGCAATGATGAAGTTCGAAGACGTTCGCATATTGCGAGACATGAGAAATAGTGTTAATCGCATTGTTAACTGTGAAACAGCAAACTTAAATAAAACAATAGGTGCCGCATTACGTCAGGTAGAGAATATCCGATTTATTGAAAATTCGATAGGTCTCGATCAATTGCCAGAAAAGCTTCGTGAAATAGCGCGATTACGAGTAGAATATCAAGATGTAACTCTGAAAGAACTTGGTGAAATGGTATCAAGTGGAACGGTTAGTAAATCAGGTGTCAATCATCGATTACGGAAAATTGATGAGATTGCCGATGCATTAAGAAGTGGAGAAAAAATTGGTGGCTAAATTTTCATACTTTTCAGGTACGTATTGTTCTTTTGCTAGTAAGTAAGGTAAGATAAAAATAATAAGATGAACGGTAGTAAAGGGGAGTTTTGAGAATGACCGAGAAAAGAGTCCATGTAAAATTAAAATTAGGACTACAAGCTAGACAAGCAGCGCTATTTGTACAAGAAGCAAATCGCTTTAGCGCAGATATCTTTCTTGAGAAAGACGAGAAAAAAGTAAATGCTAAATCCATTATGGGTGTAATGAGCTTAGCCATTGCAAAAGGAACAGAGGTTGTCCTTAGCGGTGATGGTAACGATGCTGAGCAAGCGGTTACAGCATTAGCATCCCTAATCGAAAAAGAAGATTAAAAAAACGCATAATGCAGAGACTGTCCAAGAGGTAAAACTTACATCTTGGGCAGTTTTTTTTGCGTTATTCTATTGAAAAAAACAAGTCCTATTATTTTTGTTGGATATTTGTACACGAAGGTCAATGGAATCCTGCTTCGTTTGTCGACGTGATGGATAGGAAGATTGAAGTAATGGATAGGAGAGTCGAAGTTGCGGATAGGAAAGCTAAAGCGACGGATAGAAAGGGTAGAGTGACGGAAAAAAGGGGCGAAGCGATGGAAAGAAAGGGCAAAGTGACGGATAGAGAAGGCAGCGACGGATAGAAGGGCCGCGGTGACGGAAAGAAGAGCCGAAGCGACGGAAAGGGGAGCCGAAGCGACGGAAGAAAAGGCAGCGACGGATAGAAGGGCCGAAGTGACGGATAGAAAGGTCAAAGCGACGGATAGAAGAGCCGAAGCGACGGAAAGAAGGGCCGAAGTGACGGAAAGAAAGGGCAAAGCGACGGAAAGAAAGGTAAAAGTGACGGAAAGAAAAGGCAGCGACGGATAGAAGGGCCGAGGTGACGGAAAGAAAGGTCAAAGCGACGGAAAGAAGGGCTGAAGTGACCGAAAGAAAAGGCAGCGACGGATAGAAGGGCCGAGGTGACGGAAAGAAAGGTAAAAGTGACGGATAGAGAAGGCAGCGACGGAAAGAAGGGCCGCGGTGACGGAAAGAAAGATCAAAGCGACGGAAAGAAGAGCCGAAGCGACGGAAGAAAAGGCAGCAAAGGATAGATGGGCCGAAGTGATGGATAGAAAAGCCGAAGTTGTGGATAGAAGAGATGAAATGATGGATAGAAAGGCCAAAGTTGTGGATAGAAGAGCTGAAATGACGGATAGAAAGGCCAAAGTTGTTGATAGAGGAGACGAAATGATGGATAGCAAGCCAAAAGTGATGGATAGAAGAGCCAAAGTGACGAATAGAACCACCGAAATGATGCAAAGAGGATCCCAATCGACGGATAGACCCATCAAAGCAAAAAAAAGACATCTCAGAAAAAATCTGTGATGCCTTTCGTTTTTTATTTACGGTCATTGCGATCCATAATTTGGTCGATTAAGCCGTATTCTTTTGCGCGCTCAGCAGTCATGAAGTTATCGCGGTCTGTATCTCTTGCAATGACTTCAAGTGGTTGACCTGTACGTTCAGATAAAATACCGTTTAATTTTTCACGTAAGAATAAAATACGTTTTGCAGCGATTTCGATTTCAGTTGCCTGACCTTGTGCACCGCCAAGTGGTTGGTGAATCATTACTTCAGCATTTGGTAATGCGAAACGTTTACCTGGTTCACCAGCTGCAAGTAGGAAAGCACCCATAGATGCTGCCATACCAATACAAATTGTTTGTACTTGTGGCTTGATAATTTGCATTGTGTCATAAATTGCCATACCAGCAGTGATTGATCCACCTGGTGAGTTAATGTAAAGAAAGATATCTTTTTCTGGATCTTCTGCTTGTAGGAATAGAAGTTGAGCAACAATTGAGTTAGCAACGTTGTCGTCAATTGCACTTCCTAATAGGATAATACGGTCTTTTAGTAGTCGTGAATAGATATCGTACGCACGCTCACCACGACTTGTTTGTTCAATAACTGTAGGAATTAAATTCATGTTAAATCCTCCTTAAAAAACTAAATTCGAATACTTTTGCTGAAAACAACTTTTGTATTTCAGCTGTATCCTTATCATACACATTATAGTCAGGGAAGGTCAAATATTAACCCTGTTAAAGTGAAATAATTTAAAACAATTTCACCTTGGTGTAATTGCAGCTGACGCTTCGCTTCCGCTATAGTAAACATTTGCAGCTGATGCTTCGCTTCCGCTACAGTAAACATTTGCAGCTGACGCTCCGCTTTCACCTAGATGAACAATGCGTCCGGATTTTGAATTGTGCCCGCACATTAAATTCTTTGCTAATGCGTGACATCCGCTGGAGACTGTATCTCCATTTAGTAGGTATTTTGACACTTATTGAATGAAAATAAAAAAAGTTTAAATGTTTTACATTCTATAGTTGAATTATGAGCAATACGTTTGTATAATTGATAAGGTCATAAGTTAAAGTACAGTACACTATTTTGTCAGGTATGCTTCAAATGAGGGTTATCTACATCATGCTTTTCGTAAAGCCTAGTGGTACTTTTTTTTTGTGTTCAATTGCCCTCGTGGTGTAATGGATAACACGTAAGATTCCGGTTCTTGCACTGGGGGTTCGATTCCCTCCGAGGGCGCCATTTTACTGATTATTTGATAGAATTTTATAACTCGAATTCTCCTAATAAGTAGTTTAGCAGCCTGCTTAGTGGAGAAAACGAGGGGAAATAATGGGAATATAACCTAGTAGGCATTATTCCCGGATCTGTTCCTTTCAAACCTTCAAAAAAGCAACAACTCCAAATTATTTTTTAGTGAACATACTGTACGTGAAGACTAGTTATACTAGTCGAAGAAAAAGAATCCTATCTGAGGGGATTCTTTTTTTTTTGCAAAATAGCATCAAACATGAATGTTTGGTGCATTTTCATTTATTCATACCGTGAGAAACGTAATGAAAAATTTAGAGGCTGAAGGTATAACCATGATAGTGGTAACACATGAAATGGGCTTTGCCTGTGAACTTGGAGAGCGTGTTGTTTTATGGATGGTGTCTATATGGTTGATGAGGGAACGTCGGGAGATATCTTTGGTAATCCGCAAATGAGAAAGCATTTTTAAAAAACAAGAGCAGCCCCTGTGATAATGCATCACATATGGGACTGCTCTTGTTTTTTTTTAATTAATGAAGGGGATTTGTTGTAGTGTCGTACGAGTTAAGCATCGTATGCATATCTTGTTGAGAATATTGTGGTACTTGATAGTAACCATGCATATTTTGGTAAATAGATAATTCGTATGCCATTTCAATGCAGTTGGGAATACTATCAGCAACAACGCGTCGAACTACAGGGTTTGTAGTTTCCGTTGCAGCAGCAGTCATACATTTTGCTGCCCCTTTTTGAGCACCTAATAGGAAGCCGGAAATTGCTTCGTCGTTGAGCTCGCTTGCGTTTTGCATAGGCTTTTTAGGTTGGCCAGGATTTAATCCATATTTAAAATCATTTCCTGTCTCCATTTGATAGCGTCCTGTAGGTACAGAAGGATCATGTCCTGTTTTAAATGATTCCACAATTGTGTTATACATACCTAATGTGAAATTATATTGGCGATCCAAAATGCTAAGTAATTCCGGGTCCTTAACATGTTGACGTAAAAAGATGGATTGATTCATTCCAGCAATGATTTCGCCAATTGTTTCATGCATGTCCATTAGCTCATGTCCACCATGATTTAGGCTTTGTTGCTGGTTGAATGATGTTTGGTTTGATGATTCGTTTTGAAACGATTGTGTCAAAAAAAGCGCCTCCTATATATCATAGTTTTGTTACAGTATTAAGTATGGCACGTTAGATAAATTTCATACGGTATTAATGCGTTTGCATATATGTAGAATAGAGATGTTTTTTTGTTGCACATTAGTGGTAAGGAAAAGAAAGGCTCATCACCAAAACAAAAAGTATTTTTGATTTTGAGTGATAGCTAAAAGAAAGCGAAGGTGGTTTTAAAATTGAAAAAATTATTTGGACCTATCGGAATTATCGTTATTATTTTAGTTGTATTGGCCTTACTATTTATTCCAAAATACAATAACCTTGTAACGGCCGAGGAAAGCGTTGATTCGAAATGGGCTCAGGTTGAAAATCAG
Organism: Lysinibacillus sp. NPDC097214; assembly: GCF_050277945.1. Taxonomy (NCBI): domain Bacteria; kingdom Bacillati; phylum Bacillota; class Bacilli; order Caryophanales; family Bacillaceae; genus Lysinibacillus; species Lysinibacillus sp. NPDC097214. Next base: position 62,209 of record NZ_JBNNSS010000017.1, read on the forward strand.
CTACAACGTCGCTACGATTTGATTCCGAACTTAGTAGAATCTGTAAAAGGATATGCCAACCATGAAAAAGAAGTTATCGCTAGCATTACAGAGGCACGTGCACAAATGGGAAGTGCACAAAGTCCAAAGGAGCAAGCGGTCGCCAATGATGCATTAAACGGAGCACTTAGTCGATTGCTAGTAGTCGTAGAAAATTACCCGAATTTAAAGGCAGATGCAAATTTCCGTCAATTAATGGATGAATTAGCGGGGACAGAAAATCGCTTAGCTGTTGCCCGAGAAGACTACAACAATGAAGTGCAGGCTTTTAATAAAACAGTCAAACGTTTCCCAGGCAATTTAATTGCGGGGATGTTTGGTTTCGAACAGAAGGAATACTTTAAAGCAGCTGCTGGTGCTGAAAAGGCACCGTCTATAGATTTTAGCGGTTCAGGTAAACAATAATGAAACGGTTGATGATCCAACTTGCAATTGTTGGCTTCATATTTATTTTATCTATTAGAACGGCAGATGCCGCAATGCCAACACCTATGAAAAATACGTATATTCATGATTTTGCCAATGTTTTATCTGCCTCTGTGAAGGAAGAGCTCAATCATTATTCAGAGCAGCTAGATAAAGGTACAGGTGCTGAAATTATGGTCGTAACAGTAGATAATATTAATGGTCAGGAACCAAAAATGTATGCTACAAAAATGATTCGCTCTTGGGGTATTGGCGATGCTAAGAAAAATAATGGTGTATTAATTTTAGCAACGTTTGGGCAGGGAGAAGGCAATAATGATGTTGTTATTGCTGTAGGTCAAGGTCTCGAAGGAGCATTACCTGATGGCAAGCTGGGGCGCATTTTAGATACAGCGTTTTATCCAAATGCAAGTGCTGGAGATATCGATAAGGCATTTAAAGCAACGTACACGGAAGTATTTCAAAATGTCGCGCAAGAGTACAATTGGGATGGAGAAGTGCCTAAAAATACAGCTGACAGTAAAGGAATGCCAACGTGGATGATTATTTTAATCGTTATCATAGTACTTGTTGTATCAAGTGGAAGAGGTGGAGGACCTCGTTCAGGTCGACGTGGCGGTTATCCAGGTGGTTTTGGTGGCGGCTTTGGCAGCGGTCGCTCTGGAGGCGGTGGCTTTGGTGGATTTGGAGGAGGTTCATCTGCTGGTGGTGGAGCAAGTCGGAAGTTTTAATATATTAAAAAGTGAACTCTAAGCAGTTCGCTTTTTTTGTTGGTTTTAAAAGGTAATATCATTTAATTTATACCAACAATTGACATAATGGATAATATTGCTACAATTTCAATGTATTGATAAATGATATAACCAGAACTGATATAAGGAGGAATTTATATGAAAAAGAGATCTTTATCAGCATCATTAGCGGTTATTTTAACGACATCTGCTGTTATTCCTGTATCAATGCAGGAAGTGCGCGCTACCGATGAAACTAGCAGTCAAGTAGAAGTAAAAGAGGAACGTGTAACTGCAAAGGATTTTCTAGATTTAACTGTAACAGCTCTTACATTCCAACATGGATCAGAGACAATGCGTCAGCAAATCATTGATACGTGGGTAAAAGGCGAAGAATTAAAAGATTTAAGTATGAATATTAAGCGTGATGAAGCGGCACGTATTTTAGTAAGAGCTTTAAATAAAGAAGGAAAAGAATCAACACTTGCTGAGTATCAAGAAAAAGCAAATAAACTTGGCTTATTTAATGGTCTATCAAATAGTGAAATGATTTCTAAACAAGATGCAGTTAAAATTTTGGACAATGCTAAAAATGTGAAGAATGGTGGTAGCAATCATAAAGGTGTGAAAGAAATTTCCGTCGAAGATTTCGTGAAAAGCCCAGGAAGCTTCGGTTATGAACTTTCACCAGATGGCAACTACATTACTTTTAACGCTACATGGGAAAAACGCTCAAATGTTTTTGTGAAAAAAATGAATGACGATAGTGAACCAGTACGTGTATCTAGCTCAAAAGATCGTGATATTCCACTATCCTTCTGGAAAGATGACAATTTACTATATTTTAAAGATAAAGGTGGCGATGAAAACTACCACATTTATTCAACAACATTTAATGGTAGTAAGGAAAAGGATTTAACACCTTATCCGAATGTAAAAGTTGCATTATTAAGTAGCTTACAGGGCGTGAAAGACGAAATCCTTATTATGATGAATAAAGAAGATACAAAAGTCTTTGATGTTTATAAGCTTAACGTCAAGACTGGTAAAACTACACATGTTGTGAAAAACCCAGGGAATATTACGAGCTGGTTAGCAGATCGTGATGGAAATGTACGTATGGCAGTTGCTTCAGATGGTGTAGTAGGCACTGTTCTGTATCGAGATACAGAGAAAGATGAATTCAAGCCGTTTATTGAAATAGAAGCAGGGGATCAAGTAAGACCACTAGGTTTCACTAAAGACAATAAACATATTTACGCAACTTCTAATAAAGGAAGAGATAAAGTAGAGGTAGTTAAATATGATTTAGAAGGTAACGAAGAAGTAATTATGTCCAACCCAGAAGTGGATGTAACGAATGTATTATATAGCGTTGAAAAAGATAAGGTATTATACGGAGCATATGTAACAGATAAGACTCATTATCAATTCTTTGACAAGGACTTTGAAAAACTATTCCGTAAAATTCAAAACAAAATAGGTGTTCATGAAAGTGAATTAGTCATTAATAATTACAATAAAGAAATGACAAAATTCATTGTTAGTGTTTCTAGTGACGTTGTTTACGGAAAATATTATTACTACGATTCAACAAAAGATAAAATAACTGAATTGGCAACACTAGGCTCTTGGTTAAACCCAGAGAAGCTTGCAGAAATGCATCCAATTTCATATAAGAGTCGAGACGGCCTAACGATTAACGGTTATTTAACTTTACCGAAAAACAAAGAGGCTAAACATCTGCCACTTATCGTAAATCCTCACGGTGGACCATGGGCACGTGATGTATGGGGCTTTAATCCCGAGGTACAATTACTAGCAAACCGTGGTTATGCGGTACTACAAGTGAACTTCCGTTCTTCAACTGGCTACGGAAAAGAGTTTTTAGATGCCGGTAATAAACAATGGGGTTTAAAAATCCAAGATGATATTACAGACGGCGTACAATGGGCGATCGACCAAGGTATTGCAGACCCTAAACGTATCGGAATTTACGGTGCTTCATTTGGAGGTTATGCAACTTTAGCGGGTATCACATATACACCAGATTTATATGCAGCAGCGGTTGATTATGTAGGTATATCGAATATCTTCACATTACTTAATACAATCCCTCCGTATTGGAAAACAACTCTTGATGTGTACTATGAGCGTATAGGGCATCCAGTGAACGATAAAGAGTTATTAACAGCTGCTTCACCTGTTTTCCATGTTGATAAAATAAAAACGCCGTTATTTGTAGCTCAAGGTGCAAACGATCCGCGTGTAAATAAGGCTGAATCTGATCAAATCGTTGAAGCATTACGTGCAAGAGGTGTGGATGTGGAATACATGCTAAAGGACAATGAAGGTCATATCTTCCTTAATGAAGAAAACCGCATTGAATTTTATAATGCGATGGTGAAATTCTTAGATAGCCATCTGAAAAAATAATAGGGTAGAAGACTGTGCAAAAAGTTGATTTTGCACAGTCTTTTTTAGTTAGAGGCCTTAAATGGAATAATCTATGTCCCCTAGAAACCCACTAGGTTAGATGTATGTAGGTGAGGTCAGAGCCATAATTGTTGTGGCTTCTGTAATTATTGGCAAGAACATTGCTATTGTTAAAAAAAGATTCTGTTTAAGTTATAAGCTAAGGGGCTATTACATTATTTTTCGTGTTTCGTTTTATAATAGTCTTAAGGGAGGTGCTTTAATTGAACGTGAAATTTTTTAGTCGAGCTAACTGTGGTCTATGTGTAGAGGGACTACATACATTAAGGCTCGTACAGGAAGATATAGATTTCGATATAGAAATGATTGATATTGAAGAAGACGAGAGCATACATGAAAAGTATATGCTAATGATTCCGGTAGTAGAAAAGGATGGACAAGTAGTACAATACGGCAATTTGGATTACGCAACTCTTATGGAGCATTTGTGTAGCGAATAACAAAGGTGGAGCCTTTAATGTACATATCAGTGGCTTTTAACTTCTTTCCGCGGGTGTTTGGACACCCGCGGAAAGAAGTTAAAGCCTCCGAAAGTAATTATGCGGAGGCATAATTTTGGATCTACCTTATCCTCAAAAGCTTTATTCGATAGTATTAATTAGCTGTCGTTAAATCTACTATATTAAAAAATTGATTGAACGTGTTGACAAGTGAAAAGAAATCATGATATATTGTTATTCCTGTCACTTCGACAGTGAAGAATATTTCAAAATAGCTTTGACAAACATATTGATATTTTGATAGAATAAAGTCCTGTCACATTGACAGTGAAAAAATATTTCAAAATAGTTGTTGACAAACATATTGATATTTTGATAAGATTAAGTCCTGTCGTTGAACGGCGGCAAAATGAACCTTGAAAACTGAACAAGCAAAACGTAATCAATAAAGTTTTTAGTAACTAACTTTGAGTTGGTGAACGAAACAAAATTTTGGACATCAAACATGATGCCAGCAAAACAATTTGAGCTAATCAAATTTCTTTTTATGGAGAGTTTGATC
>NZ_JBNNSS010000018.1:0-11177 GCF_050277945.1 Lysinibacillus sp. NPDC097214
GTCACACCCGTTCCCATACCGAACACGGAAGTTAAGCTCTTTAGCGCCGATGGTAGTTGGGGGCTTCCCCCTGTGAGAGTAGGACGTCGCTAGGCTATATGATAAAATTATTCCGAAGTAGCTCAGTTGGTAGTAGCACCTGACTGTTAATCAGGTTGTCGCAGGTTCGAGTCCTGCCTTCGGAGCCATTCTTGGAGAGTTGTCCGAGTGGCCGAAGGAGCACGATTGGAAATCGTGTAGGCGGTTAACACTGTCTCAAGGGTTCAAATCCCTTACTCTCCGCCAGCACTTTAAGGATTTTTTATCCCAAACGAAGGCCCCTTGGTCAAGTGGTTAAGACACCGCCCTTTCACGGCGGTAACACGGGTTCGAATCCCGTAGGGGTCACCATTTAATACCCAGATGGAGGATTAGCTCAGCTGGGAGAGCATCTGCCTTACAAGCAGAGGGTCGGCGGTTCGAGCCCGTCATCCTCCACCATTATTTAAATAAATCACCTTATTATCGCGGGGTGGAGCAGTGGTAGCTCGTCGGGCTCATAACCCGAAGGTCGTTGGTTCAAATCCGGCCCCCGCAACCAAAATGGTCCCGTGGTGTAGCGGTTAACATGCCTGCCTGTCACGCAGGAGATCGCCGGTTCGATCCCGGTCGGGACCGCCATTTTTTTAAAAATATGGGTCAGTAGCTCAGTTGGTAGAGCATTAGATTGAAGCTCTAAGTGTCGGCGGTTCGATTCCGTCCTGACCCACCATATTTTTTTTGCCGGTGTAGCTCAGTTGGTAGAGCAACTGACTTGTAATCAGTAGGTCGTGGGTTCGACTCCTATCGCCGGCACCATGAATTTCCCGGAGGGGTAGCGAAGTGGCTAAACGCGGCGGACTGTAAATCCGCTCCTTAGGGTTCGGCGGTTCGAATCCGTCCCCCTCCACCAGTTTTTTATTCATAGGGGCATAGTTTAACGGTAGAATAGAGGTCTCCAAAACCTTTGATGTGGGTTCGATTCCTACTGCCCCTGCCAATTAATTAATTTCATGGCGGTTGTGGCGAAGTGGTTAACGCACCTGATTGTGGTTCAGGCATTCGTGGGTTCGATTCCCATCAGTCGCCCCATTTAATTTAAAACAATAAAATATATAGTAATATGGCGGTTGTGGCGAAGTGGTTAACGCACCTGATTGTGGTTCAGGCATTCGTGGGTTCGATTCCCATCAGTCGCCCCATTTATATATTTAACTTTTGGGGTATAGCCAAGCGGTAAGGCAACGGATTTTGATTCCGTCACGCCCTGGTTCGAATCCAGGTACCCCAGCCATTTTTTTGCGGAAGTAGTTCAGTGGTAGAACACCACCTTGCCAAGGTGGGGGTCGCGAGTTCGAACCTCGTCTTCCGCTCCAATTACTAAGGCGGCATAGCCAAGTGGTAAGGCACAGGTCTGCAACACCTTTATCACCGGTTCAAATCCGGTTGCCGCCTCCATAATTTATTACTCAATCGGTTTATCCGATTTTTTTTATCTCCATTGTGCCGGTGTGGCGGAATTGGCAGACGCGCACGACTCAAAATCGTGTTCCTTTGGAGTGTCGGTTCGACCCCGACCACCGGTATCATATTTAGTAAAGAATCCTTGATATATAAGGGTTCTTTTTTTATTGTAGTAAATTTGTAGAAAGCATTTAAGATCCTCTCAAAATCTATTAATTGAGAGGATTTTTTTATATCCATCATGGATTGTTTATACAGTAAAGAATTTTTAACTTTAGCGTAGTAGCTATGGTTAAATTATTGTAGGAAAAGACATAATGCCTGATAAGTAGTATTTACGATGAACAGAGAGGGTATGACCATGAACAGACACTTTTTTATTGCAGTTCCACTTCCTTCAGACATTAAAGCAGCTCTTAATGAAATATGTGAAAAAATGAAGACAGATTTTCATTTTAAACGATGGGTTCATCAGGAAGATTATCACATCACTTTGGCTTTTTTAGGTCATGCGGATGAAGAGCAATTACAGGCTGTAATGGATGAAGCGATGGAAAATCTTCTGAATGTTTCTCCATTCGAATTAAACATTCAGGGGTTCAATACTTTTGGAAGAAAAGAATATCCAAGAATTTTATGGGTGGATCTGCTCGAATCGCAGCAATTAAAAGTTGTGCAAGAAATAGTATACCAAGACTGTATGAAGGTTGGATTTGAATTAGATAAGAAGCCCTTTGTCCCCCATATCACTGTTGCAAGAAAGTGGGATGAGGCATGCGGGAAAATTCCGTCAGAGGCATTGATGGAAGAAAATTTTCAGCTTCCTAAATTTTTAGTAGAAGAAGTGGTTTTGTACGAATCAAAAATAGAGAAAACCCCAAAATATTATAAAAAAGCTGTCATTCGTTTAGATGGCCAATAATTTTACAATCAGCTCGTAAACCTAAAAAAGAAAGGGTTTATGAGCTTTTTTTGCTGAAGATATTTTATTTTTAATGATTAGTTCATGTTCCGTTCATTTAAGGATTTTATGCTAAGGATGGAAAAAGGAATGGAGGAGTTAAAGATGAATCTTGCGTGGAAAGAAATTAAGAAGAGTAAAGTAAGATTTTTAATATTAGGGTCAATTATTTTTCTAGTTAGTTTATTAACTTTTATTATTTCTGGTTTGGCGAACGGATTGTCACAAGATAATGCCGCTCTAATTAAGGATTTACCACAAGGTCAATTTTATATGAATAAGGATGCAGATCAAACTTATAATCTGTCAAAAATAGATAGCAGTACACAAAATGAAATATTGAGCAAAGAAAAAGATGCTGTAGCTTTTTCATTACAAATGGGCTTTTTAAATGATCAAGACAATAAGCAGCAAAGTGTTGCCTTTGTTACATCGACCGATTCAGCGTTATTTGAAAATGTGAAACGTGGGGAAGTCATATTAGACAGCTCAATGAAAGATAAAGGAATTAAAGTAGGAGATACATTAACGAATAATCAATTTAGTGGCAAGTTTGTAGTAAAGGGATTTGTCGACCAAAAGAAATATAGTCATGCACCTGTTGCCTATATTAATAAAGAGGATTATAAAGAAATTTACCGTGTTGATGAAATGCAGATGATTTTCGTCCCAGACGGAGATTCTTCAAAAGAATTTGCTGGATTACAATCATTTTCAAATAAAGAATTTCTTAATACCATTCCAAGCTATAACGCAGAACAGATGTCATTAAATATGATTGTTTGGTTTTTAGTAGTCATTAGCGGGATGCTGTTTGCGATCTTTTTCTATATGATGAATGTCCAAAAAATCGGCTTATACGGAATTTTAAAGGCCATTGGTTTGAAAACAAGCAAGTTATTCAAAATGATATGGACACAGATGGCCATCATTACAGTTATTTCACTTATTTTATCTGTAGCTTTAAGCCAGGTCTTTAATTTAATAGCGCCAAAAGGAATGCCATTCACTTTAACAATCGCGACAACTATTCAATTATCGATTGTTTTTCTAATTATCGGGTTTATTGGCGCTACAATTTCAGGAATTCAAATTAAAAAAATCGAACCATTACAAGCGATACAGCAAGGAGAGGCTTAATATGACTTTATTTAAAATCGATGAAGTTAGAAAAACGTTTACGAATGGCGAGGTAGAGGAAGAAATACTTAAAGGGATAGATCTCTCTTTAAAAGAAGGAGAAATAACAGCATTAGTCGGTGCATCTGGATCTGGTAAAAGTACGCTTTTGACAATTGCCGCGGGACTTCAGCCTGCAACAGATGGATATGTGATATTCGAGGGGAAAAACTTGTCTACCATGAACGCTGAAGAGGTTCGAAAAGTACGAGCAAGTGAATTCGGGTTTGTCTTTCAGTTTGCACACCTTGTACCTTTTCTTACAGTTGAAGAGCAGCTACTGCTAATGCTAGATGTTTCTGAATCAAAATTGAAGAAGCAGGAACAAAAAAATGAAGTGGATCGATTACTAAAATTAGTAGGGATGGACCATCGAAAAATGGCTTATCCTCAATCATTGTCTGGCGGGGAGAAGCAACGTGTTGCAATTGCTCGTGCAATCATTCATAAACCGAAAGTTCTATTCGCAGATGAACCAACTGCAAGCTTAGATTCACAACGATCAAAAGAGGTTATGTTATTAATTAGGGATTTAACTAAAACGTTAAACATTACTACTTTAATGGTGACACATGATGAAGAAATGCTTGTTTATGCAGATCGTATTATTAAAATGAGCGATGGTGTCATTTTGCAAGATGTTACCTGAGATAGAACAGTAGAAAGCCACAACCACAGCTATTGATGGTTGTGGTGTTTTTTTTTGAATCACCATAACGTGGAGGTGATCTCAGACTAGGCGCAAATTACGAATTTTTTTTAAAAGCCTAGTGTTAAGTTACCAAATCAATAAACTAATGCAGCATATTGTAGAAGGAAAGGAGGAGGTGAGTTGAAATGGCGTTTGTTATTGCCTTAATAATTGTATTAGTAGGTTTAATAGCGGCATTCCAATTAAGCGAAGGAAGATCAGAAAAAGGGAGATATATCGTTTGGGGTATCATTACAATGATAGCGTTTGCACCATTTTTATCATTTTTAATTGGCGTACTGTATGGAATGGTGGTTAGAAATGGTTGGACAGCATCGGTTATGATGATTTTATCTCCTATAATTTTTATCATAGGGCTTATTATATTATTCTTAGGTATTTATAAGATTAATGAAGAAGAGCATAAATAAAGGGGTTAATTCGTTCAGTGTTATTGTTATCTAAATTATAAAGGTAAAAAGCCGCGAGACTCCTAGAATTGTTTTTTTAATATAGTGTAAAAAATGTAGCGAAGGGGACATATACCTTCGTGTCCAACATCCTAAATTTTTTGCCCTGATGCGGGTCGTACCTTGCCGGCGGAAGAGCATAGCGGTTTTTTACCAATTAGAATATTTATGTCAATCGAGCTTTTCGGCTTACTTTACAGACCATTCTCATTAATTCCCTGTGTAACGAAGGGAAGATAGTAAAGACAACATCCATCGTTTTACGCATAGGCATAGGACAAATAATAGGCTTATTTTTGTGCACGCCTGCAATAGCGATTTTTGCTAGTTGCTGTGGAGACATCATTTTTTGCTTTTTCAATTGTTTGGACATCGCCGATTGATCGATATTAATAGCTGTTGCTTTATCAAAAATAGGTGTATCAATAAAAGTCGGACAAAGTGTACTTACCTTGATGCCAAATTCCTCAGCTTCATAGTGCAGTGATGTTGTTAAGCCCACAACAGCATGCTTCGTAGTTGAGTATGCCGCTGAAATAGGAGATGGTCCCAACCCTGCTGCTGATGACGTATTAAGGATATGTCCAAAACCTTGCCTCTTCATGATTTGATACCCAACTTGTGTACCATAAACAACGCCCCATAAATTAATATCCACAATGTCTTTCTAATCGTCAATCGACATATCATAAATTTCACCATACATAGCTATACCAGCATTATTGAACAAATAATCTAATCTTTGAAATTCCTCATATACATTTGTAATGACATGTTCGACATTTTTATAATCGGTTACATTTAATTCAACAAATCGAGCATTTGAAGTATCTTTATTTAGTTCTGCCTCTAGAAGACGTCCATCATGTTCGTTAATATCTGCGATAATGACAAATACATGTCGAACTACTAACTCTTTGCAAATAGCCTTTCCTTTACCTGATGCACCACCAGTAACAATTGCAATCTTTCTCATAATCATCACCCCTCGTATGAATCCCTAATGGACAAGGGCTTCCTACAATTGAAGCTTTTCAATAAAGGCTGTGTATTCTTCCACGACAAGTTCTGCTCCTTTACTATTTAAATGAACGCCATCCAAAGTTAAATGTAGCCCTCTCTTTTTGGATAATCGGTCAATTCGCAAAGGATTTTTATACAACAGTACATCTTTCATCACTCGCATAACATTGGTGTTCATATACTCCGAACTACTAACATGTTCTAATTGATGCTCAAAAACCTCTTGTATATTTAAAAAGCTAACATTTGCATACTTAGAAGAGATGGCCTGAATAATGGAGGAGAGCTCTTTTAATTCCATATTGGGCGTGTTTTTTATTTCCTCTCCTATTAATGCTGGTGTTACTAAAACTACATGTTTAGAGGAGGCTAAAATCATTTCTAAAACATTTACATAGTAATCTTTAAATTCTTGATGATCTTTTGTAACTGGCTGTGCCTGTACTTTCAAAAGTTTAGTGTAGACATCATTGACACCAATCCAAAGAAAGCTTAGATCATAATAAGTAGCTAGCTTCGATTTCTCTAAACGAGTGTGTAAGCTTTTCACTGTCTCACCAGGTTTACCGAGATTATCAAATTCGATATGTTGATGTTTATCTGTTAGTCGTTTAAAAAATGAAACCCCTGGCCGACCTTCTGTTAAGCTGTCTCCGATACATGCAATTTTCACTTATATCCCACCTTTTAGTTCTCTTAATAAAATGGTAACTGCCTGATGAAAGAGTGGCTCTAGTGCTTTAAGCTCCTGCGTATTTGTAAGCTGACATAAACCTCCTAGCCATGTGCCTAGTAGAACTGTCCACTCATCAATATTTCCATTAACAAATTCTCCTCGATCAATGCCTTCTTGAAGGATCGCACGGTAAGCACCCATCGGTACAATCGCTAAATTGTATAGTTGTTGCACTGATTCAGGGCTTGATTTTGGATTGGAAGCTAACTCTTGCCCTGAGCTTAATAAAGGTGTTTGGTAATGATAGAGAACATGTATGGCCATGCCATATAGTTTCTCTGTTGCCGTAGAGTAGGTGCATTCTTTTTGCAGCCATTTGTTGTGCCAAGCTTGCATTGTTTGTTGTGCTAGTAGTACAAAAAGCTTTTCTTTGTTCTCGAAATGGTAATAAATATGTCCCTTGCTGTAGCCTGAAGAGGTTGAAATATCTCCGACTGATGTCTGATTATAGCCTTTTTGAGAAAACAAACTAACCGCATGTTCCATAATTTCAACTTTTGCTTTCTCGCTATCATAACGTCTTTTATTCAATGATTTACTCCTTTGATGATTTGAACGGTCGTTCTAATTTTAATATACGATATTTTACTGTTTGATTAATGGTTAAATACCTAAGTCATCAAGTTTTCACAATTGTGTAATAAAATCTCTCAGATGAAATTGGGATGATATTCGTTAAACCACACGTTATGATGATGAAACTAATAGAGGAAATATCCATCAAATTGGTGAATTATTAATTATACAAAAATTAGGAGGGGGAATTAGATGGGGAGAGTAATAGGGTTTGAATTAAATAGTCAGGAGCCCGAAAAAGCGGCTGAATTTTATGCCAAGGTTTTTGGTTGGAAGGTAGCTGCACCTAATTGGGAATATTGGGCTGTAACAACTGGGGATGATGAGAAATCAGGGATTAACGGGGGTATTGCAAAGGGGCCACATGACTACCCTTTTGGAACACGTATTCAAATTGAAGTAGAATCTATCGATGAGGCTATTTCAAAGGCTACGCAAAATGGTGCCGTTATTGTACGAGATAAAATGGAATTTGATGATTTTTATCTTGCTTATTTGGTAGATCCAACTGGGCTTGGCATCGGCTTAATTCAGAACAAATAATCTGATTAACAAGTCTCTGCGAACGATTGGAGGCTTTTTTGTTAAAAATCACATTGTAAATAATATCTAAAAAAGTATATTGTAAGTAATTGAGAATATGTTAAAAGTAATGGAGAAAGGGAGGGAAAGACATGAAAAAGATGTTGAAAATAGTATTCGCATTATTATTAGTTGTATGGTTAATACCGTTTGAAAGTGTACAGGCAGCGAGCTTCAAAGATGTGTCCAAGGATAATACATTGAAAACAGAAATTGATTACTTAGTGGAAAAAGGAATTATTTATGGCTATCCGGATAATTTATTTAAACCAGATACAAATGTAACGAGAGCGCAAGTAGCTGCCATGCTAACACGTGCTCTAGGATTGCAAACGACGAATGTCAAAGATCCAAAGTATCAGGATGTACCTATTACACATCCCTATTATAAAGAAATTGCGGCAGCGCAAAATGCTGGCATTTTCCTTTCGGCACAGGAATTTAATCCGGATGCAACTCTTTCAAGAGGGCACATGGCAATTGTGCTGCAAAGAGCATTTAAATTCAAAGGGTCTGGGATAAGCTATTTTACAGATGTTTCACCTGAGACAAGTGGCTATAAGGAAATCTCATTAATTGCTAATAATAATATAGCAAAAGGATATGATGATGGTTCATTTAGGCCCAATTTACCTTTAACGCGAGCGCATTTTTCAGCATTTTTAGCTCGTGCATTAACGCTATCGAATCCGAATCTATTAAAAGATACGGCGTATGACTACACGTATTCGCATTATTCGCTGAAAGACAAAAAACAGTATACATTAAAATATCAGTATAGTCATTATGACGATAAGAATGATGTGTGGGCAGTAAGCGATTTGAATTCTAATAAAGTATTTAATGATGAGCTTTTATTTAGCGATGGTGAGTTTTATGGTCAAGCAATTGCCGAAAATGTAAGTTTACATTATGATTTATACTTCGCATTACCACTTAGAATTGGTGTGATTCAACATGAGAATGATGGCGGGGTAACTTCAGGAGTTCGTCTTACTGTTAAAGCAACAGATGGCACTGTCCAAGCAGGCGGTGTCAAATATAGTAATGTAATTGTTCTAGAAGAAAAGTCCATCTACAATGATGGGGTTTCAACTTATTACTTTGTTGATGGCATTGGTTTAGTTAAGGAGCTTTACAATGATGTTGTTGTTTATGAGTTGCTCGATCGTACAGCCAATTAACAGGAAAAGCAAGTCTCCTATGAATGAGGAGGCTTGCTTTTTGTCATGCAGTATCTAATCTAATGTTATATGAAAAAAACGATGAAGTGCTTGTCGCCAATCCTTTTCGTTATGAGTTGAATAGGTCGTTAGGGATTGTCCCTCGTATATACGGAATTCATTGTTAAGCATTGTGTGTCGTCCGCGAGGGGTACGAATCATAGCGATTTTATCTTTTTGTTTAGAAAGTCTTGGCGCAAACTTTGCATCGTTAGCGTCATCGAAAAAACTATAAAGTAAACGCCAATCATGTTTTCTTTGTTCGTACAGCATCCAGCCATTCGCTTCATCTCGTTCAATTTTATAAAGTTCATTACCTTCACGGTATTGATGCCCAGCTATTAGTGGCACTGGCTTACAAGGAGCTACTGCACCTACCCCAACATCTGAAATATATGATTGCCCAGCGAAATGGACAAGCAATAGCTGGTGCATAGGTACATCCTCAACAGGAGTATCTGCTTCAACGTTGCGCCAAAACTGTGCATAACGATTGGTTACAGAAAAGCCAAGCTCGCGAAGTAGCCAACTAAATAAAATATTTAGTTCAAAGCAATTGCCTCCACGATGCTGCATAATAATTTTTTGAAAAAGGTCAGGAATAGCGAAGGAGATGCCATATTTCAAGGCAACATCTAGGTTCTCATAAGGAATAGTATGTAGATGTCGTGTTTGGAGCTGACCAAGTAGCTTAATAGAGGGCTCTAAAGATCCTTGAAATTGAATAAGCTTTAAATATTGCTGTATTTGTGAATTCATAATATCGCCTCACTCCTTATTAAATAACATAACCGAAATGGCTAAAGAATACACGTGAATATTAGTAAGAAAATAATAGAAAAATAGGTAAATAACTAGTAAAATTAAAATGTTAGCTACTATAAAGAAAAATATTTCCTATTAGTTTAGTTAATAATAATGATTGTAAGGTAGGTATACGAATGACAAGCGAAATTAAATGCGAAATGAAATGGATAGAAGTAAATTCATACGATGAAATGAGCGAAGTAGCAGCGGATATTTTCACTAAACAATTACAAGCAAAGCCAGCAAGTATTTTAGGATTAGCAACTGGTGGTTCTCCTGTAGGAATGTATAAGGAATTAGTGAAACGCCAACAAGCTGGAAATATATCTTTTAGCGACGTGATTACTTTTAACCTAGACGAATATGTAGGTCTCGATCAATCAAGTCCCGCAAGTTATTGGACATTTATGCATGAGAACTTATTCAATCATGTAGATATTAAGGAAGAAAATATACATTTACCAAATGGTAAGGCAGAGAATTTAGATGCTGAGTGTGTCGCTTATGATGCTCGAATCAAGGAAGCGGGAGGAATTGACCTTCAGCTATTAGGAATCGGCGTTAACGGACATATTGGCTTTAACGAACCCGGCACATCTTTCGAATCCCTGACTAATATTGTAGAGTTAACAGAATCTACACGCACAGAAAATGCCATCTATTTTGATGACTCTAAGGATGTACCGACGCATGCTATTACAATGGGCATTCAATCTATTATGAATGCTAAAGAAATCGTCCTAATTGCATTTGGTGAAAAAAAACTAGAGGCTATGGAAAAATTAAGAAGTGGGTTCATCACAGAAGATTTCCCAGCAAGCCAATTATTAAACCATCCGAATGTAACGGTTATTTACGGCGGAACAAAATAGAAATTAAGCGTAGACTTTATATTTTTGAAGTCTGCGCTTATTTTTTTGAATTCGAAAGAAGGGCTAAGGTGAAGGGAAAGGGAAAGGGAAAGAATCAGAGCGACGGAAAGAAAAGCCGAAGCGACGGATGGAAAGGCGAGAGCGACGGAAAGAAAAGCTGAAGCGACGGATAGAAAGGCGAGAGCGACGGAAAGAAGAGCCAAGGCGACGGATAGAATTTAGAGCGACGGAAAGAAAGGCTGAAGTGACGGATGGAAAGGCGAGAGCGACGGAAAGAAGGGCCAAGATGACGGATAGAAATTAGAGCGACGGAAAGAAAAGCTGAAGCGATGGATAGAAAGGCGAGAGCGACGGAAAGAAGAGCCAAGGTGACGGATAAAAATTAGAGCGACGGATAGAAAAGCTGAAGCGATGGATAGAAAGGCGAGAGCGACGGAAAGAAGAGCCAAGGCGACGGATAGAAATTAGAGCGACGGAAAGAAGAGCCAAGGTGACGGATAGAAATTAGAGCGACGGAAAGAAGAGCCAAGGTGACGGATAGAAATTAGAGCGACGGAAAGAAGAGCCGAAGCGAC
>NZ_JBNNSS010000018.1:11271-66783 GCF_050277945.1 Lysinibacillus sp. NPDC097214
GCGACGGATAGAAAGGCGAGAGCGACGGAAAGAAGAGCCAAGATGACGGATAGAATCGACAAAGCGACGGATAGAGAAGCCAAAGTCGTGGATAGACTCGACAAAGCGACGGAAAGAAGAGCCAAGGTGACGGATAGAAATTAGAGCGACGGAAAGAAGAGCCGAAGCGACGGATAGAAAGGCGAGAGCGACGGAAAGAAGAGCCAAGATGACGGATAGAATCGACAAAGCGACGGATAGAGAAGCCAAAGTCGTGGATAGAACAGTCAAAGCCGTGGATAGAACAGTCAAAGTCGTGGATAGAACAGTCAAAGTCGTGGATAGAACGGTCAAAGTCGTGGATAGACTCGCCAAAATCGTGGATAGAACCCCAAAGTGTCGATTAGAACCTAAAAAGGAAGGCGCATTCGCCCAGAAATTTAGATGTCATAGGCACTAGCTTCGCCATTAATCAATGCTACAATATTATCTATATGATAGAATGAGAAAAACATTAGGAGGGGTTAGGGTGAAAAGCACCGTACCACATTTAGAAAAGGGCGATACAGTTGGTCTTGTGGCTTTATCAAGTCAAGTAAAGCCCGAAAAGCTAGGAGATGCAATAGCCTTTCTTGAAGAGTTAGGTCTTAACTATATAATTGGAGATACCATTCAGGCAAAGCACGATTACCTGGCAGGTAGTGATGAGGAGCGTCTAGCTGAATTTCATGAGATGGTAAGCAATCCAGAGGTGAAGGCAATTTTTTGTGTTAAGGGGGGCTATGGCTCTGCGCGTATTGCGGAAAAGATTGACTACGGACTGCTTGAGGAAAATCCGAAAATCTTCTGGGGCTTCTCTGATCTTACATATTTACATTGCGCGATTAATGAATATGCTAATTTAGTGACGTTCCATGGACCGCTCCTTATGTCTGTAGACAGAATCGATGATTTATCAAAGAAAATGTTTTTGCAGCTATTTTCACCAATGGAATTGCAGTATACGGAGGATATTGCCCCGTTAACAACGATTGCTCCTGGTGTTGCTCGCGGTCAGATTATTGGTGGGAATCTACGTCGCCTTGTTAACACATTAGGTACTAAATTTGAAGTGCGTACGGAAGGTCGCATTTTATTGATTGAGGATATTGCGGAAACTATTCCAAGAATTGATTCGATGCTGCAACAATTAAAACAGGCGAGAAAGCTTGAACAGTTAGCAGGTGTTATGATCGGCTCCTTTACGCAAACGGAAGCGGATGAAGCGGCGTTATTGACTTTAATGAAGGACTATTTTGGGGATTTAGGTGTTCCAGTTGTGGCAGGCTTTAAAATTGGCCATGATTCAACGAATATTGCAATTCCATTAGGAGTAGATGCCATTTTAGACGCACAGGAAAAGGCACTGAAAATTTTGCCTGGTGTGCATTAAAAAAACGCTCAGCACTGTATATTGTGCTGAGCGTTTTTATTAATAAGGCTCTGCGTCATGCCCTTTATCTACAGCCTTTTTAGGGGCTTCATCACCATCTATATTGCCAAGTGGCTTTGAGGAAGATGAATTATTTCGAGCTTGTTGTAACCCTTCTTTTAACAAGCGACCATATTCCTCGTCTGCTTCCTGCGCTAATGCGATCATCGCCTCTTGAATGGCACTGTCGCAAACTGCTAAATCACGAATTAAGTTTTCTAGCAGCTCATCCCGCTCCCATTGCTCAAAATTGCGATATGTTTCTCCAGCTTGCTTCGTATTGCTTTGACGATCAATGGATTCCCGAACGAGATTGCCTTCCACAAGTGGTGTATGTTCCTTAGCCGTCTGAGTAGCCTCTTTTAAACCATTTAACATCGAAGGCTCGTAGTTTATATGAGGATTTTGCCCTGGAGCTAAATCACGCTTATACAGCATTTGACCACCGTTTTGATTGGTTGCAACTCGTTTTTTAGGAGCATTGATAGGAAGTTGTAAATAGTTTGCACCTACGCGATGACGCTGTGTATCAGAGTAGGAGAAGGTACGCCCTTGTAACATTTTATCGTCCGAGAAATCCAATCCGTCCACAAGCACACCTGTACCGAAAGTAGCCTGTTCGACCTCAGCAAAATAATCTTCTGGATTTTTATTTAACACCATCTTACCAACTGGATACCAAGGGAACTGATCATTAGGCCAAAGCTTCGTATCATCCAATGGATCAAAATCAAGCTCAGGATGTGGACCGTCCTCCATAATTTGTACGTTAAGCTCCCATTCAGGATAATCACCTTTTTCAATTGCATCGTATAAATCCTGTGTAGCATGATTGAAGTTTTTCTTTTGGATTTCTTCAGCTTCTGTTTGCGTTAAGTTTTTAATGCCCTGTAAAGGTTCCCAATGATATTTTACAAGGACTGCTTTGCCTTCACTATTGACCCATTTATACGTATTGACGCCAGAGCCTTGCATCATTCGATAATTAGCTGGAATGCCCCAAGGCGAATAAACGAATGTCACCATATGGAAGGATTCTGGAGAGCTTGCACAGAAATCAAAAAAGCGTTCAACATCCTGAATATTTGTAATGGGATCAGGCTTAAAGGCATGAATCATATCAGGGAATTTCATAGCATCACGGATAAAGAAGATTTTTAAATTATTGCCGACTAAATCCCAGTTACCATCCTCAGTATAGAATTTTACTGCAAAGCCTCGTGGATCACGTAAAGTTTCTGGCGAATGGCCACCATGAATAACTGTTGAGAAACGCACAAAAACAGGTGTCTGCTTGCCCTTTTCCTGAAATACCTTTGCTCTTGTATAGTTAGAAATAGGCTTTTCCCCGGCTACACCATATGTCTCAAAATAGCCATGTGCCCCAGCACCTCGGGCATGAACAACACGCTCGGGAACTCTTTCACGGTCAAAGTGACTTATTTTTTCTATAAAATCATAGTTTTCAAGGGTTGCAGGTCCTCGATTACTGACAGTTCGTATATTTTGATTGTTAGTAATAGGATGCCCCTGTCGATTTGTCAAGGTCATGTCATGCTCTTCTGTTGAATCATGTTGTTTTGTCATTGTATAACCCCTTTCTTTTGATATAGCCATTTTGTCCATGTTAGTGAACAAATAGACATGAAAAAACTCTCCTACACACGAGATGGAAGAGAGTTAATGAATGCTGTTAGGGGGGCTTCGAATAATAAGCGATGGCCTATAAATTGATTTTATTTATAATTTAGCCTTTCAATCTCATCCTTTAATTGAATTATTAAATCTGTTTCATCCATTTCTTTTAATAAATTAAAACCTTTATTAATCCAAAACAAACCTGATTTACATTCTCTATTAATTTGATTTAAACAAATTCCTTTTCTGATATAACAAACTGTAATTTTTGAATAGTATTTGTAAAGTTTACACATTGATATTGCATTTTCTATATAAATTAATGCATCTTTATATTCCCTATTTTTGATTAAAAAAATAGAGAAGTTTAGTAAGCAATTAATTTTCATTTTTTCTATATCTTTAAAATTTTTGTATTTATCTATACCTCTAAGTAAATATTTAATGATTTCTCTACCTGTTTGAAGAGGAAAGAAAAATAATATTGAATTCAATAAATAGATATCCGAAATATATAAATGATTTCTTTTACTTAAATGAGTCCATATACTATTAATTCCTATTCGTGCATTTTCTATATCTTTGGTTTTAATAAATATCAATAAAGATTTGCAAATTTTCTCAATAGATTCTATTAAAAAATCATTTTTTCTTCTTGAGTATTTCTCAATATCATTTAGTAAATTAATTAATCCTTTTCTGTCATTATAAGTGAGACTGTGGAATTTATGTATTATGCTATTGCGTTCAGTAATCGTAAAATTATTTTTGATAAATAGAAACTCTTCTAATGACAATTCTAATTTATTAAGAATGGCAATTAACGAAGCACCTCCGATATCCAAGTTCAAATTTTCGAATTTGGAATAATTACCCTGAGTCAGTATTTTGTCGGAAATATATGCTTGTGTTAACCCTTTATTTTCTCGGATCAATTTTATTGTATTACCAAGATTAATATTCATAAAAGTAACCTCCTATAATAAACACTAGGTTTTTACAAAAAATAAAACTCGCGAATAGCTGTTATAAACGATATTCAAATTATCATATCAGATTACAAGAAAATTGAAACCTTGATAGAATTGAAGATTAAAAACAAAAATTCATTTTTGAATATTCCGAAACTTAATACAAAACCTTGTGTTAATCTCTTATTATTGGTGTTGGATATAAAAAACCATTGTAATTTTTCGAGAGAAAATAGAGGTAACCAAAAAGTGGTTATTAACGCCTATGTCAGAGATTTAAAATAATAAATATGGGGGTATGAAAGATGTTGAAAAAAAGTATTATAAGTTTTTCTTCTACAATTTTATTATGCTCGTATCTCTTACCAGGGATTGCAGATGCAAAAGAAAGTAATAAGGAGAATGATGATGCTGAGCAATCTTATCTAACGTCAATTATACTTCTACAAAATCAAGAATTCTCTTCTATTAATGATCCCATATCTGTGCAATTAGCAAATGAATGGGGAATAACTGAAGATGATATGATTAAATTAGATGAAGAATTGAATGAAGCTATGATAGATACATATTCTATTGGAATTGGTTCTATTATAGGCATTATTGCTGGAGCAATTGGTTTAGGTGGTTCTTTATATGCTGCTGGTAAATATGCTGCAAGACAGTGTGAAGTTAGATTAGGTTTAACTGAAAAAGGGTATAAAAAAAATAGATGGCTTTATAGAGCTGGAATTGGAGCTACATTTGGACCTTTAGTTGTTGCAGGTTTTGATGATTACTTTTATGGGGTGTAAATTGTGTCGACAATACTTGTATTTTCAATTGCTATGATGGGATTAGGTTTAGCAATTTATACATCTTCACAATCAGATGTTTTAAAGAGAAAGTTATTGCAATTAGAGAAAGAAATAAAAGACTTAAAAGATATAATAAAAAAGGGAGAAAAATAACTCTCTTTATTATTGGTCTTAAGTAAGTTCCTTATCCTATCAAAGAGGATGAGGATCAAGGAAAACATGAAGCGCTGCATTGGAATAGAATAATGCAAGCTAGTCAGGGAGATGTATCAAGTAAGCGATACATCTCTCTTTTTATTGTTAATAAAAGATTAATCTTTAAAGAAGTTTGTTTGTTCATTTTTAAGTGGATGATCAAAATATGTATAAATACCTGCGAAATACGGTTTTGAAAGTTCTGAAATTAATGCTACGGTTATTAACAAGTTTGGGATAAGGACTTCATGGTGATCATTGCTGATGGGTTTTCACTTTTCCTTATACATTAGGTAAATTTAGTACCGTGGTTGTGCTGAAACAATAATAAACGGTGTAAGTTGTTAAATAGTACTGGATGAGGTGAGTACACTGTAACTCTTTAAATATATATCTATAATTTTTTATGCTTTTTAAGAAATTATATAAATACTTCAAGAATTATAAGTATTTTTGAATATGTTATTTTTCATCAAATTAATATATGGAGGGTTGATAAGATTTGTCTTTAAATACGGACTTCAAAACTGCAGTAGTCATCTCAATTATTTTAGGGGCTTGTTTTATCATAAGCGGTTGGTCAATTTGGAAAAAGAAAAGATTAAATATAATAGCTGGTTATCAAGATTCAGAGTATAAAGGAGACAAAGAAAAATTAGGGAGAATTATGGGGATATATTCAATAGTAATCGGCTTACTAATTTTAATTATTCCAATAGGCATTAAATATCTAGGTGATTGGTTTCTATTGTGGGTAGTGGGTATTTTTGCGCTATTAACATTATTCATTCTGATTAAAATTAATTTTAAAAGCGAGGGATAACTTTAATTTAATTTATAAGGGAATTGGAGAGTCCAAAGGGGGAGAGTCTTTTTGTTAAGATGGGTTCTTCATGATGAATTATGATTAGATCAATTATCTTCCTTTGTCATAGGGTCTATTTTCTATATGGCTTCGTTATACGTTAAAGCAAGAAGAGGTAATAATAAGAGAATTAAAAAGCCCTCCTACACACAAGGTGTAAGAGAGCTATTGGATGGCGTTTTCAAAGAATTGTCAAGTTGATTGAGTATGGCCATTGCTTATAGTTGGTTATTAGTCATGGGTCATACAGTAACAGGTAACTTGTCATTGGTTTAACTAAGTTAGCCCCAAGAAGCTAGTTGTGAAAACAGCCATCCAACTCGGTTTGGAGTCTCACCGCCCCGAGGTTTAGAAATATCGAGAATCATCGAAGTTAATTTCAACACTATAATTCTTTGCATTGATAAGATTCGATAATTTATGGGCATCTTTTTCAAGTTTAATAGCACGTTCACGATACTCATCTGGCTCATACATCGCAATTTCATAAAGCATTGTATTTTCGCCGTAACCCATGCGTACACTCTCTTTTTCGTGCATACTAAACTGTTTGCACAGCTCGGCATCTGCGCGTAGCTGTGTTGCGAGCTCAATCGCTTCAACTAATGCTAGTTTTTCCCCTTTAAAGTCCACTGAGCTTTTTATATTTGCTTCATATACTAAACGATCCAATGTACGAACATCGAGACGTACTTGAGCTAATTCTGCTTCAATTACTGTCATTGCACGATTACTTGTTTTAGGGGCTTGCCCTTTTTCAACAGTTACAAAGGCGCTACGATGTAATTCGTTAACAAGGTCCTGAACTTTTTTTGCTAAAATACTTTTTAGCTTAACGGCTTCTGCAAGATTAATCATGAAAACACGCCCTTTTAAAGTGTAGTAGATGGTGCAGCGTTTGTTAATAAGGTCATTTTATAATCGCCGCCATGAACTTGGTTAAACATCTTACCAGCAGAGGTAAGAAGCTCTTTCGCATTTTCTTCTGATAACGATGGGCGAAGGTAGAAAATATGTAGAGCCTCGGTCGTTTCCTCTGAAACAGACGTACGTTTAGAATCGACAAATGGTGACCCAAACGCTCCCTCAGCATCACAGCTATATAGGATATTTGATAATGAATTGAAACGTCCATTTAAGCCCTCATAGCCAGTTTCCTCGTCGCCAAGTGCAATCTCTATATGGCCTTTTAGTTTAGCTACATCATATAAGCCTACTGGAATTTCATATTGGAGGGAGAAGAAATTATTTAAATCAACACCTGAGTGAAGAGGTGTTAAATAATTTTGCTTACTAATTCGGCGCATTAAGCTTTCTGCTGAGTGACGATAGCGGTTCGGATCTGCGCCAAGTTTTTTCCATAGTTGTCGCCATTCTGCGATACCCTCTCGTTGCGTTACAGGACAATCTTGCATTTCTAAAAAGAGATTTTCCTGATACAATTGCATGCGGCCTTTAATCATTTGAGGCGATTCTGCAACGACAATTTTGGTATAATGAATAATGCCGATTTTTAGCTCGGGATGTTGTGTCAATAGAGATTGATTAATTGAAATTTCCATAAAACATCACCTACTTTATCTATTTCTATTATTGTATCATGTAAGGAGTTGGAAATGAAATGAACATACATGACCTACAACGTGAATTTGTGGCGTATGCAATGTCCATTGGTGTAGACAAAATTGGCTTTACAACAGCAGCTCCATTTACAGAATTAAAAAATAGACTGCGCCGTCAGCAAGAACTTGGCTATCAGTCTGGCTTTGAAGAAAGCGATGTTGAAAAACGTACCGAACCCCTACAATTGTTAGAGGGAGCAGAGAGCATTGTGGCGATCGCTGTAGCCTATCCGTCGCGCATGCAAAATGCACCTGTTGGCAAGAAGGGAGCAAGACGCGGGATTTTTTGCCGTGCTTCCTGGGGTGTCGATTATCATACAGCATTACGTGAGCGATTGAAATTATTATCAGCCTGGCTTGAAGAGCGTATAGAAGGTGCACGTATTGAATCAATGGTTGATACGGGTGCACTTGTGGATAGGGCAGTTGCAGAACGTGCAGGGATAGGCTGGAGCGGAAAAAACTGCTCGGTTATTACACCTGAGTTCGGTTCTTATGTATATTTAGGAGAGCTTATCACGAATATCCCTTTTGCGCCTGATAAGCCTATGGAGGATGAATGCGGGGATTGCCGTTTATGTTTAGATGTTTGTCCAACAGGTGCGTTAATCGAAGGGGGACAGCTAGACTCACAGCGTTGTATAGCCTTTTTAACGCAAACTAAGGGAATGTTACCTGATGAGTTTCGTACCCATATTGGTAATCGTTTGTATGGCTGTGATACATGCCAGACCGTATGCCCAAAGAATAAAGGAAAGATTAACTGGATACATGAGGAATTTAAGCCTGATCCAGAGCTTGCAAAGCCATTACTTGTACCACTTTTAACGATTTCAAATCGTGATTTTAAAGAAAAGTTTGGACATGTTTCTGGTTCGTGGCGGGGGAAAAAGCCAATTCAACGTAATGCTATTTTGGCACTTGCACACTTTAAAGAAGAAGCTGCGGTACCAGATTTAGTAGCACTTCTTGAAAAGGATGAACGACCTGTTATTCGAGGAACAGCAGCATGGGCTATAGGTAAGATAGGCGGGGAGCAGGCCCAATCTGCATTACTTGAGGCAAAAACAAAAGAACGAGACGAGGAAGTACTCGTTGAAATTGATAAAGGTTTACAATTTTTTAGTTAAGGAAGTGTACCGTTATGCCATTGCATATCGTTTTATATCAACCAGAGATTCCAGCGAATACAGGAAATATTGCACGCACATGTGCTGGAACAAATACTTCACTACATTTAATTCGCCCTCTTGGCTTTTCCACAGACGATAAAATGCTAAAACGTGCTGGCTTAGATTACTGGCATAGTGTCAATGTCGTATACCACGATTCGCTAGAGGATTTTTTAGAGGCATCCAAAAATGGCGACGTTTATTTAATTGAGACATATAGTGAAGAGCCATTTACGACACATGATTTTAGTGATAAAGATCGTGATATTTACTTTATGTTTGGAAAAGAAACGACTGGTCTACCAAAGGATTTTGCGTATGAGCGTCGGGATATGTGCTTACGTATTCCACAGAGTGAGCATGTTCGTTCACTCAATTTATCAAATACAGCAGCCATTGTTATTTATGAAGCGTTACGTCAACAAGGATATCCAGGATTACATTAAACAAAAGCAGTTCTCTCATAGAGGAGAACTGCTTTTGCTTTTTTATTAGACGTAAAGTTGCCTGTGAGTCCTGGCGAGCGACGGATAGAAATACGTAATCGACGGATAGTCCCCGAGGAGTGACGGAAAGCCGCCTGCAATCGACGGATAAAACCTCATAACCGACGGATAGCCCTTTACATCATTTTTAAAATTTTAATAAAACAACGATACCTGATGGGTCCGCTGTTTGGAAACCTCCATCTATATCAGTAACAGGTGCACCAATTGCGCGAAGATTTTCTTTCATTGTTGTTGCTTGCTCTTCGTTATCTAGACGCAGTGAAAATGTTTGTAAGCCAACCTGATTTTCACCAAGCTTTGGTGCGTTTTCAGAGTGCCAAGTGTTTAAACCGATATGATGGTGATAGCGGCCAGTTGAGATGAATAAAGCTTGTGCCCCATAGCGAGTGACAATCTCAAATCCTAAACCTTTTGTATAAAATTCCTCTGCGGCAGCTAAATTAGAAACTGATAGATGAATATGTCCCATAACCGTATCAGCAGGCAGGCCATTCCAGCTACCGTCGCCTTCCGCTAATATAGATTGGACTTTAAGTGGTTCTGTCACCATATGCACTTGATCGAAATGCCAAGTCCATTCACTTTCAGGGCGGTCCGCATAAACCTCAATACCATTATTATCAGGATCATTTAAATAAAGTGCTTCACTGACATCATGGTCAGATGCTCCGAAGTACACGCCATTGTTATGGAAATGAGTAATAATATTTGCTAAATCACGACGAGTAGGCAATAAAATGGCAAAGTGATAAAGGCCAGTTGTAAAGTTTGTTTTTTCCTCTACTGTTTCGGGTTGAACGATTGTTAGTAAAGCTGTTTTACCATCAGCTGTTAAAGTTGCTCTATGAGATTCCTGATGTAAAACGCTAAAGCCAATTACCTCTTGATAATAAGTTAATGAACGTTGTAAATCACTCACTTTAATTTCAACATTTGTGACATATGTGTTAGGTTTTTCATGAAAATGCATAGTAAATTACCTCCGAATAAAAGTTATTATTAATTATCAACTTACTTTATGTAAGTAAGTTTATTTTATAAAGTGCAGAAAGTCAAGTAATTATATTGTTCCAATAAATAAGAGAAATAAACGAAGCGGCTATCGGACGTCCTCGTGAAAGCACACTGTCGGAACGGAAATCAACCCAACGTTATAGTGATGGGTCATGCAAGCGGATTTTTCTGATAAATTTTGTACACTATTAGAATTTTGAGATGTCATTTTGTAATGTATGTCATTTGAATAAGTTGATTGGAGTGGAGACTGGGCGACTCCTCGGGGATCAGCGATAGGGGAACGAAGGCTAAGAGCATCACATCCTGTGATAACGCCTTCGTGACCAACGTCGTGTTGGCCCGAGACCCTGGAGCGAGCAAAGCGAGTGAAGCGGCTCATCGGACGCCCCCAGGAAGCTTTGCTCTGTGCGAAAGCGTAGTGCTAACGTAGCGACAGCAACAAAGCGCCCAGTCGGAACGGAAATCAACTCCTCGCTTTGCCGAAGTGTCAAACCTTTTTACAATAGGGCACCTTATACCTTTTGCCGTAATAGTTTTACAAAAACAAAAAAATCACTAAGCACATATTCATGCTTAGTGATTTTCTTGAAGTATTATTTGTCTGATCTGTAGTTGCCTTCGTAACCAGCAGTGAAAATAGCAGTTAAGAACGCTACAGTTACACCAATAATTAATAGTAAACTCATGGAAGAACCCTCCTCATGTTTATAAAGACATCTTTTTTTAGTATAGCCTATCTACTATAAAAATGAAACGACGTAGCGGAATAAAATATGTCAGAAATGGTTCAGAAATAACTATTTAGGGAAAACTATAAGAGAGGTGATGATAGTGGAAAAAAAGGTTCCAAATATCGAAAACGGTACAATGGCTCGAAATTTTAAAGATTTGCAGGATTTAGGAAAGCAGATGGAGCATTTGCGTGATGGTCAAGAGCTTGTAGAAGACGATCGAATTCCAGACCCTATCCAAGTAGATGATTATGAAGAGAAAGCAGAAGAACAATAAGCAATGACCCCGGAAATTTTCCTTATGTTTCTTAAAACCAATTTTTTGTATAATGGAACTAGGAAAAGAAAGGGGTTGTTATTCTTGAATTTACAATCAACAAAAACATTAGCAAACGGTGTGGAAATGCCTCGCTTTGGCTTAGGTGTTTATAAAATGACAGAGCGCGATGAGACTTTACAGGCTATTGATAAAGCTCTTAATTATGGCTACCGAGCTATAGATACGGCTTCTCTTTATGGTAATGAGGCAGAGGTGGGCGAAGCTATTCGTCATTCAGGCGTTAAACGTGAGGATATTTTTGTGACGACAAAGGTTTGGAATAATGACCAAGGCTATGATGAAACATTACGAGCTTTTGAAGTATCTTTGAAAAAGTTAAATATTGACTATTTAGATTTATATTTAACTCATTGGGCAGTACCAGAAACATTTGAAGATACGTATAGAGCAATTGAACGTTTATATGATGAAAAATTAATTCGTGCAACGGGAGTTTCAAACCACCATGAGCACCATTTACAAAAGCTATTAGCTAAAGCAAATATTGCACCAATGGTCAATCAAGTAGAGGTGCATCCATATTTACAGCAAGATGCATTAAAAGCATATTGTAATGAGCATGGAATTGCTGTTACGGCATGGTCTCCGTTAGGTCGCGGTGGTGTGCTTGATAATCCAACGATTATGGAAATTGGTCGCGAAATAGGGAAGACAGCTGCTCAAGTAGTGCTACGCTGGCATTTACAAAATGACACACTTGTTATTCCAAAGTCTGTGACACCTAGTCGTATTGAGGAAAATGCACAGATTTTTGATTTTGAATTAACACTAGCACAGATGGATAAAATAGCTACAGTAAATCGTAATGAACGATTTGGACAGGACCCAGATAACTTTAAATTTAATTTTTAACTACAGACTTATAAGTTAAATAGAAATCCCGCTCTCTACTTAGAGAAGCGGGATTTAAAAAATTATTTAGATTCTTTTACAAAAGGAACGTAGTTAGAAAGCATTTTTGCCATATGTGCACGTGTAGCGTTGTTACCAGGCATAAATTTACCGTTTGCGCCGCTAACAATCTTTAAGTCTTTCAGAAGTGCAATAGCATCTTGTGTTTCAGCGTCGTATTGAGAAATATCACTGAAATCAGCTTTTAAACCTGTTTTTGCATCATGTTGTAGGTTATAAGCACGAGAGAACATTAATGCAAGTTGAGCACGAGTTACTTTTGCATTAGGGTTGAATTTACCACCATTCACACCTTTTACAATTCCTGCTTCAGCAAGTGCTGTAATTTCTTTTTGTGTTTCAGCTTTTAAATTAGCAATATCCGAGAATGTTGCTTGACCTTTCGCTTCAAGCTTTAAGGCACGCGTGATAAATGATGCAGCTTGAGCACGAGTTAAGTTTGCGTTTGGTGAATAGATTGTTGCAGAAGTACCGTTTGTTAAATCACGGTAATAAAGGTCGCGAACATAGCCTTCTGTTTCTGATCCTTTTACGATATCTGTAAATGGAATTGTTGCAATAACACGTCCTTCTACTTTTGCATCAACTTTTTTCAGTGTATTTAAGTGTTCGATAAACATTTCATAGTCAATCGTACCAGGTTCACTTACACGGCCGTCTTCATAAACTTTTTTCAGTGTATCGTAGCCGTCTCCACCTTTAGCAGTGAACGTATTTGTTGCAGCTTTATAATAGGCTGCCTTATCTAGTTCTTTACCATTTAATTTAATAGATTTTACACGTTTACCAGCAGGTGCTTTTCCATCAAATTCTACTTGTAAACCAGAGAAGTGTAAGAAGCCACCAAATTCTTTAGGGAAATCTTTCACACTATGTTCAGCAATATCATAGATTTCAGCACCTTTTAATTTTACGATGCCTAGAGCATTACCGAATGGCATGACTGTCATAACTTCGCCAACAGTGATATCTCCTGCATCAATACTTGCGCGGATACCACCACCATTTTGGAAAGCAAATTGTACTTCTGGGTCAATTTTTTTAGCACCAGCAAGCATACCATCAGTAATTAAGTTACCAAGGTTTGTTTCACCAGCACGAACGCCCCAAAGATTACGACCGCCATTTAATGGTGAAACAGCTGTATTACCTGTTGATTGGTTTAAAATTTTTGAAATTTTCTCTTTATATGGTGCTAAAAGTGCTGCAGCTTCTGCGTCAGCTTCTACAGGCTTTTCTTTATCAGTTAGAGAATGTAATTGGCCGAAGTAGTCAACAACAGCACCGTTATTGTCGAATGTTAGGTCTAATTCACCTAAATTTTCGCTATATTGACCTGTTTGAACGATAATTGTAGGGTTTTTAAATGATGTTTCAGCTTTCACGGGCTTGTCTAATTTTGTATGTGTATGACCACCTACGATTACATCAATGCCTTCTACAGCTTTCGCTAGTAATTGGTCATTATCCCATTCTGCTGAATCATCGAAGCCTATGTGTGTTAATGCGACAATTTTGTTAACACCTTGTTTTTCAAATTCTGCTACTGCTTTTTTCGCAGAGTCGATATAGTTTGCAAATTGCACGTTAGCAACGCTTGAAATTGAAGGTGTTTCTTCTGTTGTTAAACTGAAAATACCTACTTGTTCACCAGCGATTTCTTTAATGATACCGTCATAAATTTTACCGTTTTCAAAGTCTTTAGTGACTTTTTTGAATTGTAAGCCATCAAATAAAGAATCCTTTGAAAAATCTAAGTTACTTCCTAATAATGGGAAGTTTGCGCCCTTAACGAATTTCGCAAGTGCAGCATGTCCTTCTGGGCTTGATCCTAAATCGAACTCATGGTTACCAAAAGTCATGGCATCATAACCCATTAAGTTCATTAACTTCATATCAGTTTCTCCGGCAAATTCGTTGAAGTATAAAGTACCAGAGAAAACGTCACCAGCATCTAAAAGAAGTGAATTTTTATTTGCAGCACGAAGTTCTTTTACTTTTGTTGCACGCTTTGGAGCATCCTCAACGTGTGCATGCGTGTCATTTGAGTGTAGAACTGTTAATTTGAAACCATCTTTCGTAGCTGTTGGTGCTGTTTCTGCTGCATGCGCAGCAAATCCTGGTGTAGCTAGTAAACTCGCAACTAGAGTTGTTGCTGCAATACTTTTAACCCATTTCATCAATGAATTCCCCCTCATATTAGTCAGATGACTGACAATTTAATCTAATTCTATCACGAAAGAAATCCACCGTCATTACCAATAATGGAAATGTATATTAAATTTGCTGTAAAAAATAGATGAAAGAAATGTAAATAATGTATTTATACCTTTTTTGGTATTTTAAGTAAATAGATTAAAGTAGAAAGACAAAAAAATGCACTTCCTATTGTTAGCTGTTTAACAATAGGAAGTGCAGTGCAACAATTATTTCTCGTCCTTTACAACGATTTGCTTATTTAAAAATGGATGCTCGAATTCCAATTGAATAGCATGGAGCTCGTAATCATCACTTGCCGTTTCTCTTGCTCCGTACATAGTATCACCAATAATCGGATGACCGAGATGTGCTAAATGCACGCGAATTTGATGTGTTCTCCCTGTTTCAAGAATTAGATGGACAACACAAGAGCTTTTATAGCGAGCTACAACTTCATAGTGTGTAACTGCATGCTGTCCAGTTTTAGAAACGACACGTCTTGTTGCATGATGTCGGTCTTTCCCGATTGCTTCAGAAATTGTGCCCGATGAAGAACGTAAATTTCCTTGCACCTCTGCAGCGTATGTTCGAATAATGGATTTTTCCTCAATCATACGGTCAAAGATTGATTTTGCTAAAGGATGTTTTGCTACAAGTAACAAACCTTGTGTCCCTCTATCTAAACGGTGGACATGCTCCGCATAAGTGCCGCCTTGCTGTTTAATATGAGCCATAACATGATTCATACAAGTATGAGTATCACGCTCATCATTTGGATGTGTCGACATGCCTTTTGGTTTAGAAACGATCAAGCAATGGTCATCCTCATAGACGACATCAATTGCACAAACCGGTGTCGGTTGATAATTGGATGTCGGAATCGGGAATGTAAATTTTATGATTGTTCCTACTTGTAGTGGATCTTTCCACAGAATAGGTTCTCCGTCAACAGTTGTGATAGCCTTCGCCATTCTCAATTCATGGACTAGCTTTTTACCGAGTCGCCAATGATTGCGTAATAGATCCTCGACTGTTAAATCATTCGTATTTATTTCATAGTGAAACATATATCTTCCTCCGTAGAAAAGACCGTATTCCAATTGTAGAACACGGTCTTGAAATTAATTTGCTGCTTTAGCAGCCTTCATTACATAGAAGCTTGCCCCTGCAATTAAAATAAATGCAGTTAACGCTAAAAATGGGATTGTGATAAAACCTAACCAGTTGATATATTGGCCAGTACATGAAACAGCACCACAAGAAGGAGCAGTATCAGCTAAAAAACTAAGCTTTTGAATACCATAATGGTAAAGTGATATACTGCCTCCCATAATGGCAAAAACAGCGGTTGTAACAGCAATACGTGCATTTTTTTGAATAAAGGCAATCGTTGTCATAATGACAATTGGATACATGAAAATTCGTTGGTACCAACACATTTTACAAGGTTCATAGTGACGAATTTCAGAAAAGTATAAGGAACCCAATGTTGCAACGACAGAGACAATCCAAATAAATAATAAGCCATTCTCTACTTTTTTAGACATATAAGTTCTCTCCTTAGTATAACCATGTACTTGTTCGATTATAGTTGTTCTAGTTTTATATGTAAATTAACTTACCCAAAATAAGGTGTATTTTATCAAGGCTGTTTTCTCAAAGTTTGTTGCTGTTAAAACATAAGGCTATTTTCTTGCAGAATGCTACACAAAATTTTGAAATCAGCAAAAACAGAGTTAATTTCTACACATTTTTGTAGATTAACTCTGCTTTTTTATTTTCCGCAAACCGAATCTTTAACTAAAGCCACTTCTAACTAACTACGCTCACCCTTTTTTCCTAAAGGCTGAATCTAACTATTTCACAGTTGTAGCATTAAGAAATGACAAAAAGCACCTTTATTCAGATGCTTTTAAACAGATTCAGTGGTTTACTGTTATTCAACTGACAATAGGTGCTTAAACTTAACTGACTTTGAGTTCTCTTAGAATTAAAAGAACACCAATTCCATAAACAATAGACATTGCTAAAGGTACTAGAGTGAAAGCTTGACCAACAAGGAAGCCACCTAAAATTAGAGCAGAAAGACAGATTCCTAAAGTAACAAATAAATAAGCTTTGCTTTTATAAATCCATATGTAAGGCAGAAAATGAGAGCCTGCAAGTAAACCAATTGTGAAGGGCAGGTATTCAGGTATTTTCATATACACAATTATAAATACAGGTATATAAAAAGCTTGAGGAGCTGCTACTATTCCAACTAAAGTACCTAAAGGGTTGTCAGTAGAGAGTAAATTAACACCTAGAATTTTACTAATGACAATCCCAATAGGAAAAATGACTCCTAAGCCAAATATCCAAATTAAACGTACAGCTTCTATTGGGAAAACTAAGGGCATTAGGGTGAAAATTAAAAAGACAACGGCGCCAGAAAGCAAAATGGGGTATCCTTTTTTTGCTTCAAATATAATTTCTTTTTGTAAATTTTCAAGTGTTTTATTCATTAACGCACTCCCTTTCATAAAATTGGCAAAAGATTTCTATAATATACCATCATTCAACTATTTTTACCATGGATTATTCAATAATGAAATTTTTGACATTATCGAAAGCTATGGAGAAATTACTTAGGAAAGGAAATTTAATTACTGTACAGTTTCTAGATTTAATCTGTCTTTATGTTTTAATAGCAACAATCTTTTAGAAAACAATCTTTATTTATGCCTTGGCATAATTGTGTCCGGAATCGGATTTGGGTCAACGTGATGTTGGTCACTCAGTCGTGTGTTGTTGCTGTCGCTTCGCTTTCGCACAGTTAAAACCTTGTTGCTGTCGCTTCGCTTCCGCACAGTTAAAACCTTGTTGCTGTCGCTTCGCTTTCGCACAGTAAAACCTTGTTGCTGTCGCTTCGCTTTCGCACAGTAAAACCTTGTTGCTGTCGCTACGAAAATCCTTACTGAAAGAGGCTAAAAAATTTCAGTCTAAAGTATGAATGGCTTAGGCAGACGTTCCAGACTTTGAAATGTTATCATTAAATTAGCAATGCCAAAGAAGAGGTGTTTTTGTGAGGGAGAATGATCATTCCAATATCGGTATTTTAAAAGAGATTGCAGAGTTATTAAACGAAGAAACTGAAATTGTGTCGATGTTAAAAGGAGCACTTGTGAAATTTTTAAATGGCACAAACTTTGAAACAGGCTGGGTTTTTTTTATCGATGAAAAAGGGCGATCAGAGCTTGTTGTCCATGTCAATTTACCAGAGGCTCTGGAGTATAAAAGTTGTCATTATTTAGAAAAGGGAGGCTGCTGGTGTGTTTCCCGCTATCGTAATGAGGAATTAAAGAAAGCTTCTAATATTATTGAATGTCAACGTATTGAAAGTGCAATTGCTGCAAATGTTGGTGATCACGAAGGCATTACACATCATGCAACGGTTCCGCTTCAATCAGGACAAGAGCGTTTTGGTGTCTTAAATGTTGCATCGAAGGATACCGTGCGTTTTTCAGAGGAAGAGCTAGCATTACTTGAATCGGTTGCATTTCAGATGGGGTCGGCCATTAAGCGTATTTTACTGACAAAGCAGGAACAAGAAATGGCACTTGTGAAGGAGCGCAATCGTCTAGCACGAGATTTACATGATTCTGTCAATCAGCTACTTTTTTCCGTTACATTAACGGCGAGAGCTGGTATTGAAATGACAAATGATAGTGATGTGAAGGAAACATTTAAGGAGATTCAGCACTTAACACAGGATGCCTTAACAGAAATGCGTGCCCTCATTTGGCAGCTTCGTCCAAAAGGTTTAGAAAATGGTTTGCTTGAAGCGATCAAAGTGTATGCTGAAATGCTTGGCTTGAAGCTCCAAGTAACGGTCTCTGGTGTACTGCAATTCCCATCGCGTATCGAAGAAACATTATTTCGGGTAGCCCAAGAAGCTCTTAATAATGTTCGTCGTCATGCGGGTGTGCTGGAGGCTGCACTATATATAACGGTCACTTCTACAGATATTTTACTTGTTATTCGTGATGAGGGTCGAGGCTTCGTCATCGATCATAACACGAAGTTACTTTCAATAGGCTTGCAATCCATAAAGGATCGTGCAAAATCAGTTGGTGGCAAAGCTGACTGGGTTAGTGAAATTGGCAAAGGAACAGAGCTGTTAATCCGCTTGCCATATTAGGAGGGAAGAGTATGATACGTGTTTTAATCGCAGACGACCATCATGTAGTACGTCGTGGATTATTATTTTTCTTAAAAACACAGAAAGATATTGAAGTTGTAGGAGAAGCGAAAAATGGGCTAGAGGCAGTAGCATTAGCAGAGAGTATACAGCCAGATATTATACTTATGGACTTAGTAATGCCTGAATTGGATGGTATTCAGGCAACAAAGCGCATTAAAGCTAAGTTTCCGCATATAGAAATTCTAATGCTGACAAGCTTTTCAGATCGTGATCATGTGGTGCCAGCTATGGAGGCAGGAGCTGCAGGCTATCAGTTGAAAGATATTGAGCCTGATGAGTTGGTATTGTCCATTCGTCGTATTATGCGAGGAGAAAATACATTACATCCAGATGCAACAACGACTCTGGAAATGGACCGTCAAGAATCGAAAAATGCACCTCATGTTTTAAACCCGCTAACACCTCGTGAACAGGATGTGCTTGCAGAGCTTACAAAAGGGAAAAGTAATCGAGAGATTGCGTCCTCTTTATTCGTTACAGAAAAAACAGTGAAAACTCATATTTCTAATATTTTTACGAAGCTACAGGTGCAGGATCGTACCCAGGCGGCCCTTTATGCTGTGAAGCACGGACTGACAGAGGCTAGCGGTGTTTAATTTCTTTCAGCGGGTACCCAAACACCCGTTGAAATAGGGGAACTCAGGCTAAAAACTTCAGATCCTGTGAAAACGCCTGAGTGACCAACATCGTGTTGGCCTAAAGCCTCTGGCGGATGTCACGGAATCGAAATGGAGTTCTTAGGGGATGTTAGCCTAAAATCATCGCATCCATGCGATAACGGCTAACTGACCTGCATCGGAAAAAACGCCACGTCCTGTGGCATTACCTTAATGACCGACATCGTGTCGGCCCTCGTGCAGACCTAAGCACAAAGCCGATTCCGGACGCAATTACGCCGAGGCATAATTGATAAGATAAAATAAATGTAAACGGCGGGTTGCTACAATTTGTAGGAACTCGCCGTTTTGTATGAAAGTATATGAGCAGTGAGCGGTGACCAAGCGGGAATAGCGTAATACGAAGTAATTAGCATAGGGGAAAATAGTAGTTAGAGAAAGGAGTACAAATATGAAATTAGAGCGGCTTTTAACGATGACAATGATTTTAATAAATCGGAAAAAGGTGACAGCCCAGGAGCTTGCCGATTTATTTAATGTGTCCGTGCGTACTATTTATCGAGATATTGAAACATTGAGCTGTGCTGGGGTTCCTGTTATTAGCCAGCAGGGGGTTCATGGTGGGATTAGTTTGATTGATGG
Source organism: Lysinibacillus sp. NPDC097214 (assembly GCF_050277945.1). Lineage (NCBI taxonomy): Bacteria > Bacillati > Bacillota > Bacilli > Caryophanales > Bacillaceae > Lysinibacillus > Lysinibacillus sp. NPDC097214. The sequence continues at coordinate 31,192 of NZ_JBNNSS010000018.1, forward strand.
CTATCGTGTTGATAAGCAGGTGTTGACGAAGGAGGAGCTTACGTCACTTTCTATTGCCATTAAAAGTGCATTAACAACATATGAGGATTCACATGCTGAAGCAGTACTAGAAAAATTAACAGGAGTTGCGGATGAGGAAGTAAAACAATCGATTGATCAACTATTTATTGACCTTAGTCCTTGGGGGCCAAACGTTATTTTCAAGGAACAGATTACTTTATTGAAAAAGGCAATTGAACACGAACATTGTATAAGCTTTACATATTCTACTACACATGGTCATATAACAAGACGATTATTAGAGCCACATACTTTAGTGCAAAAGGGAAAGGTTTGGTATGTTTATGGCTATTGCACATTGAGAGAAGATTTTCGCTTATTTAAAATTTCAAGAATGAAGGATATACAAGAAGAGATGACGACTTTTCAGCGCAGGGAAGTCAATTTATCTGAACTTCCATGGGATAAAGAGTGGCATCACCCTCAAAATGTAGTAAACCTTATATTATCTTTCGATTCTGCCATAACGACATTAGTAGAAGAATCATTTGGCGCTGAGCATGTAGATAATGAGAATTCAACTATTAACATTGTGTTGCCTGAAGATGAATGGCTATATGGCTTTCTTCTTAGCTTTGGCCATCGCCTAAAAGTTTTAGAACCACCCCATATACGTGAGATTGTATTAAAGCGAGCCCAGGAAATTGTGGAGTTGTATAAAGAAATTTAACTTCTTTTCAATTGATGACATACAGTTGTCAGGTTTCCTTTGTTATAGTCGTAACAAATAGGATGAAGGGTGGATTTAATGATGCAAAGTTATTGTCAAAGCTGTGGAATACCATTAGTGGATGAGGCGTTACTTGGTACAGAAAAAGATGGATACAAAAGTGAGGACTATTGCACTTATTGTTATGAAGTGGGAGAGTTCAAACAGCCAACTCTAACAGTTGAAGAAATGATCGAAATTTGTGTACCGCATTTAAAGGAAGATGGTATGGCGGAAGAGGAAGCACGCCAAATGTTGACGTCTTTTTTACCAAGCTTAAAGAGATGGAGAAAGCATGATATACCAGAACCAGTTGTGATGAATAAAGAATCATTTCAAATTGTAGGAATTTCAGCGCGAACAAGCAATGCGAATGAATTTACCGCTCAAGCAAAAATCCCGCAATTATGGTCGGATTTTTATCATCAAAATGTTGTAGGACAAATAGCTAATGCAGTAAATCATGTAACATATGGGCTGTATTCTGACTATGAAACGGATGTTAATGGAGAATATTCCATTACACTTGGAGTGGAAGTATTAGCTGCCAACGAAATTCCTGAAGGTATGTTTGTTAAAACAGTGCCAGCTGCTAAATACTTAGTTTTTACTTCTAACAAAGGTCCATTTGAAGAAGTTGTTGTAAAAGCATGGCAGGATGTCTGGGCTTGGTTTGCAAGCTCAGGTGTAGAGCGAACATACACAGGTGACTTCGAAATGTACGATGAACGATGTGCCAACCCTCAAGAAGCTCAGGTCGATATTTATATTGCAATCAAATAATATAAAAAAATTAAACCTCCTATCTATAATAAATAGGAGGCTTTTTGTTTATATTGGAATTTTTTACATATAACGGTGTGAAAGCATACACTTCCATAATTATGTTTTGTATAATGAAAAGAAAGAAATGTCTGATGTAAGTAATCACTACGGAACTTAACCCACGTTCTGATGATGAGTCGTTTATTGCAGTAGGAAGGGGATAAAGACGACTGAGGGAGGGATTAGTGTTTGACTAAGAGAAAAGTAGGCGACATTTTAAGTGTTACATCTTTATTACCCGCGATAATAAGTGTTATTTTTTTCTTTTTAAAAAGAGGACCCGATTTTGATATTTATTTTGCTATCGCCGTTTTTAGCATTTTATCACTGATCGGTATTATATTTGCTGTAATTTCTTTGTTTATTTCTAGAAAACGTATTTTTGGTTGGTTTGGTCTAATCGCAAATGTATTAGTTTTGATTTTTGCTTATCTATTACAATTAGCAATGGGAATTGGTGAACCATAAATGTTTTCATTTGTTTTAACATAATATATGTAACTTTCATTTCCAAATAAAAAAGGAAGCCGGATCGACAGTCTTTAGTTAACATCTAGTCCAACAATAATTGAACTGTAATGCATAGACACTAAGGTCCTTCAAGACATGCTTATAATGCAAACATCGATATAGTTCGTATAACAAAACAAGTCTCCAACCAATCAATTGGTAGGAGACTTGTCGTCATTTGCTGGAGGAATTACTTCTATTTCTGGCTCAATATGCACGAGTACCTGGCAGAAGGAACTTTCATGAGAAACGGTTTTTTCAATCTCCTCTGTGATTCGGTGACTTTCAAAGACATTTAAGTAAGGATCAACGGTCACGGTTACGTCTATAAAATGCATATTGCCATGAGCACGCCCCTTAAAGTCTATAAGATTGATCACGCCATCAACATTGCGGATTAAAACGGATAATGTTTCGACCTCATCAACATCAAAGGCATCTGTGAGGCTTTGAACTGCCTCCCAAAAGATTTCTACAGCTGTTTTAATAATAAGAAATGCGACGAGTAGAGCTGTTATTGTATCGATAATGGGGAAGCCAAAAATGGCGCCAAAAATTCCGATTGCTGTACCGATACTGACAAGGGCATCTGAGCGATTATCATAGGCGGCAGCTTTAACTGCAGCACTTTTTATTTTTTGGGATAGTGCCAAATTATAGCGATACACGATATACATCACGACTGCACTGCCGATTGCCACAAAGGCTGTTAATAATGATGGTGTTGTGCCGGTTGGCTCCCATAAACTTTTTAGCGAATTGATGAGTACCTGTAAGCCAACAATTAGCATAATAAACGATGCAACAAGTGAAGCAACGGTTTCAGCACGTAAATGTCCATATTGGTGATTAGAGTCAGGTGGTATTTGAGCAATCCGTAATCCAATTAAAACCGCTATCGATGCGATAATATCAGTGGTATTGTTAAGTCCATCTGCTTTTAGTGCTTCTGATGTTCCGATATAGCCAATCGTTAGTTTTATTGAGCTCAGAATTATATACGTACCAATAGATAACCAAGCACCTTTTTCCCCTTGACGTAAATTTGTATAGAGCTCCATTTTGTTTCCTCCTAGCAAAACTTTCGGGCATTATAAAACGACTCCCTTCTCGTGTAAGGGAGTCGTTTTTTTGCGTAAATATTTATTTTATTTAAGTAGAAGCTCTTGCCATTATAGGTTGTGAGCAAAATACTAGCTTTATACCTGATCATACAAGCGCGACATGAATCATACCACTGCAAATACGACCTCTTCCAGCGGTTGTCCAAACATCTGCTAAAGAGTGGAACTCAGGCTTTGTGTAAGTACAAAGCCGAATCCAATGCAATTATGCCAAGGGCATAATTGATTTTTAGTCATTTACTTCACCGTTGTCATTTGATAAATCACGTTCAGGTAATTTCAGAACTTCTAAGTATAAAATATGGTGACCATCTAATTCTTTTGCGATAAATTCATAACCTTGTTCTTCAATACTGTCTCCTTCGACTGCATCAAAGCGTTTCGTCATGAACCAACCACCGATTGTATCAATATCATCATCTTCTATGTCAGTACCTAGCATATCATTGACGCTTTCTACTAGCATCTTCGCATCTAAAATAAAGTGATCTTCTGCAATTTCCTGAACCTCTGGAATTTCATCTTCATCGAATTCATCTTGAATGTCGCCGACAATTTCCTCAATAATATCCTCAATCGTAACTAAACCAGATGTTCCGCCATATTCATCCATTAAAATGGCCATATGAATGCGCTCACGCTGTATTTTTAGTAACAATTCGTTAATTTGCGTTGTTTCCATTACGCGAATAATTGGCTGCATATAATCAATCACTGGTTTATCGCCATTTGCTGGGTCTTTAATGTAGGCGGTTAATAAGTGCTTCATATTGACTAAGCCGATAATATGGTCTTTGTCACCATCGATAATTGGGTAACGGGTATATTGCTCAACGCCCATTAAATCGAAAACTTCTCTAATCGTTAGTTCTTTTTCAATGCCAACGATTTCAGTACGTGGGACCATGATTTCTTTCGCAAGACGATCAGAGAACTCAAAAATACTGTTTACATATTCATATTCTGAAGTATTAATTTCTCCACCCTTTAAACTATCCGACAAAATCATACGTAACTCTTCTTCAGTATGGGCTACTTCTGATTCTGACATCATTTTCAAGCCGAAAAGGCCAGTTAAGCCACGTGCAGATCCGTTTAAAAGCTTAATGATTGGATACGTAATGTTGTGGAATAAAATTAATGGGCCAGCAAGGTTTAATGTTACAAATTCTGCTTTTTGGATGGCAAGTGTTTTTGGCGCCAATTCCCCCATAACTACATGCATAAACGTTACAACTGAGAATGCAAGTATAAATGAAAGGACCGTAGTAAGACTTTCACTCAAATTTAGAAATTCAAACACTGGATTCAAAATAATCTTAAATGTAGGTTCACCAAGCCAACCTAGACCTAAAGCAGTGATCGTAATACCTAATTGACATGCAGATAAGTATTCATCTAAATCTGAAACTACACGTTTTGCATTCTTTGCTTTTTTATTTCCTTCTGCAAGCAATTGATCAATACGCGTAGTTCTTACTTTAACGATTGCAAATTCAGTTGCAACGAAAAATCCTGTCATTATTATTAGTAGGGCAAATGCCGCCAACCTTATGGTTATTTCCATTATGTCTCCGTCCAAATAATTCCTTTGCTCCCGCCCGAATGAGGGAGGAAAACAAAGTGTACACCTCCTATGATTTAAAAAATTGTTGAATGATATAATCATAAAATATTTACATGCAAAACACAAATATTGACAACAACTTTTTTAGTGGATTTTCACACAATAAATAAAAAAAATATATATTTTCAAACACCAAAAGATTGAAAATGAAAATTTGTTATGCTAACTTTAAATGTAGCAAAGAAGATAGTTTGTTTAGAGAAAGAAGCATTTACATCTCATATAAAACGACACGTCAAAAATCTCAAGGTGCTTACTTGCGGATTTTTTTAAATGAATTATTTTTAATAGCAACAAAAACGGGGCCATCTCATGCATATGAGGTGGCTTCTTTGTATTGTAGAAAATAAAATAGACGGTGTCATAGTATCACTTTTCGGCAAAACAAGGGGTTGATTTCCGTTCCGACTGGGCGCTTTGTTGCTGACGCTTCGCTTTCGCACAGAGCAGAGCTTCCTGGGGGCGTCCGATGAGCCGCTTGGGGCAACAGGATGTTGGTCACGAAGGCGTTATCACAGGACGTGATGCTCTTAGCCTTCGTTCCCCTAATCGCTGATCCCCAAGGAGTCGCCCAGTCTCCACTCCAATCAACCATTCTGCATAAGATATATGTGCTGGCAGGTTACTCTCAATTGTAGTGATAAAACAAAACTTCAGCATATGTTTTTTGTGAAAGCGTAGCTACGGCTAATGTCAAAATAGTTTGCAACAAAAAAAGAGCCATTTTCGTAAGAGATGGCTCCTTCTTCATTATTTAATTTTTGTTGAAAGCGTAATTCAAGCACGCTTTTTCCACATCATGTAGCGTTTCTTTTACAGGTATTTCACCTGAATAAAGAGAAATTGTAACAGGTGCTTTTTCTGCTATACCTTGTTTTGTCAAAATATAATTATTGCCCTTATATGTTAAAAACATATTTTTTACAGGTCTTTTTCCGAAAGTACTAGCAGAAGAATTGAAAAATCCTTTTAATTGACTGCAGTATTCAGTGTAGAAATCACTTTTAAAGCCAGAAAGAGCCTCGAATTTTTTACTATCAATAACTTCAGCCTCATTCGCTAAATCGAAAATTTTAGCCGAAAATTCGGAAAAAACTTCTTTTACTTTTGCACGAATTAATGCTTTTGAATTATAACTGTTTAAGTCATCAGAAAGAGTGACTTTATTCATTGAAATAACCTCCTGCATAAAATCCCTTTCATACATGATAACATAAATGTATAAGAAGGATAAGGGAATTCCAACATATTTAAACAATTTTAAGATAATAGCAGTGCTGGAAATGGTGGAAAATAGGTATATTTATACAGTGTGAGTGCTAAAATTATTACTTTTATTAGTCGTAAACATGGTACAACATAAGCTCATGAATCATTTTTTTTACTTCTTCTTCGTTAGGAGGGATAGGTCCATTCCATTGTATAGCGCCATCTTTTAAGTACTCCGCTGTATAACGTTCACGTTGATAAAAGAACGAAATGGACCAACCAGGAAGCTGAGAATTTTCAAATAAAGGTCTAAAGCTAAAATGTTGAATCATAATCAAACCCCATTTCTTAATATATGTAGTTAATATTATTCAAGGATAGTGGTAATTTTGCAACTACTCACTTAAAGAACGTTTTGTGATTGGTGGATATATGCTTATACATATTCATAAAGCATAAGTTTTAATTAAAATACATTCCTGTTTTTGGAAGTGAACTGATGAAAACTGAGGATCGCGAGTAGCTGTAGCGAAAATCAGCTTCTTCAAATGAATGAAGAAGGATAAAAATAGTTAATCATCATACTTTAACAGGGGTATTTCTTTCGTAGAAAATCATTGCTCTGCTATAATGAGTGCATTAGGCGACAAAATACGCCAATAGTGAATACAATTGAAATGAGAGGATACAAATGGATAATTTTCTAGTGACATTAATATTTATGGCAATCATTGGAGCTGCAATTGGTGGTGTAACGAATCATCTAGCTATTAAAATGCTTTTTCGACCGCACAATGCTATATATATTAAAAATTGGCGAGTGCCTTTTACACCAGGCCTTATTCCAAAACGACGTGACGAATTAGCAAAGCAACTTGGGCTAACGGTTGTGAATTATTTATTAACACCTGAAACCTTTAGAAAGAAATTTTTCTCAAAGGATATTCAGGAAAAGGTAGAACAGTTTGTACAAACAAAGGTAGAAGAAACGATTTTTACAAATGATAAAACAATTCAAGATTGGCTATCATTAGCTGGGTTTTCCAATATGCCAGCAACAATTGAACAGAAGGTTGAAGCAATTGTTGAGGGACAATTTGAGTCAGTTAAGAATACACTATCAACGAAATCAATTCGTACACTATTATCAGCAGATATTCAAAATACTATTGATGCAAAGATACCAGTAGCAGTAGATCATATTTTAGAAAAAGGTGAGGATTATTTTTTATCACCTGAAGGAGAACTGACAATTAAGGCGATGATTGATGACTTCTTATCGTCAAAAGGATCACTTGGTGGAATGATTAATATGTTTTTAGGTGATTCTTCGTCGCTCATGTCAAAGGTTCAGCGCGAACTTATAAAATTTTTACAAAAACCAGGAACATCAGCATTACTAACGAAAATTTTTACGCAGGAATTGGAGAAATTAAAGGATCGCCCAGCAATGGATTTCTTACAAGATATTCGTTTTGAACAAATATTATCGAAATTGCAAACTTACGTAAAAGAACAAATAGCAGTTGAAGAGCGCTTAAATTATCCTATATCGCATTACTGGCCAGAAGGTAATTCATGGATGAAGGAAACAGTGATTCCACAAGCCATTGAAAAAGCTTTTGTAAAGGCTGAAGACAAATTAGAAGATGTGTTGAAACGCTTAAATTTACAAGAAGTAGTACGCGAGCAGGTTGATTCTTTCCCTGTAGAGAAATTAGAGGAGCTTGTACTAGGTATTTCAAAGCGTGAGTTTAAAATGATTACCGTACTTGGTGCAGTTCTTGGTGGACTGATTGGGATTGTGCAAGGGTTAATTGTTTACTTTATTTAAAAAGGAGAATTATGTTTATGATAAATATTTACAATGAAATTAATGCGTTAGAGGCAACTTTTCGTAAAACACCTGAATTTGAAGCTTTGGAAGCAGCAGTGACAGTTGTTAAGGAAGATGAAGAGGCGTTAAATCTTTTCAAAAATTTCCGTAAGGTTCAAATTGACCTACAGAAAAAGCAATTAACGGGTGAAGATATTCTGGAAGATGAACTTGTATATGCGCAGAAAGCTGCACAGCTAGCGCAGCAAAATACAAAAATTTCTGCGATGCTTCAGGCCGAAATGGATCTAAGTAAGATCATCGAAGAGGTAAACCGCATTTTAATAAAACCTATTCAAGCATTGTATGAAGAATTTTAACAGCGAAGTTTGGCATCTAAGCGGTGGAAAAGTAGTATCTAGCGTCGCAAACGAGAGCCCTGAAAAAGCGCAGGCATAAAAATACGATTAGTTGCACATATAACAAGTAAGAAGAAAACGTGTTTCCGCAAGTCGGAGCACGTTTTCAATTTATGGCTCACTATCATTGGAGGTTATACTATGCATGTAATCATTGAATGGACCTATAAAGCGCAAAAGGGTGCGGAAACTGTTTTACGTTCAGAAGAAATGCCAGCAGCTCAAGCATTACTACTTGCAGAGGACATGGAGCGAACAGGGAGAGTAAAATCACTGCATTGTATCGATCGACAGGATACAAGTTGGTCTTTAAAGGAACTTAAGGCATATTTAAAGGAAATTGACACTGAGCCACACAATATAACTGTCTATTTTGATGGTGGCTTTGATCGTACAACAAATCAATCGGGGCTAGGCTGTGTGATTTATTATGAACAAAATGGCAAGCCATATCGATTAAGACAAAATTCTTTTTCGTCAGAGCTTAAATCTAACAATGAGGCAGAGTACGCAGCACTTTATTTAGGGTTAGTTGAGCTTGAGCTAATGAATGTTCACCATTTGCCCGTTTGTTTCACTGGTGATTCCCAAGTAGTTATCAATCAATTGAGTGGGGAATGGCCAGCGCTAGAAAAGAATTTATCTAGCTGGGCAGATAAAATCGACGCAAAGCTAGAGGCGCTTAGTATTCAGCCGGAGTACAAGCTGATATCACGTAAAGGCAATTCTGAAGCCGACCGCCTTGCAACTCAAGCATTAAACGGTATCGATATCACAGGATTAAAGGAAATTGTAAAAGAGTAGGTATTAGGCACTTCGAAAGAGAAAAGATTGCGACCTATGTATATGTTTAAAGCTATCATAAAGGCGCGAGAACTCAATGTTTCAAAATTGAGTTCTCGTGCTTTTTAAGGTTTTGAATAGTTTTATCCTAGCTCAGCTAGATGTTAGTAAAATTTTTATCACAAATTTTCCTATTTTTAATGAAACTTTTACCAGTCTAAAGCTACTACTACTATGAACCTAATAATAAGGAGAGATTTTATGAACATGAAAAAATTTGCACCCGTAGCAATGACGGCTTTATTATTTGGAAGTGTAGTAATACCAGTCGCTTCAGCAAATGAAAATAAGACAGACACAGAACAACAAGTACCACAAATCCAAATTGATCCTGTCCACATTTTCAACACTACCTATGGAACGGTTGAAAAAGTCAATTTAAGTGAAAACATTACATACTTCACAGTACAAGATGGCGAGCAAACAAACATTTTAGAAATAACAAAGGATACACTTGTGTTCGATAATACAGGTAAAAAAGTAGAACCTAAAGAAGGGGATAAAATAGTAGCTTATACATTTGCAAACAAGCCACAAAAAGCAATTTATCCACCACAATTCAATCCTGATGTTGTCATTGTTGAAACTGAGGAAGCGGGATTGGTTAAAGTTGATTACTTCTTTGAAAACTTAACGAATACTTACAATATGTTAAAATTAAACATTGGTAAAAACACAGAGCTTTTCAATACGAAGGGAGAGAAAGTTGCAGCTAAAGATTTAACAGAGAAGAACTTAGTTGTTTTCTATACAGCTTCAACAAAAAGTATCCCAGCTCAAACAACACCTTCGAAAGTAATTGTTCTTGATGACAACACAAAAAATCCAACAGAAAATACTGTAGAAGCGGAAATAGCACAAATTATCGCGACAGATTACTATGAAGTAGATGGAACAAAAATGGTTCCGTTGCGTTTGATTGCCGAAAAGCTTGGCTATAAAGTAGAGTCAACAAGTAAAGGGGCAATTGTATCAAAAGGTAATCTATCTTACACAATTACTCGTGGAGAAAAAATGTTTGGTTATAACAAAGCATTACGCCCACTTAATGCAGCGCCTGCTTTGCTAGAAGCATCTAAAACATATGTACCAGTTGAATTTGTAGAGGAATATTTAAAATAATTCAGAAACCCATATAAAGGTCCTACCTTTATATGGGTTTCTTTGCGCGAAAGCGAAGTGTTAACGTAGCGTCAGCAACAACACGATGTTGGTCACTCAGGTGTTTTCACAGGATGTGAAGTTCTTAGCCTGAGTTCCTCTATTTCAGTGGATGTTTGGGCATCCGCTGAAAAGTAACTTAAACCCACATTCATCTCACCGCCTATAGAGGTGGGAGACATTTGTAACTGCCGTTTCACTTACGGTACAGAAAATAATTGCCGAAAGAATTTAAACAGAATGTTCTGTTATTAATTGTAGCTTTGCTTAACGTTATAAAAATTTGTTAAACTATTGATGCTGTAATTTTTGAGAGAAAAGAGCGAAGACAATGAAAATTATTCACATAGATCAAAAATATCCTGAGGATTGGATTCGCGTATTAAATCATATTGCGAATTTATTTTTTGAAGATTCAAAGCTAAAAGTAGAGGCTGAAGGAACAAATATGACAGTGTCATTCGAATATAACGTTGGGGAGGATTCTTCAATTTCTACAAAAGCTGTGCTTGAGGTAGATGGTAAGCGTTATACGAATGATTACCGTATTCAATACGAATCTGGAGCTGAAGGACGGGAGCTAAATATTCGTATGAAGCGTGCTTTGTCACACGTATTTTTAGATGTGCTAGAGCAACATACGGGCATGCAACAACAATGGGGAATTTTAACAGGTGTGCGTCCGACTAAGCTGTACCATAAATTTCGAATGGCCGGAAAGAGCGAGGAAGAAATTGCTGATATTCTAATTCGTGATTTCCGTCTGTCCGAAGAAAAGGTAGCGCTACTTAAAGAAATAGTTGCTCGTCAGTTAGTGACGATTCCTGATATAGATGAAATCGGTAAAGAAATAAGTATTTATATTGGCATTCCTTTTTGCCCGACTAAATGTGCCTATTGTACGTTCCCAGCGTATGCGATTGGCAGCAATCGCAAGCAAGGACGAGTTGCAACATTTTTAGATGGATTGCATATTGAATTACGTGAAATGGGGAAATGGCTGAAGGACAATAATATGAAAATCACGTCCATTTATTGGGGTGGTGGTACACCGACATCTATCGAGGCGGATGAAATGGATGCATTGTATCAGACGATGTATGACTCCTTCCCAAATCCTGAAACAATCCGTGAAGTAACTGTTGAAGCGGGCAGACCTGATACGATTACGCCTGAAAAACTAGACGTGTTAAAAAAATGGGGCATTGACCGAATAAGTGTTAATCCACAATCGTACACAGATGAGACACTTAAAGCAATTGGTCGTCATCATACGGTACAAGAAACAATTGATAAGTTCTGGTTAGCGCGTGAATCAGGCATGAATAATATTAATATGGATTTAATTATTGGTTTACCGAATGAAGGGATTGAAGAGTTCCAAAATTCATTAGACGAATCTGCAAAAATGCAGCCAGAATCGCTAACAGTACACACATTATCATTTAAACGTGCTTCGGAAATGACACGTAATAAGGATAAGTACAAGGTAGCAGACCGTGATACTGTTGCACAAATGATGCATATGGCACAAGTATGGACGAAGGAAAATGAGTATGTACCGTACTATTTATATCGTCAAAAAAATATTTTAGGTAATTTAGAAAATGTCGGCTACAGTAAAGCTGGCGAAGAGAGCATCTATAATATTGTCATCATGGAAGAAGTACAAACTATTTTAGGGATTGGCTGTGGAGCCTCCTCTAAATTTGTTCATCCTGAGACAGGCAAGATTACACAGTTCCATAATCCAAAGGATCCTGCTGCCTACATTATGACGTTTGAAGAGGCAATCGGTAAAAAAATTGAGTTTTTAGATGAATTATATAAGGCATAAACAAGATGGCAATCTGATGTTTTTTCAGGTTGCCTTTTTTATTCCGATAAATCAGCATAATGTTCCGATAAAGCTGGAAAACATTCCGATAAACACAAAATGTTCCGATAAAACAAAAAAACATTCCGATAAAAGCGCAGGAATGTTTTTAGTCTGAATTATAATGATGATAAGCACCTAACTTACATGAGTGGAGGTATAACATGAAAATCGTTATTAGTCCAGATTCCTATAAGGGGACTTTGTCGGCCATCGAGGTGGCTAGAGCTATGCAGGCAGGAATCTTGGATGTTGATCAATCGATTGAAACAGTCATTTTACCAGTTGCAGACGGCGGAGAAGGTACACTAGAATCACTAGTTACTTCAACAGAGGGTAACTATATTTCACACCATGTGCTTGATCCATTGGGAAGAAAAATTGAAGCTCGATATGGTGTGCTTGGTGATAATGAAACATGTGTTATTGAAATGGCTCAGGCATCCGGCATTATGCTGTTGCAGGATGAAGAAAAAAACCCCGAGCTTGCATCGACGTATGGGACGGGGCAGCTAATCAAGGCGGCTCTTGATAAAGGGTATAGAAAATTTATTATTGGAATTGGCGGTAGTGCTACAAATGATGCTGGTATTGGCATGTTAAAGGCACTTGGATTGCAACTAAAAAAAGAAGATGGCACTTTAATTGTTGATGGGGTGTCGGCACTATTAGATTTATCCTCAATTGATATCAGTCAACTAGATCCCCGATTAGCTGAAGCACAATTTATTATTGCCTGTGATGTTGATAATCCATTGATTGGGGAACGGGGGGCAACAGCTATTTTTGGGCCTCAAAAAGGTGTAAAAGAGCATCAAATTGCTTATTTTGATAGCTGTTTAAAGCAGTTTGCGGACATTGTAGAAAAGCAATTTAGCATTCGACTGCACGACTACAAAGGGGCAGGCGCTGCAGGTGGAATGGGAGGCGCGTTAATAGCTTTTTTTAACAGCAGTTTTCATGCAGGTATAGAGATTGTGATGAATGCAGTACAGTTAAAAAAGCATTTAGAGGGTGCTGAGTTTGTGATGACAGGTGAAGGACAATCAGATCGCCAAACATTACATGGGAAAGCACCATTAGGAGTGGCGAAGACTGCAACATTAGCCAATGTACACGCTGTTTTATTGTCGGGGGCAATAGATGAAAATGATAAACCTGAATTACTTGAATATTTCACTGTAGTTGAATCATTAGTAGATGAGAGTATTAGTGTTCAGCAGGCAATGCAAGAATCTTCTTATTTTATTCGCATGAAAACAAAGAATATGGTTGAGAATTATATACAAAATGGATATAACTTTGACCCATCATAAGTTGATCTTGCTACTCGTCGAACGCCCCCGGCCCATGAGTAGCTCTCTTTTTGTATAATAGAAAAGTAGAAAGGAAGTTAGAGATGAAAAAATTAATAGTAATGCTCCTTTGTATTTTTGTATTAGCAGGCTGTACAGAGACGTCAAATACGAAGAAAGTATCCGTCACTGCGGGACATGGGATGCGCGTACATTTTATTGATGTGGGACAAGGAGATTCGATTTTTATTGAATCGCCAAACGGTAAAACGATGCTTGTTGATGGAGGCGTTAAAGGGGCTGGTCAAAAAGTTGTTTCCTATTTGAAGGAGCTCGGTGTGAACAAGCTTGATATAGTAGTCGCAACCCATCCTGATGCAGACCATATTGGTGGTTTAATTCCTGTGTTAAATTCGATAGATATTGGACAATTTTATGATTCAGGGAAAGTACATACATCTCAAACTTTTGAAGAGATGCTGACACTTATTGATACGAAGAATATTCCTTATAATGTTCCGAAAACAGGCGATCGTATAGCGTTTGATGATGATATTAATGTGAAGGTGTTAAACGCAAATGAAAATGCAACAGATAATAATGATGCTTCCATTGTCTTAAAACTTGCTTATGGTAATGTATCATTTTTATTAACAGCCGACGCGGGAATCGCGTTAGAAAAAGAGATGATGCAGGACGATGTGAAAGCCACGATTTTAAAGGCAGGTCATCATGGCTCTAACACGAGTAGCTCTGCGGAGTTCATTCAGAAAGTACATCCAGAAGTGACAATTTTAAGCTACGGAGAGGGCAATAAGTATGGTCATCCTCATGCTGAAGTAGTTGAGCGATTACAAGCAATTGGCAGTAAAATTTACGCAACTGCAGAAGTGGGAACTGTTATCGTGTCAACGGATGGTGTAAACTATGACGTGAATTCGAAAGAATGGTCTGGAAACATTGCCTCAGCACCAGCACCAGCAGCATCACCAACAACTAGTGCAAGTGTTGACATTGTTAGTAAGGATTTAATAGAAGAAATTGTAGGCATTAAAAATAATGGTAATGAAGCAGTGTCCTTAAAGGGTTGGCAGCTTATATCCATTGAAGGAGCTCAAGTTTTTAATTTCCCGAATGTGACATTGCAGCCAGGGAAAACGTTTTATGTCACAAGTGGCTCAAATGCACGAGAAGGTCAAAACTATTTAAAATGGACAAAGAAACAGATTTGGCTGAATGATGGGGATGCTGCACAATTACGTAATGCGAAAGGGGATATCGTTAGTGAGCTCGACTAAATACACCTTAGACCGTATTGAAGATGGATATGCAGTTTTTTTGAAGTACCCAGAGGAAGAGGAACAGCTAATCATTTTACAGTCTGCTATGAATAAACCAGTACAGGTTGGCGATCGTGTGCTAATTGAAGAAGTGGACGGCATCTACCAAATTGAAATTTTGAAAGAAGAAACTGAACAAAAAAAGGCTGACATACAAAGCCTAATGGATAGATTGCGTAGAAAAAATCAATAGTAGAAGCGGCTAGGATTAGGCTCATCACCTGAAGTTGGGGATAGCATTTGTTAAAATGGATACCATGTAATATGTTGATCTTCGTTACGGCTGGGCGACTCCTTGGGGATCAGCAATAGAGGAACGAAGGCTAAAATCATCACATCCTGTGATAACGCCTTCGTGACCAACCTCGGTGCTGTTGCTGACGCTGCGCTTTCGCACAAACAAAACCCTCTGCTGCCGCTACATTTGCACTACGCTTTCGCGCAGAAAACATCTGTTGGCCCGAGACCCTGCAGCGAAGCGAAGCGGCTCATCGGACGCCCCCAGGAAGCTCTGCTCTGCGCGAAAGCGAAGCGTCAGCGGCAAATGTTTTATCTGTGCGAAAGCGAAGTGTCAGCAACAAAGCGCCCGGCCGGAACGGAAATCAACCTTACGTTTTGACGATGGAAAAACACTAAAACGCTATGCTAAATATTTTGAATATATGCTAAAATAATTATACTAATAGGAAGCTAGGAGCTGACACAATGTCAATTAACACAATTATTTTTGATTTAGATGATACGCTATTATGGGATAAAAAATCCGTCAAAACAGCATTTGAAAAAACGTGTGAATACGCAGCAACAATACATAATGTGAATCCGGCTGAGCTTGAGGAAGCTGTGCGTAAAGAAGCACGTGCACTTTACGAAGGCTATGAAACATATGATTATACGGTGTTAATCGGCATTAATCCATTCGAGGGACTTTGGGGAACATTCGATGATCCAACAGATTCTTTCCAAAAAATGAAAAAGATCGTACCAGGCTATCGTACAGAAGCATGGACAAAAGGCTTAGCGGCTCTTGGCATTGATGATGCACAATTAGGGGCGGAACTAGGGGAGCGCTTTGTGGCAGAGCGTAAAGTGTCTCCATTACTATATGAAGATACTTTTGATGTGCTAGATAAGCTGAAAGGAAAGTATCAACTCGTATTACTGACAAATGGAGCACCAAGTTTACAAAATTTAAAGCTGGAAATAACACCAGAAATCGCGCCATATTTTGACCATATCATTATTTCTGGGGACTTTGGTAAAGGGAAACCAGATGCCTCTATTTTCGAACATGTAATGGAAAAAGCAAGTATTACAGCAGACGATGCGATTATGGTTGGAGATAACTTAAACACTGATATTTTAGGCTCATCTCGTGTTGGTATGCGCAACGTTTGGATAAATCGTGAAAACAATGCACCAAACGGCGTTGTCACGCCAACATATGAAGTTGATTCTTTAACGGCATTATTAGAACTAGTAAATAAGCTATAAGCAAAAATGTACTGATTCATCAATGGATCAGTACATTTTTTTGATTTATCGAAGGGAAATGTCGAAACATTTGTTGTTGCAATTGAGTGAATTGTCCGAAAAAATAATTTATACTATTATTGAAAATAAAAGTAAACACTTACAATCTAGTGATTTCGATTTGGAGAAAATAAGAAAAAATCTATAGAACTTCATCGTTATAGGGGTGTATATGATGAAAGCAAATCGTTTAGTGTTTGAAAATTCAATTGATATTAATCCACGTTCAGGCATCATTAAGTTCAATGGGAATCGAATGATCTTAAAATCGGCTGAGGCACTTGGCTTTTTTAGGCGTGATATTATTCAAACGTTGAATATGGAACGAGCAAAAGGCTTTTTATTACGCTATGGTTGGGCATGTGGTTATAGTGCTGGTGGCTCTATTGAGAAGATGTACAATTGGAAAGAGTTAAAAGAGTTGATAAGAGCTGGAGCGGCGATTCATACATTAGAGGGCGTTGTTAGTGTAGAAATTGATGTATTGGAAATAAGTGACGATAAATTTGAAATGGAAGGTAAGTGGTTTCATTCTTACGAGGCGGAGGAGCACGTCCGCCATTTTGGTTTTAGTGACGAAAGTGTATGTTGGACATTGATTGGCTATGTAGCAGGTTTTTTAGCAAAAACTTATCCAAAGGAGATTGTCATTTTTGAAGAAAAGTGTCGTGGTAAATGCGATGACTATTGTAAATTTGTCGTTCGAACAAAAGAGCATGCTACAGCAGAGCAACTAGATATATTACGATATTTTCAAGAAACGTCCTTAGCTGACGAGTTAGATACTACGTACAATGAGTTAAAAACGTTGAATAATTCGATCCTACATTCTGATACCATCCATAAGCAAATGACACATGCCATGCTTGAAGGCTATACGTTGAATCAACTGTTACATCTTTTAAGTGATGCTTTACAATGTAGTGTAACAATTGAGCGTAGATATTTAATGAAGCCAATCGGCTATTATTTTATGCAAAAGGATGATGAGCAACTTTATATAGAAGGAAGTCGTAAGAGAAAAGAGTTTCGACATGAGTATGAGATTATGACCATGAAAAAACAATTGGGGACTTTAGTGATTCTTAGTCATAATAATCTAACGCGCGAGCAGGAAATGATTATTGAACGCGCTGTAACGGTCTTCTCAATTTATTTATATACACAGATGCAAATTGCTCAATCACAGTGGCAACGAAAGTCTGATTTTTTAGATGAAGTCATGAGTAGACAATCTTCCACAGAGGAACTTATTAAAAAGGCACGTAGTATTTTCTATTTTGATCCGAGTAAAAACAATCGTGTAATTGTTATAACAACTGAGCATGAGGACCCGGAAATATTACACAGCTTTTTAATGACAGAGTATTTAAATGTGGAATGCTTTATTAAAAATCAGGAAGTCCTACTTATTCTAGAGGACTGTGAGAATAATATCGAATATATGTCGGACTTTGTTAGCGTATTATCGAAACGTTTAAAAGAACGATTCAAACAATCTATATTTCAAATTGGTGTAGGAAAAAATGCAGAGAAGTTAGAGGAAATTGGGAACAGTCACAACGAGGCAAGATTGATTTGTCAATTTTTGCGATATGCAGCACCTGGACAGACACAGGCTGCTATTTACGAAAACTTTCAGCACATAATGCTATTTTTAAAGACGACAAATCCAAAGGAGCTTTTACAGTTTTATGAAGAGGTACTTGGTCATCTATTAAGTTATGATAAGCAAAATAATGCAACACTTGTCCATACGTTAGAAGTTTTCTTAAATCACAGTGGGAATGTCAATAAGACAGCGAAGGCTTTGAATCTATCCATTCCTGGTTTTCGTTACCGATTGGAGAAAATTGAATCTCTATTGCGAGAAGATTTACGTACAGGTGATGGGCGATTCAGATGCCAATTGGCTTTGAAAATCTATTATGTAATGAAAGCGATAGAAAATAAAAAGTAAGAGAAGTCAGCGAATTCGCTGGCTTTTTTCTATTTTTCGCATATTTCCCTTTCAAATTTTAAAGAAAAAAAACAGATTACTATACTTTTAATAAATTATCTAAAAATTCGAAAAGCATTACAGTTAAATAGACATGTCAAACAAGAAAAAATAATTGTAGGAGGGAAGAGAATGGTTGTAAAGCAAGGTACGAAGCCTTTGACAGGGCAGGAATATATAGAAAGTTTAAAGGATGGTCGGGAAATTTGGTTACATGGTGAACGTGTAAAGGATGTCACGACCCACCCAGCTTTTCGAAATTCAGCACGATCAATTTCACGTCTATATGATGCCATGCATGACCCAAAATACAAAGATATTTTAACTTGTGAAACGGATACAGGTAGTGGTGGTTATACCCATAGATATTTCCGTGCAGCACGTAGCGCGGATGATTTAATTAAAGGTCGAGATGCTATTGTTGCTTGGGCCCGACTTACATATGGGCAGATGGGGCGGACACCAGACTATAAGGCTTCATTCCTTGCAACACTTGGCGGAAACGCGGAATATTATTCACCTTACCAAGAAAATGCAAAGCGTTGGTACAAAGAATCACAAGAACGTAATTGGTTTTTTAATCATGCAATTGTGAATCCACCTGTTGATCGACATAAAGATGTCCATGAAGTAGGGGATGTTTTTATCCAAGTGGAACGTGAAACGGACGAAGGCTTGATTATTAGTGGTTCAAAGATGGTGGCTACAGGTTCAGCTATTACGAATTACAATTTTGTTGGTACGTATGGATTACCGATTAAAGATAAAAAATTTGCAGTTGTCTTTATTGCACCAATGGATGCACCCGGTGTGAAGCTTATCAGTCGTGCTTCGTATGAAATGACGTCTGCAGTTATGGGGAGCCCATTTGATTATCCGCTAAGTAGCCGTTTCGATGAAAATGATGCGGTACTTGTATTCGAGCAAGCACTTATCCCATGGGAAAATATTTTAATTTATGAAGATATGCAAAAGACAACTTCATTCTTTGTAGAAAGCGGTTTCATTAATCGTTTTACTTTCCAAGGTGTCACACGCTTAGCTGTGAAATTAGATTTTATTATCGGCGTATTATTGAAAGCATTAAAAACAGCGGGCACCGATCAATTCCGTGGTGTACAGGTGCATATCGGTGAAATTATAGCTTGGCGTCATATGTTCTGGTCATTAAGCGATGCGATGGCGCTGAATCCTGAGAAAAAAGAAAATGGCACCGTTGTTCCGAATTTAAATGGTGGATTAGCGTATCGTGTATTTTTACAGGAAGGTTGGCCAAAGATTAAGGGCATCATTCAGCAGATTGTAGCGGGGAATTTAATCGTCCAACCATCTAGTGCAAGGGATTTTTTAAACGAGGAATTCCGTCCGACATTAGATAAGCTTTACCGTGGTTCAAATGGTATTGAAGCCCTTGAAAAGATTAAAACAATTAAGCTACTTTGGGATGCGATTGGTACTGAGTTTGGCGGCCGTAGTGAATTATATGAACGTAATTATGCTGGAAACCATGAAGATATTCGATTACAAACGTTGTTCGGTGCACAAGGTAGCGGTAAAACAGATGAGTTTATCGCGTTTGCTGAGCAATGTATGGCAGATTACGATTTAACGGGGTGGACAGACCCAACGTGGGTTAATCCAGATGATGTGAATTATTTTACAAATAAATAATGAAAACAATTAGGGGGAATGTTTGATGTCAAATTTTGATGTAGCACAATTAGCGCATGTGGAGCTTTTTACACCAAAGCCAGAGGAATCTTTAAAATTCTTCACAGATTATATGGGACTACAAATTACTGCACGCGAGGGGCAATCTGTTTATTTACGAGGCTATGAAGATTTTTATCATCACACATTAAAGCTTACGGAAGGAAAAGAAGCTGGACTTGGACATTCTGCATGGCGAGCAAGTTCACCAGAAGCGCTAGAGCGTCGGGTGGCATCTTTAGAAAAAAGCGGTTACGGAAAAGGCTGGATTGATGGTGATTTAGGTCACGGTCGTGCCTACCAATTTGTCACACCAGATGGACACAACCAAGAGATTTTGTGGGAAGTAGATTATTTTCAGCCTGCTGAAGATCAAAAAACATTATTAAAAAGTCGTCCACAAAAGCGCCCGTTGATGGGTGTTCCGGCACGTCGTTTAGATCATATTAACTTAATGTGTAGAGATGTAGCAAAAAACCGTGAGTTTATGTCAGAGCATTTAGGCTTCAAATTACGTGAACAAATTGTTTTAAACAATGATGAGGAAATTGGTGCATGGATGAGTGTTAGCCCACTTGTACATGAGGTAGCGTTAATGAACGACCAAACTGGCAATAGTGGCCGCTTCCATCATATTGCTTTTTGGTACGGCTATCCACAGCACCTAATGGATACAGCAGATATTTTTGTAGAAAACGGTATTCAAATAGAAGCTGGACCTGGCAAGCATGGTGTGAGTCAAGCGTACTTCATGTACGTGATGGAGCCTGGTGGCAACCGAGTTGAATTATTTGGCGATTCAGGTTACTTAATTTTCGATCCTGATTGGAAGCCAATAACATGGCATGAAAATGAGTTAGATGAAGCGATTGTTTGGTATGGCTCTCCACTACCTAATGAGTATTTCTTATATGGTACACCAGATCGATCAATAAAGGTTCCTGTGAAATAAACAATAGTAGTTCATCGCCAAAAGTTAGCGATATTATTTGTTAAAAAACGTATGTCGTATATATAAGTTGATCTTCGTTACAACTGGGCAACTCCTTGGGAAAGCGTCTAGTCGGAACGGAAATCAACCCACGTGATGATGATGAGCCAGTAATAGTTTACCTGAAAAATTTACATCGCTGTCTCAAATACTACTTCAGAGTATTTGAGACAGCACTAAATCATAAGGAGGTTATGTAATGGAGGATCGTTTGTTTAGGAATGCGATGGGGAAATTTGCAACAGGAGTCACAGTAATTACAACAAATGTAAATGGCAGTATCCATGGTATGACTGCAAATGCGTTCATGTCTGTTTCTCTTGATCCAAAATTAGTTGTCATCTCTATCGGTGAAAAAGCTTCGATGCTGGAGCATATCCAACAAAGCGGAACATTTACTGTCAATTTTTTATCAGCACAGCAGCAAGAGCTATCCATGCTATTTGCCGGACAAATAAAAGAAAAGCGTCAAGTAACGTTCGGTGATTTACAAGGTGCACCGACAATTGAAGGCGCTATTGCACAGGTGAGCTGTGAGGTAGCTAGCACCTATATAGAAGGAGATCATACGTTATTTATCGGACGAGTGAAAAACATTCATCTAGAAGATGGGGAGCCATTGCTATTCTTTAACGGACAGTATGGTGCATTATCAGCAGAAACCACGCTACAGGTCTAGGAGGTCAGATATGGATAGACAACTATATGCAGAGAAATTACAGGAAGCTGAGGCAACGAAGCAACCAATCGATCCGCTATCATCTATTGTTCCAGACATAACTGTAGATGACGCTTATGCTATTCAATTACTTCAAATTGCTACAAAGCAACAAGAGGGGAAGCAAATTGTTGGTAAGAAGATTGGTTTAACGAGTAAAGCAATGCAGCAGCAATTTAAAGTTTCGGAGCCAGACTACGGTCATATTTTATCGGATATGGTGGAAGTCGATGGTGCAACGATCTCACTCAATCAATTTATTCAACCAAAGTTGGAATTTGAGATTGCATTTGTTTTGAAGAAGGATTTATATGGACCAAATATTACAGTGGAGGATGTCATTGAGGCGACAGATTACATTGTCCCCGCACTAGAAGTAATTGATAGTCGCATAGTAGATTGGAAAATTCGTTTTGAAGATACGGTCGCAGACAATGGTTCATCTGCCATGGTGATTATTGGCGGATCGCCTACTAAATTGCTAGATATAGACTTACCGCATATTGGCATGAATGTTTACCGAAATGGTGAATTGTTTGATAGTGCAGCCGCTGCCGCTGTCATGGGTGATCCATTACGTGCAGTTGCATGGTTAGCTAATAAACTTAGTAAATATCATATCGGTTTACAGGCGGGTGAGTTGGTGTTAGCAGGAGCATTAACAGCGGCAGTCACACTTGAGGATGGAGATACGTTTACGGCAGAGTTTGCCCATCTAGGTACTGTGTCCGCTACGTTTAGGCTGAAGGAGGAGAAATGAAGATGGCAAAGTTAAAAATTGCGATTTTAGGCTCCGGTAATATCGGTACAGATTTAATGTACAAAATTGAGCGTAGTGATTTCTTAACAATGAGCGTCATGGTAGGGATTGACCCTGCTTCTGAGGGAATTCAACGTGCGAAGGCTCGTGGCTATCATACAATCACGAATGGAATAGATGGCTTAGTGGCATGTCCTGAGCTTTTTGATATTGTATTTGATGCCACAACTGCAAAGGCGCATTCTATGCACAGTGAGAGAGTGCTTGCTCTTGGTAAGAAAATCATTGATTTAACGCCAGCTGCTATTGGCCCATTCGTTGTGCCGTGTGCTAATTTGGAAAAGTTCACGGCGGCCGATAATGTCAATATGGTGACATGTGGTGGCCAAGCGACTATTCCAATTGTCTATGCTATTAACCAAGTAGCTGATGTTGAATATGCGGAGATTGTTGCAACGGTAGCGAGTAAAAGCGCAGGACCTGGAACACGGGCTAATATAGATGAATTTACACGAACAACAGCAAATGCAATAGAGGACGTAGGCGGAGCGAATAGGGGAAAGGCGATTATCATTTTAAATCCAGCTGATCCGCCGATTATAATGCGTGATACTGTGCATGTTTTAGTGAATGAATGTGACAAGGAACAAGAAATTATCGAAGCAATTGAAGATATAGTGCTAGCTGTTCAGCAATATGTACCTGGATATCGCATGACGAGCGCTCCTATTTTTAATGGTAAACAGGTATCAATCTTTTTAGAAGTAGAGGGAGCAGGAGATTTTTTCCCAACCTATTTAGGAAATCTCGATATTATGACGGCTGCAGCAGTACAAGTAGGGAATGAAATCGCTAAACAGCATCATGAAACAGTGAGGGCGAACCAAGCGGAGGTGAGTAAATGACAAAATTAACAGTTTTAGATGTCACATTGCGTGATGGTAGTCATTCAATGCGCCATGCATTTACAGAGCAGCAAGTGAGAGATGTAGCTCGTGGTTTAAGGAAAGCAAAGGTGAAATATTTTGAGGTATCCCATGGAGATGGATTAGGGGGCTCTTCTCTACAGTACGGCTTTTCAAAAGTGGATGAACTGAAGTTAATCGAGGCGGCACGAGAAGAATGTGGTGATTCGGCTATTTCGGTCTTAATTTTACCTGGTATAGGTGTAAAAGAAGATTTGAAAAATGCAGTGAAGGCAGGAGCTAAAATGGCCAGGGTGGCAACCCATGTTACCGAGGCCGATGTTGCGGGACAACATATTTACTTAAGCCGTGAGCTAGGATTGAAAACAGTTGGATTTTTAATGATGGCACATATGGCTCCAACGTCCGTAATAGTAGAACAAGCGAAGTTATTTGAGAGTTACGGTGCAGAAATTATTTATGTGACGGATTCAGCAGGTGCCATGTTACCTCATGAGGTCAAGGAACGTGTAGCCGCATTAAAGTCACATGTTTCTTGTGAAATTGGCTTCCATGCACATAATAATTTATCACTTGCCTTGGCAAATACGATAGCTGCTGTCGAAGCAGGTGCTACGTATGTAGATGGTAGTTTACGCTGTTTAGGCGCTGGTAGTGGTAATACACAAACGGAAGTAATGGCTGCTGTTTTCGATCGTCTTGGCTATGAAACTGGGATTGATTTATATAGTGTCATCGATGTTGCTAATGAAGTAGTTGCACCAATTATGCCACGTCCGCAAGAAATAACAGGCGCTAGCTTAATGATGGGCTATGCTGGTGTCTACTCTAGCTTTTTATTATTTACGCAGGAAGCAGCGAAAAAATACAACGTAGATGAACGTGAAATTTTAGTGGAGCTCGGCAAGAGGAAAGTGGTAGGTGGGCAAGAGGATATAATCGCAGAAATTGCTCGTGAGATTGCAAAGACAGTCTAGTAGAACCGGAGGGATGAGCGATGATGAAAACAGATACGCTAGATCAAATTGCGTATGAGTTGTATAAAGCAGAGCGAGATGTGTCTGAGGTCGCGAAGTTTGTCGAAAAATATCCAGAGCTGACAGTGGAAACAGCCTATGACATTCAAGACAAACTAATTGAACTAAAGCGTATGCATGAGCAAACAACCATTTCAGGGCTAAAGCTTGGTTTAACGAGTAAGGCAAAACAACAAATGATGGGTGTACATGAGCCATCTTATGGCGTGCTGTTAGCGAATATGGCGCTAAATCCACAACTGCCGATTTCCTTGAAATCTTTAATTCATCCGAAAATTGAGCCAGAGATTGCCTTTGTTTTTAAAGAAGATTTACGCGGTCCAAATGTAACTGTTGCACAAGTTTTGAAAGCGACTGATTATATTGCACCTGCCATGGAAATGATCGATAGTCGTTATTTAAATTTCAATTTTACCTTACCAGATGTGATTGCCGATAACTCTTCTTCTTCGCGCTACATAGTAAGTTCACAAAAGTATGCGGTGAACGAAGTGGATCTTGTGAATATGGGCTGTATTTTTAGGCAAAATGATGAAATCTTTGCGACGAGTACAGCAGGTTCAGTTATGGGACATCCAGCACGTGCCATTGCATGGATGGCGAATAAATTAATCGCTCGTGGACAACACATTCGAGCTGGAGATATTGTGCTAAGTGGTGCGTTAACAGGAGCCGCAACAATGCATGCGGGGGATAGCTTTACTGTAAGCTTTGACGGAATGGAGTCGTTAACAGTTGAAGTAGACCTATAGAGAAGGAGGAAGGTGAAATGCCAATTATTCAAGTAACACTCATTGAAGGACGTACACCAGAACAAAAGGAAAGGTTAATTGAAGAAGTGAGCAAAACCGTTTCTTCTGTATTAGACGCACCGCTTGAAACGGTTCGTGTATGCTTAAATGAAATCCCAAGCGCTCATTGGGGAATTGCAGGGAAGTCCGTCCACCGTCGACAAAATGAATAATAAGGAGTGTCTACTATGGGGAATACACAAACGAAATTGAAAGAAGTTAAGCTATTTATTAATGGGGAATATGTAGAATCTTCTTCTCAAACATTGTTCGAGGTGAAAAATCCTGCGACCCAGGAGATTATTGCAAAAGTCCATGAAGCAAGCTTTGAAGATGTGGATCGGGCGTGTGAAGCAGCACGGAAAGCTTTTGAAGAAGGGCCATGGCGTACAATGCCTTTATCTGAGCGTTTGGCAAAAATTCGTCGGATGGCAGAAATTATTCTAGAACGCAAAGAAGAGTTAGCACGCCTAGAAGCATTAGATGTAGGTAAGCCCTATCAAGTAGCATTAGAACGTGAAATTCCACGTGCCGCAGAAAATTTAAAGTTTTTTGCTGACTTTATGGAACAGCAAGGCGGCGAAGTATACCCAATGGATGATGCTTATTTAAATTATACGCGCTATGAGCCAGTTGGGGTTGCTGCTTTAATTACCCCTTGGAATTTACCGTTTATGCTAACAACGTGGAAGCTTGGTCCATGCTTAGCATCAGGAAATACGGCGGTCATAAAGCCGGCAGAAATTACACCTTTAACCGTATCGTTACTTGGTGAGATTGCCCAACAGGCGGGTATTCCAGACGGTGTTGTTAATGTTGTTCATGGCTTTGGGGTACAATCAGCAGGTGAATTTATGACGACACATCCAGAAGTCGATTTAATTTCCTTCACGGGGGAAACGACGACAGGTAAAGCAATCATGAAAAACGGTGCTGATTCATTGAAAAAGGTTTCCTTCGAACTAGGTGGCAAGGCAGCAAATATTATTTTTGAAGATGCGAATTTAGAAAAAGCTATACCGGTATCGATTCAAGCAGCATTTATGAATTCCGGTCAAGTTTGTCTAGCGGGGTCACGTATTTTAGTGCAACGAACAATCTTAGATGAATTCCTTACACGTTTTAAAGAAGCGGCTGCAGCATTAGTCGTTGGTGACCCTCAAGATTCAAAAACGAATATGGGACCAGTCGTAAGTGAAACACATTATAACAAGGTAACGAGCTATTTAAGTATAGCTGAATATGAAAATTCTACACTTATTTATGGTGGTGAACGTCCTGAATTACCAGCGCATCTAAGTACGGGTTATTATTTACAGCCGACAATCTATTTACAAGAAAATCCACAAGCCCGCATTTGCCAAGAGGAGATTTTCGGTCCTATCGTTACAATTATCCCGTTTGAAACGGAAGAAGAGGCACTTGCGATAGCAAACGGGACAGAGTACGGTTTAAGTGCAGTTGTTTGGACCGAAAACTTACAGCGCGCTCACCGTATTTCACACGATGTACGTGCAGGTACGATTTGGGTAAATTGCTGGTTTGTGCGTGATTTACGTGCCCCGTTTGGAGGCTTTAAAAAGAGTGGGGTAGGACGTGAAGGCGGTCATCATAGCTTGGAATTCTTTACGGAAGCTAAAAATATTTGTATAGCGTTGAAATGAGGGCTAGGATTGCCCTTATTCGGAGGGGGTATCTCAGAAGTGTTTCTGGGATACTTTTTTATTTTGGTGTGTAAAAAAAGCTGTCCAATAACTAATTGAACAGCTAGTAGTGTATATAATATGCAAAATACAGCAATGTAAAAGCTATTGCAATACATAGTTTTCGTACATAAAACATCTTTTTGTCCAAGCTTCTCATCGGACGTCCCCAGGAAGCTTTGCTCTGTGCGAAAGCGAAGTGGCAGCAATTGTTTTATCTGTGCGAAAGAGTAGCGACAGCAACAACAAATGTTTATTGCGCGAAAGCGAAGCGGCAGCGACAAAGCGCTCAGTCGGAACGGACACCAAACCTACGTCATAGTGATGAGCCCCAAAAATAAATAAGCGAGAGTAGCCCTTGTAAATTTGGAGATAGTCCGCAATCAACAATGGATAATTTAGTTATTGTGCTAAAGCTTCCTACTGAATGTCAACTTCTTATCTTTTACTTAATTATTCACATAAAAACAAACATGATTTCTCAAATCTGTTAACATCACTTGATACGAAATACCAGTGATTATCTATTTTCTTGTAATCACTATAATAATCAAACTCTTTGGCAGTTGGAAATTCACCTGCGGATGAAAAAATAAATCCTTCCCTTAAACCCTGCATGTCCATAAAGGGTTGTTCAGCTGATTGGAAAAAGACAAAAAAATGATCTTTCGAATGCATACCTACTCTGATCGTCTCATCTTTAACCGCATCTATATATTGCGGGGGAGTGTAATACGAGTAAAAACCTTTACTTCCGTATCTATTTGCTTCTTTTTTTATTTCCCCATTGACTAACATGCTAATGATTTTTTCTCTATCATCTTTATAAAAATAAAAATTCACTTCTGTTCTAATCAATGGTGGCAATACAATCACTATGAGTAGTGTTATTAATTGAATAATAATTGGAACCCATTTCTTTTGAAATAAATAAATGATTGAATAAATAAAAGTGACCGTAAATAACCCATATGTTATTAATGTCAACATAGAAGATTCATTCCCGATAAGCTTAAACATTGTATAAAACAATAATAAAATACTACTTCCTATTGCAAAGAAGATTATTGTTTTTTTCATAATTGTTACTCTCCTAAAACGATATAAACTTTTAAAAGCAACCAATGGTTTCAAAATCATTGCTTCAAATTACTTTCTTATTATAACATATCCTGTTTTCCTAACATTTCGCACAGACAAACCCAAGTTGTTGCTGCCGCTTCGCTTTCGCACAGACAAACCCAAGTTGTTGCTGCCGCTTCGCTTTCGCACAGACAAACCCAAGTTGTTGCTACCGCTTCGCTTTAGCTGCTCATCGTCCTCCCTTCCGAGGAAAGCGCTCAGTCGGAATGGACATCAACCCTACGTTATGGTGATGAGCCTAAAAATAAAAAAAGCAGAGAGCAACTACTCTCTGCTTATCAATCAATCTATTATAGGTTAATCGCTTTTGCTTCATCAATATTTTCAAGCTGTGCAACGAATGTTAAATCTTCTTCTGTTACAGCATTATCGATTGTTAGCATCATGACAGCTGTTCCACCAACTTGTGCACGACCAACTTGCATTGTTGCGATGTTCACATCTTTTTCTGCTAGCTTTGTTGCTACGCGACCGATAGCACCTGGTTTGTCAGTGTTTTTAATGTAAAGAAGGTGACCTTGTGGGATAACGTCAACAACGTAGTCTTCTACTTTAACAATACGTGCACCTAAACCATTTAATAATGTACCAGCAACTGTGTGTGTTTCGTTTACTGTTTTAATTTCAATCGTAATTAAGCTAGTGAAGCCTTTTGCAGTTGTTGTTTTATGCTCATTTATTTTCATGCCGATACGTTCAGATAGGTAACGAGCATTTACGTCATTAACATGATTACCGTGATTTTTAGTTAATAAGCCTTTTAACGCGTTTGACGTTAATGGACGAACATCATAATTTGCTACTTCACCAGCATAAGATAAGTTGATTTCTTTCACAGGCTCAGTTGTAAGTTGAGATAAGAATGAACCAAGTTTTTCAGCTAATTCGAAGAAAGGCTCAACTTGTGCAAGCAACTCTTTTGGAATAGATGGCATGTTCACTGGATTAGTTACAGTACCTGTTTTATAGAATTTAATGATGTCGTTTGAAACGTCAACCGCTACAGACTCCTGTGCTTCAATTGTAGATGCACCTAAGTGAGGTGTTGCGATTACTTGCGGTAAAGTAAGTAGTTTATGATCTGTTGCTGGCTCAGATACGAATACGTCAAGAGCAGCACCCGCTACTTTACCTTCTACGATTGCATCATATAAATCATCCTCATTGATAATACCGCCACGTGCACAGTTAATGATGCGCACTCCATCTTTCATCATAGCGAATTTTTCTTTGTTAATAAGGTTACGTGTTTCAGGAAGAAGTGGTGTGTGTACGGTAATGAAATCTGCAGCAGCACAAATTTCTTCAACTGTTGATTTTGTTACCCCTAACTCTTTAGCGCGTTCGTCTGTTAGGAATGGATCGTATGCCATAACATTCATGCGTTGACCTTTTGCACGATAAGCAACTTCAACACCGATACGACCGAAGCCTACAACACCTAGAGTTTTATTTTTAAGTTCAACACCAACATAAGATTTACGATCCCATTTACCATTTTTAAGTGTATTGAATGCTTGTGGGATGTGACGAGCAAGTGAAGTCATCATGGCAATAGTGTGCTCAGCAGCAGAGTTCGTGTTGCCGTCGGGTGCATTCACAACGATAATACCATGTTCAGTTGCAGCAGTTAGATCAATGTTGTCTACACCTACTCCAGCACGTCCGATAAGTTTTAAGTTTTTAGCCGCTTCAATTACTTCGCGTGTTACCGTTGTTTGAGAACGTACTAGTAAAACATCTACATCTGCAATTTTTGCGATTAATTCTTCTGGTGCAAGACCAGTATCAACGATGATATTTAAGTCTAAATCTTGTTCTTGTCGTAGAGGAAAAATACCATCTTCACTTAGTGGGTCAGCGATAAATACGTTAATTGCCTTTGTTGCAGTAGTCATTTGTAATGTAGTCATTTGTAATTAGCTCCTTTTAATTAAAAAATGTTAGTGTTCTTTATATACGAAACAGTCTGAATTTTGTAGAGATAGTACATCTTACAGCATACAAATCTCCTTTGTAGAAATGAGAGCAATATCAATTTCGCCTTGGCGTAATTGCCGCTGACGCTTTGCTTTCACGCAGATAAACAATGCGTCTGGATTTTGAATTGTGCTTAGGCCTGCACGAGGGCCGACACGATGTCGGTCATTTCGGTAATGCCACAGGACGTGGCGTTTTTACCGATGCAGGTCAGTTAGCCGTTTTCGCAGGATGCAAAGGTTTTAGGCTAACATCCTTTGTTTATTCCTTACAAAATCCATGACATCCGCCAGAGGCTTTGTCTTCATTTTGTAAGTGTTACAAAATGAAGATAAAAAAAGCCCTCCACGCCTTACAAACACAGATATTGTGTTGTAAGGGGCGAAAGGCATAATAAACATTGGTTCGCGGTACCACCCTTAATCACTGCTTAAAAATTTTTTAGCAGTCTTAGCTATATGCGTAACGTGCATGTGACGGATAAGCTTACTTTGGAGATGTTCGGCTTATCTATTCAGGAGTGGAACTATTATCGTAGAAATCACTGATTTACACCAACCATCAGCTCTCTTTGGATTTTCTAGCGACTAGCGTGTCTCCGTCGTTATATTTTCGTGTGATTTAATTGTTAACATCATAATCCTTATTGTTCACCTTTGTCAACAATATTTCTGAAAAAGATTAAAATTCATGACTTCGGAAGTCTGTAAAACGGTTAAACGCGAACGTTTTATTGTTGTCATTCATTAATTGTTCGTGTTTTAGGGAAGGACAATGAAAGCGCTACCGATATATGTTACGTCAGATTACATGGGCGTTTAACAAATATTCGAGGTCGAAAATTATACGTTGGAAACTTTCTTTGTTTAGAGGAGGAAAGCGAACATTATTTTCTTGTCACATTTTTGTCAAAATTACGAAGTGTAGAAGGTAAACTGTCAATTAGAGAAGAATGTAAGTAAAGGAAGATTGATTTTTAGGGGGTATAGAATGATGTATGATGTAGCAATTGTCGGTGCAGGACTGGCGGGGTTAGTAGCTGCCTGTGAGTTAGCGGATGCAAAGAAAAAAATTCTATTAGTAGATCAAGAACCTGAAAATTCAATGGGGGGACAGGCATTTTGGTCCTTTGGAGGTATTTTTTTAGTGAATTCACCTGAGCAAAGAAGGCTTGGTATTAAGGATAGTAAAGAGCTTGCATGGCAGGATTGGCAAGGAACGGCTGGCTTCGATCGATTGGAGGATGAAGATTCATGGGCATACAAATGGGCTAGAGCTTATGTAGATTTTGCAGCTGGTGAAAAATATAGCTGGTTAAAGTCTATGGGGATGAAGTTTTTTCCTGTCGTCGGTTGGGCAGAGCGCGGGGGATCGTTAGCAGGCGGACATGGTAATTCAGTACCTAGATTCCATATAGTTTGGGGAACCGGACCAGGCATTGTAAAGCCTTTTGCTGAAAAAGTGAAAAAGGCCATAAAGAATGGTTATATAGATTTTAAACCGAGACATCGAGTAGACGAATTTATTCAACGAGATGGAAAAATTACAGGGATTAGTGGCACAGTTTTGGCGCAAAGCTATGCAAACCGTGGAGAAAAAAGCTCTCGACTAGGCATAGGTGAATTTTCTTATGAAGCTGGAGCGGTTATTGTAGCCAGCGGTGGAATAGGTGCAAATTTTGATTTAGTTAGAAAAAGTTGGCCAGCACGACTTGGAACACCACCGAAAAATATGGTCTGTGGTGTACCAGCATATGTAGACGGTAGAATGTTAGAAATTACGGAACATGCCGGTGGGCGTATCGTTAATAGAGATCGCATGTGGCACTATACAGAAGGCTTGAAAAATTGGGACCCTATTTGGCCCAATCATGGTATTCGAATTTTGCCTGGCCCATCATCATTATGGTTTGATGCAGAAGGCAATCGATTTAGTGCACCTAATTTTCCGGGTTTTGATACGTTAAGTACATTAGAAGCCATTCAAAAAACTGGCTATGATTACTCATGGTTTATTTTAACGGAAAAAATTATTGAAAAAGAATTTGCACTATCGGGCTCTGAGCAAAATCCAGATTTAACAAATAAAAGTATTACTGATGTTTTGAAACGTGTTTTGCCAGGACCACCAGCTCCCATTCAGGCATTTAAAAATCATGGTGAGGACTTTGTAATTGCTAATGATTTAAAGGAGTTAGTTGATGGAATGAACAAATTGGCTGGCAAAGACCTTCTTGATTTTATCAAAATAAAAGAGCAAATTTTAGCAAGGGATCGTGAAATGGATAATAAATTTACAAAGGACTTACAGGTTAATGCTATTCATGGCGCAAGAAACTATGTAGGTGATAAATTTGTGCGCGTTGCAAAGCCCCATAAAATTTTAGATCCAAACAATTGGCCACTTATTGCGGTTCGCTTAAATATTTTAACGCGTAAAACATTAGGAGGCTTACAGACAAATTTGAATGGTGCTGTGTTAGGAGCGGATGGTCAGCCTGTACCGGGTTTATTTGCAGCTGGGGAAGTTAGTGGTTTTGGTGGCGGCGGTGTACATGGTTACCGTGCTTTAGAAGGGACATTTGTGGGAGGTTGTTTATTTAGTGGCCGACAGGTAGGGCGTTACTTGGCAAAAGGGGAATGAAAATCCTGAAAAATAAGAAAGAGCATCATCACAAATGGATGATGCTCTTTTTTCTTATAAAGAAGAATTTTGAACTTGAGCGATTTTAACGATTTGTTCCTCAATCTGCTCTTTTGTCCAACCATTCTCTTCAACGAAGAAGTTGCGTTTTGCGCGGCGACATTCGTCTGAACAGCTACGCATATAAAAGGCCTCATGCTTTTCCTCGCAAAGCATTAATTTATGGCATTCAGGATTTGCACAGTTTGTATAACGTTCTGTCGGTTCACCTGTGAAGAAATCCTTACCAACAATCACATGCTCAACCTGATTAATGGGTACACTGCGACGTCGATCAAAGACGAACATTTGCCCATCCCATAGTTGACCTTTTACCTCAGGGTCTTTTGCATACGTGGCAATTCCACCATGTAATTGACCAACACTTTCTCCATAGCCTTCACGTTTTAACCAGCCAGAGAATTTTTCGCAGCGAATACCACCTGTGCAGTAAGTTAAAACTTTCTTGCCCGTAAAATCTTCTTTATGGGCCTCCATCCAATCTGGTAGGTCACGGAAGGTTTCAATATCTGGACGAATAGCACCACGGAAATGTCCGAGGTCATATTCATAATCATTACGTGCATCAATAATAACCGTATTGTCTTCCTGCATACGTTCCATAAATTCCTTTGGTGATAAATAATCTCCTGTTATTTCTAAAGGATTAATATCATCGTTTAAACCGAGGTGTACAATCTCTTGACGAGGGCGCACATGCATTTTTTTAAAGGTATGCCCTTCAACTTCATCAATTTTCCACATAATGTCGCTAAAACGAGGGTCTGCCTTCATATGATTCATGTAAGCATCAGTTTGCTCAACTGTGCCTGAAACCGTTCCATTAATACCTTCATCGCCAACTAAAATACGACCAAGAAGCCCGATTTCTTTACAAAGTGCTAAATGTTCCTCTGCGAATGCCACAGGGTCTTCAATAGCTATATATTTATAATAAAGTAATACACGATAGTCTTTCTGTGTCACAATCATTAACCACCTTCAAATCGATATTCGTCCTTAAATATAGCATATCAAGTGCAATTTTGCGTAGGGTAGAAGGAGTTTTCTAAAAAAACGCGAATAGTACATAGTGAATGACTATTCATATTTGGGGGTGTAGGGATGGAATTTTCAACGATTACATTAGAAAAATTAGAACGCCGTGCAACATTAACATTAAATCGACCAGATGCTATGAATGCTATGGATGATGTGATGATGCGTGAACTAGCAGAATGCTTTGAGGCACTACAGCAGGAACAAGAAATACAAGTTCTCGTTATTCGCGGGGAAGGAAAAGTCTTTTCAGCAGGTGGCGATATTAAAGCGATGCTAGATCCAAATAAGCCGCTTAATATTAATGAGGCAATGGTTTACTTAACACGTATTGTCAAAGCGTATTACCAGCTACCGATGATCGTCATTGCAGCGGTTCATGGAGCATCAGCCGGATTAGGCTTTAGTCTAGCGCTTGGGGCAGATATAGTTGTGGCCTGTGAAAATAGTAAGCTCGCTATGAACTTCATCGGCATAGGGCTCATCCCTGATGGTGGGGGACATTTCTTTATGAAGGAACGTGTAGGTACTGTTAAAGCTAAACAAATGATTTGGGAAGGTAAAGTTTTAACGGCATCGGAGGCACATGATGAAGGGTTAATTGATTATATTGCACCAGATGGGACTGTTTTTGCGATTACGGACCAACTAGTAGGAAAAATGCTTGCTTCTCCAATTGCATCGATGATTACGACTAAAAAAATTCTACATGCTCAAAATTTACCGCAATTAGAGAGTATTTTATCAATGGAAGCAGCAGGGCAAGCAGCGATGCGTAAAACGACCGATCATTTGGAAGGAATCCATGCATTTGTAGAGAAAAGAGCACCTGCATTTGTAGGGAAATAAATTTAACTTCTTTCATTGGGTGTCCAAATACCCGTTGATATAGAGGAACTCAGTCTAAGAACGCCACGTCCTGTGGCAATTTATCTGTGCGAAAGCGAAGCGACAGCAACAACAACAACACACGACTGAGTGACCAACATCATGTTGGCCTAAAAAGGCACGTAGTAAGGTGTACTACGTGCCTTTTAATAGTCATTTTTAGACATGGAATAAGATTAATTTACCCGAAGCGTTAACAAGGCGATGAGTTTTGTTGGCAACACCTTTTTCTTCGATCTGCTGTAGACCGTTGATTTTTGCAGCCTCATCGTTTTCGAATGTCCATGTTTCATCAAACAATGTTTCCCCAGTTTGTTCAAAAGCTGTAAAACGGTAATTTTCCATACAAACCCCACCCTTTAATTAAATATATATCTATTATACATAGAAGATTTATAAACTTCACGTTAAAACTAGCGAATATTTCGATAAAATGAGAAAATTGTGAAAAAAATAAGGCGATACTATTAATGAATATTCTTTGAATACATTTCTCATCTAGTGTGAAGTATGATAATATAGAACAAATATTCGGTTTCGGCGTGATTCACGAATGTCTCATCATAAAATGAGACATCTAGCGATTAGTAAATGATTGAACTAGCAATTCCAATATGCTGAATTGTTTACTGCATTGCGAGTGATGAAAGTACGACGACAAGGTATAGATTATTTAACTTCTTTCAGCAAATGAATGTGAATTTAAGTTACTTTTCAGTGGGTGTCCAAACACAGCTGAAATAGAGGAACTCAGTCTAAGAAGGCCACGTCCTGTGGCAATTTATCTGTGCGAAAGCGAAGCGGCAGCAACACGGTTTTATCTGTGCGAAAGCGAAGCGACAGCAACACGGTTTTATC
>NZ_JBNNSS010000019.1:0-62376 GCF_050277945.1 Lysinibacillus sp. NPDC097214
CACACCCGTTCCCATACCGAACACGGAAGTTAAGCTCTTTAGCGCCGATGGTAGTTGGGGGCTTCCCCCTGTGAGAGTAGGACGTCGCTAGGCACAAAGCAGCCACTGAGAAATCAGTGGTTTTTTTATTTTTTAAAAATCGATAATAACACCCAAATAATGT
Organism: Lysinibacillus sp. NPDC097214; assembly: GCF_050277945.1. Lineage (NCBI taxonomy): Bacteria > Bacillati > Bacillota > Bacilli > Caryophanales > Bacillaceae > Lysinibacillus > Lysinibacillus sp. NPDC097214. The sequence continues at coordinate 164 of NZ_JBNNSS010000019.1, forward strand.
TAGAATTTAATTAATTTAAATAAACAAATATAGGGGTGTATTGAAATGGCAACAGGGGTATATAGAGAAAATATTCAAATTGAAAAAGCTAAGCTACAGGAGTTTATTCAGAATAAAGAAGAATGGGCTGTACTAATACCTGGTTATTTACATCATGAATTTCCAAGTGAACGAAATATGATTTGGGTATTTCAAGGGGATTTTGGAATTATCCAAAAAGCTGTAAAGGTTGAACTTAAGTGCAAAGAGTCAAATCCTAATCAGGTCTTATTTGATTTGGTAGGCTTATCAGATCCTTTAAATGGTGATGGTTACTTTGAAGTTACACAAAACCAAGATGGTACATGTCAGTTAGAAGGTAATTTAACAATGAAGGCAAGTGGTTTCTTAGCGGGGATGATGAATCCAATTTTAGAAAAGTTTGTACCGCAATTAGTAGAACAGCTAGTACAAGAGATGGGGATAAAGGCTAGTATTTAGTATTCCGGACGCAATTAGCCTCGGCATAATTGATAATAGTTTTTACTGATAAAAGAAGAGTGTCATGTCATAGAAAAAGATCATTGCTTTTAGTTGCAATGATCTTTTTCTGACTTATCACCAAGAATTCGGATGACATTTTATTAAAACGTTAATGAGTAGAAACTGAAATTAATCCTAGATTATTTTGCACCTATTACCTGGAATAACTTGACAAAAATATTTCTTGACCTTTATATTTGAGTATATACTCAAAAATTAAATCGGTGGTGAAAAGGTTTGATTTCAAAGAAGGATAAAATTTTAGAAGTATCATTAGAGCTTTTTACTAAAAAGGGCTTTACCGCAACGACTACTAAAGAAATAGCATTAAAGAGCGGAGTAGCAGAGGGACTTATATTTTATTATTTTAAAGATAAAAATGAACTTCTTAATTATCTTATTCGTGAATTTTCATTTATTGGCGCTCTACAAAATGAGATTAAAGAACTTTCGAAGGTGGAGCCATATCCGGCTTTAATTAAATTTGGCCAATTATATGCCAATTTTTTATCATGTAATAAAAGCTTTTTAACTTTTATTTGGTCCCCAGAAATAGTGAAAAACACGAATGCTAGTAAGGATATTGTGGGGTTTATAAATACAATGGGTGAACAGGCCCGTTCATTTTTGGTAAGAGCTTCTTCATGTACTGTCGAAAAAAGGACAATAGAAACGGCAGCTTCAATGTTTCTTTCAACAATACTAACGCATGTTTTAGTTGAAGAAAGAAAAATAGATAAAATGCCAATTGAAAATAATCATTATATTGAGGAGATAGCAATGTTTATTTTAAAAGGAATGCAAAATTCACATTGAGTATATTTTTTGTTCATCAATAAAAATTGTGGGTTACATGTGTTAAAACTTGTGCAATTTGTATAAGTTGATTGTAGCGAAGATCGAACGCCCCTAGGAAAGCGCTCAATCGAAAAGGAAATCAACCACACGTAGCTATTTTTTTTGGTAAACATTTGAGTAATTACTCAATATAATTTAAAAAGGAGGAATCATTATGGAACAATGGATAGGTGTTCAAACACTTATTTGGCTATTCCCTATTATGTTTATTCTTCATGATTTTGAAGAAGTTATTATGGTTGAAAAGTGGTTAAATAAGAATTCTACGATTTTGTATGAAAGATTGCCGAGAAAAATTGCTAATCGAGTTATAAAACAGTTCTCGATGTCGACAGCACAGTTTGCCGTAGCAGTCATCGTAGTATTTATGTTTGTAAGTAGTTCTACGTTTGTAGCCAATCAATTTGTGAATCAAGGGCCATTTGGAGATATCTACTTTTTCACTATTGTTACGCTAACCTACTTTCTACATGCGTTCACTCACCTTGCACAGTCTATTTTTCTTCGTTCCATTACACCCGGTGCACTCACATCTTTGATAATCGTCATCCCATACAGTTTAATTTTGTATCATTCGTTATTAATTAATAAAGTCATAACGTGGAACATTATTTTCGTTTGCTTGCCATTTTGTCTTTTATTGATTCCTATTGCGTTACTAGCACATTGGATCGGGAAAAAGGTTATTTGAATTTCATCTTATTTATATCCATTCAGCAAATTTTTTTGTAACGTAAGTGTTATAATTAAATAAGAATATAACGGAAATGGGTGTTTTGTTTTGCAAAAGAAAAAGCCGATTGTAGAAGGATTAGAGCGCTTCCGACAACAACAAAATATTTCCTTTCATGTACCCGGGCATAAGCATGGAGAACTATCCCATCTTCCTCAGCCCTTTAAAGATGTAATGCGATATGATGTGACTGAATTATCAGGTCTTGATGACTTACATCACCCAGAGGAAATAATATTAGAAGCAGAAAACTTATTGGCAGATACATATGGGGCGATGAAAAGCTTCTTTTTAGTAGGTGGATCTACAGTTGGAAATTTAGCGATGATTTATGCTACATGTAAAAAAGGTGATACGATTATTGTCCAACGTAATGCACATAAGTCTATATTTCACGCAATTGAGCTTGTTGGAGCAAAGCCTATATTTATTTCACCGCTATGGGATGAACGAACATTAACGGCAACCCATGTTTCTTATAAAGATTTAAAAGAAGCAGTTGATTATTATCCAGAGGCTCGCGCTGTAGTTTTAACGTATCCTACTTACTATGGTATGACATCGAAAGAATTACAGCAGCAGATTGCGTATTGTCATGAGAAAGGTATTCCTGTTTTAGTGGATGAAGCACATGGAGCCCATTTTAGTGCATGTACCTTATTTCAACCATCAGCATTGACATTTGGTGCAGATATAGTAGTGCAGTCTGCACATAAAACATTGCCTGCTATGACAATGGCATCTTTTATGCATGTTAATACTAAGTTAATCGATGTAGATAAAATAAATCACTATTTACGTATGCTACAATCTAGCAGCCCATCCTATCTTTTATTAGCTTCTTTAGATGATGCACGCTATTATATACAGACATATATGGAGAGTGACGGTGCATATATAATAGAGAAAAGGAACCAATGGATAGAGGCAATACGAGCTATTGGCTCTCTGGAAGTTATTGAGGTAGACGACCCTATCAAATTATTGTTACGGGTTGAGGGCTATAGCGGTTTTCAATTACAGGAAGCATTAGAAGCAAAGCACGTATATGCAGAACTAGCAGATGCGCATCAAGTATTGCTTGTACTACCTTTGTTGAAGCAGGGACATAACTATCCATTTGCAGAAATACGTGTCCGTATTAAGGATGCTGTAACATTGTTATTAAGTACACCAAAGACGGAAATAGTAGCTGCTTCACAAACGGCCTATAATTTTGTATCCATTACGGAACCAGCCTATACATTTGATGAAATGGAACAGTCGGAAACAGAATGGTTACCGTATATGCGAACTATAGGACGTATTTCTGCAAGTATGATCATTCCTTATCCACCAGGCATTCCATTGCTTGTTCCAGGCGAAAAAATAACAGTAGCAAAGCTGAGTCAGTTAGAAGAGTTACTGGCTACTGGTGCAACGTTCCAAGGAAATCACCGTTTAGAAGAAAAGATGATTGAGATCATTAAATAGTTGGAGGCAGTAACAGCATGAATTGCAATTTATTTATTACATTTGAAGGTCCAGAAGGTGCTGGAAAAACAACAGTCATTCAAAAAATAGCCGAGCGACTTGCACAAGAAAAGATTGATGTATTAGCAACGAGAGAACCTGGTGGTATTGAGATTGCTGAGAAAATTAGGAGCGTAATTTTAGACCCCGAACATACAGCCATGGATGAGCGTACAGAAGCATTATTATACGCAGCGGCGAGAAGTCAGCATTATTTTGAAAAAGTACGACCTGCGTTGGATGCTGGAAAAACAGTTATTTGCGATCGCTTTATCGATTCCTCTTTAGCATACCAAGGATATGCACGTGGTATCGGCGTTGATGAAGTATTATCTATTAATGAGTTTGCAATCGGTAAGAAGTTACCTGATATGACAATCTTATTTGACCTTGCACCAGAGGTTGGCTTGGCACGGATTCATGCTCACGGAGAGCGAGAGGTCAATCGTTTAGATGTTGAAAGTTTAGCTTTTCATAACAAGGTTAGGGAAGGGTATTTACAGCTAGTGGAGCGTTACCCGGAGCGTATACATGTCATCAATGCGGACCAAAATATTGATCGTGTTGTTGAAGATGTATGGTCATTAATATATGAAGCAATACAGTAAATGCATGAAGTTGTCTACCACAATGTGATATAATGGTAACATCTATAATCTTATTTTCATTCAGCAAATGTTTTCTGCGCGAAAGCGAAGCGACAGTAGCAAATGTTTTGAGATGAATGAAGGTGTAGTTTTATTTTAGTAGATGTTCCAAACACCTACTGAAACAGAGGAACTCTAACGTATGTCACGGAAAAGGTAACTAAAGTCTATTTAGATGAATTTTATCAAAGGGGTGAGTGCGAATGAAGTTAGTCGTAGCTGTAGTGCAAGATCAAGATAGCAGCCGCTTATCGAATGCTTTAACGAAAAATCAGTTTCGCGCAACTAAATTAGCGAGTACTGGAGGATTTTTACGCTCTGGAAATACGACGTTTCTTATTGGGACGGAAGACTCTCTCATACCCAAAGTTTTAGATATTATTCGTGATAATTGTCGTGCACGAGAACAAATGGTTGCACCTGTTTCGCCATTAGGCGGGAATACAGATTCCTATATACCTTATCCTGTAGAGGTAGAGGTAGGTGGAGCGACAGTTTTTGTATTACCAATTGAACAGTTCCATCATTTTTAAATCATTGCCACGTTAAATGGGAAGAAAAACACATTATAATTAGCTTTTGTGTATTTGATAAAGAAGGCAAGTGGGGGCGAAACAGCTTGAAGATCAATCAAGATATACGTGTCGGGTTAAATACTAATCGTAAAGATCCACTGCATAACAATAATCAAAATAACCGATTTGGAGATATGGTCGTCAAGCAAGGCACCAAATTGCAAACTGAACAGCTTACACGATTGCTAGGGGATATTTCTACAGCAGGTGACCGTGTTGCAAGATCACGTAATTTACGAGAGCTTGCTCGTTTTAAAATGCTTGTTAAACGATTCCTACAAGAAACAGTAGAGCATGGTATGGATTTAAAGCAATCGCATACATGGAATCGTTTTGGTGAAGGAAGACGCTTAAAAATTATCGAAACTATTGATACGCGTCTTGTGGAGCTTGCGCAAGATATTTTAGATGAAGAAAAGGAAGCAATTGATCTTCTCGATAAAATCGGTGAGATTAAAGGCTTATTAATTAATTTGTATATGTAAAACCCGTGTCTCGTTCTCTTGTAGGCGCGGGCTTTTTTCAAATCTATTCAGCTGCCAAGTTTAACTTCTTTCAGCGGGTGCCTAAACACCCGCTGAAAGAAGTTAAAACCTCCGGACGCAATTATGCCGAGGTATAATTGCTAGTACTTGGTTAAGGAAAAACTTGCTGAATGGCATGAACCCAATTAACGATGTAACTAATCTATCTGCTCTAAAATTGCAGATATTTCTGTACTAAAATGGCAATAGGAAACAATTATGCTATGAGTGTAATTGTTATAGGAAGGATTTTAAATATATGGCCAAGAATGTTGAAGAGCTATTCACACTGCAACCAGTCGTAATGAAGCAGCTTCAAACGATTTTTGACAAAAATAGATTAGCACATGCATACATTTTTGATGGCGAAAAAGGGACAGGCAAAGCTGATATAATGAAGTTTTTTGTCAAATTAATGTTATGTGAGCAACCAAGTCAAAATGTTCCATGTGAAACATGTCGAAATTGCAGACGTGTTGATTCGGGTAATCATCCAAATATTCATCAAATTTATCCAGAGGGTCAATTTATAAAGATTGATCAAATACGTGAATTAATTGCAGAAATGAAGATGATGGGTGTTGAAGAGGGACGTAAAATTTATGTACTTCATCATGCAGACCGACTCAATGTTGCATCTGCAAACATGATACTTAAATTTTTAGAGGAACCTGATGGTGAGGTAACTGCGATTTTATTAACGGAGCAAATGCAGTCAATTTTACCAACGATTCGCTCTCGCTGCCAACATGTTAAATTTCAAAAAATGCCTCGACATATATTGTTAAAGCATTTACAAGATAATAATATTTCTTATTCGATGGCTTCTACAGTGAGCATGATGACGAACGAGCTCGAAACGGCTATGATTTTAGCAAATGATGAGCAGTTTGCACATGCTCGAAAAACAGTGTTAAAATTAGTAGAGGCAATTCGTCAGAACGTACATGAAGCAATGCTTGTTGTACATGAAGAATGGTTGCCACTGTTTAAAGAAAAAGGCGAGATGGAGCAGGCATTAGATTTACTACTATTTGCTTACCGTGATATAGTGTCAATAAAAGCTAATCCCGAATCAGCTTGTACTTACCCAGACATGTTACAGACATTTAAAGAAGCTGCCTTACATTCGACTTATGAACGACTATCTAGTCAAATGGAGTCTATTTTACAGGCACGTTCATCTTTACAGCGTAACATGAATAGGACGTTAATGATGGAGCAGTTAATGCTAAATCTGCAGGAGGGGTATACATTTGTATAATGTAGTGGGAGTCCGCTTTAAAAAAGCGGGTAAAATATATTATTTTGATCCAGCATCATATCTACTAGAGGACAGTCAATATGTCATTGTAGAGACAGCTCGCGGTGTAGAATATGGTAAAGTAGTTGTCCCTCAAAAGGTTGTTGAGGATAATGATGTTGTTTTACCACTTAAACAAGTTCTACGACCAGCGGATGAACGTGATCGTATTCAAGTAGAGGAAAATGCTGCAGAATCAAAGCGCGCATTTGAACTAGCAAGTACAAAAATCATTGAGCATAATTTAGAAATGAAGCTCGTTGATGTTGAATATACATTTGATCGTAATAAAATCATCTTTTATTTTACGGCTGAAGGACGCGTTGATTTCAGAGATCTTGTAAAAGATCTAGCTTCTGTTTTTAGAACACGTATCGAACTTCGTCAAATTGGTGTACGTGATGAGGCGAAGTTGTTAGGTGGTATTGGTCCATGTGGCCGGATGCTTTGCTGCTCAACATTTTTAGGAGATTTTGAGCCGGTTTCTATTAAAATGGCTAAAGATCAAAACTTATCTTTAAATCCATCCAAAATTTCAGGTCTTTGCGGTCGTTTAATGTGCTGCTTGAAATATGAAAATGATGAATATGAGGAAGCAAAAGAGGGCATGCCAGACATTGGTGAATTGACGATGACACCAGATGGCCGCGGTAAAGTTGTAGGTTTAAATGTACTGGAGAGACTCATTCAAGTATATTTACATGAGCAGGAACGTACAGTTGAGTATACACTAGAAGAACTGCTAGCATGCGAAAAAAATCTTATATAAGATAGAGAATTGAACGAGGTGGCTTGGGTGAAGGACCGTAATTTCTTAGATACCGTTATGGAGTTCGAACAACAGCTCGAAGCAATGCAGGAGCAATTTGGTGCATTGAAACAATTTGTAGCGTTAATGATGGAGGAGCATAAGACACTCGAAACAGAAAATCATCACCTTCGAACACGTCTGGAAGAACTGCTTTCTAATGAAAACTCTGTACAGGCTACTGATGAGAAGAAAGAGAATCCGTTAGATATTGGCGAGGGTTATGATAACCTAGCACGTTTATACCATGAAGGCTTCCATGTTTGTCATGTTCATTTCGGAAGTTCACGTAAAGGTGAAGACTGTCTGTTTTGTCTATCATTTTTAAATAAACAAAATGTGTAATAGAAGGCTGATTCCCACTATGGTGGTGTCAGTCTTTTGTTTTGTATAGTAGGAGGAAGAAACATGGAAGATTGGTTGAAAGATGACGAACGGTTAGACTATTTATTGGCTGAGGATTTACGTATTATTCAAAGCCCCTCTGTCTTTTCGTTTTCATTGGATGCGGTGTTACTTTCGAAATTTGTCAATGTCCCATACCATAAAGGGAAAATTGTTGATTTGTGCTCAGGCAATGGCGTAATCCCGCTTTTTCTAAGTGCTAGAACAAAGGGACATATTACAGGAGTAGAAATTCAACCACGTTTATTTGATATGGCTGAGCGAAGTATCCGTTACAATAAATTAGAAGAGCAAATTCATATGGTCCTTGGTGATGTGAAGGAAATTCCTAAGGAGCTTGGTATTGAAAAGTATGACGTTGTAACCTGTAATCCACCATATTTTTTAGCACATGAAGCTAGTGATAAAAATTTAAGTGAGCATTACGCTATTGCCCGTCATGAACTATATTTAACATTAGAAGAAGCCATACAATCAGCAAGTAAATTATTAAAACAGGGCGGAAAGGCCGCTTTTGTTCATCGTCCTGGTCGGTTATTAGATATTGTTACGGCAATGCGGGCGAATCGTATAGAGCCTAAACGTATGCAATTTATTTACCCGAAAGAAGGTAAGGAAGCCAACACACTATTAATAGAAGGAATTAAAGACGGTAAACCTGATTTGAAAATATTACCACCTCTGTATGTGTATAATGAGGATAATGAATATACAGCAGAAGTGAGAGAAATCCTTTATGGAAAAGAACAGTAATCATTATTTTTATGTGTTAGAATGTGCCGACCAATCCTTTTACGCTGGCTACACGAATAATGTAGACAGGCGTGTCGCTGTACATAATGCTGGTAAGGGAGCAAAATATACGAGAGCACGTGGACCAGTGGAATGTATTTATGTAGAGGAATTCGATACGAAACAAGAGGCGATGCGTGCAGAGTATGCTTTTAAACAGCTAACACGAACGCAAAAGATAAAATATATAGGGAGGGATGAGTCATGAAATCTCAAAAAAGTACAATGCACGATCATACAGGTTGTTTATATTTAGTTGCAACGCCTATTGGTAACCTAGAGGATATGAGTGTGCGTGCGCTACGTATTTTAAAGGAAGCAGATATTATTGCTGCCGAGGATACACGTAATACCAAAAAGCTATGCAACTACTTTGATATAGCAACACCACTGATAAGCTATCATGAACATAATTTAGAGGTGGGGGGAGAGAAGCTATTAGCCTTCTTACGTGAAGGGAAAACAGTTGCATTAGTTAGTGATGCTGGTCTACCTTGTATTTCTGATCCTGGTGCAGATATAGTCGAAAAAGCAATCGAACAAGACTTTCCAGTTGTGCCGGTGCCAGGTCCTAATGCTGCAATATCAGCATTAATTGCTTCTGGATTAACACCGCAGCCATTTTTCTTTTATGGATTTTTAAATCGAGGAAAAAAGGATCGTCGACAGCAATTAGAGCAACTAAAAAAACGTCAGGAAACCATTTTGTTTTATGAGGCTCCTCACCGTTTAAAGGAAACCTTGAAAGATATGGAATCTATTCTTGGTAATCGTCGAATTGTATTAGCTCGCGAGTTAACTAAAAAATTCGAAGAGTTTTTACGTGGTACGTTGGCCGAAGCAGTGGTATGGTCCCAAACAGAGGAAATTCGAGGAGAATTTTGTATTGTCCTTGAAGGAAATGAAAATGCTGAGGAAGAAAATGATGAACAAGCCTATTGGATAACAATGTCTATTGTTGAACATGTTGATTATATTATTGATCAAACTGGTGTTACATCAAAAGAAGCTATAAAAGAAGTAGCCAAACTACGTCAAGTAGCTAAGCGAGAAATCTATAATGAATACCATAGTTAATGTAAAGAAAGAGGTCGCCTTAATATAGGCACCTCTTTTTTGTATATCTATTCAAATAGGTGGCTTATCACCAATAGTTTGGGATGACACTTGTTAAGACCATGCCATGTATTTAAGCTGATCTTCGTTCCGGCTGGGCGACTCCTTGGGGATCAGCGATATAGAGGAACGAAGGCTAAAAGCATCACGTCCTGTGATAACGCCTTCGTGACCAACATCCTGTTGCCCCGACGCCCCCAGGAAGCTCTGCTCTGCGCGAAAGCGAAGCGTCAGCGGCAAAGCGCCCAGCCGGAACGGAAATCAACCATACGTTTTGATGAGCATATAAACTATTTAATTGATAATAATTGTAAAAAATAGTACCCTTATCATAAAAGGTCTGACATGGACATTATAAGGGACTTAATAATTGGTTATATTATAGTTATCTTCTATTGAATGATAACGCCTCTGGATGCAATTACGCTAAGGAGAAATTGATAAAAAATAAAACACCCAAATCACTGTGCTTGATTTAGGTGTGTATCAAATTATTTTTTTAAGTTAGTTTGGATTTCTTGCACTAACATTTCTGCGCCTTCAGGGCTTAAAATTAATTTGCCGCCAACTAGACGGAAGTTATCATCAGAAACCTCACCAGTTACAGCACATGTCATGTTAGGCATATATTTTTTTAAGATGATTTTGTCATCATCCACATAGATTTCTAATGCGTCTTTTTCTGCAATACCTAATGTACGGCGTAATTCGATTGGAATTACTACACGACCTAATTCATCGACTTTACGAACGATTCCTGTTGATTTCATAATTATTTTTCCTCCTATTGTTAAAAGTTATATTGGTATTTCGTCAAATTTCGACATAATTCCTTGTCTGATAGTTATCATACCAAGTAATGCCATAAACGTCAATTAATTAATGCGCTAATATTATTGTTTCAAAAAAAATTTTTGAGAAGAAAAGAGATATTTTGGTTTTTTTAAAAGGTTTTTATTATATATTTTAATTTATAGTAAAAAAGCTTCTTATTAAAGACATTAAATGGATTGATTATATCATTCGACATTTTTCGCGTACGAGAAACTTTCATTGAAACGAATTTCGTACTTAGTTAGAATAGATAGTATACTGTGAAACAATGGAGGCAGTTCTAGTGAACGAACAAAATAAAACATTCTATATAACAACCCCTATTTATTACCCAAGTGGGAAATTCCATATTGGTACAGCGTATACAACTGTAGCATCAGATACAATTGCACGTTATAAACGTTTACGTGGTTATGATGTACGCTTTTTAACTGGAATGGATGAGCATGGGCAAAAAATTCAAGAAAAAGCCGCTGAAGCGGGTAAGCATCCTCAAGAATACGTAAATGAAATTGCAGATGCTGCGAAAAAGCTTTGGGCATTAATGGACATTTCATACGATGACTTTATTCAAACAACGCAAGAGCGTCATACGAAAACTGTCGAAAAGATTTTCCAAAAGTTTTTAGATAATGGTGATATTTATAAAGGTGAGTATGAAGGTTGGTACTGTACACCATGTGAATCATTCTTTACTGAGACACAATTAGTAGACGGTAACTGTCCAGACTGTGGTCGTTCAGTACACAAAGTTAAAGAGGAATCTTACTTCTTTAATATGAAGAAATACGCTGATCGTCTTTTAGCTTATTATCAAGAAAACCTTGATTTCATTGAGCCTGAATCTCGAAAAAATGAAATGATTAATAACTTTATTAAACCAGGGCTAGAAGATTTATCTGTTTCAAGAACATCATTTGATTGGGGCATTAAAGTTCCAGGAGACCCTAAACATGTAATTTATGTATGGGTAGATGCTTTAACTAACTATATAACATCATTAGGTTATCTTTCAGAGGATGAGACATTATTCAATAAATATTGGCCGGCAGATGTACATGTAGTTGGTAAAGATATCGTTCGATTCCATACTATTTATTGGCCAATTTTCTTAATGGCTCTAGATTTACCACTTCCTAAAAAAGTGTTTGCTCATGGTTTTATCATGATGAAAGACGGTAAGATGTCTAAATCAAAGGGCAATGTTATTTATCCTGAAATGTTAATAGAGCGTTATGGTTTAGATGCAACAAGATACTTCTTATTGCGTGAGTTACCATTCGGCTCTGATGGTGTATTTTCGCCAGAATCTTTTGTTGAACGTACAAACTTCGACTTAGCAAACGATTTAGGCAATTTATTAAATCGTACTATTTCAATGATTAATAAATATTTCGATGGCATTATTCCAACTGAAAATCTTCAATCGACAGAGTTTGACGCAGCTTTAAAAGAACAGGCTGAATCAGTACGTATTAAATATGAAGAAAGTATGGAAAAAATGCAATTTAGTGTCGTATTAGCCGACTTATGGACGCTAGTTTCAAGAACGAATAAATATATAGATGAAACTCAACCATGGGTGCTAGCTAAAGAGGAAACAGATAAGCCAAAATTAGGCGCTGTTATGCGAAATTTGGCGGAAAGTTTACACCAAATTGCTGTCATGTTACAACCATTTATGACATCTACTCCTAAGCGAATTATTGAACAATTAGGGTTAGATGACAAATTCTTAGCATGGGAAACAATTGAAACATTCGGCAATACTATTCCAGCAAACATTAAAGTGGTAGAAAAAGGGATTCCGATTTTCCCTCGTCTGGAAAATGAAGTTGAAATTACGTATATTCGTGAGGAAATGCGTGGTTCAGTGAAAACTCCACAAAAAGAAGAATCAAAAAGTGAGGAAAAAGCTGCGGAAATTCCAGAAATTCCTGAAATTACTATTGATGATTTTATGAAGGTGGATTTACGTGTAGCCACTGTGACAGCGTGTGAAACTATTCCAAAAGCAGATAAATTATTAAAGCTCCAAGTGGATCTTGGATATGAGCAACGACAAGTAGTTTCAGGTATTGCAAAGTTCTACTCTTCAGATGAATTGATTGGTCAAAAAGTAATTGTAGTCGCTAACTTAAAGCCAGTTAAATTACGCGGTGAATTATCGCAAGGAATGATTCTAGCTGGTGAAAAAGATGGGATTTTAAAATTAGCATCGGTTGATTCAAAACTAGAGAATGGTGCAAAAGTAAAGTAAAAAATTTTAGGAAGGCCTGCTGAATGAAAAAAGTTCAGCAGGCTTTTAAAATCCGTTTGAAAAATGAGTGATTTATTATCTTGAAATAATTTATGCACAATAAATATTAGACGTTTTTAGGTAAAAAGTAGCAAATATAGGGTCTTTGGATATGTGTAATGTTATAATACAAAATTGTTTGTAACAAATTTGTAACACTACTGCAAAATATGAAATAATAATTTTTAATAAAATCTATGTTAGGAGAATGACGATGTTCATTGATACACACGTACACTTAAATGCAGATCAGTATGAAGAAGACTTACAAGAGGTTATAGATAGAGCTCTTGAGGCCAAAGTAGAAACGATGGTTGTTGTTGGTTTCGATCGCAAAACCATTGAAAAAACAATGCAACTGATTGAACAATATGATTTTGTTTATGGTGTCATAGGCTGGCACCCGGTTGACGCCATTGATTGTAAACAAGGTGATTTAGATTGGATTGAAGAATTAGCAGCACATCCAAAGATAGTGGGTATTGGTGAAACTGGGTTGGACTACTATTGGGATAAATCACCAAAAGATGTTCAACAAGCACTTTTCCGCAAGCAAATTCATTTGGCACAAAAACTGAATTTACCAATCATTATTCATAACAGGGATGCAACTGGAGATGTTGTACAAATTTTACGTGAAGAAAATGCAGCTTCCGTGGGAGGCGTTATGCATTGCTTTAGTGGCAGTGTGGAAACCGCACATGAATGTATTGCTATGAATTTTATGATTAGTCTTGGTGGGCCGGTGACATTTAAAAACGCACGAATGCCAAAGGAAGTAGCAACAGAAATACCAGTAGAGCATTTGATGATCGAGACAGATGCACCGTATTTAGCGCCCCATCCATATCGAGGAAAACGTAATGAGCCAGCTTTTGTGCCGTTAGTTGCAGAAGAAATTGCGCGTTTAAAAGGATTAACGATTGAGGAAATTGCACAGGTAACGACAACCAATGCGAAAAAATTTTTTAAGATTGACAATTAACTAGCTGAGACGCCTCCAATACTAGGTTTGTGGTTGGCTAAAAAGGCGATGTCAATTTTCTTAGAAGATACATTCGGGTTGACAGTGCCAAATCTAGTACGTATAATCCAACCTTGTATATTAAGGAGGCGTTTTTTCATGTCAAATAATTCCATGAAAAACTTGTTCTTAGGATCATTGAGGAGTAAGCAAACAGTAATAAGCATTATTTCACTTATTCTGTTTGTATCTGTAATTTCATTCGTACTTTATCAAGGTACTAAAAAAACCGTAACGCTTGATGCGAACGGGGAAGCAATCGAAGTAACAACACATGCCAAAACTGTAGAACAATTATTACAAGGTCAAAATATAGACGTAGCAGAGCATGACAAAATATCACCCTCTCTGAACACCAAAATTGTTAATGGATTAGCAATTTCATGGGAACAGGCAAAAGAAGTAACTATTTCAGTTGATGGAAATCAGTCAAAAGTTTGGACAACTGAAACACAAGTGAAAGACATTTTGAAAGAAGCGAATATTGAAGTATCAGAGCATGATTCTTTAAAACAAAGCTTAGATACAGAAATAGGAGCAGACAACAAGATCGATATTCAAAAAGCGTTTCAAGTATCGCTTGTCGATGGCGTAAACAAAAGACAAGTATGGTCCACTTCGACTACGGTCGCTAACTTTTTAAAACAACAAGGAATTCAGCTAAATGAATTCGATCGTGTCGAGAATAACCTGAAGGACGTAATCAATCCACAGAGTAAAATCACAGTAGTTCGCGTAGAAAAGGTTATCGATGTAGTGGAAGACTCTTTAGATTTCGCAATTGAAAAGAAGCAGGATGCTTCATTGCAAAAGGGAAAACAAAAAGTTGTAACAGCAGGCCAAAAAGGTTTAATAACTAAAACGTATGAGATCGTAAAAGAGAACGGCCAAGTTGTAGCGAAAAATCTACAATCTAAAAATATTGTAAAAGAACCGCAGAAGCAAGTGGTTGCAGTAGGTACAAAAGCTGTGGAAGCTACTGTAGCTAGTGCATCGACTGTATCACGTGGTTCAACAGAGCCAGCTAGCGGTAAAGAATTTTATGTAACGGCAACAGCCTATACACCTTATTGTAATGGTTGCTCGGGGACATCTGCCACTGGCATTGATTTACGATCAAGCTCTGGATTGAAAGTAATTGCAGTAGACCCTTCTGTTATTAAGCTTGGCTCAAAAGTTTGGGTCGAAGGCTATGGAACAGCTATAGCAGGGGATACTGGTGGTGCAATTAAGGGTAATAAGATCGACATACTTGTACAAACTGAAGCTCAAGCTAGTACTTGGGG
This sequence comes from Lysinibacillus sp. NPDC097214, assembly GCF_050277945.1. Taxonomy (NCBI): domain Bacteria; kingdom Bacillati; phylum Bacillota; class Bacilli; order Caryophanales; family Bacillaceae; genus Lysinibacillus; species Lysinibacillus sp. NPDC097214. The sequence goes on from NZ_JBNNSS010000019.1 coordinate 15,402, forward strand.
AGTAAGAAAAGTTCGTATAAAAGTATTAAATTAAAAAAATTGTAAAATTAATCAAAAATGTTTTTTCACTTAACGGCTTTCCTGTTTTGACTGGCAGGAAAGCTTTTTTATCTTTTTTCAGTCATTTGTTCTGGGGAATAATATATAGTTATATTTACAGAAAGTAAGCTGTAACATCAATTGCTCGGTCTACTCGAAAGCGAAAGTACAAGCAATAGCAAAGCCGAGGGAGAAAATTATAGGAAGGTAAGTAGCCGTGTATTTCTGTACAATCATACAGTGCAGTTGTAAAATGGTCTGAAGATATGGTAGAAAAGAGGAGCCTTTTTGCAAATAAAAGAAATCATTGTTGTTGAAGGAAAAGATGATACAACCGCTATTAAGCGAGCTGTACAAGCAGATACAATAGAAACAAATGGATCGGCTATTTCAGAGGAAACACTAAAGAGAATTCAACATGCACAGGATAAAAGAGGTGTTATCGTTTTTACTGATCCAGATTATCCAGGACGTCGAATTCGTGCCATTATCGAGGAGCATGTAAAAGGTGTAAAACACGCTTTTTTATCAAAAGCTAAAACCATTGCGAAAAACGGTAAAGGACTAGGCATAGAGCATGCAGCAGATGAAAATATTCGCGAGGCATTACGGCATGTCTATACCCCTAATGATGTTGAGCCAACCACTGATGACATTACGCTCGAAGACTTGATGACGGCACGTTTAATCGGCCACCCACAGGCGAAAATTCGTCGTGATCGTCTTGGAGAAATTTTGAATATTGGTACAACAAACGGTAAACAACTTCATAAAAGATTAAAAATGTTTCAAATCACAGAAAAGCAATTTGGTGCGGCAATCGCACAGGTAGATCAGGAGGAAAATGATGCATAAGGATATTGCAACACCAATTAGAACACAAGAAATCTTAAAAAAATATGGATTTTCATTTAAAAAAAGCTTAGGTCAAAATTTTTTAGTAGATCCGAACATTTTACGAAATATTGTTAGTCATGCAAATTTAACTGAAAATAGTGGTGCAATCGAAGTTGGCCCTGGCATCGGAGCATTAACAGAGCATTTAGCGAGAAGTGCAAAAAAGGTTGTCTCTTTTGAAATTGATCAGCGATTATTACCTGTATTAGAAGACACACTTAGTCCATATAATAATGTTACGATTGTACATTCAGATATTTTAAAGGCGGATGTTGCTAAGGTAATTCAGGAAGAGATGCCAGGTATCGAGGATATTATGGTTGTAGCGAATTTACCTTATTATGTGACGACTCCGATTTTAATGAAATTACTTAATGATCGTCTGCCAATTCGCGGATTTGTTGTCATGATGCAAAAAGAGGTAGCAGAGCGTATTACGGCTAAACCTGGAACGAAAGAGTACGGTTCTTTATCAATTGCGATTCAATATTATGTGAAAGCTGATATTGCCATGACAGTGCCGAAAACTGTTTTTATGCCACAGCCAAATGTGGATTCTGCAGTGATTCGTCTTATTAAACATGATGAACCTCCAGTAAAAGTAGTTGATGAGGATTTTTTATTTGTTGTTACTCGTGCGTCGTTCGTACAAAGACGAAAAACAATTTTCAATAATTTACAATCGGGTTTACCAAATGGTAAGGTACACAAAGAAAAAATAATGGATGCTTTACAAGCAGTAAATATTGAACCAACACGTCGAGGAGAGACCTTAACCATTCAAGAGTTTGGAAAATTAGCCGATGCACTACACCCTACGTTTGCAAAGTAAAAAATTTTTGTTAACTTTTTTGAGTATACGTAAAAAAATATGGTCTTTTTATGAAAAATAAGTTGACAACATTTATAATTGGCTGATAAAATATTATATTTTGTTGACATTTTTGGGCGTATCGCTTATACTAATAAATAGTGAGGTGTAAGCGAAAATGCCAAAAACTTTAGCGGACATTAAAAAGTCGTTGGATTGTCATTTGGGTAAACGTTTGCAGTTAAAAGCAAACGGAGGTCGCAAGAAAACGGTCGAGTGTGCAGGGGTATTGCGTGAGACATATCGCGCTATCTTTGTGGTTGAGCTTGATCAAGAAGACAATACGTGCAAGCGCGTATCGTATAGCTACACAGATATTTTAACTGAAGCAGTAGAGATTACATTTTTAGACGAAGCAAAGACTGCTGTCGCAAAATAGTTTCTAGTACTTATTTCTATATTCTAAAACACTCATGTATGTTAAAAACTACATGAGTGTTTTGCGTTTTCTGGGACATACTAAATTCGTCAGTTGTAAAAGGAGGAGTTTAGTATGCCTAGAAAAGGTATCATGTCACCTCGTTTAAAAGAAGAGATCGCTAAAGAGCTTGGATTTTATGATGTTGTGCAACGAGAAGGCTGGGGTGGCATTAAAGCTCGAGACGCCGGTAATATGGTCAAACGTGCCATTGAAATGGCTGAAAGAGCAAGTAGTGAGCAAGAGAATAATAAGTAGCCTGTGAACTAGACCGCTTATTATTTTTAACTTCTTTCAGCGTATGTCTTTTGTACCGAAACCTCTCACCACCTCTATAGGTGGTGAGAGGAGTCACTTTTCAGCGGGTGTCCAAACATCTGCTGAAATAGAAGAACTCAAGCTAAGAACATCACATCCTGTGAAAACGCCTGAGGTCCAACATCGAGTTGGCCAAAAGCCTTAGGTGGACGCAATTATGCCTCGGCATAATTGATCTTCATTTGCAGGGATGAAAGCTTCCTGTAGACACAACAACGCAACTGACGAGAGAGAACCGTTACACCAAATAGGGGTATACGGTTCTTTTTTTCCATTTTCACTTTCCCATTATGGTAAAATAAAATGAATTAAAAGATGAACGATAGATTTATCTTCATTCAGAAAATCTTTAATATAGCGAAAGTGAACGCCAGCTACTGATATTTTGTAACAGTTACAGAAGACTCCTACATGTAAAGGTAGTGAGAGGTTCAAATATCGGCTGAATGATCTGGCTGTAATTGATAAGTGTAGCTATAAGGAGGAAGAAAGATGCTTTATGTAAAGGCGCCTGCAAAAATAAATTTAACATTAGATGTGCTTTATAAAAGACCAGATAATTATCATGAAGTAGAGATGGTCATGACAACTGTGGATTTAGCTGATCGTATTTGTTTAGAATCTCGAGAAGATGGTGTAATAGAAATAATTTCGACTGATAATTTTGTACCGAATGATCACCGAAATTTTGCTTATCAGGCAGCGCGTCTAGTTAAAGATACATACGGCATTGGACAAGGTGTATCCATTACTATAGAAAAGGAAATACCAATCGCAGCGGGATTAGCGGGTGGCAGTAGCGATGCGGCTGCTACACTGAAGGGTTTAAATGAGCTGTGGAATTTAGGGTTATCTATAGATGAGTTAGCTGAATTAGGTGCGGAAATTGGTTCAGATGTTTCGTTTTGTGTCTATGGAGGAACAGCTTTAGCAACGGGGCGTGGAGAAAAAATTCAGGAATTGCCTGCACCACCAAACTGTTGGGTAGTTTTAGCTAAGCCTAAAATAGGTGTCTCTACTGCAGAAGTGTATGGAGGTTTAAAGGTTGAAGGGTTAGAACATCCAAATACGAAGCAAATGATCCGATCTATTGAAACGGAAGATTATGAGCTACTATGTGCATCATTAGGAAACGTTTTGGAAACTGTAACATTTAAGCTGCATCCAGAGGTAGTAATGTTAAAGGAACAGATGAAGCGCTTTGGTGCAGATGCAACATTAATGAGTGGAAGCGGTCCGACGGTGTTCGGTTTAGTGGATAGTGAAGCCAGAGTAAGCCGTATTTATAATGGTTTACGTGGTTTTTGTGAAGAAGTATATGCAGTTCGGATTTTAGGCGAGCGAAATACGCTTGCTTAAAACCGCAAATTTATGTTAATTTTACCTATAAATATTCGTGTTTAGGAGAGGGTCGCATGAAATGGAAACGTAGTGAACGACTAGTTGATATGACGTACTATTTACTAGAACATCCACATCAGCTGATCCCGCTAACTTATTTTTCTGAACTATATCAATCTGCAAAGTCTTCTATTAGTGAAGATTTAACGATTGTAAAAGAAACTTTCGAAGAAAAAGGAATCGGGTTATTGATGACAGTACCGGGCGCTGCAGGAGGAGTTAAGTATATTCCTAAAATGTCCCAAGCCGAGGTCCGTTTAGTTATTCATGATTTAAAGGCGGAGCTTGAGCATTCAGATCGTTTGCTACCAGGCGGTTATTTATTTATGACGGATTTACTAGGCAATCCAGATTTAATTAATCGAGTTGGTAAGGTATTTGCATCCGCATTTGCCGATCAACAAATTGATGTCATAATGACTGTCGCTACAAAGGGTATTTCAATTGCTCATGCGATAGCAAGACATTTAAATGTACCGGTTGTTGTTGTCAGAAGAGATAGTAAGGTAACTGAAGGCTCTACAGTTAGCATCAACTATGTATCTGGTTCTTCCAGAAGAATTCAGACAATGGTATTATCAAAAAGAAGCATGAAGAGTGGGCAACGAGTGCTTATTACTGACGACTTTATGAAGGTCGGAGGTACAATGAATGGCATGAAAAATCTATTAGAGGAGTTTGACTGTCAACTAGCTGGTATTGCAGTGCTAGTAGAAGCTGAGCATGCAGACGAAACTTTAGTAGATGATTATTATTCACTAGTGAAGCTTCATGAGGTCAATGAAAAAGACCGTACAATTGCATTAAGTGAAGGTAACTATTTTTCTAAAAGGGGAAATGACAAATGAAAGTAGTAGCAACAACAAATGCACCAGCAGCAATTGGACCATATTCACAAGGAATTATTGTAAATGGCATGTTTTACAGCTCAGGTCAGATTCCACTAACAGCAACAGGTGAATTAGTGGAAGGGGATATCACTGTTCAAACAAACCAAGTATTTGCTAATTTGAAAGCCGTTTTAGAAGCTGCCGGAACAACTTTAGACAGCGTTGTTAAAACGACCGTTTTTATGAAGGATATGAACGACTTTGTTGCGATGAATGAAGTATATGCTAGCCACTTTGGTGATCATAAACCAGCACGTTCAGCGGTAGAAGTTGCACGTCTACCAAAAGATGTGAAAGTAGAAATTGAAGTTATTGCCATCGTTAAATAAAAAATTTTAAGCTCACTAAAAGAGAAATGATTAGCTCTTTTAGTGGGCTTTTTTTCTCCATTCTATAAATGTTTTTGTAGACAAAAGCAAAGCAATAGCAACAAATGTTTTATGTGCGAAAGCGGAGCGACAGCAACAACGTGTATTGTCTGTGCGAAAGCGGAGCGACAGCAACAATTACACCAAGGTGAAAAGACGACCGACAAACAATTGTCAATAATTACGTAAATTAGAGATAATTATACTAATAAGTATTCAAATTTTTTAGAAAATTTGATAGACTATAAAAAGGAAAATATTCGGTAATAAGAATATTGTATTTTCATTTAGGCATCTAAGAAGAGAGGTGGTGAGAAAATGGAAGTTACTGATGTAAGGTTACGTCGTGTACAGACTGATGGTCGCATGCGTGCGATTGCTTCCATTACACTCGACAATGAGTTCGTAGTTCACGATATTCGTGTGATCGATGGCAATACAGGTTTGTTCGTTGCTATGCCAAGTAAACGGACACCAGACGGTGAATTTAGAGATATTGCGCATCCTATTAATTCTACTACTCGTAATAAAATTCAAGAGATTATTTTAAACGAGTACCATAATTCAAGCGAGGCAGAAGTGACAGAAGCAACAGAAGAATTAGAAGGAATTGGCGTATAGCTTAAAGGGAATAAGTGTAAGTTTGACTACGGTGATTTATACTTATGGTGAAAGTAAATAAAAAGAACTCTTCTTAATTGGAGAGTTCTTTTTATTTTGAGAATAAGAGAAAACGAGCAGTTTTTAGGACATACATATTAACATTCGAGCATAAGGTGCATTTGATTTAGAAATTCATCTTTTTGTCAAGTCAACATGCCTTGAAAATAGATGGATTTTGCTATATAGTCATAAGAGAAAATGAGCGTATTGGAGGACTTACAGATGAGCAACATTTTTGCTGTCATTTTGGCTGCAGGTCAAGGTACACGTATGAAGTCCAAATTATATAAAGTGCTACATCCGGTATGTGGGAAGCCAATGGTGCAACATGTGGTGGATCACATTCAAACGTTAGATGTGAAGCGCATTGTAACGGTTGTAGGACACGGTGCAGAAATGGTGAAACAACAGCTTGGCGATAGAAGCGAGTATGTTTTACAGGCTGAACAGTTAGGGACAGCTCATGCTGTACAACAGGCAGAGACAATTTTAAGTAGCGAAGAAGGGACAACATTAGTTGTTTGTGGTGATACACCACTTATCCGCCCTGAAACGATGCAAGCTTTGTTCGAGCATCATCAAGCAAAGAATGCCAAGGCAACAATTTTAACAGCCATTGCTGAAAATCCAACAGGCTACGGTCGTATTTTACGTGGCGACAATGGACAAGTGGAGCAAATTGTTGAGCAAAAGGACGCTTCAGCAGAGCAGCAATTAGTGAAAGAGATTAATACGGGCACATATTGCTTCGATAATAAGGCCTTATTTGAGACATTAAAACTTGTGAAAAACGACAATGCACAGGGTGAATATTATTTACCTGATGTCATTGAAATTTTACAAAAACAAGGTGAAGTCGTTGAAGCATATGTAACTGGAGATTTCGAAGAAACACTTGGTGTAAATGATCGTGTTGCTCTGTCTCAAGCAGAGACGCTAATGCGTACAAGAATTAATGAAAAGCATATGCGTAACGGTGTCACAATTATTAATCCAGATGCAACATACATCAGCGCTGAGGCAATGATTGGTCGTGATACTGTCATCCAACCAGGTTCTATGATTGAAGGTACAACTGTTATTGGTGAAGATTGTATAATCGGACCAAACACACAAATCATTGATAGCCGTATCGGTGACCGAACAACTGTACATTCTTCTGTTGTACGTGAAAGCGCTGTAGCAGAAGACACAGCTATAGGACCGTTTGCAAATATTCGACCACTTTCGGATATAGGCAGCCATGTGAAAATTGGTAACTTTGTAGAAGTGAAGAAAAGTAAACTAGGCAATGACACGAAAGTATCCCACTTAAGCTATATTGGCGATGCTGAAATAGGAAGCAAGGTCAATATTGGCTGTGGTTCCATTACAGTAAACTATGATGGGAAAAACAAGTTCCAAACAATTATTGAAGATGATGTATTTGTAGGATGTAATACTAACTTAGTAGCGCCAGTGAAAGTTGGAAAAGGTTCATTTATTGCAGCAGGATCTACAATTACAAAAGAAGTTCCTGAGGATGCACTTGCAATTGCTCGTGCAAGACAAGAAAACAAACCGAATTATGTAAGCAAATTAAATTCAAAATAATTATCAACTAAACAGGAGGCCATCATGCCGTATCATTATGCAAACTCACAATTAAAAATATTTTCACTTAACTCTAACAATCCACTTGCTCAAGAAATTGCGCAAGAAATGGGTGTTGAATTAGGTAAATCTTCTGTTAAGCACTTCAGCGATGGAGAAGTTCAAATTAGCATTGAAGAAAGTATTCGTGGTTGTGATGTGTTTATCGTGCAGTCTACTTCTGCACCTGTAAACGAACATTTAATGGAGCTTTTAATTATGGTAGATGCTGTAAAACGCGCATCTGCTCGTACAGTAAACGTTGTAATGCCTTACTATGGTTATGCACGTCAGGACCGTAAAGCAAAAGCACGCGAGCCAATTACAGCTAAATTAGTAGCAAACTTACTTGAAACAGCTGGTGCAACACGTGTTATCGTTTTAGATTTACATGCACCGCAAATCCAAGGTTTCTTCGATATTTTAATCGACCACTTGATGGCAGTGCCTTTACTATCTGATTACTTCAAATCAAAAGGTATTTCAGAAGATGAAATCGTTGTTGTTTCACCAGACCATGGTGGTGTAACACGTGCTCGTAAAATGGCAGAACGTTTAAAAGCACCTATTGCAATTATTGACAAACGCCGTCCAAAACCAAACGTTGCAGAAGTAATGAACATTGTTGGTAATGTTGATGGTAAAGTGGCAATCTTGATTGATGATATTATTGACACTGCAGGTACAATTACAATCGGCGCGGATGCATTACGTGCTGCTGGCGCGAAAGAAGTTTATGCTTGTTGCTCTCACCCAGTACTATCAGGCCCTGCAATCGAGCGTATCGAAAACTCTTCGATAAAAGAATTAGTTGTAACAAATACAATCCAGCTTCCAGAAGAGAAAAAATCTCCAAAAATTACTGAGCTTTCAGTAGCTAAATTGATGGCAGATGCGATCTCTCGTGTCTATGAAAATAAATCTGTAAGTACTCTATTTGATTAATATAAATAAATAAACACATCCCAATATGTGGCTTATTAAGGACAAATCTACGTTTGCAAGTAGATTTGTCCTTTTTCTAGGTTTCTTTTGTTTGAATTTTCTTGTAAAAGGGTATATGGTGATTGTGACTTAATAATATTTACACTACTCTATGAAAAATAGTTTATCGCCTAAGGTTGGGATATATTTTGTTAAAACGTAAGTTATATGAATAAGTTGATCTTCGTTACGACTGGGCGACTCCTCGGGGATCAGCAATAGAGGAACGAAGGCTAAAAGCATCACATCCTGTGATAACACCTTCGTGAACAACATCGTGTTGGCCCGAGACCCTGGAGCGAAGCAGATGTCTTCTGTGCGAAAGCGAAGCGACAGCAACAACAACAAAAGCGGCTTATCGGACGCCCCCAGGAAAGCCCGGCTGGAACGGAAATCAACCCCACGTTATGGTGATAAGCTAAAATGGTAGTAAATATTAGTATAGCCTTAACAAATGTCATTGAAAGTAGTGACATTTATAATAAGGCGTAAATAATTTTTCTTGGAAGGGGAAGTATAGATATGAGTACAGTATTAAGTGTTAAAAAGCGCGAAGCTGGGCACCGTTCGACATTAACCCAACTTAGAAAAGGGGGAGCCAGTCCTGCAGTTATTTACGGCTATAAATTAGATTCGACCCCAATTTCTATTTCAGCGAAAGAATTCAGAAAATCCATTCAAAAGAATGGGCAAAACGGTGTGTTTTCGATGGAGTTAGATGGTAAAAAAGTGAATGTTGTTTTATCAGAAATCCAACAATGCTCTATGAGAGATGAAGTAAATCATATCGACTTTTTAGCAATTGATATGTCCGAAGCAATAGAAGCTGAAGTGCCTATTAAACTTGTTGGAGAGTCAGTTGGAGTTAGTGTAGGTGGCATATTAATGCAGCCTAACTTAGATGTGAAAATTAATGTAAAACCAGCAGATATACCAGAAGCTATTGAAGTTGATATTACTGAACTTAAAATTGGTGAAACAATTACAGTAGCAGATATTCGAGATACGATTGATTTTGATATTATCAGTGAAAATGGTCATACATTGGTATCAATTATGGCTCCAGCAGTCGTTGAAGAATCGGCAGTAGATAGTGAACAAGTACAAGAGTAAAAATATTTGTTAAGGAAAGGCTACTGAGGAAGCTAAGCTTCTTCAGTAGCCTTTTGTATTTTATTTAGTAAGGGCATTGGCGACGTTATTCGTGTGTATGCTTCCTTTTTAAGCCCTAACCATTTCGCGATATGTATGGTTGAAGTCATGATTTTAAATAATATCAAGTCGTTATTGAACTTTTACTTTCAAAAATTGTACAAACTGCTTTCTGAGTGCATGATATGGTAAAATAATGACTATTAGATTTGAAAGAAGAGGGGTACTTATGAAAATTATCGTTGGTTTAGGAAATCCAGGTAAACCTTATGAGCATACAAGACATAATATTGGCTTCGATGTTATTGATGCATTAGCTGAAAAATGGGGTGCACCTTTAACAAATTCAAAGTTTAATGGTATGTATGCAACGGTACATCGTCCTGAAGGAAAGGTTCTACTTGTTAAACCTTTAACATATATGAATTTATCAGGGGAATGTGTTGGTCCCCTAATGAACTATTTTGATATTGATGTGGAAGATTTAATTGTTATTTATGACGATTTAGATTTAGAAACAGGTAAATTGCGCCTGCGTCAAAAAGGTAGTGCAGGTGGGCATAATGGTATTAAATCATTAATTCAGCATTTAGGCACACAAGAATTTAATCGCATACGAGTTGGGGTTAATCGCCCACCAGCTGGCATGAAGGTAGCAGATTACGTGTTATCAAAATTTTCAAAAGAAGATCAGGCTGTCGTTGGCGAAGCTATTGAAAAGTGTGTAAATGCTGTAGAAGCATCTCTTTCAAATCCATTTCTTGATGTGATGAATCGCTTTAACGGATAACAATCATGGATATTACACAGTTGTTTAGGATGACGATTTAACTTCTTTCAGCAAGTGTTTTATGTAACGAAAGCAAAGCGTCAGCTATAGATGTCCAAACACCCGCTGAAATAGAGGAACTCAGGCTAAGAACGCCACGTCCTGTGGCATTACTGAAATGACCAACATCGTGTCTGCCCTCATGTTTTTTCCTGCGACAACAGCTAACTAAATATATAGTATTAAATACAATGCAAAACTATTCTCTATTTCTAAATGACCGCTAAGGTAAAATTGGAAGTGCATAATCTTTTTTCAAAATGTCTATACTTTAAGTAGAAAGTTGCTTAAAGGAGGATGATTTGGAGATGTCAGTTCGATATCGATGTCGGCATTGTGAAGTAGAAATAGGGACGCTACCATTTGATGCAGATGATACAATTCGAAAACTACATATTTTCGAATTGGGTGAAGCGGATGATTATGTTGAGAAAGATCAACATGGACAAACGACAGTGCACTGCATTTGTGAGCAATGTGAGGATTCGCTGAAACAATATCCAGATTATCACGCACTCAATAAATGGATTCAATAATTGGAAGGATGCTTTGGCGCACACTACGTGCGTCCAAAGCTTTTTCCGTTTAATTTTTTCGGCAGATGTCTTTTGTAGCGAAAGCGAAACGTCAGCTACAAATATTTTTGGTAAAGAGAGCAAAGCGGCAGTTACAGTAGTCTGTCACCTTTGTAGGTTGTTAGATGAATTTACTAACATCATGTCGGCCCTCATGTTGTTGTTGCTGTCGCTGCGCTTTCGCACAGATAAAACCGTGTTGCTGTCGCTGCGCTTTCGCACAATAAACACCTGCAGGCCTAAGTATAAAGCCTATTCCGGATGAAATTATGCCAAGGCATAATTGATAAAATAAACAATAAAAATGCGTATTATAGTACTAGATTACTAGTAATGGTGAAGAGAAGTATGCGTTGAAAGGAGCTTTTGACATTGGAAGTTTTACGACAGCTTGTGATGCAGGACAAACATATCACATCATTTTTACGGGAGATTCAGAGCGGTCAGTCTGCAACACAGCTTATTACAGGATTAACTGGAAGCGCGCGCCCGGTAATGGTCGATGCTTTATTTGAATATGTAAAAAAACCAATTTATATTATATCTCCTAATCTATTGCAGGCTCAGAAAATGGCTGACGAGCTGGCGGGACTTTTAGGTGAGGAGCATGTCCATTATTATCCTGCCGATGAGTTTATTGCTGCCGATTTGTCTGTTGCTTCCCCAGAGCTACGTGCTGAGCGTATCGCAACACTTGATCGTCTTGCTAGAGGTGAGAAAGCTGTTTATGTAATACCGGTTGCGGGCTTACGTAAAATGATGCAGCCTAAAGAGCATTGGCTACAGTATTTTTTACAAATAGCAGTAGGTGAGGATATTCAGATTGATGAATGGCTCCAAACGTTAGTAGAGATGGGGTACGTACGTAATTCGATGGTGACAACACCTGGAGAATTTGCGTTACGTGGTGGCATATTAGATATTTATCCTCCGTATTTAGAGTCACCGATTCGTATAGAATTATTTGATACGGAAGTGGATTCGATTCGAACATTTTCTGCGGACGATCAACGATCCATTGATAAATTGCAGAAGGTTCGTATCCTTCCTGCGTCAGAAGTTATTTTGACAAAGGAAGAAAGAAAGGCGTTGGCAGGTCGTTTAGAAGTTGCATTGGCGACAAGCTTAAAGAAAGTCAAAAAGCAGGAGACGAAGGAATTACTGTATCAGCATATTCAATATGATATTGAATTGTTACAGCAAGGGAATTTACCGGACTATGTAAATAAATATGGTTCGTTATTGTATGAGAAAACAGCCTATTTAGGAGATTATTTTGTACACGATGGCGTTGTGCTGTTTGATGAGCTCGGGCGCATTCAGGAGGTTATGGATGCCTGGGAGCGTGAAGAGGATGAGTGGTTTTTATCACTAATTGAAGAAGGGAAAATGGTGCATGATGTAAAGCCAGCATTCTCTTTAAAAGAGATTCTAGCAATGCTGTCTCAGCAAAAACTATATTTCTCATTATTTTCGCGAACTTTTGCAGGTGTATCCTTTAATAAGACGACGAACTTTTCTTGCAAGCCAATGCAGCAATTTCATGGTCAAATGTCATTATTGCAAAGCGAGGTTGAACGCTGGCTACTCGGTAAATTTACAGTACTAATTGTGGCGAGAGATAAAGAGCGTGTTAAACGTGTACAGCAAATGCTTGAGGAGTATGATATTCATACGACAATTGGTCATCCGACAGAAGCGGGTATTTATATTGTGGATGGCTCGCTATCTAGTGGTTTTGAATTACCATTACAACGCTTGGTGGTAGTTACAGAGGATGAGCTATTTAAACAACAGGCGAAGAAAAAAGCACGTCCTCAAAAAATGACGAACGCAGAACGTATTAAAAGCTATACAGAAATTAAAGCTGGCGACTATGTTGTGCATGTACACCACGGTATTGGGAAATATATTGGTTTAGAAACACTAGAGGTAAATGGCGCACATAAAGATTACCTACACATTCGATACCGCGCTGATGATAAGTTGTATGTTCCAGTAGAGCAAATAGATTTAATCCAAAAATATGTAGCATCTGAAGACCGTGAACCAAAGCTACATAAATTAGGTGGAGCAGAGTGGAAAAAAGCCAAAGCTAAGGTATCCTCTGCTGTGCAAGATATTGCTGACGATTTAATTAAGCTGTATGCGAAACGTGAAGCCGAGAGGGGTCATGCATTTGCGATTGATAACGACGATCAACGCAGTTTTGAGGCTTCGTTCGCTTATGAGGAAACAGAGGATCAGTTACGTTCAATTATCGAAGTAAAACGCGATATGGAACGTGAACGTCCTATGGATCGCCTCGTATGTGGAGACGTAGGATATGGTAAAACTGAGGTAGCGATTCGTGCTGCATTCAAAGCGATTCAAGACGGTAAGCAAGTAGCTTTCCTTGTGCCGACGACGATTTTAGCGCAGCAGCATTACGAAACGATTCGTGAGAGATTCCAAGACTTTGCTATCAATGTAGGACTCTTGTCTCGTTTCCGCTCGAAAAAAGAGCAAACAGCGACGTTAAAGGGCTTAAAAGAAGGGCAAGTCGATATTGTCGTTGGAACGCATCGAATATTATCTAAAGATTTATTATTCCAAGACCTTGGACTGCTGATTGTTGATGAGGAGCAACGTTTTGGTGTAACGCATAAGGAAAAAATTAAACAACTAAAGACGAATGTAGATGTATTAACGCTAACGGCAACTCCGATTCCAAGAACACTTCATATGTCGATGGTAGGTGTTCGTGATTTATCGGTAATTGAAACGCCACCAGCAAATCGTTTCCCTGTACAAACTTATGTAATGGAGCATAGCGGTGCATTAGTGCGGGAAGCTATTGAGAGAGAGATGGCGCGTGGTGGGCAAGTATTCTACTTATACAATCGTGTAGAGGACATGGCTCGTAAGGTTGATGAAATTCAAACGCTTGTCCCCGAAGCACGTATCGGGCATGCGCATGGAAAAATGACGGAGTCAGAATTAGAATCTGTCATATTAGCCTTTTTAGAAGGTGCCTATGATGTGCTTGTAACAACAACCATTATTGAGACCGGCGTAGATATACCGAACGTTAATACATTGATTGTTCACGACGCTGATCGAATGGGCTTAGCGCAGCTTTATCAATTGCGTGGGCGTGTTGGGCGTTCTAATAGGGTAGCATATGCTTACTTTATGTATCAACGCGATAAAGTTCTTACAGATGTAGCTGAGCAACGATTACAGGCGATTAAAGAATTTACAGAGTTAGGTTCAGGATTCAAAATTGCTATGCGTGACTTATCTATTCGCGGTGCTGGGAATCTGCTTGGAGCACAGCAACATGGCTTTATTGATTCTGTCGGTTTTGACTTGTATTCACAAATGCTACAAGAGGCGATTGCTGAGCGCCAAACAGGTGTGAAAAAAGAAGAGAAGCCTGACATTGAAATTTTATTAAGTATTGATGCGTATATTCCAGATGTATACATTCCTGACGGCTATCAAAAAATTCAAATGTATAAGCGTATTAAAGCAATGGATCAAGTGGAGGATTATGGCGAAATCACGGAGGAATTAGAGGATCGCTTCGGAGATCTTCCGATTGAAACAGAGCGCTTACTGCGAATTGCGCGTATGAAGGTATGGGGCTTAGGTGCCGGCGTATTGTCGGTAAAAGAAAAACAAAAAATTATTACAATATTGTTGTCTGAAGAGGGAACAGTACAAGTTGATGGCAGTAAAGTTGTTGAAGAATCCATGAAATTTGAACGAGCTGTCGGTTTTGGTATGGATGGTATGCAATTGAAATTAACGATTGATGAACGAAAATGTGGGAAATATCAACCCTTTGATATTTTAGAAGAAATGATGCATATTATTGCTAACGCAAAAAAACAATAATAGATGAAAAGCTGATCTTATCTCACTAGGATAATGGTCAGCTTTTTATTATAGAAAAACAAAATCGTCAAGGGGATCTTAGTGAATGTTGGCGCTACTACTGCGCTGACGCATAGAAACCCTTGTTGCAGACGCTACGTTAGCACTACGCTTACGCACAGAAAACCTTCGTTGCAGACGCAACGTTAGCGCTGCGCTCGTGCACGGAGAACCCTTGTACAGTCGCGATATTAGCACACCACTAGCGCAGAAAAATATCTGTTGCTGTCGCTTCGCTTTCGTGCAATAAAAAAATTTTGCAGACCTACGTTAGCACTACACTTATGTACAGAAAATTTCTGTTGCAGACGCAACGTTAGCACTACGCGTACGTACAAAAAATATCTGATGCTGGTCCTTCGCTTTCGTACAGAAACATTGCTGAAGTTTCGTTTTACCATTATTAACTTTGGATGACATGCCAAAAGATGCATGGTAATTGAAATTTTGAATGGACTGTAGATGGAGCAACTTCTTAGGTATCTATTTTGCAAATAAGCATGTGGAGCTAGCCGGTAGGAGGTAGGAGGTTAAAAGAATCATATTCTGCGAAAACGTCTTTATGATAAAATTCCTTTTGGCTCATTGACGTAATAATGAAAGTTAGATTATTATTATTTCTTGTTAAAATTTTTTTATAAATTATTTATAAAAATTTGTTTTTGTGGTTAATCTAATATAAGTTGATTGAAGTTAAAAATTCTACATGCTAAATGTATTTAAAGTACGATTACTAAGGTTTTAAGTCCTTTTTGAAAAATATTGTTGGGTGTGAAATCCTTTTTCTTCAGTTTTTGCATAGATTGCTTCATAAAAAACCATACTAAAGTTGAAAAAAATTTTTATTGTAGCGAAAGCGAGGATTATGAATGAAGGCAACAGGAATTGTTCGTCGTATTGATGATTTAGGGCGTGTGGTTATTCCAAAAGAAATTCGTAGGACGCTACGTATTCGCGAGGGTGACCCGTTAGAAATTTATACAGACCGTGAAGGCGAAGTCATTTTAAAGAAATATTCTCCAATCAATGATTTGGGGGAATTTGCAAGGGAATATGTGGAAACATTATATGAAACGTTAGGTACTCCAGCATTTGTAACCGACCGTGATGAAGTAATTGCTGTCGCGGGAATCGGTAAGAAAGAGTATATTAATCGTCGTATTACATCCTTTGCGGAAACTTTTATGGAAGAGCGTTCAACAAAAATAGAGAAAATGGAAACAACTATCGAGATTGTTCCTGGACAATATGAGCAAGTGAAGTCTTATTGTGCAACACCTATTATGGTAAATGGTGATCCAATTGGTTGTATTATCGTTTTATCTAAGGTACATTTTGTCGGTGAGGTTGAAGTGAAAGTTGCAGAAACAGCAGCTAACTTTTTAGCTAAACAAATGAATAGTTGATGTGAATTGAAAGTTATTGCGCTGACCTTTTTAGGCTGAACAATAACTTTTTTTTTCGTACATAGTTTTATGGTAGTGCTGTCAAGCGCGTCAAACTTTTGAGATATGCTATACTATTGGCATTGTTAAAGAAGGAAAGAGGGCAATTTATGTCGGAACGTTTTGGCATGAAAAGCTACATGAAGGGTGCGGCCTTACTTACAATTGCTGCCCTTATTGTGAAGGTTCTTAG
Organism: Lysinibacillus sp. NPDC097214; assembly: GCF_050277945.1. Classification (NCBI taxonomy): domain Bacteria; kingdom Bacillati; phylum Bacillota; class Bacilli; order Caryophanales; family Bacillaceae; genus Lysinibacillus; species Lysinibacillus sp. NPDC097214. The sequence continues at coordinate 31,998 of NZ_JBNNSS010000019.1, forward strand.
TGCAATTTATCGTGTGCCTTTTCAAAACCTTGTTGGTGATGAAGGATTTTATATTTATCAGCAAGTGTATCCAATTATATCTATTTTTGTCGTATGGACATCTAGTGGATTTGCAGTAGCTATTTCTAAAATGCTTGCAGATAATGATTGTATTTTAGACCCGCTAGAGCGAAATCAGAAACGAAGCGGTATTATGCGTATCGTTTTTCGTTATTTAACAGTACTATCGTTGTTGTTTTTTGTTGGTTTATTTGGTGGAGCTGAAATAATTGCGCGGCTCATGGGCGATACTCAGCTTGCTCCTTTAATCCGGACGGGTTCATTTATAGCACTTGTCATGCCCGCACTTGCTATTTTAAAGGGCAGCTTCCAATCGAGAGGTATTATGGAGCCAATTGCTTACGCACAAGTCCTTGAACAAGCTGTGAGGGTATCTGTCATTTTAGTAGGTACATTTATCATTATGAAGACAACAGAATCACTATATAGTGCTGGACAAATGGCTATAATAGGTACAGTTATTGGTGAAATTGTTGGCCTTATATTACTTGCGTTTATCGTTAAAAAACGTTTCGGTCTATTTAACGATAAGAAACAGCGGCGCCGTATTGAAAGTGCCCCTATTATTAAAGAAGTTACATTGCTAAGTTTAAGTGTAAGCATGAGTGGCTTATTGTTACTTGGCTATCAACTAGTTGATTCCTTTACAATTTATTCACTATTAGTAGAGGGTGGAATGGATCAGAAGGTAGCTAAGGCAACAAAAGGCGTTTATGATCGTGGGCAGCCATTGGTGCAGCTCGGAGTTGTTATTGCTTCTTCACTTTCACTTGCTATTGTACCTCTTGTCGCACATATGTCCAAAAGACAAGGAGGCCGTAGTGCACTTCCGTTTATACAATTAACGTATAGGGCGTCTGTATTATTTGGGTGGGCAGCTTCTTTAGGTTTAATACTCGTCATGCCTTATATTAATGCAATGCTCTTTAAAACAGATGTGCTGTCGGAAGTACTTATGGTATATGTGTTACAAATTGTGCCTTTGTCGATTATTTTGACATTTACAGCTATTCTCCAAGGCTACGGTAAATTAAAAAAGCCTGCTTTATTTTTGATTGTAGGTTTTATATTAAAAATAATATTGAATGTGCTGACAATTAGTTTATTTGGTGTATTAGGTGCGGCTATTGCTAACAATGTGGGTCTATTGTTTACTGCCCTCATGCTTGTTTTCTATTTAAAGAAAATAACTGCAATTCAATTAGCGCCAGCCAGTTTTTATAAAAAAGTTGGATTTGCATCGCTTAGCATGGCAGCTGTAGTACTAGTTTGGCTACAGTTTATACCATCGTTGTTAAACCAATTTTTATCACCTCGATTAGTTGCAGTGGTAGCAGGTTTAACGGCAGTGAGTTTAGGAGCATTTGTAATGATCACAATAATTACTAAGTTACGAGTGCTAGCCGAAAAAGAGTGGTACTTACTACCGTTTGGGCGCAAGATGGCAGTTTATCAATTATGGTTAAATCGGAAGAAGTAGGTGGATTTATTGAATACTTTAACAGTTATTGGTCTAGGTGCGGGTGATTTTAATCAGCTGCAAATGGGTGTCTATAAAAAACTAAAAGCTGCTAGAAAATTATATGTTCGTACAGTGGATCATCCGGTATTGGAAGAATTATCAGCTGAGGGCTTACAATTTGAAAGCTTTGACACAATCTATGAAAAACATAATTCATTCCAGCCTGTGTATGAAGAAATTGCAGAAAAGCTTGTGGCTGCTACAGCGATTGAAGATGTAATGTACGCTGTACCAGGACATCCGCTTGTTGCGGAGCAGACTGTACAATTGCTGATTGCTGCTGCGGATGCGGGCAAAGTAAAATTAGTCATTGAAGGCGGGCAAAGCTTTTTAGATCCAATATTTGGCGCGTTAAAAATCGACCCGATTGAGGGTTTTCAACTGCTAGATGGCACTAGCTTTTCTATGCATGACATTAACATGCGTCAACATATCTTAATAGCTCAAGTGTATGATACATTCAGTGCATCAGAGGTAAAGCTAACGTTAATGGAGAAATATGATGATGAGTACCCTGTTACGGTTGTTACTGCAGCGGGCTCATCACAGGAAAAATTAGTGACGGTACCGCTATACGAGCTCGACCAAAGCGTTGAGGTGGACAATTTAACAACTGTATATGTGCCACCTGTGAAATCACAAGAGGAGGCTTTACGAGACTGGACAACCTTCCGTCGAATTATTGCTGTTTTACGAGGTCCAAATGGCTGTCCATGGGATCAAAAGCAAACACATGAATCACTGAAAAAATATTTACTAGAAGAAGCACATGAATATTTAGCAGCGGTCGATGCAGAGGATGACTTTGCGATGATCGAGGAGCTTGGAGATGTACTATTGCAAGTATTCCTTCATGCGCAAATCGGAGAAGATCAAGGTTACTTTACATTGGAAGATGTATTAGCTTCAATAAGTGAAAAAATGATTCGTCGACACCCGCATGTATTTGGGGATGTATCTGTAGAGGATGCAGAGGGTGTTGTAGCAAATTGGGAAGTTATAAAAGCGGAAGAAAAGGGTATAAGTGATAAGCCGCTATTGGAAGAAGAATACCGGGCGTCCTCTGCTCTACAAACAGCATATAATTATCAAAAAAGAGCTGCAAAGGTAGGGTTTGATTGGCCTGACGTAGATGGCGCATGGGACAAGTTTGCGGAGGAGTGGCAGGAATTTCGTAATGAGGTGACGAAAGGTACAAGTGCGTCACGTCTTGATGAATTTGGAGATGTCTTGTTCACACTTGTGAATTTAGCGCGTTTCTACAAGCTAAATCCAGAAGAGGCTATGTTACATGCCAATGAGAAGTTTACGAGACGCTTTGGTTATGTGGAAGCAAAGGTAAAGGAAAGCGGAAAGCCGTTTTCTAACTATACATTAGAACAATTAGATGCTTTCTGGAATGAAGCGAAGCAGCTGGAAAAGGAGTAAAAATATGCGATTAGATAAATTTTTAAAGGTATCACGTTTAATTAAACGTCGTACATTAGCAAAAGAAGTGGCAGATCAAGGTCGTATTACGATCAATGGTAAGATCGCAAAGGCTAGTAGTGCTGTTAAAGCAGGTGACGAGCTAGCCATTCGTTTTGGACAAAAGATTGTGACAGCACGTGTAGAAGAATTACGTGATACTGTAAAAAAAGAAGATGCCGCAAAAATGTTTACGATTTTGAAGGAAGAGCGTCTTGAAAAAATTGAGCCTGAATTTATTGATGACGAGGACTAAATCAATTATGCCTCAGATAAAAGTGTAGCAACTTTAATAAAGTTGTCATGCTTTTAAGGTTGTCCGCATAAAGTGAACAGAAGCTAGGACGACTAAAGGAGGAAAAAAATGACGCTACATCAAGAAAGTAACCGTTACACAATTCCATCTGGAGAACATATTTTAACGATTCGTAATCGTAAAAGAATGGACATGACTTCTGTAAAATCAATTGAACGCTTTGATCAGGAAGAGTTTTTCATCAAGACGTCCCAAGGGCATTTGTTAATCCGTGGAGAAGAACTGCATATCGTTCATTTAGATGTTGACAAAGGGTTATTGACACTTGAAGGAACTGTAAAAACCTTGCAGTATGACGAGGAGGAAAGTGGCTTCTCGAAAGGTTTCCTTCATAAGTTATTTGGATGATTGTTAGTGAACAATTTGTTCAACTATTAGTCATGGTTTTGAGCGGTATAGCAGTTGGGTTCATTATTGATAGTGTAAGGCTCATTGTTTTTTCAACTCCAAAAAGGTCAAGCCTTCGAAGATGGATGATGGTATTTGAACTACTTACCTGGATTCTACTTGGGGGCCTGACATACTATTTATTATTTTGGCTAAAAGATGGCGCTTGGCGGGCTTATGACCCGCTAGCGCAAATAGCCGGAATTTTTTTGTATCAAACATTTTTTCAGACTTTTTTACGTTTCATCGCAAGGGTTTTGGTGAATATAACATGGAGACCTTTGTGGTTCATCATACGATTAATAATTGCTACCATTCGACAAATTTTTAATATATTAATAAGTATTGGAGCGTTTGTTTTAAGACCTTTTGTCAAAATTTATTCGTATTTGTCCAACACTTTTTTAAAAAAATTTCGATTTATCAAGTATAATAAAAGACAACAATAACTTTCGGAGGTGCGGGCATGACTAAACGTCGTTCATCAAATGATCGCCAACAAAACTATACTAAGCTTGATAATGACTATGTCCGTAACACGGATAAAGCTATAAATCGTAAAATTGAAGCGCGGAAACGGAAAATACGCCGTATTGCCTTTTTTGCGATTGTACCAGTCGTTATTATTGCCGTTCTCTTAAATATACTTTTGAATCAAAATGAAACACTAGCTGCAAAAGAGCAGAAAAAGGTTGAAGCGAAGGCGAATCTTTCTGATTTGAAAGAAGAGCGAGATTCGTTAAATCTTAGAATTAAACAGTTAGAGAATGATGAGTATATCGCAAAGTTATTACGCAAGGAATATTTCCTATCCGAAAAAGGTGAGATTGTTTTCATTATGCCGGATGAAAAAGATAAAAAAGGCGATATACCTGAAAAAAAAGATAAAAAAGACGATGTATCAGAAAAGAAAGGTAAAAAAGACGACTGAAAAGCTATGTATTGTTGACACTCTTTTTTAGTTATATATAATGAAAAGAGAAACTAAAAGTTTGATTAAATTGATTACATGACTCAAAAGAGTCGCTTAATTTTTAAGGAGGAGCATTTTTTTTATGTCAATTGAAGTAGGCAGCAAGGTACAAGGTAAAGTAACAGGAATCACAAATTTTGGAGCATTCGTTGAGCTGCCAGATGGCAAAACAGGCTTAGTACACATCAGTGAAGTTGCTGACAATTATGTGAAAGATATCAATGAGCATCTAAAAGTTGGAGATGAAGTTGAAGTAAAAGTGATGAATGTTGAAGCGGACGGAAAGATTGGTCTTTCAATCCGTAAAGCAAAGCCTCAAGCAGAGAGACCAGAGCGTCCAGAGCGTCCGGAGCGTCCAGCACGCCCACGTCGCGATAATCGTTCTAATGATCGTAACGACCGCCATCAACCAAAAGAGAATTTTGAACAAAAAATGGCACGTTTCTTAAAAGATAGTGATGAACGTCTAGCAACACTAAAACGTGCTACAGAGTCAAAACGCGGTGGTCGCGGAGCTAGAAGAGGGTAGTTTGCTGACTGTTTTAATCGTAGAAAAAGTGTATAAATAGAGTTGGGATTAGCTTATTTTAAGCTAATCCCTTTTTTAATAATTCCTGTATACATTTCGTCTAGCCTTAAGTCATCATTACTTTTTCATTTCTTTCAGCCGTTTTCGTAGCGAAAGCAAAGCGACAGAAAAGACATTTATTGGCCTAAAGCCTCCAGCGGATGTAAGGGTATACGAACTTTCCTACAACGTTGATGTCGGTCTTTTCTTCTTTTTAGGAGCTGGCACGGGTGCTTGTTCAATAGTTGTTTCTGAAGACTTTTCGACTGGATTAACAACCATTTTGACAAGTAAAAACACACCGTATACACTAACGGCTAGTCCAGTAAGAAGTAAAAATATTTGTACAACAAATGGTAAATTAAGAAGAATGGATATGAGAATAATCATAGAGCCACTTCCACAAATTAAAGCAGCTTTCGTTAATGAATTCAAAGGAAATAAACCTCCTAGATAACACGCTCTTTTCATTATTAGTATGCCATATTTTTAAGTGCATCACCATAATGTGGGGGTGATTTCTGTTTCTATTTGGTGCTTTCTAATGAGCGGCACAACAGATGTCTTGGTACGAAAGCAAAGGGGCGACAACAAATGTTTACTGTGCGACAGTAAAACGACAGCAACAAATGTTTTCTGTGCGAAAGCGAAGCGACAGCAACAACAGTGCATCCATGAGATAACGGCTAACTGACCTGCATCGGTAAAAATGCCACGTCCCGTGGCATTACCGAAATGACGGACAACGTGTCGGTCTCGTGAAGGTCTAAGTGCAAAGCCGATTCCGGACGCATTGTTTATCTGTGCGACAGCGGCAAATGTTTTCTGTAGCGAAAGTAAAGCAACAGCTACAATTATACCAAGGTGCAATTGATAAGAACGTTTCACTGTTAAACTACATAAAAACAGGCGTCTCAGAAATAATTCTGAGACGCCTGTTTGAGATGACCCCTACGGGATTCGAACCCGTGTTACCGCCGTGAAAGGGCGGTGTCTTAACCACTTGACCAAGGGGCCTACTATGGTGGCGGCCGAGGGGATCGAACCCCCGACCTTACGGGTATGAACCGTACGCTCTAGCCAGCTGAGCTAGGCCGCCATTAATGTTATGGAGCGGAAGACGAGGTTCGAACTCGCGACCCCCACCTTGGCAAGGTGGTGTTCTACCACTGAACTACTTCCGCGTATTGTTTTAAACAATTTGTTTTTAGCAACAAGTTAAATAATACAAGCCTTTGTTACTAACGTCAAGTAGTTTTTTAAAAAAAATTAATAAAAATATATGGTTTTATTCATTATTTAAAGATCTGCTAACAAAAAGAGGGAGTATTGTATTTTGATGGCTGATCAACATAACGTGTGGTTGATTTCCGTTCCCACTTGGCGCTTTCCTGGGGGGCGTCGGAGCAACAAATGCTTTTTGTGCGAAAGCGAAGCGACAGCAGCAAATGTTCTCTATGCACTGTAGGGGCTCATCTGTGAATCTAATCCCGGGGAGTCGCCTAGTCTCCACTCCGATCAACTTTATAATAAATGTCATCCGCAATTTTTAATGACGAGCCCTTTTGATGGGAAATTTATCAAACTTTTTGTTCTTAAGTAGAAAAGTATCATCGACACTGCTGACTATAGTAATTATGACGAAAAAAGGGACATCAATCGATGAAAATGGAAGGGTGAAAGGGCATTAGACCTCTCGTGGCATAGATTTTGTAAAGCATCTTATATAACGACAGCGGAACATAATTGATGAAATTTTCTGTCATTTAAAGCCTGCCCCATAAAAAGAAATATTCCTAATCTTGTGCAGCTTAGTAGGTTATGTAGAAATTGTTGCCATTTCTCGTATTTATGCATATGTATTCGTCGAAATGTTTATATTTTTTTCTGCCACCGTCAGACAATCTTTCCGTACATAATTTTTTATAATAGCTCCAAAAGTGCAGAAAGGGGATAGTGAAATGGCGAGTATTGAATGGTATAACACGGCAAATGTAGACGAACAAAAATTAGGAGTGAAAAAAAGGCAATTGTTAATAGGCTCTTTATTTTTTTTAACATCCTTCTTTTTAGCTCAGTCCGTTGTATTTGAAGCGGCCGTGCCTTTCTCGGTTCCTTTTTGGGCAATTATACGAACGAAGTATAAGGAATACGCCAAGTATGTTTTGTTTGGTGGTCTGATAGGATGTTTTTTTCTTGGATTTGGACAAGTCTTCATTTTAGCATTGCAAATCGTTATGTATGAATGCATCATGCGCTTCCGTTATTGGCAGCTACCACAAAGTATAGCAGTCTCTTTAGCGGTACTGCTTGTGCAGATAATGTGGCAGGGAGTTATGCATCAAGGTTTACCACCGGTGCTTGTGCAATTTTATGTAGGTTGTGAAGCGGCTTTAGCTCTTATTATGACGTTGTTTATGCAAGTGTTGTTTGTCAATTCTTATGAATGGTTTACGAGCCATTGGACTTATGAGAAGCTGGGTTCTGGATTAGTGGTATTTGCTGCTATGCTTACAGGGATGCAAGCAGTTGTCATTAGCTATTTTTCACTCCCCATTTTTTTATTACAACTATTAATTTGCTTCGGTGCATTAGTAGGGAGTGTACCATTAGCGACAGTTATCGGAGCGGTGCTCGGAACTCTAATTGGCGTTGCAAAACTTTCGTTTACGGGTATGCTTTCTGTAGCTACCTTAACAGGATTGTGTGCAGGGATGGGGGCCCGCGTTGGAAGATTTGGTGTAGCAATTGGCAGTATTTTGCCGAGTGTGTTTTTTTTATTTTACGATGCAACATTGCCGTTAGATAGCGTTTATTTTACATCGATTGCAGTTGGGAGTATTGCTTTTCTATCCATTCCGAAAAAATATTCAGAAAAGGTGCGGGACAAGCTGTTTCCGCAGCGTGAGGAGGTCTTACTTGCCCGTCAAAGTTGGTTAACGGAGCATGTTACGTTTAAATTAGAGCATTTTCAGCATTTTGTACAATTTATGAAGGAGCTCGTGTTTGAGCGCTTTATGACAGCTCCGATAGAAGAGGTGAAGGAAGTGTCGCCGATGAATACATGCCTAAGTTGTTTCCGCTATGATCACTGTTGGGGAGCGCAAAATAACGGAATGGACAAGCTAATGACAGACTGGTTTCATATGAAAGGCGTTGGAAAGGATTCTGGTATGCATCGTGTCGAAGAACAAATACGTTATAAATGTGTGAAATCAACAAAAATTTTCGAAGAATTGGAAACAGAGCTGTACAGAGAGCGTATTAATGGTCAGTATTTTCATGGTAAGAAAATGATTGCGCTTCAGTTACGTGATATGAGCAATCATCTAAATCAGTTAATAGCGGAGATGAAAGAAGAGACTATTTCTTTCGCTAGTGTGGAAAAGGACATTACTCAACAATTAAAAGATGCACATATTGAATGCTTTCAACTAGATGTGCTTAGTAATAAGCCTGGAGCGCGAAAAATTGTCTGCGCTTTAGCACCAGCGCAGGTCGATTGGGAGGAAGACACAACATTAGCTGAACGGATGATATTGCCGATTTTATATGATATTTTTGAAGAACCATTTGAAATTGAAAAAGTAGTAGCATGTGATATACCATTTCGCCATATTCAAGTAAGCTTTAGATCAGCTATTAGCTTTGAAGTAGAGTATGATATATATAGCATGTCTAAAGATGCGACGTTATATTCCGGTGATTCCCATGCGTTATTTCAATTACATCCAGGATTATTTGCAATTTTATTATCAGATGGTATGGGGCAGAGTAAAGAAGCACAGCATGAGAGTAGAAAGTTAATACATTTAATGCGAGAATGTTTAAATTACAACATGAACCCAGAGACTGCGATGCACACGTTGCATTATGTCATGTCCTTAAAGCAACAAAACGATATGTATGCAACGCTTGATTTTGCGCTTGTCGATTTACAACACGGTGATTTATGGTCGTGGAAGGCTGGGGGAATGTCTACGTATATTTTACGTGGGAAAGAGGTGCTGAAGGTTGAAAGTAATGCAGCTCCTGTAGGTTTTTTATCCATTTCAGCAGTAGAGGCGGAAAAAAGAAAGCTTAAGGCGGGCGATGTAATTTTGATGCACTCTGATGGATTATTTTCAAGTGTTGATGATTGGGACGAGCAGGAAGAGACATTTTTAGCGTATGCCCAGCAGGTTGCGAGCACTAATAAAACCATACAGGAAAAACTAACGACGATTATGCAATCTTTCCAATCTTACTATGACATTGAAGACGATTGCACTGTATTGATGTTAGAGGTTACACATGTTGTACCTACATGGGCTGTGTTTAGACCGGTTCAACACTCTATGAGCAATTCATCATAATAGAGAACGAAAAGGGGAGGAGAAGCGTTTGTCACTTGAATTAAAGGTCAAAAAAATTATCGAAAAAGAGCAATTATTACAGCAAGACGACCATCTTCTCGTCGCCGTTTCGGGTGGAGTAGATTCAATGGCTTTACTCCATTATTTTGTTAAATCAAAAGATCAATGGGGAATTACGGTAGAAGCCGTGCATGTTGATCATATGCTAAGAGGTGAAGCATCGGCTGAGGACAGAGCTTTTGTCCAAAAATATTGTGATGAGTATGGTGTACACCTATATGCAAAGGCTATTCCAATACCGGAGATTATGGCTTTAGAAAATGGGAATACACAGCTTATTTGTCGTAGAGAACGGTATCAATATTTTAAAGAGGTCATGGAAAAAACGAATGCAAGCAAGCTTGTAACTGCACATCATGCGGACGACCAACTGGAGTCAGTATTAATGGCCCTGACAAAAAATGCAACGATAAATGGTATGCAAGGTATACGTTCACAACGTATTTTTGAAGGAAAAACATTAATTCGTCCGTTTTTAACGGTTACAAAGTCCGAAATAAGGGAATATTTATTTAAGCAGGGTTTAGATCATCGTGAAGACGCTAGCAATTCTAAGGACACTTATGTACGCAATCGTTTTAGACATCATGTGGTGCCTTTGTTGGAGTCAGAAAATCCACGAGTAACAGAGCAGGTAACCCATTTTACAAAACAATTGCAAGAAGACGATGCCTATTTAATGACATTAGCGGAGGATGTATTTTCTAGAATAGTAAAAAGAATTGATGGAAATACATATAGCATGGAAATTAAGGCTCTTCAATTGGTACCACTTGCTTTACAAAGGAGGCTCATTTTAATACTATTAAACTATCTTTACAAAGATTCAAATACGATACAAAGTTATGCTTTATTGACTTCTATTACAAAGCTTTTTGATACGACAGCTGGGTATGCTGAAGTTCACTTGCCAGAAAATTTTATAGCTGTTCGCCGTTACGGAAAATTTACGATTCAGAAGAAAGCGTCATTAGAAGGTCAAGCTTCTCCTGAGAAAATGATTATTTCGACTGCTAATGGGTGGACAACACTGACAAATGGTGAATGTTTATGCGTAGTCGAGTTGCCTGATTTATCGTCTAAAATGCTGACGGATACTGCACAACTTTTTTATTTTAACGCTAGCAAACTCAAACTTCCACTCTATGTTAGGGCGCGTAAGGAAGGGGATAGAGTGCTGTTAAAAGGAATGGATCGGCCAAAACGCTTATCTCGCCTTTTTATAGATGAAAAGATTCCTTTAAATGAGCGGAATAGCTGGCCGTTACTGATTTCTCAATCTGAAGAGGTCGTAGCGGTAATTGGTGTACGTATGGGAATGTTGTTTTCAACCTCTCCGCAACCAAACGATGATACAGTGCTCATCGTAGACTAAGGTCTTTGTAAAAATTTCACCCCAAATGGTTGAACATTTTTTTATACACACGAGGAGGAATCGATATGTTACAAAATGACATCGAAAAAGTAATGATTACAGAAGAACAATTGCAAGAAAGAATCGCTGATTTAGGCGCACAATTGACAGAGGAATATAAAGATTCATTCCCGTTAGCTGTTGGTGTTTTAAAAGGGGCTATGCCTTTTATGACTGACTTAATGAAACGTTTCGATTCTTTCATTGAGCTAGATTTTATGGATGTTTCTAGCTATGGCAATGCTACAGTTTCATCTGGGGAAGTAAAGATTCTAAAGGATTTAAATACAAGCGTCGAGGGGCGTGACGTATTAATCATCGAGGATATCATTGATAGTGGCTTAACGTTAAGCTATTTAGTAGACTTATTTAAATACCGCAAAGCAAAATCCATCAAAATCGTTACATTGTTAGATAAACCATCAGGTCGTAAAGTAAACTTAGGTGCTGATTATGTTGGTTTTGAAGTACCGGACGGTTTTGTTGTAGGGTATGGTTTAGACTATGCAGAAAAATACCGTAATTTACCGTATATCGGCATTTTAAAACCAGCAGTTTATTCTTTCTAACAAGTAAGAAGTTACCGAAAGAACACCAGCTATGAAGAGAAGAGCCTCCAGCGAAGGTCATAGATTTTTAGTTTTTTTACTTCTTTCAGTAAGTGTTTACGTAGCGAAAGCAAAACGTCAGCACGATTGAGTGACCAACATCACGTTGGCTCAAAGCTGATTCCGGGCGCAATTATGCCGAGGCAAAATTGATTATAAATCAAAAAAATCTAGGCACGTTGTTCTGAATGAAGTAACGGATACAAACGCTGGAACATAGTAAATAAATGCATAAAAATGTTTCGATTTCGACAAAAATCGCACGAAACATTTTTTATGTAGGGCTTTTCGTTGTATGATGAAATCATGATATGTTAAGATTTTACTTATAATTTTTCTGTTGTAATGAGGAGGCTGGAGATGAATCGAATATTTCGATATACCATATTCTATTTACTGATTTTCTTAGTGATTATCGGTATATTTGGTACTTTCAATGGTGGAACTTCACCAACGAAAGAGTTATCTTATCATGAGTTATTAGAAGCTCTAGATAAGAATGAAATAACAAGTGCTACAATTCAACCTGATAAATCAGTATACATCGTTGAAGGTACATTGAAGGGGTATGAAAAAGGAGAAAGCTTTACTGCAAACATCCCTACCACTAACCAATCTTTAATGGACCGCATCGATAAGGCTGCTAAGGATAAAAATAGTAATATTACATTTTTAACAGCGCCAGAAACAAGTGGATGGATTCAGTTCTTTACAGGAATTATTCCCTTCATCATTATCATTTTCTTATTCTTCTTCCTAATGAGTCAATCTCAAGGTGGCGGAAATAAAGTGATGAGCTTTGGTAAAAGTAAAGCCAAACTTTATGACGATCAGAAGAAAAAAGTTCGTTTTACAGATGTAGCGGGTGCTGATGAAGAGAAAGCGGAGCTTGTTGAAGTTGTTGATTTCTTAAAAGATCACCGTAAATTCACTGAAATTGGTGCTCGTATTCCAAAGGGTATCTTACTTGTAGGTCCTCCTGGTACAGGTAAAACATTACTTGCACGAGCAGTAGCAGGTGAAGCAGGCGTCCCATTCTTCTCGATTTCAGGTTCTGACTTCGTAGAAATGTTCGTCGGTGTCGGTGCATCACGTGTTCGTGATTTGTTTGAAAATGCAAAGAAAAATGCACCTTGTATCATCTTTATCGATGAGATTGATGCAGTAGGTCGTCAACGTGGCGCAGGTCTTGGTGGTGGCCATGACGAGCGTGAACAAACACTGAACCAATTATTAGTTGAAATGGATGGTTTCGGGGCAAACGAAGGTATTATTATTATCGCTGCAACAAACCGCCCAGATATTTTAGATAAAGCTTTATTACGTCCTGGTCGATTTGACCGTCAAATTACAGTAGGACACCCTGATGTAAAAGGTCGTGAAGCAATTCTAAAAGTACATGCGCGCAACAAACCTTTATCAGAGTCAGTGGATTTAGCAGCTGTTGCACAACGTACACCAGGTTTCTCGGGTGCCGACTTAGAGAACTTGTTAAATGAGGCTGCACTTGTAGCGGCTCGTAAAAGCAAACGTACAATTAATATGGCAGATATCGATGAAGCATCTGACCGAGTAATTGCAGGTCCGGCAAAAGCTAGCCGCGTTTACTCAGCAAAAGAGAAGAAACTTGTATCCTTCCATGAAGCCGGCCACGTAGTTGTTGGTTTGGAGTTAGATGAAGCAGATACAGTACACAAAGTAACAATCGTTCCTCGTGGCCAAGCTGGAGGTTACGCGATTATGTTACCGAAAGAAGAACGTTTCTTCACAACAAGACAAGAACTACTAGACCGTATTGCTGGACTTCTTGGAGGTCGTGTGGCAGAGGAGATCGTACTTGGTGAGGTATCTACTGGGGCGCATAATGACTTCCAAAAGGTAACAAGTATTGCGCGTGCCATGGTCACTGAATATGGTATGAGTGAAAATCTTGGTGCAATGCAGTTTGGTTCAAGTCAGGGTGGGAATGTATTCCTTGGTCGTGATTTTAATTCAGATCAAAATTACTCTGATTCAATTGCTTACGAAATTGATAAGGAAATGCAAAAAATTATCGATTCGCAATATGAGCGTACTAAACGAATCCTAACTGAAAAACGTGGATTACTTGATTTAATTGCTAACACATTAATGAAAAAAGAAACATTGAATGCGCAAGAAATCGAGCATTTACGTGATCACGGTGTCTTACCGGAACCAGAGGTAGAACCGGTTGTAGAAAAAGCTCCTAAAGTTGAAACTCAACCAATATTAGATGTAGTTGGTGAAACAGTTGTTAAGAAAGAATTGCTTAACAATGAACCGAATCCAACAACAGCTGATTTACCTAAAGAGGACAGAGGGCCGAATGATACAGCAAAAGGTATCGATGAAAAGCGTGATTAATATGGGAAAGACTGTTTACGATTTTAGTAAGCAGTCTTTTTCTTTGCCTTTTTTCTGTAGTAGGTATTACGATAGAACCTATATTACGCAGCTGCGTAATATAGGTTCTTTTTAGAGCCAAAATAGATAGGAGTGTTGAAACATGGGAAGCGTAACATTGAATAATGGTTTAGAAATGCCGTTAATCGGCTATGGCGTTTTTCGAGTACCTGAAGGCGATGACTTGGCTGAAGCGGTAAAAACAGCTATTGCAAAAGGTTACCGTAGCATTGATACAGCTCAAGTATATCGCAATGAAGAAAGTGTAGGGCGAGGAATTCGTTCTGCGATTGATGAGGGCTTAGTAACACGTGAAGAACTATTCGTAACATCAAAGGTTTGGAACGATGGACTCTCCTATGAAGAAACACTTGCAGCCTATGATAGTAGTTTAGAGAAATTAGGATTAGATTATTTAGATTTATATTTAGTTCACTGGCCAGGTATAGATACAAATTACGTTGATGTTTATAAAGCGCTTGAAAAAGTCTATCAGGATGGACGTGTACGCTCAATTGGTGTTAGTAATTTCCATGTTCGTCATTTGGAAAATTTATTAAAGGAAACATCAGTTGTTCCTGTTATTAATCAAATTGAATTTCATCCGCACTTAACTCAAGAGGAAGTACGTGCATTTTGTAAGGAGAACGGAATACAGGTAGAAGCGTGGTCACCACTAATGAATGGTTCTTTATTGGAGGAATCATTGATACAGCAGCTAGCTTCTAAATATGGCAAAACACCTGCACAAATTGTGTTACGCTATGATGTTCAGCATGGTGTAGTCACTATTCCAAAAACAATGACTCCTGCACGAATGACGGAAAATCTCACGGTCTTTGACTTTGCGTTAACAGAGGAAGAAATGGCTCAGTTAGATGCACTAAATGATGGATTACGTTGCGGACCTGACCCAGAAAAATTTAATTTTAAATAATATGAAAGGAGCTACCTAAGATGAGGGTGGCTCTTTTCAAATTAAATTTCATACTAAAAAGTGAAATTGATTTCCGTTCCAAGCTACTCGCTTTGTCGCTGACGCTTCGCTTTCGCGCAGAGCAGAGCTTCCTGTGGGCGAGCGTCGAGCCGCTTCCTCCGCTAAAGGAACGAAGGCTAAATGCGTCACGTCCTGTGACAATGCCTTCGTGACCAACATCATGTTGGCCTCAGGGTCTCGCCTGTCTCGCTTTCCCACGGGAGTCGAGTAGCCTTCCACTCCAATCAGCGATAGCGTAAAACTTTTATAAATTTTATTCCTTTCAAAAGTGAGTAATATTGCGACCTATAACATGGAAGTATTGCAGACCTGTTATTGCTAACGCTATGCTTTCGCGCAAAAGCACATATTGTTGAAGCTTTTTTATAACTATAAATAGAGTGCCCTGCCAGAAGACACACGCTAAGTAGATTGGTTGATCTTCGTTACGGCTGGGTGACTCCTTGGGGATTAGCGGCTCATCGGACGCCCCCAGGAAAGCACCCAGCTGGAACGGAAATCAACCCCACGTTTTGGTGATAGGAAATAAATTGAAAGGAGATACCCATGATGAGGGTGACTCCCTTTTGTAGTGAGATGAATGCTATTTCATAGGAATAAAAGTGTGGTATCATTTTCTAAAGTGTTTTAACTTCTTTCCGATTCCAGACGCAATTATGCCGAGGCATAATTAATTTTGATTTTTTGTGCTTGAGTATGCATTGTTTTAGTTGTATCAATCGCATAGTGACGGGTACAATTACGGTGAGGGGCATAAATAGGAGGCATCGACCATGATTTTAGTTTTAGATGCAGGAAATTCGAATATCGTTTTAGGTGTCTATGATGACAACGATCAATTGGCCTTCCATTGGCGTATGGTGACAGACCTTCATAAAACAGAAGATGAATACGCAATGCAAGTATTATCTTTCTTTAATCATGCAGGCATTTCATTTGAACAGGTCAAAGGCATTATTATATCCTCTGTTGTACCACCAATCATGTTTTCATTAGAAGCAATGTGTCAAAAGTATTTTCAAAAAAAACCGCTCGTCGTAGGACCAGGTGTGAAAACAGGATTGAATATTAAATATGAAAACCCTCGTGAAGTTGGCTCAGACCGTATAGTGAACGCTATTGCGGCTCTTGATGATTATAAAGCACCACTGATTATTGTTGATTTTGGTACTGCCACGACATATTGTTACTTAAATGAAAAGGGCGATTATATGGGCGGTGCTATCGCTCCAGGTATTTCGATTTCAACGGAGGCGCTGTATACACAGGCAGCTAGATTGCCGCGTATTGAAATATTGCGCTCTACACATATTGTTGGAAAGACAACCGTATCTGCTATGCAGGCCGGAATTTTTTATGGCTTTGTTGGGCAAGTTGAGGGAATTGTTAATCGCATGAAAGCACAAAGTAAGGAAGAACCTTTAGTAATTGCTACTGGAGGATTAGCAAATTTAATTGCTGGGGAGACGCAAGCTATTGATGTAGTCGACCCGTTTTTAACATTAAAAGGCTTATATAAGCTATTTAAACGCAATCAATAAGAAATGAGGGACATTTCATTTATGAAAGACTATTTAGTACGGGGTTTAGGATTCAACGGACAGGTTCGTGTTTTTGCGGCTTGTACAACAGCAACAGTAGGAGAAGCGCAAGGCCGTCATAATACATGGCCTGTTGTATCAGCAGCCCTTGGTCGTTCTATGACTGCTGCGGTGATGATGGGTGCCATGTTAAAAGGTGAGGAAAAAATCACTGTTAAAATTGAGGGGAACGGTCCAATCGGTCCAATGGTAATTGACAGTAACGCGCACGGTGAAGTACGTGGCTTTGTGACAAATCCTCATGTTCATTTCGATTTAAATGAGCACGGTAAGCTTGATGTTCGAGCAGGTGTTGGAACAGAGGGTGCATTAACGGTCGTAAAAGATCTAGGCTTGAGAGACATGTTCTCTGGACAAACGCCA
The DNA here is from genome assembly GCF_050277945.1 of Lysinibacillus sp. NPDC097214. Classification (NCBI taxonomy): domain Bacteria; kingdom Bacillati; phylum Bacillota; class Bacilli; order Caryophanales; family Bacillaceae; genus Lysinibacillus; species Lysinibacillus sp. NPDC097214. The sequence goes on from NZ_JBNNSS010000019.1 coordinate 49,113, forward strand.
ATTGTATCAGGTGAAATTGCTGAGGACTTTACTTACTATTTTGCTACATCAGAGCAAGTGCCTTCATCAGTTGGGTTAGGGGTTTTAGTAAATCCTGATAACACAATCCTTGCAGCTGGTGGCTTTATTCTTCAATTAATGCCAGGCTGTGATGAAGAGACAATCAATGAAATTGAGCAGCATCTTGCTACTCTAGAGCCTGTTTCAAAAATGATTGAAAAAGGTTTTACACCTGAGCAAATTTTAGAGGCAGTATTAGGAGAAGGCCATCTACAAATTTTAGATTCCATGCCTGTAGAATTTAAATGTCAATGTTCAAAAGAGCGATTTGGTGCAGCAATTTTAGGGTTAGGGATACAAGAAATTCGAGAAATGATTGAAGAGGATGGCAAAGCAGAAGCACAATGTCACTTCTGTTTAGAAACATACCGTTTCTCAAAAGAAGAGTTAGAAGGATATATTGATGAGCTCAAAGCGTAATCGACGACCTTTATCCGCTGAAACACCTAACCAAACGCCCTTACTGCAACGCCGACTTAAGACAAAACCGGCTTTAACAGTTATTGCAATCTTGTTATTAGGAAATATTTTATGGTTTATTACTTGGTTAATCCCTAATAAAGACCAGGAAATTGGTAGCGACGAGCAAGTCGCTGCCGTTGACGGGGAAACTATTACACGTCAAGAGTGGATGATTGCCATGGAAGAACGCTATGGTAAAGAGACGCTACAAAATTTAGTGAATGAATCTGTGATGGAAAAGGCAGCTAAAAAATTTAAAATCCAAGTGAAGGATAAGGAGATTGATTTAGAGTTAGCCTTAATGCGTTCTGCTCAAGATAAATTTGATACTGCCATGCAAAACCTTTCATCAGAGCAACTACGCCAAAAAATTCGCTCACAGCTTATTTTGGATAAGGTGTTGACGAAAGATGTGGTTATAAAAAAAGGTAGTATTGAGAAATATTATGAGGAAAATCAGGCACTATACAATACGAAAACAAACTATCGTACGAATTTTATAGAGCTGGACTCAAAAAAAGCTGCTGAGGAAGCATTCAGTGAAATAAAAAATGCCTCTGATTTTTCGGTGCTAGCACGTGAAATATCCTTAGACAGTGCGTCGGCTAGCTTAGGTGGAGATATCGGTTTCCTTACAGAAAATCAAGAAAATATCGATCCTGCCATTTTAAAATCAGTGAAAGCTTTAAAAGCAGGTGAAGTTAGTAAAGCATTTAAGCTTGCTAACGGTCATTATGGAATTGTACAAGTACAAGAGATATTAGAAGGGCAATCCTTTACATATGACGATGTGAAAGAACATATTGAACGTGAGCTTGCCTTAGAGCAGTTGTCACAATCTGTTACACCAGAAGCATTTTGGTCTGAATTTAATGCAACTTGGTATTACGGTGAAGCGAAAAAAGGTAAATAACAGATTGCTCTGAAATATAGAGCTGGGAGACTTCTGTATCTGTCACTTCGCTTTCGCTACCAAAAAATTTGTAACTGCCGTTTCACTTACGTTACATAAAACATCTGTACCTGACGCTACACTTTCGGTACAAAAAACATTTGCTGAAAGAAGTTAAAAAATCTGCGAGATATCTGCGGGAAAAGTGAGCCAGGGAAATCCCTGCAGACGTTTATCGTCAACAGAGTAACGGCCACCCCAGGATATTGAGCAGATTTTTATTTCCCTTCTTTCGCAAATGTTGGCCGAAAGCATTATGACGTGATTACGCCAAGGTGAAATTGTTTCAAGTTGAGGTTGGATCGGTTGCAATAAATATTCTGAAAATATAAGTTATAATTATTGACAATCGAATGGAAAAATTGATAAAATCAAAAATAAGTAAAACCTATAAAAATAGTAGGGATTAGGAGTGGATTGATAAATGAGTAGATTAGCAAACTCGGTGGCTGAATTAGTTGGTAAAACGCCAATTGTTAAATTAAATCATGCAACAGGTGAAAATGAAGGTACTGTTTATGTGAAATTAGAATACTTTAACCCGGGCAGTTCAGTAAAAGACCGTCTAGCTTTAGCGATGATTGAAGCCGCTGAGAAAGACGGTACATTAAAGCCAGGTGGTACAATTATTGAGCCTACTTCTGGAAATACAGGTATTGGACTTGCAATGATTTCTGCAGCTAAAGGCTATAAAGCGATTTTAGTAATGCCAGAAACAATGAGCTTAGAGCGTCGTAACTTATTGCGTGCTTATGGTGCAGAGCTTGTATTAACACCTGGACCAGCAGGTATGAAAGGTGCAATTTCTAAGGCGGAGGAATTGTCTGCTGAGCATGGCTACTTCTTACCACAACAATTCACGAACCCAGCTAATGCTGTTGTTCACCGTTTAACAACAGGTCCAGAAATTGTAGAAGCATTTGAAGGTTTAACATTAGATGCATTCGTTGCTGGTGTTGGTACAGGAGGTACAATTACGGGTGCAGGTGCTGTGCTAAAAGAGCAATACCCAGATATTGAAATTATTGCTGTTGAACCAAAAGATTCACCAGTACTTTCTGGCGGTCAACCAGGGCCTCATAAAATTCAAGGTATCGGAGCTGGCTTCGTACCTGAAGTATTAGATACAGATGTATACTCTACAGTATTCCCAGTTGAAAATGAGATTGCTTTTGAAGTGGCACGTAAAGTAGCACGTGAAGAAGGTATCTTATGTGGTATTTCATCAGGTGCAGCTATTCATGTTGCTATTGAAGCAGCAAAACGTTTAGGTAAGGGTTCAAATGTTCTTGCAATCGTACCTTCAAATGGGGAACGTTATTTATCAACACCGTTATATCAATTCGAAGACTAATCCAATTATTTGTAGGTAAGGGCTCCTTTAACGAGGAGTCTTTTTTTTATGATTAATGAAGCCGAGGCATAATTGATCATAAAAAAACTGCCCGTAAGTGTTAGTGGTATAACTAACACCTATGGAGCAGTTCAAAATATATGATTAGGATAGACTTCACTATACAACTGTATTACTTAAGACTTTTACAAAGCCATTGTTAGTGGCAGTATTAAATAATTTATTAATAGATTCAAGTGCTTTATCAGTGAATAAATACCATTTATCCGCAGTAACATCGTGAATTAATGCTTTTGGGTATCCTTTCAATTCTTCATCCGAGAAGGGTCCATTTAAAGAATAAAGGTCAAACTGTTGGATGCTTTTATTTTCATGACTCATAAAATTATATTGTCCATCCTTATAATAGGAACCCGGAACGTCTAGATTAATTTGCCATGAATAGTTAGCAGGGGCATCAACAACTTTTCCTTTATTTTCAGTGAAAATTTTATATAAGGCTTTATTATAGGTGTTCCCTTGGATCTGCTGTACGATCCCGCCCATTGTCATATGGTATTCATATTGAACAGCTTTTACTTTAACATTGTTCATAACCAATGGCGCAGTATCTATTGTTACTGTGGAATTTTGATAATTGACCTGACAACCAAAAGTCTCTGCAATAAATCGAATAGGAACAAATAGTCTATTGTTCTTTAAATATGGTTTGACATCAAGTAACTCTGTTTTACCGTTTTTTATGACAGTGTTGCTATTCGGTTGTAACGTTATCTGCATTTTGTTATTCGTTAGTGTTACTTTTGAGTCTTTCCAATTTACTGTTGCTCCCAAATTTTCGCTGATAACACGCAAAGGCACCATTGTTCGATTATTCTTAGTTTCTGGTGCAACATCTGTAGTAACGACAACACCATCTATCTTAATAGTACTATGTGCTGCATATGCAGGTAGAGAAATCAGCGTGAGTATCATGGCGAGGAAAATCCCTGAAAAAATCTTTTTCATGAAGTAACAGCTCCTTTTTATGAAATGAATATACACAATTTGTAAAAATTTCTATTTGTTATTAGTATAGCAAAGGCTCTTCTTTTAGCCAAATTATAAATAAGACATATATATTTAAAAAGTATTTGTTGCTGACGCTTCGCTTTCGCACAGAAAATAATTGATGAAAGAAGTTGAATTTTACGTGGCAATTGAAAAATATTCGCTTCACAGCAATATTCAAGTTAAGATGGAATCACATCATATGACTTAAAGGGGAATAGCAACTTGAAGACAATACTGACGAAAACAATATCGATGGATGCAGACTCGTTTTTTTATAGTTATAAGAAGCAAGCAGAAGCAGAACAAGCACATATATTTTTAGAAAGTGGACGCGGAGGAAATTTTACGATAGCTGCTTGGAATCCATTAGCTACAGCACAATCGGTTGAGAATGGTTTACTTGTAAAGTGGAGAAATGGTGAGACAGAAAATTTAAACGGTGAGCCTCTTACTTTATTAGAGAAATTAGTGGAGGAATATCGCGTTTCATATAATGCTGAGCTTCCTGTTTTTCAAGGTGGAGCTATTGGGTTTGTTGCATACGATTACGCTCGTAAAATCGAAGTGTTGCCTAATAATGCTATAGATGATTTACATGTACCAGATATCTATTTTTATATGTTTGATTGCTGGGCAGTACACGATGTGAAAACAAATAAAGTGACGCTTATGAAGCTAGCAGACTGTCATGTAAATTTGGAGGAATGGGCTAATGCGTGGCAAGGGGCAGCGCAAGAAGGACTGCTTACTCGTAAATTTGAAAAAGCAAGTGCTGTAGAAATAGTAAATGACGAAAATGAATTGTTAGTATCATTCGCTGGAACGGCCTTTGAGGAAGCGGTGAGTAAGATCCAAACATACATAGCGCAAGGTGATGTATTCCAAGTGAATTTGTCAGTACGTCAATCTAAAAAGTTAAACGCAACTGCAATGGATGTATATGAAGCGTTACGTGCATTTAACCCTTCTCCTTACATGGCTTATATAGAAGCACCGGATTTTGCTGTCGTTTCGGGTTCACCTGAGCTTTTGGTGAAGCGTCACGGCAATGAATTGTCTACTCGACCGATTGCTGGTACACGGCCAAGAGGGAAATCCGAGGCGGAGGATTTAGCGTTAGCACAGGAATTGATTGATAACGACAAGGAACGTGCCGAACATGTAATGCTAGTTGATTTAGAGCGTAATGATTTAGGAAGAGTATCTACTTATGGGACGGTTGAAGTGGATGAGTTCATGGTGATTGAACGCTATTCACACGTGATGCACATTGTTTCCAATGTACGAGGAGAAATAGCTGAAGGGAAAACCAATGCAGACGTTATCCGTGCCATGTTCCCAGGAGGAACAATAACAGGTGCACCGAAAATTCGTACGATGGAGATTATTGAAGAATTAGAACCTGTAAGAAGAGGATTATACACGGGTTCGATTGGCTGGCTAGGCTATACAGGTGATATGGAATTTAATATTGTCATTCGTACAGCGTTTGTTAAAGATGGGGTAGCTCATATCCAGGCGGGAGCAGGCATTGTTATTGATTCTGTTCCGGAAAGAGAATACCAAGAATCTTTAAATAAAGCGAAGGCGATGTGGCAGGCTAAGGCAATGGCAGAGGAGCGAGCAAAATGATTTTAATGATTGATAACTACGATTCTTTTACGTATAACCTTGTACAGTATTTTGGGGAATTTGGTCATGAATTAGTGGTCAAAAGAAACGATGTATTGACGGTGAAAGATATTGAGCAGCTTGCGCCAGATATGATTGTCATTTCTCCTGGGCCATGTAGCCCGAATGAAGCAGGTGAAAGTCTGAACATTATTAAGTATTTCGCGGGAAATATTCCGATTTTAGGCGTTTGTCTTGGCCATCAAGCCATTGCTCAAGTATTCGGGGGGGATGTTATACGAGCTGAGCGTTTGATGCATGGTAAAACATCACCTGTGCTACATGCTGAAATAGGTTTGCATAAGGGGATGCCAAATCCATTTGAAGCTACTCGTTACCATTCTTTAATTGTAGAGAAGAAAACATTACCTGCATGTTTTGAAGTGACGGCATGGACAGAAGAAGGCGAAATTATGGGCATTCGTCATAAGGATTATCCAATTGAGGGAGTGCAATACCATCCTGAATCGATTATGACAGAGCAAGGTAAAAAGCTTCTACGCCAGTTTATAGATTTGTATGTTGAGGGAGCGAAGTAAATGCTGTGCTGGATGAATGGAGACTACATAGCGGCGCAGGACTTGCGCATTTCACCATTTGATCATGGATTTTTATACGGGTTAGGCTTTTTTGAAACGTTTCGAACGTATAAAGGAAAGACGTTTAGCTGGGAAGCGCATATGGAAAGGTTGCAAACAGCACTTTCTCAATATCGTATTCATATGTCCTATACCGAAGCGGATTTACTTAAGGTTGTTCAGCGATTAAATGAACAGGCCAATGGACAGGATGGTTATTTCCGTATAAACGTCTCAGCTGGAGATCATAGTATCGGTTTACAGCCTACCGAATACAGATACCCGAATGTTATTGTTTTTCGCAAAGAATTACACGATACACCTCGAGGTATGGAAAAAAACGCACAGTGGCTTGTAACACCGCGTAATACTCCCGAAAAAGGGCTTCGTGTGAAATCACATCATTATGGCAATAACGTACTTGGACGTTTTGAGATGCCATCTCTGGCGCAACAGGAGGGCTTCTTTGTAACAGAAGATGGCTTTGTTGCTGAAGGTATTACATCAAATATCTTTTGGATGAAAAATGATATACTATATACGCCTTCCTTAGAAACTGGTATTTTACCTGGAATTATCCGAGCGTGGGTAATTGAACGAGCACAATCTCTAGGGATTAAGGTAAGAGAAGGTTTCTTTACTAAAGAGGACGTAGAGCAATGCTCAGAATGCTTTATTACCAACTCTATACAAGAGCTAGTTCCAATACGTAAATTAGAGAACAAGCAGTTACTAGGCAATAAAGGGCCTGTTTATTCGCGTTTACATGAAGCATTTGTCAATGAAGTGGAACAAGAATAGAAGGAGAGTTTACATGCTAGAAAAATATACAACAACATTAACTATTAACGGTATCACGTTGGACTATACAGCAGAAACTTTTGTGATGGGTATTTTAAATGTCACACCGGACTCATTTTCAGATGGAGGAAAGTATAATAACGTTGAAGCTGCTGTTGAGCAAGCGAAAAAAATGGTAGCTGAAGGTGCTAAAATTATTGATGTTGGCGGAGAATCAACGCGGCCAGGTTATGAACGTATCTCCGATGAAGATGAAATTGCACGAATTGTGCCAGTTATTCAAGCTTTAGTAGCTGAAGTGCCTGCAATTATATCGGTTGATACGTATAAAGCGAACGTAGCTCGAGCGGCTATTGAAGCTGGTGCGCATATTATTAATGATATTTGGGGTGCGAAGGCTGACCCTGAGATTGCTCAGGTGGCTGCAGATTTAAATGTACCGATTATTTTAATGCATAATCGAGACAACACTGATTATGGTACTGATTTCTGGATAACGGCAAAGGCCGACTTAGAAAAGAGTATTGCTATTGCCCGAAATGCAGGTGTAACAGATAATCATATTATTTTAGATCTGGGCATAGGTTTTGCGAAAACTACCGCTCAAAATATAGAAATGATGCAACATTTAGAGGATTTGGTAGCGATGGGTTACCCTGTTTTGCTAGCGACTTCACGTAAATCAATGATTGGTAATGTCCTAAAGCTGCCTGTTGAGGAGCGTATAGAAGGTACAGGTGCAACGGTTGTTTACGGTATTGAAAAGGGCTGCCATATGATTCGTGTGCATGATGTAAAGGAAATGGCACGAGCGACACATATGGCTGATATTTTAGTGGGTAAGCGTATTTATAAGGAGGAAGCGTAATGGACTATATTCATTTAAAGGATATGCAGTTTTACGGCTATCACGGTGTTTTAGCAGCGGAAACAACACTTGGTCAACGCTTCCGTGCCAATGTTTCACTTGCTGTAGATATGACAAAGGCTGGAGAGACTGATGACTTGGACTATACGGTGAACTATGCAGAGGTTTATGCGTTATGCCGTGATATCGTTGAAGGCGAGCCGTTCAAGCTTATTGAAGCACTTGTTTCAAAAATAGCAAACAGTATTTTAGAGACATACTCAGAAAAGGTTAAGGGTGTTCGCGTGGAGCTTATTAAACCGGACCCACCGATACATGGTTATTATAAAGAGGTGTCAGTAGAGGTAACGAGAGGTGATTACTAATGAATGATGTGTATTTATCGATCGGTACAAATATGGGAGAGCGATTTGAAAACCTACAACATGCTGTTAAACTTTTAGAGGGCAAAGATGATATTGAAGTTGTACAAATTTCTTCAGTTTATGAAACAGCGGCGGTAGGCTACACGGACCAAGCAGACTTTTTAAATATTGCTGTTCGCATTAAAACGAGTTATTCATCTTCTGAAATGCTGAAAATTTGCCAATGGGTAGAAAGTGAACTAGGGCGGGTTCGTGAATTACGATGGGGCCCACGAATCATTGACCTTGACATTTTGCTCTACAATCACGAAAATATTGAAACTGAAAGCTTAATTGTTCCACATCCAAGAATGTATGAGCGAGCTTTCGTACTAGTACCACTTATAGAAATTACGCCTGCGCCAGTTGGAGAACAGCTGCGAAGGGCACACGATATAATGCAACAGATGGATTGTGAAGAGGAAGGCGTAACTTTATGGCAAGCATCAGCAGAGCTGAAAATGATGCAGTCCGTTAATTAGGTTTCTAATCCTTAAGTTAAAGCCTCCTGCGGTTGCTTTTATATAGAAATAGGTGAAAACCTATAGAAGGGGGAAAACAACATTGAGTCAGACAACTGAGAAGCCGTTTCAAATTGGGGATATAGTCATGGACAACCGTGTCGTATTAGCACCAATGGCTGGAATCTGTAACTCTGCTTTCCGTTTAACTGTTAAGGAGTTCGGAGCAGGGCTAGTATATGCAGAAATGATTAGTGATAAAGGGATTGTCCAGAAGAACGAAAAAACACTAGGCATGCTTTATATCGATGAGCGTGAAAATCCACTTTCACTGCAAATTTTCGGTGGTGATAAGGCAACACTTGTGGAAGCGGCCAAGTATGTAGATGAGAACACATCTGCCGATATTATCGATATTAATATGGGCTGCCCGGTTAATAAAATTATTAAATGCGAAGCGGGCGCGCGGTTACTTTTAGACCCGAATAAATTATATGAAATGGTAGCGGCTGTTGTAGATGCTGTAAAAAAACCAGTCAGCGTAAAAATGCGTATTGGTTGGGATGACGAGCATATCTTTGCAGTTGAGAACGCACAAGCTGCTGAGCGTGCTGGTGCTTCAGCAATAGCTGTTCATGGACGTACACGTGTACAAATGTACGAAGGAAAAGCAAATTGGGATATCATTCGTCAAGTGAAGGAAAATGTGAAAATTCCTGTGCTTGGTAATGGTGATGTAGAAACTCCTCAAGATGCAAAACGTATGCTTGATACTACTGGGGTAGATGCAGTAATGATTGGACGCGCTGCTTTAGGTAATCCATGGATGATTTATCGTACAGTTCAATACCTTGAAACTGGTGAGCTAAAGGAAGAGCCAAGTGTACGTGAAAAAATTGATGTGTGTTTGCTTCACTTTGAACGCCTTATGCAATTAAAAGGAGAGAGTGTGGCAGTACGTGAAATGCGTAAACACGCTTCATGGTATTTAAAAGGTATTCGCGGTAATGGTAAAGCGCGTAAAGCGATTAACCAAACAGAAACTGCGGTAGAACTTCGTGCGCTATTAAATGGAATTGTACAAGACTATGAAGAGCTTGAATCTACATTAATAGTTCCAGAAGCAAAAGAATTAATTATTTAATACATTAAAAAGGCGTCTCATTGTTTTGGGACGTCTATTTTTCTGCTAACATTAATTTTTAGAATTATTAATCATTTTTTCTCTTATGGAAATTAAAACGAAACAGATGATTACAGCTATAAAATTGTGTACAATAGAAATATTATGGATGTAAACGCAACGCGGATAATTTAATAAGGAGTGAATCAAGTGTCAAACATAGAAGAATTAAATGATCAGCTTTTGGTGAGACGCCAAAAAATGACGGCTATTCGAGATAATGGTCAAGATCCATTTGGTAGTCGTTTTGAACGTACGCATTTATCAACAGAAGTACGTGAACAATTTGCGGATCAAACAAAAGAGCAGCTAGAGGAAAACCTACAAGAGGTAATTATTGCGGGTCGTATTATGACGAAACGCGGTAAAGGAAAAGCTGGTTTTGCACATATTCAAGATTTAGGTGGCCAAATTCAAATTTACGTTCGCCAGGATCATGTTGGCGAAGAAGCATATGAATTATTTAAACAAGCTGACCTAGGTGATATCGTAGGGATTCGTGGTAATGTATTCCGAACACAAGTGGGAGAGCTTTCAGTAAAGGCTGAAGAATTTACATTCTTATCAAAAGCGTTACGCCCTATGCCGGAAAAATTCCATGGCTTACAAGATGTTGAACAACGTTACCGTCAACGTTATTTAGATTTAATGACGAATGAGGAAAGTAAAACAACATTTATTACACGTTCTAAAATTATCCGTGCTATTCGCAATTATTTAGATAATGCAGGATATTTAGAAGTAGAAACACCAATGCTTCATACAATTGCTGGTGGTGCAGCGGCTCGTCCATTTATTACACACCACAATGCACTTGATATGGAATTATATATGCGTATTGCAATTGAACTGCATTTGAAACGTCTAATTGTTGGTGGACTAGAGAAAGTGTATGAAATTGGTCGTGTTTTCCGAAATGAAGGGATCTCAACACGCCACAACCCTGAATTTACAATGATAGAGCTATACGAAGCTTATGCGGACTACAAAGATATTATGGCTCTAACAGAAAACCTTGTTGCTCATGTAGCGCAAGAAGTTTTGGGTACTACTACAGTGCAATACGGTGAAGATGAAATTAATCTTGCTGTAGGCTGGAAGCGAGTTCATATGGTAGATGCAGTTAAAGAAGCTACAGGTGTAGACTTCTGGCAGCCTATGACTAAGGAACAAGCTCAAGCACTTGCTAAAGAACATGGTGTAGAGGTTAAAGAATCACATGAGGTAGGGCATATTATTAACGAGTTCTTCGAGCAAAAGATCGAAGAGACTCTTGTTCAGCCAACATTTGTTTATGGTCATCCGGTAGAAATCTCACCTCTAGCAAAGAAAAATCCAGAGGACGAGCGTTTTACTGACCGTTTTGAATTATTTATCGTTCGACGCGAGCATGCAAATGCCTTTACAGAACTTAACGATCCTATTGACCAACGTGAGCGCTTTGAAGCTCAGTTAGTTGAAAAAGCAGCCGGTAATGATGAAGCGCATGAAATGGACAATGATTTCATTGAAGCGTTAGAATACGGTATGCCTCCAACAGGTGGATTGGGTATTGGTATTGACCGTTTAATCATGCTTCTTACAAATTCACCATCAATTCGCGACGTATTATTATTCCCTACAATGCGTCATACTACTAAATAGTTGTTTTAACTATTTCAGCGGATGTCGAAACACACGCTGAAATAGAGGAACTCAGTCTAAGAACGCCACGCCCTGTGCGCACAAAGCCGATTCCGGACGCAATTATGCCGAGGCATAATTGACATAGCACGACTACTACTCGGGATAAAAAGCGGTAATCGAACTAGAAAAGAACAGCTTTGTTAAGGGGTAATCGTGAAAAAGCAGGAGTCGAGGTGTAGGAGAAGCACTAAGACTCCTGTTTTGATCTTTTGCGATGATTACTTAGTTAATGTTTGAAAAGTTTAACTTCTTTTAGCGGAAGTCTCCCACCTCTATAGGTGTTGAGATTAATGCAGTTTTAAGTCACTTTTCAGCGGGTGTCCAAACATCCGCTGAAATAGAGGAACTCAGTCTAAGAGCGCCACGTCCTGTGGCGACGACTGAGTGACCAACATCGTGTTGGCCCAAAGCCTCCGGCGGACGCAATTATGCCGAGGCATAATTGCTAAAAAGAATTAAGTAGAGTATTTAAATGATGAATGAATATAAGGTATACTTTTAGAGTTCTGTTATTTACAGATAAAGTAGAAATAGACATTATAGAAGTATTATTGGAGGCTTATAATGAATTATAAAATCTTTAACAAACAAGTATTTGAACAAGCGCAAGTACGCTCAGTTTCAGATGTTCTGTTTACTGAGGAAGAGCTTGAAAATGGCATGAAATTAGCGGTTTCTAAGTCGGAACCGACCCTTGCTTTATATTTAGTAGAGATAGATGGTCAGAAGAAGTTTGATGTCCGTTGGGATGATTCCTCTGAAGTTTTCAGTGGCTGGTATTCAGCATGGGATAATTTCTCTTGGTGCCTAGATGTAGTTGATAAACAAAGTAATTAATTAGAATTAGTAGATTCTTTATATTTTAGTTTTGAAAAACACACTTTCAATTTTGAATTCCGCATTTGAAAAGCGAACATAATATATTCTTCTTTCTTTTTTTGTTATTATGTGCGGAACAATAAAGTTAAAAAGTAATAAACATGAATAAGTAGGAGTCGAGGTGTAGGAGAACCACTTTGGCTCCTTTCTTCTATTGTATATTTGTTAGAGTGATGTGTAAGAGGAGCGATGACGCATTTTAATGTGTAGATCTTAGATGCTTTTTCAAGGAAAGCTTGAGAAAGTATCCTTTTAAAAAGGACTATACTTTGATAGAAGTAATACTCTTCTTATTTAGTTTGTTGAGATTTTAAAGAAAGAGATGTATAGTAAAACAAATAAAGTGATAGATAAAAGATTGTAAGAGTTATTTAGTTCTCGAAAAAACACAAAATCTCTTATTAAATCGCTATTTACAATAAAGATAATTTTATAGTAAAAAAACACTTGCGGTTGTATTAGAATCATGATAAATTATTACTTGTCGTTAAGACGACGTAAGAAACAAAATGAATTCGAAAAAAACATCAAAAAAGATGTTGACATCGAAAACCAAGAATGATATTATATAAGAGTTGTCGCTTCTGAAACGAAGTAAAAAAACTTCTAAAAAAAGAGTTGACAACGAAAAACGAAAAATGTTATACTATAAAAGTTGTTGAAACAAAACAACAACGAAATGAACCTTGAAAACTGAACAAGCAAAACGTAATCAATAAAGTTTTTAGTAGCTAACCTTGAGTTAGTGAACGAAACGAAATTTTGGACATCAAACATGATGCCAGCAAAACAATTTGAGCTAATCAAATTTCTTTTTATGGAGAGTTTGATCCTGGCTCAGGACGAACGCTG
>NZ_JBNNSS010000020.1:0-61399 GCF_050277945.1 Lysinibacillus sp. NPDC097214
TAAGTTGCAAACGCTGATTTTATACAGAAAGAAACCAACTGTTTTGAAACAAAGTTTGATCAAAACAGTTGGTTCTTTATTTATCTCGTTTGGTTTTTATCATAAAGTTTGATTATTTCTGGATACGAATCTTCAATTAAAGACCCGTTAGTTGAAGAAACGTATCTACTTAAATTCATCGTTTAACTATTAAAGAGGAGAAACCACAAGTTGATAGTATTCATCCGGCGTATAAATAACGTTGTATGGCGAGAATATCCCTATAATATATTGTGGCACAGTATTATCACTTTTTAAGCCAGGAATGTTTACATAAGCATTTTTGCCGAAGTCTCCATTGTCCCTTGCTACTTCAACATATTTTCCATCGATTTTTTCCATTACAAATACTCCATAATTGTATCCGTCAGGAACTTCCAAAGCAACTTGATAGCCATTAGGATATTACCTTATTACATCTAAAATAGGAAGTATTTTACTAATATGGTTGTAATATTGCATATTATGTTGTGATTAAATAGGTAATAAAGTCGAACTCTATCTATATTCACTGCGGATTATGCCCTTTATTTTAATTTTACAACTGCAAAAGATTACTCCACTACACTGGGGAAACTACCCATCTTAATATTCCTACTTGTTAAAACGAATGTTTGTGCGTAAAATATAAGCAAACAAATGTTCGTAAATCAGTTAGGGGAGTTTTTTATGGATTACTCAAACATGCCTAATCGCAATATAATGTGTATCGATATGAAATGCTTCTATTGCAGCGCCATTGCAATGCTAGAAGGCTTAGATGTTTTAAAGGAGCCTATTGCAGTCGTTGGTAACCTGCAGCAACCAGGTAGCGTAGTTCTTGCCGCTTCACCTGTTATGAAAGAAAAATTCAAAATAAAAACAACCAATAGGCGCTATGAGATACCTAAGGATCCTGATATTAAATTGTTTGAGCCGAAAATGAATTTCTTTATTCAAATGTCCATGAATATTACAAAATTGATTTCAAGTTATGTTCCTGTAGAGGCTATACATGTATATAGTATCGATGAAAGCTTTATTGACCTTACAGGTACAGAAAAGCTATGGGGTTCCCCAGAAGAAGTTGCAAAGGAAATCCAACGAGCGATTCTTGAACAGTTTAATATTCCTAGTGCAGTAGGTATGGGACCGAATATGTTGATAGCCAAATTAGCTTTAGACCTAGATGCAAAAAAAACAGGCTTTGCCAAATGGACGTATGAGGATATTCCAAAGAAATTATGGCCGGTTCGCCCCCTATCTGAAATGTGGGGAATCGGAAAAAAGATGGAGGCTAATTTAAATGCAATGGGTATTCAAACCGTTGGTGGATTAGCAAATGCTAATTTAGCGGAATTAGAACAACGATTTGGTTTAATGGGGAATCAGCTGTATCATCATGCCTGGGGTATTGATTTATCCAATTTAGGAGAGCCTTTAGTCAAAAATCCATCACTTAGCTTTGGTAAAGGCCAAATGTTAATGAGGGATTATCACACACGTAAAGAAATATCATGTGTGCTTTTAGAGGCTTGTGAGGACGTTATGAAACGTGTACGGCAAGCAGGTTTTGTAGGCCGTACAATCACCTTAGGACTTTCATATAGTCGTCATGCTATGACCAAAGGGTTTCATCGCTCTAAAACGATTGATGTACCAACCAATGAAACACTAGTTATGTATAAAACGTGCATTGAATTGCTTGATGAATACTTTGCGGGCGAGCCTGCTCGTCAGTTATCTGTCCGGATATCTAACTTAGAGAGAGAGCATAGTATTCAATTGGACTTATTTGATGAAGGAAAACCGCAACGGCAGCTCATAGGACCAACAATGGATGCTATCAGGAACAAGTTTGGAGCAACTTCTTTATTACGAGCTGTTTCATATACTGCTGCTGGTACAGCTATCAATCGTGATCGCCTAGTTGGTGGTCATTTAGCATAGGAGTGATTTGATGATAAAAGACAGAGGAAGTATTAAATTTACTGCAATGATGATGCCAGAGCATCTCGAGTTGCTTCGGGAGTTCAAACAGGGCTGTATGGAACAACAAAGAGAGTTGACCGAATGGGAACTAGAAGAATTACAACAAACGATAAATCTAGCCTACGGTCAACGACAAGACGTTAAATTAGATGTCTGGTCAGATGGTAAAACCACTCAATGGATAGGAAAAATAAATGCTATAAATACTAATACAAACGAACTTATATTTGAGACTCTTCTTAAAACAAAACGTATTCCGTTACAAAATATATGCTCAGCGCAACTGGATGCTGATTATTATGATTAAAGCCGATGAAAGACAGTTACTTCACAAATATCTTTTATTAGAATTAGCAGTTAAATCATTACAGAGTGATTATAAAAAGGTAGAAAAATTTAAAATGAAATCTGTTTTTCTGCCATTAATGGATACTTTGTTAAAGGATCTACGACAAGAATTATTTAAACTCAAACGGCAACTTACACAGCTTCGTATCCGAGTAGTAGGATGGCAGACAGTGGATGATTACTTTAGTGACGTCCAAGTTGCAACGGCTGGTGATGATGTAGTACTTCGTTACGCTAATCAGGCATTAAAAACACAAGTGGAAAAGTTGCTGATTGAAAAGATAAACAAATAACCAGGAGTGTCGTTCTACCCATTCGGTTTATCACTATGTATTTCTGACAAATAGGTAATCATAAAACTTAATGAAAAACTCTTTTTATTTTTCAAAAAGAAAGACTAAATAGAGAATTCCATAAATAGGTAGTGCGGTTGCAGTCAGAATATACATTGTGAATTCGCCTTTAGAAAGTTTTCTTTTCCACTTCGTAAGTTTAAGTTTCCTACAATAAATAGCACTAGAAATAACAATTATTATAAATGCTAAATTCATTACGTTTTCTAAAAAGGTAATCATATAATCGGCTCCTTTGTGATTACTCAATCATTATCTGTTATATACATTACATGAGTAAATGTTAAAAAGAATCTCATATTTTAACGAACGTAAAATATGAGATTCCTTATAATAAGACAGCTGTTTATCTACCAGCTGATGATGGACCACATGTAACTACAAATATTGCAATTGCAACTGGGTTAACGTATACACCTAAGATAAAGGCAAGAGTAGCGGCCGCTGAAAAATAATTTCCAGCATCGATTAAGCCCTTTACTTCATTCCATGCAGCAGCACTGATTCCTAATAAATCTTGCATACATCTATCGAAAGTTCCTCTACTGTTAATTTGCGCAGCGTACTCAAGAAATTGTTGGCGCTCTTCTTGTGTATAATGAGAATTATTTAGCGCTTCTACGTTCACATTATAGATCCCTGTATTTTCATCTTTTATAAGTATATTTGTGAAAATATATTCTAACTCATCTGCTAATTCTTGGATTTCTGCATTTGTTAAACTTGATTTATTATTATCCATCGTTTCTGCAGATGCCGATACTGGAGACAGACCCATACAAATAAGCGAAAATACCATTAATAATGGGAAAAGTTTTTTCAATTTTGACATTTGAATTACCTCCTAATTAATAATTTTATTTTACTTATTAAATGTAAATCTAGTGCTCTCACAGACAGACTATCCTCACTAGTACTGATATTTTATTAACGAATTCTATTTTAATAGCATCGCCCCCCATCCTTTTATATCAATATATGTTTAAAACTGTTAATTTATACTTCTTTTAGAGAGAAAATAATAGATTTTACTAATGTTCATTCTATGATCGAGAACAAGTTGCAAAATTATATAGTTTTTTATTAATAAGCGCCCATAATTATCTGGCATTAGATTCTATTGATGAAAAAGATGGAGGTTTATCTATCAATCCAGTTCGTAGACCTTTTAATTCAAATAAAGACGAATACCATTTCATTCATACTAGAGCTATGCTCACTTTAACAATTTTAAAATTCATGCAAAGTAATTTCCCTGAAAACGAAAGAAATGTAATTATCTTTATGCAACGCATTGAGCCATATGTAAGATACTAATCATTTAAAACGTCACGTGAACATACTATAATATCAGATTTAGATTTTAATTACCTTTGCTTTTAAAATTCATATAATGAAAAAGAACCGACAGTCTCATTAATCACTGTCGGTGCTTTTAATGTAATTTTCCCACTCTTCTACGCTCATATTAATTAGTAGACTGTTATCACGTTTAATGAGTGGCAATTTCTTCTCTAAAATTTGACCATCCGTGTAGCTAATGCGGAAATAGTGCTCATTTCTCCAAGTAAAGTAGTCGAATCGTTTAATGTTAGAATACTCATTCACCAAGAACTCAGATAGGAAAGTTTCCGGCGAATTCTTAATATCCTGATTACTAAACCATTCCTGAAACAGGTCAGGCTTAAACAATGCCATCCAACTATGAATTTCTTTTTGCTTGAGAATTCGATTTAGTTCAATTACCCATTCTGCATATGGATTTTCAGACTCTGCTTCATGAGCGGAAGACATGTGAAAAAACTCAAGAGGCTCTATCGCATGTGAATAGATATAGTTTATTGCTAATTCTTCAATTTTAGCTGCTTCTTGTTTTTTTGTAGTCTCTAACTTTTCATTGTTCTGAAACAGTAAAATAGCTTCTTCCTTTCCTACTAACCGCTTCTGGTAGTCCTTCCAAGAATACCAGCCAAATACACAAAGAAGAAAGATGGCTAAAAAAAGCCATCTAAGAAACCACTTTTTCATAAAATCACCTCTTATATAGGTACATAAAGCTCTGGATTTAATGCAGTTTGTACAGCGGCAGTACCGCTTTTACGAATACCCTTATGGAGTTCTAAATGCAAATGGTTCCCTGTACTTGAACCTGATGTACCCATACCACCAATGACAGCACTTTGTTGTACTGTCTGTCCTTTTTTTACATTTAATGAGGATAGATGTGCGTATACTGTTTCATAAACTTGGCCATTGATATTATGGGTAATAATAATATAATTTCCCCATCCGCCACCACAAAGGCTACCATAACCTCCTATTTGAGGGCATGTATTATTTGTAGAACGTACAGTACCACTAGCAACTGCTCTAATAGGTGTACCACTATTGTTTGCTATATCGAGGCCTAAATGAAATGCAGTGTTGCCACCAATTGTACGGTTTTCAAATCGTGAACTTATTTTTCCTGTTGTTGCTTGAACAAATCCTAATGAATTGGGGGTGGCATCATTTATATATGAAGCCTCTTCCTTAAACTGTTTAGCATACGCTTTTACTTGTTTGATATATGTTTGAGAGTGATTGTATGCAAAAATCGCATTATCTATATTTTTCGAGTAACCGTTCTTTGCTAAATTATTTGCAGTTGCGAAGATAGCATCCTCAATTTCCCATGGACTTACAATACCGTTGTTATTTCCATCGACTCCGTACCCGTTGTACTTTTTAACAGTTTCAGGTTTGTATTTATCTTTCTCAGGAATATTAACGTAACCAATTGTACCTTTACATCCTGGATACCCCCATCCATGCCAAGTACAAGGCATGAACTGAGTGTGGCCTTCTGCACCTACGTAACTAACCATAGGATCTATGGTGGAGAATCTGGTTTCGACGAAATGAATAGCGGCTAGATAGTACCAGTCAACGCCATATTTAGCTTGAGCCGCCATATATACTTTGAAAAACTCAGATGGAATACTTGAACCTGGAATTACAGTACCATCATAAGAGCCAGAACCAGAGCCAGGAACAGAAATAGTCCCATTTTTCCATTCTTTATATTCAATCCAATTATCAGTGAGCGCATAGAACACTTCTACAGCGTATAGGTCATCTGTTGAATAGTTAAATGGTGGAGACTGAAAGGCAGTTTCAAATTTAGTGTAATCCAATGTCTCAGTGGGAATTTGTGTATAAGATTCATCACGCGACATTGTGTAACCACTAGTCTCATTACATATTTCAGTCCCATCTTTATTTTGTGTACACTTAGTCTCTGAATAACTATTGGTGCGGTTCCAAGCACCGTATTCAATTTCATAATCATAATGTACGATCCGATCCCATTTTTCCGTGTAATCAACAACTGGAACCTCTTTCGAACTTTTTGATACTGAGCTATCTGTACAATTTCCATTAACGCATCTAACCGAGTAAGATTCAGAATGTAATGTTATGTTCTTATAGGTGGAATGCGGTTGTAACTTAGAAGCAATTTCTTGCAATTGGGCATCATTATAATCACTTAGAGACCCTTGAATTTGAACACCTGCAATTAATAATTCAAAAGGTATATCATATTCATTGGCTATACTAATGTACCTTTCCCTTTCTGCTAATTCATCATCGGACAATATCTCAGGGAAAAGTGAAAATGCCATTGAAATAATCATATAAACAATTAAAAGAGCAACGCCAATACCCGCAATTACTAACAGAACTGGAGAGCCTAAAGCTAAAACCCATCCTACTACAGTTTTAATAAGTGCTAAGATTAGTTTTTTTAGAAATTGGACAGCTATTTTCGCACCTTTTTTCAGTAACTTTTTAAGCTGTTTTTTTCCAAGTCGCTTTGCTACATCTGCTGCAGGCGAAGATTGTTGTTGATTCTGAGTATGATTGACCATCCTAATTCCCCCTAAACAATACCTTGTTTTTGGCGGACTTTATTTAACTCAGTTCTTATTTGTTTAGCACGCATTGCATTCGCCAATACTCTAGAGATAATTAAGTCATCCATATGTGATGATGAATAGTTTGCCTGTTCAGTTAAGACACCTTTAGAAGAATCAAGTGTATGTAATGTACTTCCCATTACATTATCAGCGATTGATTGATCTGGTTTTAATGATTGTCCGATTAAAGAAACTCCCACTTCATGTACTTCATTGTGGCCTAATCGAGTGTCACCAATTTGAACTGGAGATACACGGTAGGTAGAACCATTCTTTTCTCCAACCACAAATTTACGATTATTTTCAACAATAACTTTTAGATTATCGAAATCGTTAGCTGCAAGATCTTCCGTGAAGAATTGACCAGTATCTACTTGTTGATTGTAAGCTGGATATTCTTTTCCTTTAATAAACGTTGGTCTTTTTTGTGACTGAAGGCCAGCATTTGAACTGTGTAATAAATTAGGATCGTTGAGTGGGATTTTGCGTGCAATACGTGCACCTGCAGAATCTACCATATAACTAGATGTTAATGTGCTACCTACTCTAGACATCTCAGGAACATACGAATTATCTTCGATAGCTAAATCCTGATATACCACTTCTCCTTGTTGTAAAGATTGATTACCTTCTCCTTTGTGAGAGATACGATGTCTCAAACCTTGTTGCGTTTGTACCTCTATGAAACTCTCATTTGGAGTAACAACTTGTCTAATTGCACCCTTAACAGTTGTACCTTCAGAAGTTGTAGCGGCAATTTGTGCAACTTCACTTGGTGAGTATGCTTCTGGTTGTACAATAGTTGTATTTGAAGGTGAACCGATACCGTCAATATTAGGTCTTTGTCTTAGTAATTTGTTCGGATTTTGCTGAATTGTAATATCAGATGGAATTGCTGAACCATCTTCGGATAAACGGTAAGTTGAAGAAGAACCTCTTTTAGTTGGTACTAACATACCGTCTTGGATACTTAAATCTTGGTAAACTTTCTCGTTTGGTTTTAATTTTGCATGACCACCTGACAAACGAGAAACAACTTTTCTGTCGCCTGCTTTTGTTAACACCTCAACATATGAGGAATCAGGTGTTACCACTTGTCGGATAGCCCCTGGAACTGCTTGTACATTTCCGAAAGAGTCAGTAGTTGTTTGAGCCATTTGAATAACCTCTTGGGCACTGTTAATTTCACTTTGTACCCCTTCATTCAACGGCGATAATTTATTTGTTACTTTTCGGGCTAACATATGTCCTGTTTGACCAAGGAATATGCCACCTACATAACCTGCAGTACGTGTTAAGTTATCTTGTGCTTGGACATAACTTCCATGTGTTTTAACTGCTTGATTTGAGAATTCTCCAATAGCACCGCTAGTACCGGATTTTACAGAACTAACTACATTTTGTAATACACCGATTCCATCGGCTTTATTCGATACCCATTTATCAACAGTTGCATTAGCACCGCTGTTTACAACACTAGCAACATTAGATAATGCTGTTGATGCATCTGCGGTAGTTGATACTGCGAATGCTCGAACCTTATCAGTGAAATTCGGATTTTGGAAAGCTTGTACAGCTGATTTATTAATAGAAACTGCTTTTTCTACAGCTGTATTTACATGTTTATATTTTTCAACATTGTTTGCTAATGACTTTTCTGCATGATCGTTATTCCATGTTGTGACTGCTTCTTCAGCAGTGTTTCCACGTGCAATAGCATTATCAATATATTTAGCACGTTCTTGCATAGTAGCTTTTTGTGCAAGTATTTGTCCTACATTTCCAGACATTAGTCTGTGGTTAGGAGATACGATACTTGCAGTTTGAATACCGTTTGTTGATTTCAGAGCTATCGCATCTGGATTATCAAAGGATACTGATCCAGTTTGTGCTAAATCATGAAGTCCAGAGGATAGTTTTGAATGGAATACAGCTTTATTAACATCGCCTAATTCATTCGTAGCGCCTGTCATCGCTTCACCTACAACTTTTTGTATACGATCAGCTACTCCAACCTTTATCTGTGAAAATCTAGCGTCACGACGTTGTTTGAAAACTTCTGCAGACTCGTTTTTTTGTCTTGGATGTTGCTGTTCATATTCTCTATTAAATGAAGGACGATTTTCATTTTCCCACTCTTGCATTAAATTGGTAGTTGCTTGATTTTTGAAACTTTCTCCGCTTTTAGGTTTAATATCGTTTGTTGATTTCAGAGCTGTTGCATCTGGATTAACAAAGGATACTGAATCAGTCTGTGCTAAATCTTGAAGTCCGGAGGACAGTTTTGAATGGAATGCAGCTTTATTAACATAGCCCAATTCATTCGTAGCGCCTGCCATCGCTTCACCTACAACTTTTTGTAAACGATTAGCAACGCCAGCCTTTCTGTGTGAAAATTCAGCGTCACGACGTTGTTCGAAAGCTTCTAAAGACTCGTTTTCTTGTCTTGGATGTTGCTGTTCATACTCTTTATTAAATGAAGGACGATTTTCATTTTCCCACTCTTGCAATAAATTCGCAGTAGCTTGATTTTTGAAACTTTCTCCACTAGCAGGTTTAATATCGTTTGTTGATTTTAGAGCAGTTGCATCTGGATTAACAAAGGATACTAAAGAATCCGTTTTTGGTAGAGCTTGAAGTCCTTCAGACAGTTTTGAATGGAATACAGCTTTATTAACATCGCCTAATTCATTCGTAGCGCCTACCATCGCTTCACCTACAACTTTTTGTAAACGATTAGCAACTTCAGCCTTTCTGTGTGAAAATTCAGCGTCACGACGTTGTTCGAAAGCTTCTAAAGACTCGTTTTCTTGTCTTGGATGTTGCTGTTCATACTCTTTATTAAATGAAGGACGATTTTCATTTTCCCACTCTTGCAATAAATTCGCAGTGGCTTGATTTTTGAAACTCTCTCCACTTGCAGCATGAGTATCTCCATAGCTAACAGCGCGTGACAGTTCGTCTATATAATGTGACTTTAATTCAGCTTTTCGTGTAACTACTTCTTGTTCTAACATTGATTCTAAATCTTCTTGAGTAGCATCTGGGAACCGACTTTTTAAGTCATTTAATAAAGTCTCTCTGTTTTGGTTAGCCCATTCATGAGCCTCTACCTCAGCAATTTCGTCAGCGGAAGCTTCTATGTCATCGGATAATGTAGGTTCTTCTAAAGATTGAGGATCTAAAAGTTTGTTCATTTTATCGCGGCGATCTTTCAATGAATCCATCACTGATGTACCTGTGCGACCTGCAAACCCAGCAACTTCTCCGCCTATAGCAGAAGCAATTCCTGCCCCGGCAAACGCACCCATAGGTCCAGTCGCACCGCCTGCTAGAGCACCAGCTGCTCCAAATACTCCTTTTCCGATGGATTTTAAAACCTCGCCATTACGGAGTAGGCGTTCAGCTTTTCTTTCTGCAGCTAAATCGCTATTTTCATTACCTGCTACAGTATCCTTTATATCTCCCATTGCCCCCGGTTGATTAGCTCCACTACCGCGATGAAGTTGTCCCTTTACCCCATCCATTGCATCTCTGGCGATTTCGGAGATACCTTTTCCATTCATTGCTCCTTTAACGGCACCACCCATTGCAAAAAGGGTAGTCATACCTAAAGCAGCACCAGCTTTAGAGAGGTTATCTTGCATACCTAAATTTAAACCAAATAATCCACGTGTTGCGACAGTTGTTGGAATAAAAACTAGTAGAGTAATAACAGCGCTTACGAAATTATCTTGAGCCATTGAGAAAATAGATAAAATGTAAAACACTAACGCATGAATACTTTGTACAAGAATGGTGCTAAGAGTTTCTCTTGACCAATTACTAGTCAAGCTTCTTAATCTTGGATTAATCATACATACAATGAAGATTGGACCAAGCGCTAACAGTAATACAAGTGTTACTGCTCGCATTTGATAGTAAAAATTTCCCCAAACTGCTAATCCTACAAGTACGATTTCTACTAAAATACGACCTATCGGACTACCAATTTTCTCATCAACATCTTTCAGAGAAGCTACTGTATCTTCAAAACTTGTGCCAAACCACTGTACTACTAAATGATTTAGACTAAAGGCTAAATTATAAAAAAACTCTAAATTATTAAATAATAATATAACGAAAAAGATTAAGAACCCCGTTTGAATAAACTCAATACGTCCTTGAGGTTTATGAAAATTCATTGCAGTTTTGATACCAAATATAACAATTAATGCAACCATAATTATAATGGCCATTACTTGCATACTGGTGTATAGGGGTTTTAATGCATAGTTATATACGTCTTTCGTAAAGGTATGCCAAATAAAAAATTTTTCTTCACTATCACCAAAAATAAGATCTTTTAAATCAGATAATCCTAAAAATGGTTCTAATATAAAATCAAAGATAGCTTCAATAAGTTTACTAAAAATATCAACTATTTTATCGCTAATAGTTCCCATATGACTGGCCTCCTATCAGCTGATACTACTGCGTTTCAGTTGTTTTTTATATTGTGCTAATACTGCTTTGTTTGATTCTACAAATAGCATCTCACCAGGTGATGGATCAGTACGCATCCAAACTGACGAAGTACCTTGCTTGAAGATACATTCACCTTCAACTGGAGCATTATTAATAATATCGATTTCGCCTTGACTGAGATTAAAAGTTTCTTGTAGTAATTTCAAGTCAATTTTATTTTGTTCGAAGAACATAAAAGTAGTTGTATTTTGTAAAATAGCTCTTGCTTCAGGAGAATTTGCAACAACAACAAAATCCTGAGATGCAATACGGAAACCACCATGACGTTTACGTATTCTACGAGCCAACTTTTCTGCGAAAAGCACTGTTTGTTTATTCTTGATGAATTGAGCCAATTCATCACAGTTAATAACTTTAGGAACAAACATTAATTCAGGAGCTTTCGCGAAGTCCTCCCATAAGTGAGAAAGAATTACGTGATATGCAATTGGGCGCAAAAACCCTTCTTCCATGTGTTTTAAATTAAAGTTAACAATTCTTGCTTTCTTAAGATCCGTATCAATATTACGACCAAAGTATGTTTGACCGTCAAATATTGGTTTAGAGGCATCTCGTAAAAATGGACGAATTGTTTTAATAATCTTCTTTGCTTCTGGTTCTGATGAGAATTTTTCAACTAAGTAAGCATATACGTCTGATAGAGTTGGCATTTCTTTTTTTACACGACCTTGTACAATATCGTCACCTACTTTTTGGGAGCCGAATTTATATAAAGAGTCAGGATGAGTTGTAAACTTAAATCGCTCATCATCACGGTATAAAAAAGTAATTGCTTCTTCTAAATAGGCTAATTCAAAAACATCCAATCCAGGGTTTTCTTGTTCTTTCCCCCGTTTTAAAATATCAAAAAAGTCTAGTACTTCATTAATCTTTTCACGTATGGGTACGAAATGGACGTATTTATTTTCGTCTTTTTCTATTACTTCTCTATCATCTGAGGCTTCTAACAATTTTAGTTCTTCATCTGGATCGTTACCATCTAACATATCTTCAATTGGTACAAGAGATGCGCTAATATCTAGTGGGTTTATACGCATTTCCCCTTCCTCAGAAAGAGTAATGTTAATTCCTCCTAATTTACGGGTAGTATCAACAAACTCTCCTTCAACGTCAATTTGTCGCGTATATACACCCATTCCTACAGTTTCACGTGCCATAAGTAATTTCATTGCTAAAGATTTCCCACTACCAGCTAATCCAAATATGGCCATATTGTAGTTTTTGGGTCTGAATTTTTCTGAACCAAAGGCATTGAAAAATTCTTTTTGTCCTGTGATTTTATTAATTCCAATGGGAATACCGCCATTATAAAAGCCAGCTCCACTGATAAAAGGAGCTACAGTTGCTAATGCTTGTCGGTTAAAGTTTCTCATAGATTCAGGTATTTGATTTCTATATATAGGTGTCACGGACTGAAACCCTTTTTTGACACGTTGGAATGTTGGAGAAACTTTAATCATTTTATTAGCCATTTCATCTTCTAATCTATTAGACAGTGCATTTAATTCTTTTAGTGAATCAGCATATATGACACCATTAATTCCTACATAGAATGAATCGGTTAAGTCCATTTGAACTTCTTCCATCGCTCTAGTCAAATCAGCAATTTTAGTTTTTAAATCGTTAATAGTTTCTAGGCTACCCCGCACACGCTGAACAATCATACTTGACTCTAAAGATTTAATTTGTCGTTCATATGTTTTAACTGCCTCTTGTTTAGTCAATTTGTACGTATCCTGCATGACATCAACTTCACCTTGATTTATCAACGTTTGAAACCATCCAGTACTTAATAAAATAGGATAACCTTCAGAAGGAATATGGAAGGGTCTTGCGTAAACGGTGTTACCAAGACTTTGATTGATGATAAAATAATCAGCTTTCCTATCTTTTATTCCAAGTCCATCGGGCGATACTAAATCCCAAAATTTTGATATTGTATCGGTGGCATAATCCTTTATTTTTAAAGTTTGCTCAAATTTAGATTTTTGAGGTTGGGTGTTAGATTTCCTCTTCTTCTTTAAAATTTGAACCATTGTCAATTTCCTCCTTTACTGCTGCCATGTGCTCTGGTGTTTGAGAGGCCGTTACATACATTGCTAACATTTCGTTATTTTGTATATCGTTAAAACGTAGCTTTCGAGCTCGTCTTCGTTGGAATAAATGATAATGGAGTTCTGTAATTCCAGTGTTATCAAGCTTTGTAATCTGAACTCCAGATTTTTTAAGACTTTCAGATTTTTCAATTGATCTATCTAATTCAGCATTAGCTTTGTTAAACATGGCAATTTGTATATCATCACCATCATCTATACGAACTTCATGTTTTTTTAATTTGTAGTCAAATATTAAATAGATTTTCAGTTCATATCTTGGACGCTCTGATTGAAATTGCTGTAGATCCTCAAACATGTAATTTCCATATTCTACAGCTTGTGGTGGCAAATCGGATTGTTGCTTGAATGTATTCTTAATTAAGTCTGTATTCTCGGTAAGGTCGATAAAACGGTTTTGATAATACGTACGAACGAACAAACCGTCTAGTTTTGCTGTCCAGGTTTCAACTATCTTATCAATTTGGTCCTGCTCATCTATATCTTTTAAGTAATAATTCACCGGGGTAATTTCAACTATTTTTGAATACCAATCATCCTCACAAATAATTACACCATCTTTAATATCTAAAAGATTTGGAAATAACTGATCGAAAGGCAATGGCTCCAATTCATCTAAAAGATCCGCATGATGTTGTTTAGTAGCATCCTCAATTCTGGCTTGTTTTTTATTCCTGCTTTTTTCTAGATTTTTTTTGGTTCGTATAATAGGCTCTTTTTTTGCTATACAATAGGTAATGTAAAATAGTAGACCCATTCCCGTGTATACTAATAAATCAATCAATCTGGTCACTCCTCAAATCTTGTAGTGTAACTAAATTACGATTAGTTCCTTTTCTCCATTGCCCGAACGCATGTCTATTTATGAACACTAATAAGAAGTGTTTATCCCGAAAATACATTGTGTAAGAATGCCGAGTAAATGCTAAATACACAACGATAATTGGTATCGGTATAGAGAAAATTAAACAAAGAAGTAGACTGGGGATTGTACCCATAAATAAGCTACTAGTCTTAAAGACAAAAGAAGCAAAATTATATAGGGCAACGATACCTATAAAACAGTAACCTCCTTGTCGATATGACATAAAGCCTAATAAGTTTTTTTGTTCACTCACCATATCTTGTTCTAAGCGTGCTGACCGCATTTTACATCGCTCCTTTTTAAAAAGAACACCTGTAAAAGGTGTTCTAAACATTAGGCACCAGAAGTACCACCTGCGCCAATAGCGAATCCTAATAGTTTGAAAGCGTTATATACGATAATTGCACCTATAAATGCACCGCCTACCCACCAAAAAGCATCAACTCGTTTTTGAGCTTGAGACGAAGCTGCTAATTTAACACCTGCCATAATTAAACAGCCGGCTATAACAACAAAGCCAAAGCCCATTAGAATGTAGACCCATGATTTACCTTGGTCGATAAGAGCTTTACCATCATCTGATTGTGCGGTAATTCCGGCCGATGATGCAGCATCTGAGGCACTATTTTTTGCTGCCATTGCATGATCAAAACCTGGTAATGCAAATAAAAGAAAAGCAAAACCGAGTGCAATAAATACTCCCTTCCACTTCTTTGACGTTAATACTTTTTTCATTAAAGAATCACTCCTTTTAATTTTTATATAAACGAAAAAAAGTACCCCAAACACAAGAAGAAACGCATAGTTTGCCTATGCTTTCTTGTATTTGGGGTACTCCCATTGAATCCGTTTATATAATTACCCTTATTGTATAGTGCTAGTTATGGATATGCAACTATTATTTGGAATTAATTCATCTTATAGCTATTTTACTATGATAACTCTTAGAATAAAAAAACCGATTTGCGTATAAGGCAATCGGTTTTTTTCATTCGTTATTTAGCCTTCAAATGGGTTATAACTCTGACTATTTCGCTTGAAGAAATCCTACCAGTAGTAGCATTACCCAATTTAGCAAAAGTCTTATCCATTTCTAGCATATAAAGCGCGAATTCTCTTTCATTCTCTTGTAAGATAGAATTTTCTTGTAGTATCCCTATTATTGTGTCTTGTACTGCCCATTGATCATGGTATGCAGCAATATCCCAAAGTTCTTTCAAACATTCCATTTGACAACGACTATCTGTAGATACTACTCTATATAGCCTATTCAAAAAGTAACCAAATGAGTTCATTGAGCTAAATGGCCACCCAGTACTCGTGTAGCATTTTTCTAATGCTTGTCTAAATAAGACAATAAAGTCGTACATATTATTATTAATTGTCGTATAAAAACTCTCGATGGTTTTAGTATCGCTTAAAATTGTAGTAATCGGATCTACAAAATCATAATAAACATGGTCTGTCACATTGAATTTCATTGCTACTTCATAAAGTTCATTCCAATTAACTCTTTGAGTTTGAGCGAGATAATCCCTTACAGTCATATCTTGAAGGTTTGTAGTGCTCATTACAGAATATAAATTTTTATATTTTGCTACTTCTTTTTTCAATTTAGACACGTTTTCATATCTATCTTCTACTCTTTCAGACGCGGCCCCCTTAATAACAGACTTATACGAAGGAGCATCATTAATATCTCTAGGTTCTTTACCTGTTAAAATGAAATAGAATATTTTACCTAAAGAGTAGATATCACTTTGAACACTTGCATCTTTTAATTTGTCAATTTGTTCAGGGGCTGCATAAAGAATGCTCCCATATCCTGTAACGGAAGAATATCCTCCTTTAGTATATTTACTATAATCCTTCCCTAGCCCAAAATCGCAAATATACCATTCATCACCTATCTTTAAAATGTTATTCGGACTTATATCTCTATGTAGAATGCTTTTTGAGTGAGCTATTGATATGCCATCTAATATCTTTTCAAATATTTCTACTCGATCCGCTTCAGAAAGAAATTGGTTGTTTTGTGAAATATACTCATATAAATTCTTCTCAGCGTAAGGCATGACATACCATAGTTCTTTTTCATTGCTTTCTAATAAAGGAACTATATGAGGTTCCCCATTTAGAACCGTCAGAATGTCAATCTCACGTCTAAAACGGTTAACATCGCCTTCATTAGTCATGACTTCTTTTTTTATTTTCTTTACAGCAAATTTGTTTCCATGTATATCTCTATATCTAGAGACAAGAGCAAATGAACCTTGTCCTTTTACATTTTCATAAATTAAATTATCTATCATATTGGCCTCCGGATTAACAAAATAATAAAAAAATACCTACCCATTATATTTTAACGGATAGGTATACAAATATGTTGTTGTTCTACAAATATTAGTTTCCGATTCTTCTCACTTGCGGTCTTTTTGATGCAAGAAATAAGTCATCAATGCCTTTCCCGTCTTGTGAATTCCATACCACATAGTTTATGAGATATTTTTCAGCCTTTAAAGCTGTCAATAATTGAGTAACAGCTTGTTTTACATATACATTCGTCAACATATCCATATCAAAAGCAATATTGACTTGCTCAGCGCCCAATTCCTTTAGAACAGGTAAAATATTAGCCCATGATTGTACACCTGCAGTAGCTACAAAAGTGTCTCCTAATTTAGCGATCTGTTCAGGTGTAAAAGCTTTAGAAATATGGTCTGCAGCAATGTCGGCTTTTAGGCCGCCCTCTGTTAACCAAACGGATTTTGCACGTAACGGCTCCCTATATTCCGAAGGATTTTCTTCTAGTTTTTTTAATCTTTCTGATGGGATAGAAATGTGTACCGGTCCATCGGGACTACACCCTAAATTTTTCTTTGCAGAAGAGAGCCAAAAATAACGATTCCCCTGTTTTAAGCGGATGTGAGTTTTCTGCCCTTTGTATTCTACAATGTACTCATCACCGATATTCATATGTTTTTCCCCAATAACTTCTCCACCTTCAAGTAACGCAAGAACAGTGTAACCGTCATTTTTTAAAAACATTTGCAGATTAGGGATATTATTCTCAATAAAGCTAATTTCGGGACGAGGATTATCTACACGAATCTGATAACCAACAATTTCGTTATAGACATTTCGATAAGGTATAAGCATCCCTTCAATCCCATTAACTAACTTCCATTGACCATTATTTTCATAAAAGCCAGGTACTCCTTTTAATTGAGTCGGAGATACCACTTTATTTGTAAGACTTCGAGTTATGCTTCGATAACCTCTACTTACAATTTGATAGTCCATTAAGCCTCTATTTGGCATTTTAAGTTGTTCACTGTGTTCCTTCAATAACGGTAATTGATTCTGGATTAAACCGTTATACATGAGTCCAAGAAATTGATCATCAATTTTAGTTACCTGCTTTTCAACCCATTGCCCAGTTACTTTTTTCTGCTTATCATTTAAAAAATGTAAATACGTTAATGGGCTTTGAGAGAATACCTTTTTAGATTCTACACGGATGCAGCCAACAAGATCTCCCTCTTCATTTCGAATACAACCGCCTGTTTTATGACATATAGGACAGACTTCTCTATAGTATTCAAACCAACCTTCCATTTTTGTACGTCTTAATGTTTGCATAGTACGAACCCCTTTCTGTATTTAAACAAATAAAAAAAGAGTCTAAGACGCATAAAACGGCATAATAATACCGATTTCTGTGTCCAAAGACTCTTAACAATACGTTCTCCGTCTAACATGCTTATGCAAGTTGACTAAATAATTAAATAAAGTAATATACAACCATCTTAATTTATTGAGGTCTAAAGCGCAATTGTTTTAGGAAAGATATTACAGGATTTAACTTTGCTGATTCTTTATCGACCTTTTCCATTGGCGGATGTTCTGGAAAGACATGTTGAAATAGGGTTTGATATGAGGGCAACAAAGCCTCTCTCACACTATTATTTGTCCATAATGGCTCTTTCTCATAGTAATGATTCATTATCTCCCGATCCAATGCGGGGATTGTAGTAAGTAAAGGGATACCGATTTCTTGCGAAATTTTCGCAGGTTGTGAAAATTCATAGGTTCTACCCATAATACCGTATAGTTGTACTTGATAATCTTGACTTAACCCTGATAAATAATTTTTCCATTTTAATAAAGCTGGATAATTATCATCAAATAAAATCCACAATTCATCTACATAGTTAAGTGCATCCAACGAATACTCAGCTAAACGGCCACTAGGAAAATCTACAAAAGTTACATCTGCTATTTTGGAAGTAGTCATATAGGCTTCAATTAATGGTGGATTCCATGTGTACTGTAAGTCATCTTGCGTTGATGGTAAGAAAACAACATTTTGATATATCCAAGATGCCTTTTTTGGCTCGTACTCTTCCTGTATACAACTAGCATAACTTACCCAATTATTTGGAGCGGCGCTATAGCGAGAAATATGTGTTTTTAAATCAGGAAGAGGGTTCAGTGCCTCTAAAACTGTTGTATAGATACGCTGCTCTGCAAAGGATAGTGCTAAATTGATGGTTGTTAATGTCACCCCTGTTTTGCCCGTAGGTGACCATAAACCTATAATCTTATGGTTTGACCATTGTTGATTTGCAAATAACTTCTTTTGGATATTTCTTTTCCTAATATGAAGCGGATCTTCTTCATAATGTACAGATTGAGAAGTAACATTATCGATTGGTTCCGCTTCATTTGTATTTATATTGTTGTCACTTACCAAAATGGTATTATCATCGAAAAACACTGGTTCCGAAGGTGTTTGAACTACAGTCTGATTTAAAGGCTCAACTGAGACAACTTCAGGTATAGGTTCTGGATTACCACTAGTATCGCGGATAATATGTTTTAACCATTTTGTATATGTGCATTTTTCGTATTTAGAAAGCGATTCGATTCCCAATAATTCTTTATCTGTAACAATAATTCGAGCCTGGATACCAGTCATATTCAAATATAAACTTAGTGTTTCAAATTCAGTTATATCTGAAATAATTGCATAAATAAATGATATGGCCGTTGACTCATGAATTCTATTTAATTCGTTAACATCTTTAGTAATCGTAAAATAGTTAGATAGTAATTCACTATCCACTAAGGGCTTGGCGTTGTTAGATAAGTAAACAATCTCTAGTTCCAGTTCCATGCCCCTTCCCCCTTTTCAAAGTTAATATTTGCTTACATTGTAAATAGTTTAGCAGTATGATACAATATTTGCATACATTCTATTTATTTAATGTGTCAATTTTCATCTTGGAAATTCGACGGAAATCGTATTGTTAAAGCCTTTGGGCATGTTTTATTGGAAGACATTTATTTGTCTACTTCTAACATGTTCAAGGGCTTTTTTGCGTTTTTGAAAGAATGTAAAAAAACTTTGAAAAGAGGAATTGCTATGAAATTGGATGGAAGGGATATTCTTAAAGCGTTGTCTGAACCTTTTGAGGATCATGAGATTGAATGGCGTGCACAGACGTGCAACCAATATGGAAATGCTTTGATGTTACCGTATATTGATGCTCGTGCAGCAATGGAAAGACTTGATAAGGTATTAGGTGTTAATTGGAAAGATCAATACCGGGAAATTACCATGAATGGAAAACAGGCTTTTCAATGTGAATTAAGTATCAAAATAGCTGATGAGTGGGTAACTCGAACTGATGGGGCTGAAACAACAGATTTTGAATCCGTAAAAGGTGGTTATTCTAGTGCATTTAAGCGTGCTTGCGTGAAATTTGGGATAGGTCGATATTTATATGATTTACCTCAATTTTGGTTAAAGATTGAAAAAAGTGGTTCAGTGTATGTATCAGTAAAAAATGGTGGAGAAAAGATTACTGGATTTGTTAATCCCCCTTCTGTTCTCGAAATTGTTACTGGTAGTAAACCGAAACCGCAATCACAACCGAAACAACCGCAATCACAACAGGCACAGCAACCTGCCAATCAAAATCAGAAGGCTTCAAGTGATCATGAAAAGGCGATTAAAGCTGTATGGGGACAAATTCAAGATGGAAATATAGCATCTAATCTGATTCCATACTTTTTAGAACGAGTTGGTTGTAATTCTTCCGATTTAAAGGATGCATCGATGGAACAATTAGAAAGAATCTATCATGCAATTAGTCCTGTAAACACGTATTTGAATGTATGTAGAGGCTATAATTTATCCCTTGAGCAAGTTCTCTATTATTCTCAAATTGTCTGTAAGACGACAATAGCGGATATTATTGCCCTTTATTTCTTAATGGATTATAAGAGGACTGAGGAAGCGATAGAGCTTATAAAAGGCGACTATAGTAAATCAATTGCACAATAAAAGAAATGAGTAAGTTCAATGACGAATGACGTTATTGGGCTTTTATTTTGCTTAATGGAGGAAAGAATATGAATTTTATAATTAAACAGAAGACGGTAAAGGAAATAATAAAAAATTTAGGGGCACTGATGACTGCAAAGGTGACTAAAGATATTCTAAATGGTGTGTTATTTGAATTGTCACCAAAAGGTTTAACAATTACAGCGTCAGACGGTGATGAAACTATTAAACAACGTACTGATGAGTTAGATGTAAATGATACAGGAGCTTGTGTTATTCCTCGTGATTTTTTACGTACTATAACGAAATTAACAGGAGAAATGGAATTTTCATTAGATGGATATCAATTAACTGTTAGCAAGGGAAAAACTAAGCTACAGACCGTTGTATTTCCGGCTGATGAATATCCTGATATGCAAGCAGAGAACCCAATGTATCAATTAAAGTACACTGGCAAGCAATGGTCAGATATCGTTACAGCGACTGCATATGCTGCGAGTACATCTGATACACGCCCAGTTTTACAAGGGGTCCATATAGATGTCTCTGTTGCAGGTCAAAAATTTGTCTGTACTGACTCTCACCGTATGGGAGAAATATGCTTTACCGATGGTGAGATAACAGAAGAATTAGCTATAACGTTACCAGGTAAAATGCTGCAGGCGACTTTAAATAGTTTTGATTTATCAAAAGATGTTATGGTTGTCGGTTTCCGAAATTATGTTGCTTTATTCAATAGCAATATCATTCATACGATCCGTGCCATTGAAGGAAATTATCCGGACACTGCTAGATTAATTCCTGAAAGCTATTCTACAGAAATTGTAGTGGCTAGGCAGGACTTACTTGATAATATGAGACTCCTCAGTTCAATGTTAAATACTGATTCCTCTATTGTAACTTTCGAAATTGCTAACAATAGTTTAGGTATCAATACAAAAGCCGAAACCAAAAATGGGGAAGCGTACGTTGAATACGAGGAGATTATTGGTAAAGGGTTAAAAATTAGCTTAAACGCTGTTTTCTTTATCGAAGCGGTACTTTCTTTTAAGTCTGATTATGTGCGAATTAAGTTCACTGGACCTTTAAGACCATTTGTTATGGTTGGCGAAAGTGAAGATGATTCGCATTTGGCTTTAATGTTACCAGTAAGAACATATTGAGATGACAAGAGATTGCTGTTTAAGGCAGTCTCTTCTTTATTAAATTTAAGGATGTGTTGAAAGTGGATTTTGACTTATTCACTAAAAAAATGCAAAAAGGCCATGAGCCATCTAGTGTTGATTTGCAACAAGACAGTATCGTGTATTTGTTCAAAGTAATGTTAGAAGATTTATATGCGAATGAGATTGATATGTCTAAATTCACCTTAGAAGATATAACAAAGGTATTGGATCTCTTAGAAACAGACGGTGATTTTAATGAGGCAGAGGGACTAATTGAATTTAAGATTAAACAATTAGATATTGCAACCAATCTTAGTAAATTAGAAGTTAATCTCGCTAGAAACTTTCTAAATACAAAACTGTTAACAAGAAAGCGGAAGGTGACCTTTATTTGAATAAATACACATTTTACAAATATAGGGCTGAACAACTTTTTATTTATCATTGCTTTCACAGATTATGTACTGGAGTAAAGGAAGTACCTTTTATGAAATCTCAAGATTTGGAATGGAAACATAAAGAGTATTTAGAAGAACTAATGAATTTATGTTTCGATTTAATCTACTTTGATTTACGAGAATATGAAAGATTTTCTTATTTTATTCCCGAACAACCTAAAAGATTAGTTCCATCCCCTTCTATATACATGTGGGGAGAGCTTATTGACGATGGTTTAGAGATTACTGGTACTGTGTGGCAACCCTTATTAATAGCTCATTTTATTTTGCATTGCTATATGGAGGTACAACATGGAGATAATTGAAGAAGAATTTCCTATGATTCTTGATTTTTATTATTCATTACAAATTTTAAAGTTAGTCGACATGTATTGTAGGGAGCGTAAACAATTACCTAACCTACCACATTGGTCACTACAATATGATTGGAATAATGGATATGGGTATACGACCGAGACATTCCTATTTAAATTATTAGAAAATAATTTTGGTATAAAGTTATTTATAAATGAGGGAAATTCTACTCTACTTAAGGATACTGAGTTGAAAAATTTAGAAAGAGAAGTCAATCAACTTGATGAAAGTATAACATTTGAGGATTACGATTTTATATGGATTTTTAAGACCCCATATAAGTTTCCGTTGTCTCATGAAACAAATGTTGAAGGCAGCGCACACGGTTACAGGGATGAAAATGAAACTAGTGTTATTTATTACGACTCTTACATTATTGTTGCATGTGAATACGGTGAGCCTGAATCTGTTGGGGTCTGTAAGAGTATTCTAGAGAAATTGAAGGAGGTTTCACCTTAATGGAGTGGCATATAAAAATTCCATGTGAGCCAAACGATTTAGAAAGATTTATTGAAGGTACCCTTATTAATTCTAATGGAAGTGTTCAGGGTCCGTTCATGTTAACAACTGAAGAAATGATTGAAGCATTTCAATCTTTAATAAAAAAAGACCAGACGAGTAGCTATATGCAATTACCATTATTACCGAGTAATACATTGCATTTTACTCACAATCGTGCTGTTTCAAAAGTAAAATTATTAATACTATTTGAACCAGAAATGACGTTTATTCAGCATTCTCACATAAAAGATGATGGTTTTTTTATAGAGACACCGAGAACAATATTTTGTGTTGAATTGGCTAAGATGACGAGTATGGAATGGCAAGTTAAAAAAGTAACTGCCTATGCAGTAGATACTGAGGAAATTAATGAAGATTCAAATTTATTTCAATTTCCTTTCCCGCATGTTACCAAACAATCAGGGAATATCTGTTGGGGTACTAATTCACTTCCTACATTTAGAAGTTTAAAAGAATGTGTTCGATTAAAAGACTTATTTTATAGAAGTCCTTTCAGCGAGGATTATGGAATGGCTTTATTATCTGGATTTAGTACTTTTAAAGACTATTTGCAAGCTAATGAAGAGAAATCATTTAATCACAATGATCTAATTCCAATGAATAAAAAACTAAGAGATTTGATGTAATTTTATTTAACTTTGAGGAGGAAAAATTATGAAAGACTTATTTGATTTTATGAATGAAATGGAAAATGAAAAGACTGTAGAGGAAGGAAAAACTGAAACTGCTAATACTTCTTCAATTGAACCAATAAATGAAACTATAGAAAAAGAAAATCCTAAAGAGGAAATCATTGAAGGCGAAGATAACAAGCAAGAAGTAACAACATCTAAGGCTTCTTTAAATGACCAGGATTCATTCGATGTAACTGCAGAGGAAAAAGCATTGGCGATTAAAGAAAAGGAGCTTACAGAGGCTGCAACTAAGGCTAAAACAGTTGCAAAGGCAACAGGCAAAAATTCAACGGCTAAAAAGGTAGAACAACCTAAAACTTTTGCTCCTACTGTAGAGACAGTGATTCGTTATTACGGAGAGTCAATTCCTATCACTAATTATTTATCAGAAGCGGAAATCGAAAGCAAGAAGATTACATTAAATGATTTACGCTCACGTATGGAAGAAGATTATCCAGAGTTAGTAGCAAATCATACAGAAATGCTGTTCATCGAGAAAAAGGGAAATACATTTGTGGTTCCAACATTAATAGCCAAAAAGAAAGGCAAAATAGTTGAACCGCTGGCAAGCAAAGTAGAGACACGTATCCCTTATGAAATATTAGGGCAATTTATTGCTTTAGCCCAATTATTTGCTAAAGAAGAATTGGAGATTCATGCGGATATTTATAAAGATACAATTTCAGGTAAAGTATTCTTGGATGTACCGGAGCAAGATGTTCATAAGTACTTCTGTGAAACTACAGAATCCGCAATGAACATAATTGATCGCATTGGGATGGATAGTATCAAAATAGCAGAAGTTCATTCACATCATACTCTAAACGCACTTCCATCTTCAACAGATGACCTAGCAGAACGAGTACCAAACATGCTATACATTATCGTTGGAAATATAGATAAATTATTTCCGAATGTGTTTTGTCGAATATTTGTAAGTGAATCATGTGGCTGGATTACATTTGATGCTCATGAGAT
This sequence comes from Lysinibacillus sp. NPDC097214, assembly GCF_050277945.1. Lineage (NCBI taxonomy): Bacteria > Bacillati > Bacillota > Bacilli > Caryophanales > Bacillaceae > Lysinibacillus > Lysinibacillus sp. NPDC097214. The sequence goes on from NZ_JBNNSS010000020.1 coordinate 24,681, forward strand.
CTTTAAAAGACCTAGCTATGCCCTCCCATCATTTGATATGAAGAGAATTCATATCAGAAAGGGTGAGTAATATGGAAAAGGAGCGATATTTTGTGGTACAAGTGGGAACTGGCGGAAACGGCGGCCCACTCACACAATTAATTTCTCAGGTATTATCTACACAAGCTCATTCTGATAGTGTATATGTCCTAGCTGATCCTGACATAGTTGAAGAAAAAAACTTGTTTAATCAATTATTCATTATGGAGGATGTAGGACGCTCAAAGGCAGAGGTACTTGCAGAGCGTTATGGGCAGGCATATCAACTTAACGTTTGGTCTTATGTAAAAGGTTATATAGAGTCTGTAGAGCAACTAGAATCGATGTATCAGCACGATCTTTTTAATGTGTTAAACAGCAATAACTATAAATGTGTTTTAATTGGCTGTGTTGATAACAATTTCTCTAGAAAAATTATGCATGACTTCTTTATGAAGGTTCCTAATCTTTTGTACATAGATGTAGGAAACGAGTCTTGTGATGTGCCTATTAATTGGCAGCACCGACAGTATTCTGAATGGTCCAAGGAAGAAAAAGATACATTTAATGAATCAGGTTGGTCTGGCCAAGTTGTTTGTGGGTTAAAAAAGAACGGCATTGTTACATATCAGCCAGTAGCGGAAGTGTTTCCGGGGATATTAACTGATAAAGATGATATGAAGCCTTCTGACATGAGTTGTGCTGATTTAGCAGTAAGTGAGCCTCAGCGTCTTATTACTAATCGCTTTGCAGCTACAGCGGTGCTAGGAGTCTTTCAAATGTACGTTTTAAATAATTCGATACCTAACCATATAGTCCATTTTCATGCTCGTAAAGGCTATATGAGGGGAAGAGCACAAGCAATTTGTGAAATATAATCAAAAATTAAAAACACCGATTAATTAATTAATTAATTAATCGGTGTTTTTTTTATTTATTTCAATACCATATTTCTTATAAATATCATAATGTCATTCAATCAAACCTTCATCATCATGTAACGTTTGATTTGAAATCGTTTATATTTGTATCATTTTCATTTTGCGAATGTACAAGTGTTTGAAGAGATGAAACATGAAATACATTGAAATATACAGTTTCATCTGAAGATAATAATGCACTAATATTTAGTAGTAAATTACTTTTTTCATATCCAGCTATTTGATCAGACAACATTACTTCTACAATATTTTCAGCTGTCGTATACGGATTAAAAGTTATTCGGCCCATCCAATTAGTTTTTTCCCCTCTAAATGAACAACTAAATAAATCGTACTTTAAAGCATCTGCTGTTCCATTTAAGGTTGTAGAAGGTATTAACGCTAATTGAGGTGTAATCAAATAAGGATGCACAATGTCTTTAATATCAGAAGTAATTTCATCGATAATGTAGTTTGGATATTGATGTAATAGTCCATAAGCTATCCCGTAATATGTGATTTCTTTATATACCTGTTCCAGTAGGTCATAATAATCTGTACCTATTTCACTTAACATATCCATTGCAAAAGCTTCGGCAGTATCAACTTTTACAAAGTCAATATTTTGTTCTTTAAATATTTCACTTAAACTATTCGGAATTGTATTTAGGACCTCATAAATTGTAGTTTTTTCCTCTATTAAGGGTAGTTCAGGATTGCTTTCAATAAATTGGTGAATGACCATATAACCCTGTAAGAATTGCCTATTTAATATCAATTCAATCTCTTCTATATGAGTGTTTTTATTTTCAATATACATGAATTTTAATAAATAAAACTCTATTATATTATTATAATGCTTACGAAATTCAGTATCTTCTTCAATTCTTTGTTTAAGAAGCTGAGTTGTTTGTTTGATCATTATTTTCCTCTCCTACTGCTAAATTATAAGGACTTCCTGTTGGCTTATCCTCTACCAACTTCCAACCATCTTTTTTCTGTTCAAATATCATTTCAAAGAATATTTCTTCTCCATCTTCTAATACATGTCGTCTGTATACAGACTTTATACTTTCTGTATTTGTTAAAAAATAAATTTCGGGTGTTGAAATGAAATATGATGCGATTTTTCTTTGTGGTATATTGCTGTAATAATTAAGCTGAACAAGATTTAAAGTGTTGGCAATCTCCTCTTTAGTAGAACCTAATTGCGCTTTATAATCCTCATCAAACAAATCGTACATAGCATCTACAAATTTCTTAGGATTAATTGTACCTCGCATAAATTCCACAAAGTAATATGAGCTATATTGTGAAACGCAGTTTAGGTCATTAACATCTAATAATTCCTTATTTATGATTTTGGGCTTATATTCTTTGATTTCACTTGTTTTATAAAGTTTAGATGCATTTTCAGCAGCCTCTTCTTTTGAAATAACGGGCATATTTTCCATTGCACTGTTTTGTTCTTCAGGTAAAATTTCTACTTCGCTTGTAACAGTATCTTTATCTTTAATTGGCTCGTTTGTATATTTATCAAGACATCCTGATAGCAAAAAAGCACTTAAAGTAACTAATACTATTTTTTTATACAAGACTTATCCCTCCTTTATACAAATCATATTGAATTCGCTCATTCCTTAAAAAAAGGATCTCGTTTTGGGAAAGGCAGTCCAATATTAATTTGATTTCATAAAGCGGTCTTCGTGATTGATATTGTTGAATAAACCACTCTTTAAAATGAACAATTTTAAAATGAAGTGAGGTAAAGACAATATCAAATTTCATAATTTCATTAAATAAAACCGAAAAAGTTTCTCTAGCTGAGTCAGTAAAGTGACTACTTGGCATATAAATTCTTTTACTTTTTTGTTCACCGAAAAGACTAACCCAAAGATTCAGAACGTTAACGTTTAATTGCATTGGAGAAATATACTCTATCATGTTTGATTTCTTAGACCATTCCCTCCAAAGCTTCCTTGATAAAAGTGTCTCCTCAAAATGGATATAATAATTATCACAAACTCCAAACTTGAAATAGTCTTGTAACTTGTTACGTTTCAAATAATTTTGAATGATTGAATGACGGTCTTTCGAGAGTTTTACTTCGTAAACTCCTCCTTGTTCAATCACTTTCGCACCACCTAAAAACAAAGCTGTATATAAATGCTGTAATGGAATTAAGTGTGAATGATCTACTCCATGGGACATATACGCATCTCCTTCCTTTTTAAAAAAACAAAAAACCCCAGAAAAATCCTATCTAAGATAGGTTTCTCTGGGGTAATCCCTTTAATTAGAGTATTAAATTAATTTGTTTACAAAGTTTAGTATAAAGGATTTAAACGGAACATTCAATACGCTCAATCGAGGTTTTTACAAGTTTAGCAGAATGTGTTAAAGGGATTGCTAACTGATCACTAACTGATTCGATACTGAGTTGCATGTCAGTCACTAAATAGTGAACGAACGCATACATAGTCTGTTTGGTACTATTCAACGGGCAGCCAGCAAGTTCCGATACGGGCTTCATCATATCATGCAGATTACTAGGATTATAGGGGCCGTATCCCTTTTCACTTTTTGTAGAAAGCAATAAATTTATTCCTCTCTTTTCTGATTCTTTTAAAATATCCTTGATTAAGGCTTGTTCAATTTTAGAATCGATTTTTATTGAACGTTCAGTCCCCCATGCTACATTTTCGAAATAGATTAGACAGTAATCATTATGAATAATAATGTTTTCTCTAGAGAGATGTAACATGTCTCTCATTTCTATACCGTATGTCATAAGCAGATAAATAAATTTAGGAATTACTTTGATTGTTAAATCATCATAAATGGCTTCTTTTCTTTCAAGTAATTTGTGATAGTCAACTTTAACGGGTGGTGCTTCCCAACTTAATTTTTTAAATCTCACTCGGAACTTAGACATGAAGTCCATGGGAATATAATTGTTTCGCCATAGGAAATCAAAATAATGGACAAGGATAGTGATTTTTCGGTATACAGTCCGTTCAGAAAGTGCTTCACATTCTCTTCTAAAAAAACCTTCTACATCTTTATAAGAAATCTTTCTAAGTGCCATTTCTTGCTTGTTTTCGATATTTACACTAGCATGGAATTTTTTTATATATTTCACTTCCATATCTATGGTATTAAGATGTATCCCCTTTTTTGTACGGAAAGAACAATACTCATCTATAACTTTCTGTAAGCCCATATCTCCACCTACCCTTTAACTGATTAATGACGTTCCATGTCAATTTGCTCTTAAACAAAAGACGTAAAATAGATTTATCGATTTTCTTATTCGAAAAGCTACCATTTCTGGTAGCTTCTTTGAAATATTTTAATTATCACTAGACATTATTAGTTTCTTAAGTGAGTCGATACTTTTAGTAGATTTTAAACCATTCAATTGTTCTTCTAATAGCTTTAAATCTTCATATCGTATCTGCAGATCATTTTTTAATTTGGATTGATTGGTTTTACTGTTTTCGATAGAAGCTGTAATATTACCTTGTTCAAGTCTCAAATCCTCTATATGTTTCAATAAGGTAGTTTGTTTTTCTTTAATTCGTTCAGTTAACTCTTTACCTTGTTCCTTAGTAATTTTCACCGACTGTTCAGTTATATCTTCGCCTTCTTCTATAAAAAATAGGTTCTTTAAAAAACGAGGAACGTACTTTTTCCCAGAAACGACGGGTATATTAACAGTCATTTCCTCCGACTGATTCAGGTTAGCTTGTTGAACAGCCTCTTGTTCCATATCCACTAAAACAGCAATATTACGTTTGTTTTCAGAGAGTTGTCTCTCCTCGGTCTTGATATGTGAGTCAATGTAATTTAATTCTGTCTGGATATGATTTACTTCATTTTGGGCTTGAATTAGCTCAATCTCTTTTCGACTTATCTCGTCATTATAAGTCAAATGCTCCAGAAGTGTATGCTGCATCTTTACGTAACCTTGATCTTTAAGCTGTTCCCGTTTCTCCAGTTCAGATACAAGCTGTTTAAAACCTTCTTGCATTTGAAGCTGGCTCTCTTGTAATTTCTCAGAGATTAATGCATTTATAAAATTCGGACTTACAGACTGTTTGCCTGAAATACTTGGTTCTTTGTCATTGTTTAAAGATGTATAACTAGCATCTTCTCCTAAAATCGTAGAAATATCGGGAGCATTTAGCAAAAGTGATTCAGAAAGAAATGTTATTAAAAGTAGCTTAAATAGTATCTCGATGTTATGTCTATACTGGTTCCCCTTCTTGTGAGGTCTCAAGTAGTTTGAATACTTACTATCATTCAATATATTTAATATTTTTTGTGCGTAAGTAAAGTTCAGTAATTGGGTAGCCGTGTTATTTGTATAGTATTTATCAATCTCAACATTTTCGAAAAAATCTTGTGCATATTCCATAAAAATGTTTTGTGCTTGTCTGTCTTGAATGTAAAGCAATAAAGGATCATCTTTATAAGTATCTAAAACATAAGCTTGTTTATCAGCTACAGTAAGTTTTGTTCGGTTCTCTTCCACTTTTTAAACTCTCCTTTCTATATAATTAGAAAAAAATTATAAATAAATTAAGACTTTTAAGGTCATATTATCGTAGGAATCTAGATTTAACAAGGTTTTTGAACCGATAATTAAGATTTAATTAAAAAATGATTAAACGAAAAAACATTAAACGATAATTAATTAAATTAAACAAATTAATCTCTAATTAAACCAATTGTAATTTTATTAATTCATTTAATAATTAGTTGGAAATTAATTGAATGGTCTTGTTTCACTATCTAATTAAAAATCTATTGTAATTTAATTAGCGAAATCATGAAAATTAGAATTGAATTAAAAAAAGATTAAGAGCTATTACTTGTTAATAGCTCTTAATCTAATTAATTTATTTAATTGTTAGTCGAATAACTTAGATTTTAAATCAGCAGTTTTTTCTACTTCTTCATTTTGTTTAGAATCGCCAAATAGTTCATCAAATGATTTAGCGCTAGGAGTAGTATCGGGTGTTTCAGTCTTGAATCCAGCAAACAAATCTACTTTTTCTTTTTCTACATTCTCTAAGTCCTTTAATTTTTTGTGTTCTTGAACCATTTCAGTAATTCGATCCTTTGGTAAGTCAAGACCAGCAAAAACTGCATAAAATGATACGTTATTTCCTTTTGTGTCATTAGATTGGTACGTAGCAATTGGCTTTTCTAGGGCAGTAGGTGATACCTCACTAATTAAATCTTCCATTGTTTTAGTAAATTCGAAGGTAAATAGTCTTTTTGCTGTTGGTGAATCAGTTAAAATGCTTACTGCAAGTCGTTTAGCATTTTTAAGATCATGACCATCTGAAAGAACACCTTCATTAATGAGATCTTTTAATTTTTGTGCATAGGATAACTGCTGAGATGCGTCAATAGCTGTTGCTTTTTCTGTAAATCTAGCAAAATGTAAAAGACCTGGTGTCTTTAATAGCTTTTCAAACTCTGAGCTATCAAAGTGATACTCGCCTGTAGGTAAGTAGCTTGCTGTTACTGTGTTTAATTCGTGTAATGCTTCAGCAACATATTTATTAGAAAACTCTAGGTATTCCGCAACGGAAGAGTTAGGTTTTAATTCGCTAAATTCATTAAATAATTTTTCATTATCAACAAGTAAAATTGGACCCAAGTTGTCCATTACACTACCTATTTTTTGAAGACGTTGTAATGCATTGTCTAGAACTGTCTTACCTTCTTTTAATCGAGGCAATGTTAAAATCATACCGAACTTTCCGGCAAAGCCTGAATCTAATAAAGTACCTATAGCCTGAATAACGGCTCCAGTTCCAGTACCCCCACCTAAACCAGCTACTAACCAAACATAATCAACGTCTTGGAATTGAGTTTTTACTTCATTTGAGATTTCAGCAGCTTTTTCCTTGTATAAATTCTCACCAATAGAAATGTCCCTACCTGCACCTTTCCCATTTCCGATTTTTATTTTTTTAGTACTTCCATTTTTAGGTTGGACTTTAGTTAAATCAATTTCATTTGAATTAATAAGTAACGCAGTATAAGGATGATTATTGTTTTTGATACTTGTTCTTACATCTGCACATGTTGCAGCAATTGAAGTGCCTCCCATACCAAGACCAAGAAAGCCGAACTTCATACTTAATTTCTTTCCATCTTGAACTACTGCTGTATTGTTAATAGTTTCATTCATTTTATATACCTCCGTAAATTTTATTTGGATATTTTATTTAGCTGCATAATTTATTAGTTTTTCACCAAGATCAGTTATCGAATACATCCGTATTCTTCCTAACTTTTCAACTTTAACTAAACCGGCACCCTCTAGTCTTGCTGTATGAATATCTAATAGATGGCGGGAAGGAATCAGTAATTCGTTAGTGGGTTGTTCTTTTTCAGATTGCTTTTTCGCGTAAGATTCATTGGCCATATCATTTAAAAGCGCTTTATTAATTGGCTTCCCTTCTTGTAATAGAATGAATAAGAACCATTTACTTTCAATACTTAAATTCTCCAAAAGAATATCTAAGAAGTCAGTCTCTTGCAATTTATTTCACCACCGTTGTTAAATGCATCAATTATATCTGCAATTACTTCCGCACTTATGCATATGTCATTGCATCTATTATTTCCGCAATATATTTTCCATAAGACTATAATAACTAACAAACGCCTATATTTCAAGTTTTTTAATTGATTAAATAACTGCTTCTATTATTGCGTCAATAAATGATGCAATTAATGAATCTATAATTGCGCTAATTAATATTTAAATAGATTTCAATGTTTTATTAATGAGTCTAATTATTTTCTATTACAGGTTAATTTATTTAGAATTGAGAGTTTTTTAATTAATTGTTTTTTATTTAATTTAGAAATTAATTAAGAATTAAAGAAAAGGGCGGTTATAAATTAATTGGATTAATATTTAATTATTCAGTATGAGTAGGGGCACAATCATTTTTCACGCAAAATACGAGAATAAAGTGTGTAGTCTTTGGTTTTACCGCCGAAATTGCTTAATAGTCACCAATTAATTTAAAAGGGATATACATAATGAACAACTGTGTATCGAAGTACTGATTTATTAAGCAAAATAGATAGATCACTGATGAGTGAAGGAGAGTTGAAATAGAAAATAAATCGAATAACAAGTAATTGAAAAACCAAAATGAGATGTTTTGGAAGTGTATTTTCTATTTGATTTTATTGAGTGGTAAGGAAATTTATTGTTCTGGAATTTAAGGCTAATCAAGGTATTGGGTTAATTCGATTAATTAGTTAATTTACCTGTAGGTTTAATAATTCAAAGAACCAAATAGCAAATTCATGGGTTAATAACAGTGAAAGTTTAACTATATTGATATAACAAACTGAATTTTGGTTGTTAATGAATTTGTTAAAGGATTATCCATTGTAAGGGTCGATAATGGTGTATTAAATGTTGGATTTAATTTGATGTTTTTATTATTTACTATATTTGCAAAGGGGGATAAATATGGGACATATATTTATAAAGGTTGCCATATGAACCGCAGGGCTATGAACGGGTTAATACACTATAAGCCTTGGAAACATTGTACTGACCGCTATTTTTATCTCCCGACTAAATACCCTTAGATAACCTACCTAATACCATGAAAAGGAATGTAATTTACCTTCATTTGCTGTTCATATATCAAAACAAGATTCTTGAATAATTTTTTTATGAATACATTTGGAGAGAGTTTCTAGTTAGCCCAGTCAAGTTGGCTTTATTAAATCAAAATGATATAATCCAATTCGAACATATAAATATTTTTATACACAAGTAAAAGGGAGTACCCCTAACACTATGGACAATTGTCCTTCTGTTAGAGGTGCTCTCTTTTTTTGTTCAGAAAGGAGGGAGATTTTATTGAGTTATGTATTCATCGAAGGGAAGAGTGAAGAAGTATATTTAACTTCTACAATCCCAAACAGAATTGCGGGTGTGTGCTTAGATCAAGAAGAAATGAAAATTCTTCAAGTGATATATTCACACCGTATGATGCCCGCTTCATGTATCCATGAATTGTATAGAGTGCATCGCTCAAATATGAGTAAGAGTTCCGTATCAAATCGACTGAAGCGGTTAGTAACTATGAAAGTACTGCAACGTAAGGAAAGTACGAGGACAAGAGATACTTATTTTAAGGTCTATTACTATGGAGTAACTGAAAGAGCATTTAAAGCTTTGCGGGTTGCTGGTTATATATCGGATAAAACCTTTCCTGGTAATAAGGAGATGCGAATTCCAAATGATCATAACCTTGCTGCTATTTATTCGATGGTGGACTTATATGTTGAAAATGAGTTGGAGAATCCAAAATGCGAGTTCGAGATACTAAGGGGGAGTAAGCACCCTTTAATACAACGTAAGGATTTTAAGAACTTGCTTGTTCCTGATTACATTGTTGAACTAGATAACTTAATGATTTGTATTGAAGTGGATATGGGTACAGAAGTAATTTCAACAATAACCAATAAATCTAAAAAGTATGTTCGCATTGCTGAACAAGAAGCATTTCAAGAAAAGAAATTAATAGTTGTTTACTTAGTTGTTTACGGAGAGGATAGGCGAAGCACAAGACGTGTACAAAATATAAAAACAGCTCATCTTTCCATAGCAGATGAAATAGTAGATTTACCTATGTATGTAGTGGGTGTAGATCAGTTCTACTTACTGATGCAACTTTTACTACAAGGTAAGTATCCGTTGAATAACGGATTAAAGGAGCAAGTAATTATGGACGCATCCTTATTACTACGACTGCAATATCATCAATCCAAAGGATGGCGTTACCGCATTCCCTCAAAAGAACAACTTTTATTGGAGAAGCGGGACATAAGTAAGCTGGAGGAAGTGCCGCTTCAAGCAAGTACCTTTTATGAACCACGAGGTGTATTTAAAACTGTGTCATTTGTGATTGGAGAATTGGCAAATATACAATCCTTTATACAAATGCAGCTTTGTACACAACTATTCGGCAAAACGAATGAAGCAATTTTTATGAATGAAGTATATCCGATTGAAATGGTAGTGACGTATCCGCACATCTCTAATGATGTTTTATCATCGGAAGTAGCAAGCATTCAGCCAGTGATTGATGTGTACTTGCAGACACATGAAGAAGTGCTCTTTAGCATGAATCAGAATAGTTCTGAACGCCACCTTCAAAGTAACCGACTATCCGTTGAGTCACCACTTAAATTAAGTTGGAAGGGAGTTGTAGGCTAATGCAGATAGTTTTAAGGAGTCAACTTCTAAAGAGAAGCGGTTTGCTAGGAAAGCTGTACCTGATTTGGACACTGCAAAAATTTAGAGTTCCATTTTTACTTGTAACATCGATGTTGCTATTAGGAATGGCCACAAGCGTTTACGTTTGGGGAAATGTTTTTTTCATGTTATGGAGCAGTTTTAATGGGACGGATAGCTTCTTAACGGGGAAGGTTAGAACGATATCTCTGATAAGTGTATTTTTGATTATTATTCCGATGGTGATATGTTATCTACTATCGTCCAGAGTAGAGCAGTACCGTAACAGACTCAAATATTCGAAAGCACCAAAAGCTAGATTATTTTCCTTTTGGATTACAGCTTTAGTTGTAGTAGGGGTAGTTACATGGTATGGATTGTCTCGTGCCTATTTGTATATTATTCCGCTTCTAGAAATGCTAATAGCCAATGGACAGACACTCGCTATTAATGGTGTTATTGAAACTGTACTAGTGGACCTGGCTATATCTCAAAGAGACATATTTTATTTTTTAATAATGTGTATTCCGTTAGCATTTGTAGGTTTCATACTGTTTTTCTTTTTAACAAAATTTCATATTCATGAATTGGAGATAAAAAATGCTTTTTATAAATTCTCGTGGACTGGTAAGTGGATGCAACGATTTGATTGGCTGCAGGAAACGGGATATTACCCACATGTTATTTTAGGTCCAGATGCAGAAACAGGGGAATATGTACGACTTTTTGGATTTGATAGAACACTTAATACGATTATTGTAGGGGCGATTGGTACAGGTAAGAGTGCGGCGTTAGGACTCCCGGTACTCTATACAGATTTCGACCATATGATTAAATTCGTCGATGAATATGAATATAACTTACAAAAAGAGAATTATTGGTCAAAAGAAATTAGTGGCAAATATCTTAATGGTATTACCGTGGTTGAACCTTCAAATGACCTGTGTAAATCTGTCTATCAAATAGCTAAAGCTCATAATATTCCAGATGAAGCAATCACTTATATTGATCCAACAAATCCAGATACACCCTCGATTAATCCGATGAGGGGACCTGTTCATAAGGTTGCTGAGGTGTTTACAGAGGTTATTAGTGGTTTATCTAATAAAGATGGCGGTACAGATTTCTTTGCTCAATCACAAAGAACACATCTTAAACAGTACATTTATTTATTAAAAGAACATGATCCTACAGTTGATGTGACATTCGATATGCTTTTAGAAATGTATAGTAATCCAGCGGTAGCAAGAGAAAAGCACTTGAAATTGAAAGGTAGAATGCCCGAAAAAATAGAGCGCCGGTATTTTGAAACAAGAGATGAATATAATTATTGGCGCATTATACAAACGGTGGATAGTTGGTTTAATAAAACCATTGTCAAAAAGAGGGACAGACGGGGAGAATTAGAATTAGACGAGAAAGGCCAACCAATTTACGTTGATGCAGAAGAAGAGCATGTTAAAGGGCTAAGAAATACTTTAGATGATATTGGAACTAACCCGCTTCTAAGTCGAGTGTTATTAGGGACAAGTGATTTTGATTTTGACCGGCATTTTGAAATAGGTGGAATATTATTGGTTAATACAGCAAAGGGAGAATTAAGTGCCCTTAGTAAAGTTTTAGGAAAAATATTTTTAATGAATATACAAAATGCTGTTTTAAGGCGGGAACCGTATGTATCGCCACATCACCATATACTCGCAGATGAGGTACCTGAATACCTTTACCCTCAGTTTAAATCATTCCCTGCACAGTCACGTAAGTATAATGCTATTTTAACTATTTTAATGCAAACAATCTCTCAATTAGAGGATGAATTTGGAGAAACTTTTAAAGATATTATTCTAGCTTCGATGCGACAAAAAATGTTTTATGGTGATGCAACTGGTAAGGATGCAAAAGCGTTTTCTGACATAGCTGGAGAAAGAATGGTTTACAAAGAGGGTGAAAGTGAAATGGAGACGAGTGCGATTCAAGACGATCCATCATCTAGAACAAACGCGTCTTATCAAAAACAAGTAGAAGCGGTAATGTCTGCTAACAAGCTAATTTATCAAGAGGCTTTTGCGTGTGCTGTTAAGTTAGTAGATAATAATAATCCTATGCCTCTGCGAATTGTAAGAGCAAATTTTGTTCCAAAGCCATTAATGGAAAAGGCCAAGATCCTCACAACAGAACATGCAATGAATTTTTGGATTGAAAAGCGTAGCGAGTTCGGAGTTAAGTATGCTACTAACTTTGAAGATATTGAGAGTATCGAGGAAACGGAAGAAAAACGTAAAGAGATTTTAGGTGAATTAGATTTATTAACTGAGGAAGACCGAAAAGCTCTTGAGAGAGAACAATATTTACAAGAAGCGAAACCAGTTCAATATAATACAACACCTGAAAATACCACAGAAGAAGGCAATGTTGAGAGTAACGAGGTATCAGGTAAAGAGCAATTAGAAATGGATGAACAGCCAATTGAACAAAGTCATACAAGCTTATCTGCACAAGATCCATTGATTCCAATTGAACCGCTTCATGAAGTAACTTCGATAAATTCTAGTGATGATGTTCCACAACCACTGGAACGAGAACCGCAAACACCTTTCACTAGTGATTTTGACCCGTTCGCAGTCCTTAAACCACAAAAGGATGAACAGGTAGTGTATGAGGAATCTGTACCTAGTAATAAGGATGAGGAAGAAATAAGAACCATATTCAAATAGTAAAAAAGGGTTGCAAATGAACAGGGATTTAGATACTATGATTTTGTAACAAGCTTACTTTTATGTAAAATACAAATTAATATTTATGCGATAAAAGGGAGTACCCCTAGCAAAATTTAGACATTATTTATGTCTATTTGTTAGGGTGTACTCTCTTTTTTTGTTTTGTAAAGCTAGTACCTATAGCAGCAACACCACATTTTGTGATGACATACTTGTAAGAATTAGAGGAGGACTATTATGACGACAATAGAAAACGACATTATTAATGAATTAGGTGATGCTTATCGTATGCAATCTGTAGTAGAAGGTATCGTTCGAGGTTTAACAAAACGTATGATGCCTATACAGGAAGACGGTAAAATCATTTCAAAAGAAGTCGATGTATTTCAGGTGATTCTCCCAGGTAACGTTATGGGGTACTGTCCTGTTTCTGAATTTCGTTATACACAATTAAATGCTCGAGATTATGCTCAACACGTTGGGCGCAAGGAGCCGTTTATTGTACAGGGTTTAGATGAAGAGAATCAAGTAGCGGTGGTATCTTGTGTAGCAGCGTTGCGTAAAATGGCTGATGAATTTTGGTTATCCATTCGAGATACGCCAGATGAAGATATATTGGCGGCTACCTATCAAGTAGATATTATTCATTACAATACAGAGAAGCGTATGATCTATGCTTTCCTAGAGGGTCAAATTTGCTTTATGTACCCTAGAGACTGGAATTGGTCAGAGCGAGGCGCTCTAGATGTACAAAATGGGGAACGCGTCTCCGTTAAGATTGCAGAAATCGACCGTGAAAACCGTCGTATACGTTTATCTCGAAAAGAAGCATTACCAGACCCATTTGACTATATTAAGGAACTTAAAATCGGTGATACGATAGCGGGGAAAGTAAGTGCGATTCATCCTGTGCATGGTATTTGGGTTCGTTTTGATAATGAAGCAGAGTTAAAGGGAATGGTTCCACGTTCTCTTGAAGCGCCAATCGTTGGAGATGTGGTTAGTTGTCGTATTCAGAAATTAGACTTGGTGAAAAGACAAGGCCGAGTAGTGATTACTGGATATCCTAATGGTAAAAAACGCAACCGAGATTTTGGTGCATTCCTGTATGGTGCAGAATAATAGTGAAACACCCAATATGAATGAACGTACCATTTTCTATGCTGAGAATGGTACAGTTCCATTTTGGGACCATCCAAACTTTTTAGCTCGTGCAGTTATACCAGACGAATACCAACCAATTACCCGTGTAGAACATGCGATTGAATTATCTAATCAAAACATATTAACAGAAGATGCTTTACGTGTTTTAAAAGTTGTAGGTGATGCTTTATGTGCGAATGAATCACAGATAAAACGCTATATGAAGCGGTACAGTGAAAAGTTTGGCACCTCACACACAAGCCGTATATTACGTAAGTTAGCTAAGTATGCCCTGGTCGAACGTTATGACTGTCGAATAGCTTATCTTGAGGATGACGGTTCCGATTATCCTAAACGTCCCGCTCCTTTTACACTAGGAATCGGTGGAGTGAAGTTTTTGCAGCATTATTTCCCCGATATGCACTTTGTACGGCCTGAAACATGGCGTCAATCCCATGCAACTGTACAAAGATACGTAGCGATGAATGAGATAAGGTGCGAAGCTGCTTATTCAGGTAATCTACTAGAATGGTGCTGGCATCCCCATATAGGAAACCATACGAATATAGCAGTGCCTTTAGCTGTAGCAAGAGTTAAGAACACTCAGCACAGTGGAGATATTCAAATGATTTTTGAAAGAGCACAATCTAGTCAGCATTATGTAAGACACATAAAACAGAGGCTTGAATTATACCGGTCATTATTCCAAAAGGATCAAAGGATAATTATTGATCAGATGGACCGTACCGCTCCTCAAATCATTATTATTAGCTGCGGAACTTTAGAGATGGCCAAAAGGCTTAATGTACAGCTAGAATTGTACAAATATCCGTTTAATATATGGTTCGTATTGGATGAATGGCTTGAGGATAGTTACGGGTTAGCGGGAGCGTTTGCTCGACCAGTTCAACAACAAACTGAAAGTGTACTTGAACGCTTTAAGTTTCCTGTTTTCACGATTAACAACTAATTGTAATAGTAAAATATTCATGGTATACTTTGAAAGTACTCGAGAGAGTATAGTAGGAAAAGATATTCGTATTTTTTCCTCTTTTCAAAGTTAGAGAGGCGGTTTCCCGCCGCTTCTCATTAAAATGAATATGTAACATTAATTAAAGAGGATTACCCTCATAGAGATAGCGAAGCTGTGGCTTGCTGTCTTTATGAGGGTTTTTTGTTTTCCAAAAGAAGCCTTCTCAACTAGCTGGCCGATTAATAGAGAGGTAATTGTATGTCAAAACTGATTGAACATGACTATATAGCTTTAAATGCCTATCTTCGGGCATTAGTTCCATCTGTCCGAGTTTATCAGCAGGATGCCTTAAATTCCTTTGGATATACAAAGTATCGTATCATTTTGAATTCAGATAGGCGATATGTCAATGAAAAGGATATTGAGAATCTGTTATACCAAGAGATTCAACGCTTTTTTTCAAATTATCAATATCGTTTAAATTGGGCAATAAATAAAAAATACTTTTGGATTACAGGTAGGAGGGAGTGAACGAATGAAAAAGGTCTTGTTAGCTGTAGGTGAGGGTAATTTAAGTTCCTTACTACGCAGTGAATTTACTGAAGCAAGCGGTACAAAGCAGCAATTTGATGTTTTGTATGATGAGGTATTACACCGTAGATTTATCCAATCAATGACGTTACAATACCGTCCTGACTATTTAGTTATTCATGATCAGTTTTTACCGTCGAATTGTGCCATATCTAATGAACGTGATGAAGAAATATTAACGATAATAAAAGAATTACGGATGAATGACATAGATATACGTATCGTTTATATTTGTAATCGATCTGAAAAAGATCCGTTTTTAGGAAAAGTAGTTGGGTTAGGAGTTTATGATATCTTTCATCAACACCAATTTAGTACAACTACATTTATTGGGCAATTATCCGAACCAATTAAATTTGCGAATGTAGCGAAATTCGGTGTAGGTGCTGTGGAATTGAACTTACCGACAGTGGAAATTCGTGATAATGAACAAGTAGTTTCAGTACCTGATGAAGATAGGCAACAACGAAAACCTATTATTGGGTCAATCATACAGAAATTGACGAAGAAACAACTCACAGAGGGTGCTATCACTGATTTATCGGAAGGTACGGAAGATATTGAACCTATTAAAACACCTATGCCTACAGAAGAAGAAAAAGAGCAGTATACTACTGTAACGATAAAAGAAAACGAAGTACCTCCCGTAGAATTAAATCCAGATAGTAACAATACAGAAACTACAAATGAGCGCGAATTAGATGAAAAATTAAAGATACAAGTGGAGGACAACATCGATCCCCTTGTAAAATTCAAACCACAAACTGTTGTACTTGCTGTAGCTGGGTTAACTGGAAATAGTGGAGTCACTTCTGTAGCAATTAGTCTAGCGATGTATTTTAGTTCAGCTAAGAAGAAGGTAGCGGTCATAGAATTAAATCAGACGTTAGGTTTCGAACGTTTACATGCGTATAAAGAGCATCGTATGGGTGTTATACATGATGCAGATCATTTCGAGTTTAAAGGTATTGATCATTATAAATTCAGTGTAGGAAGGTCAATAGCTGATATAGTCAATCGATATGATTATGTAGTATTGGATATGGGTGTATTTTCTGATATGCATCCTTATTTACAAGAATTTAAGCGTGCAGCGTGTCGTTATGTTTGTGTCCCTAATGCAGAATGGAAATGGTACACAGTTGATCGTTTGAATAAGCAAGACCCGTATGCTTTAGAGGATTATCATTTCTTATTTGTTCAAGGTAATGAACAAATTTCTAATTCGTTTAAAGAAATCTATAATGTACAAAATGCATCTTTTTATGAGTTCCCTCAGCAACTTTATTCATTGGAACCAAATGAAGCGGAACAAGTGAAGAATTTATTATCGTATTATGTTGTGGATGCTCCTGTGAAATCGAAACATTGGTGGGCGCTGGTAAGTGCTGCGAGTTTGGTAATTGCAGGTTTAGGTGGATATTTATATTTAATTTGAAAAAGAATGGGAAGGTTATTGACTTTCAAATTAGTTTTCTATAAACTAAAAATTGCAAAAGTAAATATTATAGTGAAAAAAGAGGACTACCCTCATAAAGATAAGCAACGCGTATGCGTGGGCTTGTTTTTATGAGGGTTTTTTTTTTCAAAAAAAAGGAGTGAATCTTCAATGAGTTCGACAAAACTGAATAAAGGATTAGCCATTTTGGGAATTTTCCTCATGATTCTAGGGACAGGGTTCTTTAGTTGGTATGAGTTTTGGGGCGGACGAGAGGCCTTGCATTATGGAAATGTCGTAGTTTTATCTGAAGAAGCAATAGAAGGCAAAATTATCAATAAAGAGGATCTTGTTTACTTGTCTATTGATAAGCAACTCATTAGAGAAGATACAATTGTAAATCCTGATGATGTTATTGGGAAATCAGCCAAGCACTATATAGCACCATATCAAAAACTACATTCCAATTATTTTGATAAGGCCGATTTAGTTTTAGGTAAAGGTGAATATATAGCGCCAATACCAATGGATTGGATATTAACAGTGCCAGATACATTACGCCGCGGTGATGAAATTATTATTTATTCAGCGACTTATGAATCGGAACTAAATAAGCCACAGGTTGTTGCGTCTTCAAATAATTCAAGTACTAATCAAGATAAGAAAAATTCTACAACTGATACAAATGGTGGTCCGATCTTACCCGTTGGTAAAAGTGATGAGTGGGTTGAATTATTCAGCACAACAGTTGCCTATGTGAAAGACAGCGCTAATCAAGAAGTAATCACAACGTCCACGACTGACCGTTTAAATGGTTCTGCATCTATTTCTAAAGTTGAGCTTGTAGCAACAACAGATGAAATTAAAAAGATTGAAGAACAAATTAAAAACGGCGGTAAATTAATTATCATGTATGGCAATAAAGAATAGGAGGTGTCCAAATGGAGATAGCACTTATCCATAGCTCTCAGCAATCTTTAAAAGAGCAATTTGTTAACACTGGTTTATTTTCAATCAAGGAATATCCAAATCTAAAATTGCTTTCAGATATTAAAGAGTCATGTTTGATTTTAGATGAAGATGTTGTTTCTAAATTTGAATTAGGCGAAAAAGGAAACGATTTAAAGGGTTACCAATATGTATTTTATTTAATAGCTTCTCCTAATGAGGATATTGAATACTTTTGCGAAGCCAATCACATTATGCCTATTGTAAAGACAAATGTGGAAGCAATTTATCAAAAAATCAAAGTAACATTATTCCCAAGACACGAGAAAACGAATCGCCTATTTGTTTTTGCTGGCGCAGACCGCAAAGCAGGGACAAGTACAGTCGTTCATGCAGTCGCACATGCTTTAAAAAGTTACAGCACACGGAAAACACTTGTTGTAAGTTTAACTAGCCATCCAAACGATACATTGGTGCATTTAAGTCAATCATCTATAGACCAATTGCACACACGTATTGCTACAAAAGTTATTACCTTTAGCGAAGTACTGCAAATAGCTGAAACCTTAGAAGGTGGTTATCAGTTTATTGCCGGAAGTCGAAACATTCTTCAATCAAAAAGCTACGGTTTGAACGAACTGGCCCATTTCATCAATGTGTTGCGTGAGCAAGACGAGTATAACGTACTAATTGATATTGATTGTGATGTATATAACCCAATGACACTAGCAGCTTTACAACAGGTGCATACGAAATTCTTAGTTCTTCGTCCCTTAGAAAGCTACTATAACCGATTCGAACAATGTGTACAGCAAGTATTTGAACGTTTAAATATCACACGTGCATCCTTTAAATATGTGATAAATCAATTTGATGAAACACTACACCCAGTTCATTACATGAAGTCTCATGATCTTATGACTGTAGCGAAAATTGGACCGAGTCCAATGGGAGACGCAGCAGAAAATCAACGAGTTTCCTTACATCTATTAGATAAGAGAGTTGGTAAGGAGGCCGAAGTGTTAGCGAACTTAATTGCTGTTCAATCAGGTTCACGTGTAGAAGTAGTTGCGCCAAAGAGAACACTATTAGGTAAATGGTTTAGCCGTAAGGAGGAGACTGAGTATGTCTAATGGTACACAAGGAATTGAATTATTAACCAACCCTTCTTTCGACTTGCAAGAGTTATTAAATGAGAATTCTGAAAGTAAACAAATTCATTCTGTACAGTCAGAAAAAAATGGGGATAATTACAATGATTTTTTCCGTGTATGTAGTCAAGCAAAAGCTTACTTAGAGGATCTCACTTCTCGTCAAAAAGACGAATGGACCACTCGCCAAAAAAACGCCATGTTATTAATAGATGACGACGTGAACTATTATATGGAAGAAATTAAGCAATACCTAAAAAAATCCAATGCGGGACATTTAAAGTTTCCTCCATGGTATGACAATTTAGTTGAAGGGATATTTCACGAAAATTGGGGTCTTGGGGGAATCTATGAATGGGTTAAACGTGGTGATTCTGGTCAGTGTAAAATCGTACAGCCAAATATTTTCTTCTTCGAAGATGGGCAGATGGTGTTAAAACCGCAACGTTTGACAGCAGAACGCTTTGAAAAGATAAAAAACACTTTGCTGTTAAATGATACAAGTCAACGAAAAACGTCTAATTGGCAAGAGATTTATTTGACTAAGGACATCCGTATTGAAATCTTTAACAATCATAAAAAGTCAGCTGGGCAAGGTTATATCATTTTTCGTAGAAATGTAGTTGATAAGACGACATTGGATGAATTAGCTGTACTCAATACATTTGATAATGAATTAATTCCGGCACTAACTGCAATGGTGGACTGCGGTTTTAACATGTGTACCATTGGCCCAGTTAAGTCAGGTAAAACAACCTTTCTAAAAGCTTATCAAAGGTATGAAAATAAGCTTTTAGAAGGGGTATCAATTGAAACTGACCCAGAGATTGATTTCCAGGAATTGATGGGATATGAAGCACCTTTCATGGAACTGATTGCCGATAACGAAGAATTAGAACAGATTTCAAAGGCTTTACGTCGATCGGATGCCGATTATTACATTTTCCCTGAAGCCCGTGATGGTCGTGCATTGATGCTCTTATTGAAAATTACAAAGATGGGGACAAGGCGTGTAAAGGGAGCATTCCATACTGCTACACCTGAAGATTTTCCCTATGATGTAGCACGTGAAATCGTTGATGTTTTCGGTGGAGACCTATGGGGATACATGATCCAAACAGCCATAAACTTTGACTTTTTATTTGAGTTTCGTAGTAGTCCTGATAATCCAAAACAAAAACGATTAATGGGAATTTACGAGATTCAGTTTGACCGTGAAACCTTTGAGATTCGTAGTAACGCCATTTGTCGTTATGAGCAGCACAATAAGCGCTGGGTATATAACTCTACATTATCAAAAGAAACAATTGAACGTGCGAAAGAGGTTAGTATTACTGGTTATCAAGATTTGTATACTACCTTGCAGAAACTAGAAGTGCGGTCACCGAATACGAATCCATATAAAATTTCACCGTTTAGTAGGTTAATCCCTATTCAAGGGAGGTAAGCAACTTGTTTCAAATTGAATTTAAGGAAGGTTTTATAAAACTAATTACAGCTATTTTATTGTTATCTGGTTACTTCTTGATCTTCTTACCAGTGTACCTGCCATATTTAAAACGCTGGCAATTAAATCACATGCGCAAACAACGTGGAAGTCAGTCGACTCAAAGTAAAATCTTTAAAACAGTGACCAATATGTTGGAGACAGCTTATGGAAAAGCGACACCTAATATGGTCTACAGCTTTTTACTCATTATGGTTACGCTCTATGTAGTTGTTGCAGTCACGTTGATGATTAATAGTTTTAGCATTCTGTCAGCACTAACTTCTGCAGCTATACTACCCGCTATGGTATACGGATACTTATCGATTCGAATCTATAAGAATCGTGTGAAAATCTCGTTTGAGGGTACTGTGGCAATCAATGAATTAACAAACAACTATCGAATACAACATCGAAATTTAATTGAAGCACTTGAATACACATCAAATGAATTAACAGAGAAAGCACCATTAATGAGAGCTTTATTTTTAAATATGACCTACCGGTTACGAGATGCACAATCCGAAGTTGAGATTAGAGAGTCCATTGCTATGATGGGGTACACCGTACAAACAAGTTGGGCGCATCAATTAGTCAATCTTTTCAATATTGCTGTTATAAAAGGTGAAGACATTACTGATGGTTTAATCGAAGTAGCAAATGATTTATCAAGACTTGAAGAATTAAACGAATTTAAAAAACGTGAAAATAACCAAAGTCGCATGATGCTTTATGTCCTTTCACCGCTTCTGTTAGTTGGGAGTGCAGTTGCTTTATTTACACTCTTTGACTTTACATTTGAAAAGTATATAAGCTACCAATTTCAATCCCCTATTGGATTTAAAATGTTCTTCTTTATGATTGTTTCCTTTACTGGAGCGATTTTGATGTATAAGTTGTTTACACAATCCAAAAATGACTTTTAGAGAGAGGGGAACGTAGTTATGGGGCTCATAGGATTTAGTGTATTTATTATCGGGATTCTATTATTTATTTTTAGTTCAAGTGGAAACCGCCTTTACGTGAGGCAAAAATGGTACAGCTTTTCTAGATTCAGAGTTAATTGGCAATCGAAGTTAGCGCGACAAAATACAGAGCAACGTTTAAGAGAACTTGGCTTCCCGATTTCTATGTATTATTTTCAAGTTATTCGATATGCATTTCTACTTGTTGTAGGTGTCTTATGGATCGGGATTTCAAGTACACTTCGATTTCACGAGGTGCAGTGGATTCCATTAATAAGCGTCGTATTAGTATTCTTTATGTCCTTGCCACGTGAAAAAATACTAGGAATTAAAACACCCTTTGCTTACTTTATGAGTTTTTTAGAGAAGGTGCAGCGTGAACGTTATGGTAATGAGTTGTATCTATTAATGAATCAAATGAAAAATAGCTTCCAAGTGTACGGAGAGTCTGCTCCGAGTGCTATTGCCATAATTGAAGAATTATTAAGTTATACAGAAACTCTAAAGCCTGTTATGCGCCGATTTATATCGTATTGGTATAGCAATGATAAAGAAGCGGCAGTTGCTTATTTCTCAAGTAAAATCGGTACATCTGAGTCTAAGAAGTTAGCTCAATTATTAGTGAAATTAGATGATTTAAAGCCAAATGAATTGATTAATCAATTAGAAGGACACATAAATGTATACCGTGAAATTAGGGATACGAATCGTCAAAGACGTGATGAAAACATATCGAGTGTTGTATTTCTAGGAGCTGTGCTCAGTGTGTTCGTGATACTTATTAATTTCATAACTGTATCAATAATTGTTGATTTCTTAAATCAGAGTAGTAGCCTCCTTATGTAGCTACTTCGATCTCATTGAAAGGGGTGATAAAAATTGAAAGATACTTTAGTGCAGATTGGTTTAGTTGTACTGGGCGCCTTGATAGTAGTTAATCTCATTTTTGGAATGATGAAAGAGGACGTTGAAGGCGCAGCAAAAGCCGGACATCAAAGAATGGAATCCATAACTGCACCTATTAAATAAATGACGAAAATTATAAAACAAAGGAGAATATAAAAATGAAAGATACAATAGTACAAATTGGTTTAGTGGTTCTAGGTGTTTTAATTGTAGGAACAGTAGTTTTCGGTCTTTTCAAAGGGACTACAACGGATTATGCAACAGAAGGAAACAATAAAGTGCAAGGTACTCAAACTATCATTAAAGCAGCTGAAATTAAATACAAGTAATTAAAATGCCGAGGTACATGTGTGAATAGTGCATGTACCTTTCTAGATATGAAGGGAGGTAGACAGACACTTTTGTGTTTGTAAGGTGCCATGAAAAGTTTCATTGTTGCAAGTAGCACATTTTTATTTCTCATATGGGCGTTTTTACAAGGTATTCAATATGATACTATCGATTACAAACAGTCTGAATCTACCAATATCGTCCAAATGCATGCTCAACAAGCACGCCAGGAAGGGTTATTTACGGAGTCTATGAAAAAGGAAATGATTGAGAAGATAAAAGAACGTACTCAATTAGAAGACTCAAGTATCGAAGTAGTAGAACTAACATCAACTCAAAAATGTCGTAAAGATACATTTAGTGAGAATGATCAGATTACCTATAATGTCCGAATCTTAATTGATAACGTAACAATAGGATTATCATTGCTGGGGATCCTGCCTGAAGATAATCAGTATTGGCACACTATCAAAGGAAGTGTTTCGTCAGAAAAGGTGTGTGAGTAAATGAAAGAATTCATGGTGTCTATGGCACTTCTTTTCACCTTTATTTATTCTATGTTTTTAGATATGGATATAGATTCACATGAATTACATCGGAAACATCTGAAGGGGGTTGCGGAAGAAGTAGCCGCTTCAGCTGCACAATATTTTTCATTGTCTTCTTATGGCGATGGTTTTTATAACTTCAATCAAAATGAAGGTGAAAAAGCGGCCAACTACACGTTGCAATCGTCAATGAGATTAACTAAAGAAAACGTCCCTCTCCAAGGGGCATATTGGCAAGATAAAACAAAAGTTGCATTAACGTATATTGATTATGATACATATTCTTTGTACTTAGCAGCCGATGCAACAAGCACTGAGCCATTTCCAAACCGTTATACCTTTTCTCATTTTGGGGAAACACACACAGTAATGTTATATGGGCCGTCTGTAATTTCCTCTATTAATGCAGGTGTCCCAAATTATGCTTTGAAGCTATTAAAAAATGAAGCTAGTGATGTTGTAGAACATGGTATTCATACGTTTAAAGAATAGTTGCTTACGCAATATTTTAATGTTATAATAACGTTAAAATTAGGAGGTATTATACATGAAATTAAAAAAACTATTCTTAACAGCGGCAGTTTTAACAACAACATCATTTGGTATTTCAAATCTCGAAGCAAATGCACAAACATTTAGCGATCTGAAAAGTAATCATTGGGCGTATAACTCAGTGGAACAAGTATCAAAAAAGGGATTAGTAACTGGTTATCAAGATGGTTCATTTAAACCTTCTAATCATGTTACAAGAGCAGAATTTGCGACATTCCTATCTCGTTTGTTCGATAGCAAAGTACGCAAGCCAGAGGCATTTACAGACGTTTCAGAAACCCACTGGGCTAAGGATGCGATTGAGGAAGGTTTGGCTTTAGGATTCATTTTAGAGAGCGACTACAAAAACAACAAATTTGAACCAAACAAAGTCATGACGCGACAAGAGATTGCAAAATGGTTAACAAATGGTTTAATAGCTTCCAATGCTGAATATGGAGAAATTGCTACAACAATTCAGAATGGAAAATATACATTATTACCAATCGCTGAAATGTATAAAGGCGGTCTAAATAAATCGGAGTACGGCAATGTTGGTTTAATGCTAGGTACAGGGATCATGAGCGGTTTTGAAGATGGCTCATTTAAGACAACTGGGAATACAACGCGTGCCGAGATTGCTACAATTCTTATACGATTTGATGAAGCTATGAAAAAGAAACCGACTGACTTTAAAGGATTAAATGAGCTTATAGAAGTAGCGACAACTGGAACGAATATGTTATCGGCTACGAAATACACATATTGGGGTATCGAAGCTAATAATTTCTCAAATGTGGTCGGAAAACAGCACACATTTTCTAGAAATAATTCAGGTGTTGGTACATTAGAACGCATGATTTTTGTTGAAGGAACAACACTTCAATCAGCTTTAGACAATAGTGTTTATGCAAAAATGTTTGTTGGAAAGAATACACGACTAGCTCCTGATAGTGATACAATTTCAATATTTGTTGAAACAGGATTTACACCTAATCATGAAAAGACAACGATTGATGCTTATACAAACGGACAAACAAGCTCATTTATTAGAAATACAGGAATTCAAGATAAATCAGTAGCGAAAAACTTTGGTTTGACTACTTTAGATGCAGAAAATTGGGGTGCGTTTTTCAAGAAAGGACAAAAGGTAAAGTTTTGGACGGAATCTTGGTTTGATTATTCAAAAGGCACTTCTGATGGATTTACAACTGATGATAATTCAGAATTCACCTTGCAATTGAAATAATAGGAGGGGAAAGATAAATAAATGAAGGAACTCTCGAAAAAGGTCGCTATTATTACAATAGCGATTTTCCTTTTA
Organism: Lysinibacillus sp. NPDC097214; assembly: GCF_050277945.1. Classification (NCBI taxonomy): domain Bacteria; kingdom Bacillati; phylum Bacillota; class Bacilli; order Caryophanales; family Bacillaceae; genus Lysinibacillus; species Lysinibacillus sp. NPDC097214. The sequence goes on from NZ_JBNNSS010000020.1 coordinate 49,965, forward strand.
TTAATGGATATACCATATAACGCCTTTTGGAATGGTGGTGTAGAAAATGATGTACAAGCAGCTGCACCAAGTAAACCGACTGGCTCTAGTGGTTCATATAGAATAGATGCAGTAGCGAATAAAATTGATGCCAACCCATCAGTTTATTGGACACAAATTGATAATCTAAGTTTTACAGCGGTTTCTGATGGTGGCACAACTCCTGCAAAGAACTCTGGGAATAATGAGCCTGTTGCTACAGAAGTTAAAAATACATTGGATTTAACCAATTATGCGATGCCAACGACTTTTAAAGGTTCTGACGGAAAAAATCATGATAGGTCAGAATTAACAAAAGTTTATTTAAAAGATGACAGCGTTAAATTTAAAAATGCGCAATCTTTCAAAGGAATTAGCCTAAAAAAGGCAAGTGATACAAAATTCACATTTGTAACTGAAACAGGTTCACCAAACACACCTACTACTAAGACACAATACGGTAAAAATCCAGATGGCAAGCCAAAATACTCATTACGTTATGATACCCCTATTGATGTCATTTGGTATGGAGAAATTGATAAACAAGCTGAGATGCGTGTTGTTGAGGATTCGACGCTACCAGTGGGGGCGAAAAAGACATTCAAAGCCCAAGTTCGTACAAAAGATGGTAATAGCAGCTGGTCATCGTGGAAGGACGTTTCGGCTTATCAATGGACTTCCGATGCATCGTCCGTAGCCACTGTATCTAGTAGCGGAGAAGTCACTACGAAAGCTACAGGTAATGCGAAAATCACAGCAACTTGGAAAGATGCTAATTTCCATTTACAAGCAAATGCCACTGTGAAGGTAATTGCCGATAATGGATTAGCTGTGACAGGACCAGCTAATGCATGTTTTAAAGATGGTTCAACTACTTTAAAAGCGACACTGTACAAAGATGGGGTAGCATCAGATGTAACAAATACGGCTACTTGGTCAAGTTCAGACACTTCAGTAGCAACCGTTTCAAAAGGAGTAGTAACGTTTAAAAAGGTTGGTTCAACAACAATTAAAGCTACAAGTTCAAATATGTCCGATGTGTTAGTGCTGACTGTTTCGGACTGTTCTGTTACACCGCCTGAAGTAGAAGATCCTAATCCTCCAACCGTAACAATATACGGGCCGAACAAAGTTAAGGCAGGAGAAGAATTTCAGCTGTATGCTAGTGCGAGTGTAGAAGGTGGAACGATAGATAGATATGAATGGGATTTTCATGGTGCTGATGGAGGAGAGCCAAAGGATGCAAATTTAAACGGTCTTTATTATTTGGAAGAAGGAGAAAAATACGTAACTGTAGCTGTAGAAGATAATAATAACCGTTGGGCAACTGATGATCATGTAATTGAAGTTATACCCCCGACACCAAGAGCAGATATGAAAGTCGGTGGGACTTTAAAGCAAAACAGAAAAGTGAAGATTGATTCTAATAGCAGTAGCCCGAAATATTTTCCAATTACAGAATCTTATTTTACGATAGAACCTTTAGAAGGACAAAGTATTGACTCGATTTACACACTTTCAACTAAAATATCGAAAACTGATAAGGCATTAAAAGTTTCTAATGAAGATCATTTAGAGTTATTGTTTAAAGAAACAGGAGAATACAAAGTTTACCATTATGTGAGGAATAAAGCTGGACTATCTGATGATACAGATGAAATTATCACTATAGAAGCTGATCAGATACCAAAAGCTGATTTTTCTGCGGTGACAACTCTTTATCGTGACGATGTTAAGGAGCAACCCGAACACTCAAGTGCAGTCATTAAAATAACAGATAAATCAAGTTCTCCTGATGATAAAATTGGAAAACGTATTTGGACATATAAATACGATACTAACAATAATGGGAATTTTAACGATGAAGAATCAATATTAATTGATGATACAAATAAAGAGCAAGTTGAAATTCCGAACGTTGAAAAAGTAGGGAAATATCAAATTGAGTTAGAATTATTTGAAGATTTCGCGCAGCCTACAATAGAGGAATTTGTAGACTTATCATACGATAAAACCAAAACGGATCGTCGTAATCATAATACAGGAAGTAAAGGCATTGTTGAAAAAACAATAGAAGTGAAAAACCTTGCTCCAGTTGTTAGTTTTGATTTAGAAAAAAAGAAAACAATTGATATACAAGTAGCACTTGGCGATACAGCATATACAAAAGCACAAGTGGAATCAAAGTTAAATGAAATATTAAAACCAGTACTTGTAGGAGAACAAATTGAATATAATTTAACCTTTGTTAATGCAATGCTAAAAGATCAACCTTATGTATGGGAAGCTGTAAATTTATATCGCTCCGAATCTACAAATGCTCAATTTAATCTTGATAAAGATTGGGGAAATAATGGATATATTTATAAGTATATCGGTACGTTCAAATTTGATGACACACAAATTCGATTTAAAGCAAAAAGAAGGGACGGAACTTGGCATGATTTCGGTGTGTTAAATTACTTCCCTGAACTCTCTGATGATATTTATACAGGTCATGTGGAAACATTTGATAGTCGTGGAGTAGAACATATCGGGAATTTTGTGCAAGTTGGATTAGCCAGAAAACCTAGAGTTAATGGAATTACAAGTAATCCTAATAATGTTTGGGAATTAGTAGATTCTTTTGCTTCGCCTAATGGAATAGGTGGTTCATATGAAAAACCAGGATATGATTGGGGAAATAAAGGGTATACCTATAGATATCTACTAGATAACCAAGAGTTTCCCGATACCTATAAAAACGGTTTTAGTGCAAAGAAAAGGGATGGGACATGGCATGATTTTGGTTTTATAAAAAAGGTACCTGATCTTCCCGATAGTGTTTATACAGGTGAAATAATAAATTATGCAACAAATGGTATAGAAGTAGGTATACCTTGGAATGGTCTTGTTAGAAAACCGACGAATCCAGAGAATCTTGGAATAGGATTTTCTAACACAGATGAACCTTTATACTCGATTTTAGTACAGGATGTTAATTTAACTACTCAAGTTCAAAATTTAGTTGAAACAAATTTAAAAAGTGTAAATGGGCATTTGATTGCACTGGGGAATAATAACAATCAGACGCAATTTAATAAATTAATTTCATCTCTAGGAAAAGGTAAGTTTATTAATAATAGTAACCTAGATACTGCAATTCAAAATGCTAGTGAATATATTGTTTCACAAGTAAATGAGAAATCAATCAAACCCGACTATTCAAAAATCGACCTTACTTTTGGCATTGGAGATACTGTCCATTCAAACCAAACAGCTTTAGAAAGTAAAATAAACAGTCTTATGAAACCAAGATTAAATGCAGAAGGTATTAGTATTTCTTCTTTGAAATTTTCATCGCTGAGACCAACGGAGTACAAAGCTTCGGAAAATGTATGGGAGTTTTATTATGGCCTTTACGGGTCTTTGAATTATCCACGTGATGTTCATGTAAATATTGCAAAAAATATTCAAGACCACTACAAACTTCCAACATCAAATCATATTTATAAGTTTTTATATGGTACTATTAGTGATAAACGACCGTTTGAAATTTATGGGAAAAAGAGAGGTTCTAATGAATTTGAATATATAAAAGGTGATCAATTAGCTACTCCATCAGTTGTATCTCAAAGTCCTTTAACAACTTATCGTGAATTTACAGTTGACAGTAGTATTTATAGTGAGATTTATAGAGACAACGGTAGTAATAGTGACAATGGTTATGTTAGCCTCGTAACAAGAAAGGCAATAGCCGGAACAGGAGATTCTAAGCCAGTATGGGAGGCTGTCAATCATGATAATTACCCAGAACTGGCTTATACTCATAGCGAGCTTGGATATACTTTTCCCACAGCAAATGATATTTATAGGATTCCTGTATCAGGATATGGGTTTCAAGATTATGATAATTTAATGGGTGAGAGAAGGGATAATGGAGAATCAGAAATTGTACAAAGTGTCTATTCCAAAGATAATAATGCTATCGACGTTGAAATTGATAGTAGTATTTATAAAAGAGTATGGCTGGATCGAAATCAACATTCGAGTTTTAGAAGGATCGATAGAAAAGTTGAGAGTATATCAATTAACACAAATCTTGGGTTAAGCTCGTCAAATAGATTGCAATTTGCATCTGTTATTGAGGATAAAGAGATAAGTTCTCAAAATAGATTCGACTTTCTAAAACAGGCTTTATCCAATGATGCATATTTATCAGGATTAGGGAAAACCGCAACTAATAAATCTCATTTTGAGGAAATCATTCAAAAGAATATGAATAGAGGGACGTTTATAGATAATACAAACCTTGATTCAGCATTAACTCAATATGCAGATTATATCATTGCAGAAATAAAACGAAAATCCAGTATGAATGAATTGTATATGACCTTAGAAGAAGAAGCCACTTATAAAACAACCTATATGGATGCTGAAAATGATCCAAAACTACTTGAACGATGGAGATATGACCATGAACCAAATGTTTTTGAAAACAATATGGGAGTAGCTTCATTTAACGGTAAAGACCTAGAAACACCTATCACGAAATTCCAAAACGTAGGTAGGTATCAACCATTTTATGCAGCTAAAGATGATCCATTAAATACTTTGTTTTCAACTGATTCAGTTTCTTTATTTGAGAATTATCGTTTGTGGTCAAAAGATGCGAATAATTGGTATATCTATGTTCATAGAAAACCTATAGCTAACTTTGATTTTATGTTTTATTCTACTACTGGATATTACACAATAACTAACAAAGCTTATGATTTAGACAAACAATCGATCGATATTGGCTTTGGTGGTGGAATTAAGAAAATGTCCTATACGTGGAGAGAAAAAGGCCAATTAGAATGGAATAACGACTTACCACCTAATCCACTTCAAAGAAAGGTCTATGAAGTAAAACAGACCGTTGAGGACTTCCAAGGAGCAACTGCATTCGTCATTAAATTAATGGATGCTACAGGCATTAATAAGCCGCCAATCGCTGATTTTGATCCGATTCCTAACGAAATAATGGTAGGGGAATCTACAAAGATGCTTAATAAGTCATATGATCCTAACGGAGATGATATGACAGGAACATGGTGTTATTACAAACTAGATGAAAATATGCAAAATACAGGGGACTGCGTAGAGTTTGCCCCAAATGCTCAATATACGAATGGAATAGCTAATAATAATTGGAACCCTGAGATTTCTTTTAAAGAAGCAGGAAAATATCGCATAAAGCTAACAGTATCTGATGGTGTAGGTAAAGATTCGGCTGAAAGAATTGTTACTGTTATAAATAATAATGAACCGCCTGTTGCTTGCCTTAAATTAGCACCGGCGCATTTTATTGGTGATACAATTTTAGCGGAAAATTGCTCCACTGATAAAGATAAGGACGATGTGTTAGTGTATAGCTACATTGTCGAAACTCCTTCAGGTGACATTACTGTATATGAAGAAGGAAATCCCGCTATTGATAAGGATGGAAATATTCATATTGATGCGAAAACGTACCCTCAAGATTTGGGAACGTGGACATTTGCATTAACAGTTTCAGATGGAAAAGATACAGCAACCGCAATCGCGCAAACCGTTGTTATTGACCAGACAATTCAAGGTCAGGTTCAGCACACGGATAAATGGCTAGAAAATATACAACTTTTCAATGCCAAATATCCATCTAAAGCAATAAACTTAGATCCTTCAAATGGATTGGTTGAATTTATACCAGGTGAAAAATTCATGCTTAATTCTATTGATGAAACTCTAAAAAATCGTGTTTCAAAAATTGAAGTTATGATAGCGGACTCTACAGAAAAAGGAAACATTTACATTAAGCGTTATGGTAAAACTGAACTAAATAAAGATAACGCTGATGGAAATTGGAAAGGGCAACTATGGAATGAAAAAATGCTATCAGATTTAACGGATGGCGAGGAATTGACATTTAAATTTGTAGGAACATTTAAAAATGGTTGGGTAGATACTGTAGAAGTTCGTGTGAAAATACGTAATGAGCAATATTGGAAACAGCATACAAGATATTAAAGAAGAAACTCTCACTTATTTAGTGGGAGTTTCTCTTTCAATATATTAAGAATGACAAGTCTGTTAAATACATTAGATATTAATAGCTATAAGGCCGAAACAAACCGCTTCAGCGATTAACAGTACCTTTATTTCGAAATTGAGAAAATCATTATATGATGGTATAATACAGTTATAAGTTGTATATAAAATAATTAAGACCATTTAGTGCTGTCACACCAAATGGTCTTGTAACAAGACGAATCGCTTCAAAGGCGATTGCAAAGTGATAAAGTAAACCATCTCACATGCTTGCGAGGCAGCAGAGGCGGTTTACTTTTTTTGTGTAAAAGTAAATGACAATGCAAGTACAGATACAATAAGCGTGGACAAGCTTATTGCGATCATCATACCTTCATAAACAGTCATGGCATCAACTCCTTCCTCTTCAATCGCTTGAAGAAAATAGGTGAAAACTTGATTGCCAACCGCCCATGAAACCTCTATCTAGTTACTCCATTATTATACCATTTTTGTTAAGTGAAATAAAGACAAACCCATATATATCAAGGTTTTATGATACTTTTTGTTGTCTGAAATATAGATTATGAAAGAGGATTTACATTACTTTAAGAATCCACTCTCTCAGCTTTGTCATCCGTCAATTTGCAACTGCAAGTTCCTTTAACTTCGTTATCCTTAAATTCTTGAATCCATTGTTTTTTTACTTCTTCGAGGATTCCTTGAATCTCCCTATCAAAGTCTTCAACATTTCTTTTTCCACGTGATCTATTGACCCACCAGCAAGTAAGACGAACATTATTCTTTATGTAACCCTGATTATTATCGATTCGGTCAGCCGAAAGGACAAAAGGATCATTTTGTTGAAGAGTTAATATCAATCCTGTCGCAGCACATTTACCATCTTGAATTCGGTATAGTTCTTTTATCTCCTTTTCCCAATCGATGCTTCTATCGACGACTTTATTTTTCCTTTCCATAATCTTGTCAGCCACTCTTTTGAAGGGTTTAGAGTCTTTTAGTTGTTGATTGTATTTAGTAGCACACTGTTTACAACAATTTTTTAAGGTTTTTTGTGTTTGGCTGTATCTAAATTCAGTAAGTGGTTTCCACGGGTCCTCCTTCTCCTTGCAAAGAATGCCTGTACAATCTTTACCTTCTATTCCTTCTCTAATTGTGAATGGTGTTCGTTTTCTCCCTTTCCCCATCAAATCATTCCTCCATAACATAATTTACATTAAACACGATATAAGTTTATATTATGAGAACTAGAGAAAAATAACTTAACTGAAAGAGCTATATGTAAATATAAGGAAAGATAGTAATAACGATTGTTATGCTATAATGGGAAAAAGTCAATTAGAATTAATTCAAAAAATATATAAAACGTTGAATTCTTGATTTAATTATTAAATGAAATACATAAAGAAATTGGAAAAACACTGTGCAATTTGTCTGATATCAAGAAATAGACCATTTTTACATGATTTCAAGAAATAATTCCCACTTTTTTTGTGGGAATTTTTCTTTTTCTATTTAAAAATTGTTCAGTATTACTTATGATAAAATTGATACTAAATGCCATCGATTAATCCATATGAAGTTGGGGAGAACTATGAACACACCAAAAGTACGATACGAATATTACAGGTCCATAGGACGTAGTATGGATGGAACTACCATGCAAGATATATTCACGGGGTATGTGAGCTTAACTAAATATGTTCAGCCCTCACCGCCCGCTCCATCGCATTTTGTAAGAGAAGAACAAATTACGTTATCTTGTACTATGCCTTTATTAGAAACACACCCTTTGTTACGACAGATTCCAGTAGGTGATGTTAATCATGATATTACTTGTGAAACTTATAAGATCTTAAAAAAGCTCGCAGCTGAAGAATCCATAACTGTATGGATTTATTTAGCTAAATTAGAATCCCATGATAGTTGAATGAACTAACCAATTACCTGTGCTATAATTAATTTTATTCTTTGAGTAACAAAGTGTCCTTCTAATGAGAATCGACGGAGATGTATTGTGGAAGCCTTTGGGCATTCAGTAAAGACTTAGTTCTTTATTGAAATGTTCAAAGGCTTTTTTTGTTATTCAGAGAAATAACTTTGAAATGAGGAATGCATATGACATCGGAGGATCTTGTAAGAAAGGAATTAATCACTTTTCTACATGAAGGGGAGTATGACATGTATAAAGCGCTTGAGAAGCGTCAGAAAGCGGCTAGAGAATGGCTTAAAAGCGAACTATATCAATTTGATGGGAATCACTTTGTATTTAAGGAACAAGGGTATGTATGTAAGTTCGTAAAAAAAGATATTAAGGAAATAGACCATAAAGCCTTAGCGGAGTGTATATCTTACTATCTCAAAACAAAGTATCTTATCGAACAAGAGCTTTTTGTATTTAAATGCCCGGAGGAGTTTGAAGATGGCTACCGATATTCAGGAATTTCAGCTTCCTGCAGAGTATTATGCCCGCTTCACGTTAAATAAAAAAGGTAAGTTATTGTTACTTCAAGAAAAAGAATATTTTTCGTATGTACCTGATTTTTGGAGTGCCCGTATGGAAGTGGCCCTGTATGTAGAAAGGAATCAGCGCTATAAAGAACTACAGACTAACTATAATCGCATAATGGAACTAGCAAAAGAATTAAATAGAGGTTTTAAGATTGAAGAAGGAAGTATCTCAATTATTCAGAAGAAGGCTAAATATGACGAAGAGGGGTTATTATCTTACCTTGGAGAAAGAGAGTTTCTAAATAATGTAACGGTAAATATGGAGAAGCTAAATGATTTGGTCAAGCTAGGTATCTTACCAAAAGGTATAGAGAAACCTTTTATACAGGTAAAGGATATTAAGGTTGACTTACATGTGCAGTCACTAGATTCAGAGGCAAAGATGTATCAAGCCTTGATGTAGCTTTATAAAAAAGTTTGATCATTTATAGTAAAGATTGATAATTTGTAATAAAGTTTGATTAAAAACATCTCACCTCTATAGATTTTAAACTGAGGTTTTCTTATTGGAAATTTATGATAATATCGCTTTGGAGATTGTGAAGAAATGTACTTAAACTAACGGGGCAGGTTACTTGAAGAATGAGCTTAAAACAAGAATATGGAAATACCCGTAGGGGACTAAATTTTTTTAGCAGGTAAAATAATAATTGCTCACCTTAGTTTAATTTTAATAGGATTATTTTCTACAGACTATACCATCTGTCTGGATGGTAAATGGATGTTTATTACCTGGGAATCATATGGTAAAATATGAAGTGATATAGATGATGAATGGGTGGTGTATAAATGGCAGAGACGGAGAAAATTACAATTAATATGAATGTTGTTGATTTAGGAAAAGCGGATTTATTAATTGAACAAGGTTTTTATTCAAATCGCACTGATTTTATTAAAACAGCAATTCGTAATCAATTAACTTCTCACTCAAGAGTTATTGAAAATGTGATTACAGATAAATCTTACGTATTAGGAATAACTTATTATGACCGTAAAACACTTGAACAAGTATTTAAGGAAAATAAAATATTAGATATTAAAGTAGTGGGAATGCTTGTTTTAAAGGATGATATAGACGTAGAATTAGCGAATAAAACAATAAAATCAATTAGGGTTTTAGGAGTTTTTAGAGCAAGTCCCCAACTAAAGAAAGTATTAAAACAGTAAGTTAGGGTAATGTAGGTTGGGTTTTATACGACATTATATAGAACTTGAGGTGTTTAGTTTGGAGAAAAGTCGAAAACAAACAACTAAGATTTCACCAGAGGAATTCGGGGAAGCATTCCTTAATGGAAAGTTTTCAAATGTATATCATCAATCAACTGTTGAGTTTAAAAATGTAATAACTTTAGATCAATTTATTGAATATGGGTCAGATTTTAATGCTATGGTTAAAAAGTATAACTTAGAGATGGTTACAAATTTAAAAGAAGATATAAAGCAATATGTCTGGTTAGATAACAATAGGAAAAAGGTAATAAGTGTGTCCTATGACGATAATGATACAATTTACGGTATAAATCTCGCTCCTTTTGTTACCTATCCTGAAAGTGACCGTAGATACACAAAGAATAGATATATTATGCCGGTAAAAGGAGAATGGTTTGTTTTCTGGGGTGGAATTAATCAGTTTATCAATTATCATTATGTAATTGATGAACAAAGATATGCTTATGATCTAATCATTTTGAAAAATGGTAGTTCTTATAGCGATTCCCCACAGAAAAATGAAAACTTTTACGCTTATAACAAAGAAATAGTAGCTCCAGCAGATGGTTTTGTGACAAAAGTGATAGATGGAGTAGAGGATAATTTACCAGGGGAAATGAATCCTGATATTCCTGAAGGGAATTGTATTATAATAGAACATACAAATAACGAATATAGTATGGTTGCCCATTTAAAAAATCATTCTATTCTTGTTAAAGAAGGAGAAAGAGTAAAGAAAGGACAAGTTATTGGTTTTTGTGGAAACTCTGGTAATTCGACTGAAACTCACCTCCATTTTCAGGTGATGGATTCGCCTGAATATTTGAAAGGAAAATCAATTCGTATTCGTTTTGAAGACGGCATAGAACCCCTTCAAGGTGATTTTATTACCCCTTTTTAAACTTCAAAAAATAGTTACCAATCTTTAGTGAATTCTTATTCAACTAAAGGGGTGCTTTTCTTGAAAATCAAAGAGTTGCATATGCAGCTCTTTTTTTCTTTATTAAAACGGAGCAGGTTAGTTCAACAAGAACAAATTCCCTATTTTTGCTAATATAATAAATGAGGTGAAGAAATGAATATTGAGAAAGCAATCATGCAATTAAAATATCAAATTAAACTACTAAAATCTATGGTTAATTACGATGAATTTCCTTTTTTTATGTATGCTTTAGACTTTGAATTCGAGGAAACTCAAGTCAATGCTTTATTGAAGATAATATTAGCTTTTGATTACCGTCTAAACCATAGTAGTGATAATGTCTACCATAATTATCACGAATTAAACAAAGATGATGAAACGTTAAAGACGTTGTTAAAAACCTATCAAATTGATACTTACGAAATATACAAAACTGAATTACCAAGTATCTCCGAGTTCAAACATTATTTGAACTGTATCTTTGCTGATAAAGAAATAAATGCGAAACACATTATTTTGAGTTTAAAGGGACAATCAATACATAAGGAACTATGTGATTATCTATTGAACCAATTAGAAGAACATAAAAGTTAAGTTATTCAACTAACGGGTGCTTTAATTGAAGATTCGCATCCAGAAATAATCAGTCTTTATTATAAAAACCAAACGAGATAAATAAAGAACCAACTGTTTTGATCAAACTTTGTTTCAAAACAGTTGGTTT
>NZ_JBNNSS010000021.1:0-39774 GCF_050277945.1 Lysinibacillus sp. NPDC097214
CTTCGTGACCAACATCGTGCTGCTGCCGCTACGTTGCACTCACGCTTTCGCGCAAAAGACATCTGTTGGCCCGAGACCCTGGAGCGAAGTGGGAGCGGAACGAAGGCTAAAATCATCACGTCCTGTGATAACGCCTTCGTGACCAACATCCTGTTGCCCCGACGCCCCCAGGAAAGCGCCCAGCCGGAACGGAAATCAACCACTCATTTTGCTTAAAAGCCATAATTGATTTAAAGACACCTTAATTTCATTGACGCAAATTTTTCAACTACATGGGAGCCAACATATGAAGTTGGTTCTTTTTATGGTGTACATGTATTGTTTTTCTGGCATATGTATTTTCAGTTAACTTTTAAGGCAAGCTTGTAGTAAACTAGAGAGTAAGAAAAGGAAAGAGAGGGAATAGGATATGCCAACACCTAGTATGGAGGACCATATCGAACAAATATATTTATTAATCACTAATAAAGGGTATGCTCGTGTGTCTGACATTGCTGAAGCATTATCTGTTCTTCCTTCTTCTGTTACAAAAATGGTTCAAAAATTAGATAAAGATGGTTATTTAGTTTATGAAAAATACCGTGGCCTTACATTGACGCCTAAAGGAGAAAAGCTTGGAAAACGTCTTGTACAGCGCCATGAGCTTCTAGAGCAATTTTTGCGAATCATTGGTGTAGATGAAGAGCGAATATACAATGATGTAGAAGGTATCGAACATCATTTAAGTTGGAATTCAATTGATCGAATTGCGGATCTTGTGCAGGTAATGGAAGAAAATCCGGATATCGCGAAAAAACTAGAGGCATCTAAAACACATCATAACTTTTAACTTCTATCAGCGAATGTTTATTGTAGCGACAGCTACAGATGTTAAAGCCTTCGGCGGATAAGTTTTTTTGCGAAAATGATGGTAAGAAGGAAAGGAAGACAATATGAACGAATTAAAATCAGGTGAAGTTGTTACATTAACTGTATTAGAGCAACAAGCATCGAAATGGATATTAACAAATGGAGTTGACGAACTGCCCTTAAATGCTTCAGAGGTAACAGAGCCACTTGCAGTAGGTGACCGCCTTGAAGTATTTTTATTTGCGGATCGTCGTGGTGATTTAGCAGCTACAACAGCTATCCCATCTTTCGTACAAGGGGAATATGGCTGGGCTCGTGTTCTAAAAGTAGTCGAGCGTGAAGGGGCTTTTGTAGATATCGGTACTTCACGCGAGGTGCTAGTGAAAGCTGAAGATTTACCTGCAATAACAGAGCTTTGGCCAGCACCAGGCGACCATTTATTTATGACATTGCGCACAGATCGCAATGGTGATTTATTTGGACGTTTGGCAACTGAAGAAAAAATTTCGGAATTATATGAAGGTGCATTTGAAGACCTGCACAATAAAAACATTAAGGCACGCCCATATCGTTTATTACCAGTTGGCTCATTTTTATTAGGTGTAGAAAGTCCGTACCGTATTTTTGTCCATGAATCAGAACGTAATGCAGAACCTCGTCTTGGACAAGACGTAGTTGTTCGTATAATTGATGTAAAAGATGATGGTTCAATGAATGGTTCACTTTTACCACGTAAGCATGAGCGTATTTCAGGTGATGCACTAGAAATATTAAATTATCTACAAGAGGTTGGAGGCAAAATGCCATTTGGCGATAAATCCTCGCCTGATGAAGTGCAAGAAATATTTAACATGAGTAAAGGTGCATTTAAACGAGCGTTAGGTACACTTATGAAAGCTGGTAAAGTGAAACAGCAGGATGGTTGGACTGAGGAAATTTAGGAGACATTCTTCTAACTAAGATAGTATAACGACTACTAAATAAAATTAAAGAAAATGACGAGAGCCCTTTGAAACCTTCTCGTCTTTTTTTCGTACTAATAATTGTTTAGTAAGGGATTGGCAAACATTATACAGGCCAAATGAGTTTTCTGACGAAAGGGGTCACACAATTTGAAAAAGACATGGATGAAAATACTAACAGCGACTATGTTGGTATTTGGCTTGATGGCACCAGCAACAGGTTTTGCGGCTGATAATACGCCACCAAAAGCAATTGATGAAAAATTAGGAGTACCGATTGTCGTATATGGTGCAAATTTATCTGAGGCTGAAAAAGAGTCTGTTAAAAAGTCATTAAAAGTGGACGAAGAGCCTGAAGTTGAAGAAATAACAGTCTCAGGTCAAGACTTAGTTAAATATATTAAAGATAGTAATTCAAGTTCTCGTATGTATTCTTCCGCTAAAATCACGCGTAAGAATGCAGGAGAAGGTTTAGTTATTGAAATTGTTACACCATCAAACATTACACAGGTGACATCTGAAATGTATGCAAATGCCATGCTAACTGCAGGTATTGAGGATGCAACAGTACAGGTGGCTGCACCTAAAGCTGTAACAGGTCATTCAGCGCTTGTGGGAATATACAAAGCTTACGAAGTAACAACAGGTGAAAAGCTTGATACTGAACGTACAGATGTTGCCAATGACGAGCTATCAGTAGCAACTACTCTTACGCAATCGGCAGGAGTGGAAGATGCCAAGGTTGCAGAGTTACTAACAGAAATCAAAAAACAAATTGCAGAATCAAAGCCAGCCACTAAAGAAGAGGTTGAAAAGATTGTGCAAGAGCAATTAAACAAGCTAGAAATTAATCTAAGTGAAAAGGACCGTCAATTGCTAGTTGATTTGATGAACAAAATTAGTAAACTAGATATTGATTTTGGTAAATGGTCTAAACAATTAGATGATATTAGCAGTACCATTAAAGATAAATTCGGATCACTAATGGAAGATAAAGGATTCTGGGAAAGTGTGAAAAATTTCTTTGCTAATTTAAAGGATACAATCGCATCATGGTTTAATTAATTCATAGAAAAGAATCTGCAACACTTTCTCTTGATTGCTAGAGGGAAGTAGCAGATTCTTTTACTTTTAAATGGATGCAGGCGTGTTGTTTAGCCATTTTTATCCACTCTAATTAATTAGAATGCTCTGATTTCCGCTACGGGCTACTCGCTTTGTTGCTGCCGCTACGCTTTCGCGCAGAGCAAGGCTTCCTGCGGGCGAGCGTCGAGCCGCTTCCTCCGCTGAAGGAACGAAGGCTAAATGCGTCACGTCCTGTGACAATGCCTTCGTGACCAACATCATGTTGGCCTCAGGGTCTCGTCTGTCTCGTTTTCCCGCGGGAGTCGAGTAGCCCTACGCTACAATCGGTTGAAAATGGAAATTTATTAGTAAAATAGCAGCAAAAAAATCCTTTTTTCGTTCAATAATAAACCCATTTTTTCCCTAATCAACACGCTTGAAATGGATGGACTTTTTTAAGTGCTACATTAAAAAAGCTATGATACTATGATAAAAAGGAGTGGTGAGAAATGGAATTTCAATTACAACAGCTAGCGGAAAAAAAGCATGCTTTTGTTTATGAGCAACAAGGGGAAAGATTAGCGGAAATTACATGGCAGCAAAAAAGTCAAGTAATGGTCATGGATCACACATATGTATCAGATAAGCTCCGTGGCCAAGGGGTGGCCAAAAAATTATTGGATCATGCCGCAGCCTATGCACGTGAGCAAGGCTATAAAATGGAAGCGGTTTGCTCGTATGTAGTTGCAGCATTTGAAAAATCTGCTGCTTACAATGATGTAAAACAATAAAGTGAAACTTTAATCCGTGGGGATTTTTTTACATCCCCACGGATTATTAGTCTTCACCAATCGGGCGTTTACGGGCAGTTTTGATCCCACCTTACTTCTTTAATTTTGCTAAAATTTTATGGTGAAAACTACTGCCCGTTAACGAGGGATAAAAAATAAGGCAATCTGCTTATTTATAAGCGGATTGCCTTTTAACTTCTTTCAGTAAATGTTTTTGTAAAACATTTACTGAAAGAAGTTAAATCCTCCGGAGGATGTCACAGAATCGGAAAGGAGTTCTTTGTGCTTGCACAAAGCCGATTCCGGACGCAATTATGCTAAGGCATAATTGATTTTTTTAATGTAAACCATCCATGCCGCTCCTTACAGTAAAATACTATAAATTAGTATTGTTAAAATGCCTGCTCCACCTACTAATGAAGCCATGTCTACCCAATCATATACTGAATCTAAATCTTTCACGAAAATCACTCTCCTGTTATTAGTATTAATTCATTAATTCCCTTTGCTTGTCCTTTATAATCATAAAAAGTTACAAAAAAATCGTGATTTTGAAAAATAGATGTTTACCATAAAATTTGTAGGAGAATAATTAACTATGTCTGGAAAAGTACAGACGTACTAAGAAATGTGTTTATATAATGGAAGCGAAGGGGAATAGATGACCACTCTATCTTTATATATGCTGTAACGTATATAAAAATTATGTTTAGTCCTTAAAAAATAGGGAAAAGATATAATACAGAGCCAGTTTCTATATTTTTGGGAGGGATTTATAATGGCAAAAAGTAAAGGATCAGGTGTTGTGCTAGTGGGATTAACTTTAGCAGCATCTTATTTAAGTAAAAAAGAAAACCGTGATAAAGCATTGAGTATGTTTAGTAATGCAAAATCTAAATTAGCATCTTATTTGAATACAACGAATATAGGGATGCACGAAAACATTTCAGAGCGTATATCTACTGAAGTAGCGACAGAAGCCGGAACGTCTCCAACAAAAATAGCTTCAAATGAAATGGTTGCTGAAGGTGGAGGACATACAGGTATCAATTACTATCATGAAGAAATTCACGAAAAAGAGAAATAATAAGAAGACCTTCTCATTCCACGTGAGAAGGTCTTTTTTGTGTACATATAATGATTGTTGCAAATACTAATAATACAATTCCAGTAAAAATAAAGCCGCTGACAATACCTAGTGAGAGCCATCCGAGCAATGAGGAACCTAGAACAACTCCTAGTGAAAAGAAGGCATAAAAATAACCATAGGCTTTTCCACGGATTTCAGCAGTCGTGGAGTCGATTAAAAGGGAATTTACTGATGGGAATAAGAAGCCAAATCCGATACCATAGCAGGCCATCGCAATATAAAGTAACGTACTTGAATCTGCTTGACTAATTAATAATTGACTGATCCCCATTAAACCTAACCCAAATGATAATGTTTTAATGGGAGCAACCTTATCGAAAATACGGTTAGTCGGCAAAATAAATATAAGAACAGCAATAATTCCAAATGTACTCATCAAAGTCCCACTTAAACGTGAATCAAAACCTAAAGATTGCACTTTTAGTGGAAGGAGATAGGCAATAACCCCTTGGGAAAACATTAAAAAGAAGGCACTAGAGAAGGCTTTTAATGTACCTGGATTATTCAAAAGTACATGAATAGAAATGTTTGTAGTTGGCGCAGATTTTTCTCTTTTTACTTGATTTGATTTTAGTAAAAAGAAGGCAAGTATCCCTAACAAGAGCATAAAGCTTGCAGTTATATTAAAAACGAATGGTACGCTAGTACGACTCGCTAAAATTCCACTAAATGCAGGTCCGACTATTGCGGCGAGACCAACAAATGCTCCAGAGATAGCGCTGCCCTTACCTCTTTTTTCTTGCTCAGTTGCATTTGCTAAAAATGTGAAAGCAGCAGGGACGATAAAGCCTGCAACTAATCCATGAACAAAACGGACTGCTAATAGAACAATAGGCTCTTCTACTAAATTATAAAGTGATAATGAAAGACCTGTTGTTAAGAGACCTAGGATTAAAATAACGAATGGTCCTTTACGATCTGTTAAAAAACCAGAGATTATATTACCAAATGTATTGGAAAGGGAATACATACCTACTGCTAGGCCGGTAATGAAGGCTGATGCCCCTAAAGATTCAGCGTATGTACTCATGACAGGAAGCTGGGTAAATAGGTCGAAAAATGAAAAGAATATAATAAAATAGATAAGTTTCTTCATAGCTCCTCCGATAGAAAATTATATGTTAGTGAGAATGAATATCACTCTTATTATACCATTTTCGACAAAAAAGAACGCCTCCTAAGTTTTTGACTTAGTGAGGCGTTCTTGAATTATGAAAATTAAGCTTTAGAAACTTCTTTTTTCATTGTTTTGTTTTTAGCAAGATTTACGTGCCAAGAAAGTGCTTCCTCTAAAATATGAGGTGTTTGATGGCCGCCAGTTGCTTCTAGAGCGCGGTTATAGTAATCCCAAAGTTGTTCTTTGTAATCTGGGTGTGCACAGTTTTCAATAATTAAAGGTACACGCTCTTGTGGTGCAAGACCACGTAAGTCAGCAATACCTTGCTCAGTTACGATTACATCAACATCATGTTCAGTGTGGTCTACGTGAGACACCATTGGTACGATTGAAGAGATAGCGCCGCCTTTTGCGTATGATTTAGTAACAAAAATACCAAGACGTGCGTTACGTGCAAAGTCACCGGAACCACCGATACCGTTCATCATACGAGTACCAGATACGTGTGTTGAGTTTACGTTTCCATAGATATCTAATTCAAGAGCAGTGTTGATTGAGATTAGACCCAAACGACGGATAAGCTCTGGGTGGTTAGAAATTTCTTGTGTACGTAAGCAAATTTTATCAGCATATTTTTCTAAATTGCCGTATACTTTTTTCTGTAATTCTTCAGTTAGCGTAATTGAAGTAGCTGCTGCAAATTTAACTTTACCAGCATCAATTAAGTTGAATACAGCATCTTGAAGTACTTCAGAAGCAACAACTAAATCTTCAAATTCTGAATCAGCGAACCCGTCAAGTACAGCGTTTGCAACAGAACCTACACCAGATTGTAATGGCATTAATTGTTTTGTTAAGCGACCAGCTTTAATTTCATCACGGAAGAAGTCTAATAAAATGTTCGCCATTGTTTGTGTTTCTTCATCTGGTGGTACGATTAATGAAGGAGCATCAGGCTCTTCAGAAATAACAATCGCTTTAATTTTAGATGGATCAACTTTGATACCGATATCACCAATGCGTTGCATAGCATCAGTCATTGGAATCGCTTCACGTTTACCTTGCTCAGCTGGTACATAGATATCGTGGATACCTACTAAAGCTTCTGGGTGAGAGATATTTAATTCGATAATAATATTCTCAGCGTATTCAGCAAAGATAGGTGAGTTACCTACTGAGTTCGTTGGGATAATGAAGCCATCTTCTGTAATAGCAACAGCTTCAAGGATTAAATATTTGATTGGTCCGATAATTCCTTGGCGAACTAATTCAGCATTATGTGAAAGGTGAGCATCTACATATAGTACATCCCCAGAGTTAATTAAATTACGAATACCCGCATCTCCTTGGAATGGTCCGCGTTTGCGGATAACACCAGCTTCAGCTAAGTATTTATCAACTTCAGGTCCTAAAGAAGCTCCTGTATATACATCAATTTTGAATTTTTCGTTTTTAGCGCGCTCTACTAATGCCATAGGAACAACTTTTGCGTCCCCCGCACGAGTGAATCCACTCATACCAACTACATCACCGTTAGAGATAAGTGCTGCAGCTGCATCAGCAGTAACAATTTTACTTTCAAGTTCTTTTAAGCCTAGGCGTTTTTGAACAATTGCATCCATTAAAAAGTCCTCCCCTAAAAAGTTTGATGGAAACCGATTACAAAACTAGAAAAAACGTGTAAGAATTTTCTGTTTATTTAGTTGTAGTATGACTCCAACCATTTGAATAATACTATCACCAAATTGTCACAAATACTTTAGAAATAGCATTAAAGTGAGTAAAAATAGGAAAAATGAGCATAAAATCGAATTTTCGACAGAGAAAACGTTTTAATGTAGAGCTACTTTATTTTTAAAGGATTTCCTTTTAAAAGGCTCAATAATATAATGTGGAGTTGATTTCCGTTTCGGCTGGGCGCTTTGTTGCTGTCGCTACGTTAGCACTACGCTTTCGCACAGAGCAAAGCTTCCTGGGGGCGTCGGGGCAACAGGATGTTGGTCACGAAGGCGTTATCACAGGATGTGATGGTTTTAGCCTTCGTTCTTCTATCGCTATCCCCAAGGAGTCGCCCAGCCTCCACTCCAATCAACTTAATCACACGGCATACGTTTTAAGCAATGTCATCTCTAACCTTTGATGAAGAGCATTTACATCAATAAGTAAAAAAGTACAGCGAACATTAAAAATGCTCGCTGTACTTATAAAAAATTAGAAACCTAAAGAACGACGGAAGTAACTTGCGTAGCGTTGGCTAACTGGAATACGAGTACCGTCTTTCATGATTAATAAAAACGTTGAATGAGAATCTGGTTGAATTTCATCAATGTAGTCAATGTTAACGATATAAGAGCGGTGACAACGTATAAATGAATCAGGTGCTAAAAATAGCTCAAGATCACTTAGGTTTAAGCGGTGATAGCCTTCACGACTCATTGTTTTAACAAATGTTTTTCGAAGCTGTGTTTCAAGATAAATAACTTGATCATGTTTGATTGGGTACCAGCAGTCATCAATTTTAATAGTAATGTAGTTCGTTAAAAATGCTGATGGCTTTTGTGGGAAGATGGCAGTGATAGCACCCTTAGTTTCGCCTTCTTCCATTAAAGGAATACTCATGCCATAATAGGCTACTCCAAATACATCAGGCTCAATGTAAGAGCTAATCTTTTGCCCGTAGTTTAACGCTTTATGAGCTGCTGAGCCTTCTTTAATTGGGTCGCCAGGTTTGATTTTTAAATCAACTTTTTTGCTTGCTTGGTAGTACAAGTATTCGTTTGTATCGGAGATTGCAATGGAAGTATTCTCTGGGAAAAACTCTTTAATAATCTCCATAATTTCTTCTATTTGTTTTGGATCCACTATTAACACCTCGTCTAAACTTTTAAAAATAGTATTATCATCTATTTTACTACATATTCATATAAATTATATAGAGAAGATTTCGGAATAAAAAAGAGAAATGTCGATTGATGAAAAATATAGGCGTAAAACACCATTACATAATTTGTAACAAATTTAAAATAATTACTAATTCAAATTGATATATATATGGTAAAATTTAATTGGACGAAATAAGTTTACGAGGTTTCTACTGTGTATATATGATAAATTAGAACTAGTGTGAAAGACAAAATGTGGTTGAAAGGAAATCGCAGAATATGGTAAAATTCACTGTATAGCCTAATTTTTTTTGTAACTGGTGGTATAGTTGGGTTATTTTTTAAGTTATATTCATTATATAATTATGAAATATGGCTCAATTCGTACAAATAATAAGGAAATACTATTTTCTTATTTTGAAATAAGTAGATTGGTGTCAAGAATTGTAAAAGCAATTCGTGCAATCTGAGGAAAGATGGGGAAGATTATGCAACTACATCAACATTCTATGTCAGAAACGATATCCAAAAGATACTTTCAGGAAATCGATAGTATTAACCAATACATCGGTGTAGAAGAATTTTTTAATATTGAGTCGAAATTAGTATTTGAAATTTACCATTTAGAATCTGCAAAGGCTAAGAAATCTTTGCATAAATTAATTGATATTCTTTCAATACGATTTGGCAAACAAGTCATTAAAATTGTTCGAAGTTATTTTTCTGTTTTGTCGTCAATTGTTGCACGTAAATTGCTAGACAATCAAGTTCCTTCGAAAAAAGCTTTTGCTTTTAACATTGCTTGTAATGATATGATTGAAAATCAAATGAAAGACGCAGAATTTTTACAATTCGCGGATGATTTAATTGATTTTTTTGTTTACTTTATCGCAGATCGCAAGCAACCGACTTTCCGTCACCAGACCGTTAATAAAGTAATAATGTATATAAATGATGAGTTGGAAAATGACTTAACAGTGGAAAGCATCGCAAATAATTTTCATATAAGTACTAGTCACTTATCACGTATTTTTAGAGAACATGTTGGTATTACACTTGTTGAATATTTAAATGTTCGTCGAGTAGAAGAGTCACAGTACTACCTTAGACACACTAATAAAAGTATAACTTCTATTTCAGATCAATTCCATTTCTGTAATCAAAGCTATTTTACCCGCATCTTTAAAAAATATACTGGGGTAACGCCCAAACATTTCCGAGACGAGCTACATCATGAGTTTTATCGTTTTGAGATGGCGGAATCAGAGCTACAAAACGTTTAAAGTCAAAAGATGATTAATAAAAAGATGCGAACGTATTAGCGATGCTAAAGCTCGCATCTTTTATTGCTATCAATGACAATGGAAATAGTAGCACTTGCTATTTGATAAAAATAGACCCTATAATGTATACTTCATTTTAGTTGATAAATAATAGTAGGTGGAAAAATGAAAAATTTGAAGCTATTTTCAATGCTTGGACTTGTCGTTTTTGTTCTTAGTGGCTGTCAAGCTGTGCAAAACAAAGAAGGTTTTTTCTATAGTATCTTTGTAAAACCTATGGAATTTTTATTGGAGTTTTTCGGTAACACTATGTTTTCAGGTAGCTATGGTTTAGCAATCATCGCTATTACAGTCCTTATTCGTTTAATATTAATGCCGATTATGTTAAAAAATTATCGTTCGCAACAAAATATGAAAACGAAAATGGATGCGTTTAAGCCTGAAATGGAAGCTGTTCAGAAAAAGATGAAGGAAGCAAAGACAAAAGAAGAGCAAACGCAGTATCAACAAGAAATGATGGCATTATATAAAAAACATGGTATCAATCCACTTAACATGGGCTGTTTACCAATGTTAATTCAAATGCCAATTATCATGGGTCTTTATTTCTCCATTTTATATTCTACAGATGTGAAATCACATGAATTTTTATGGTTTAGCTTAGGTTCACCTGATATCGCAATGACAATTGTCGCTGGTCTTGTATATTTAGTTCAAGCACGTGTATCATTATGGACAGTACCTGAGCAACAAAAAGCACAAATGAAAATGTTTATTTATATTTCACCAATTATGATTGTCTTTATCTCGATGTCATCTATGGCAGCCCTACCACTTTACTGGTCAGTCAGCGGTGCATTGTTGATTATTCAAACATATATCGGTCGAAAATTTTATTCGGAACATCCGGAAAAAGTAAACTCATAAAATAATTTTGTCGAGGCGCCTATGTAGCCTCGATTTTTTTAGGAGGACAGTAGGATGAATACAAAGTGGCTATCATCTATTCTAGTCGCGATTTTTAGTATCGCGGCGATCGCATTTATTATCATGGGTAATTTTAACTTTGCGGTTTTTGCAATGACGATTATGTTTGCCGTATCGAATGGATTTAGGGCAAAAAGTTTTAAAGAGCAAGGTTATATAAAAGAAGCAAAATGGATGAAGTATATGGCAATCTTTTTCTCTATTGCTTCTATAGTAGTGTTTATTATTATTCTCACAGACTAACATATTAATTTTAAAATCATTGGTGAAAATCTACACCCTAAATTGTGAACAGTGCTAAAATGAGACTATACCAATATAGTGGATCATCACCAAAACGTGTGGTTGATTTCCGTGACGCTAATCCCCAAGGAGTCGCCCAGTCGTAACGAAGATCAACTTATTCACATAGTAGACGTTTTAACAAAAGTATCCATAACTTTGGGTGATGAACCAATATAGTACAAAATAGTATCGGTACTTACTAGGACTGTTCTTTCTAAATTCTTTGAAAGAGGATCCTTTCCATGTAGTACTGGATAACTTTAAAAGGGGTAAAAAATAGTGAAAAAGAAACGTTTACCACTCATTCTGGGTGCTTTAATCTCAGTGGTGCTTGTTGTATCGATTTTCGTGGTTTATAACTATAAAAATAAACAGATAAGTAATGCATCAGATGATCAGGAACAACAAACTGCAGAACCAACTAAAAAAGATTCACCTGTAAAGGAAGAGCCGACAAAAACAGCGGATAATCCTGTGAAGCCTGAGCAGAAGGTAGATGAAAATGGCTATATACCAAATCAAACATTACCAACTGAGCCGACATATATTAAAGGTATTTTATTAGCGAATAAAATATATCCGCTACCATCTACCTTTGCGCCTGAAGAAAGTCCTGAGGCACGTCAAGCTCTAAATCAAATGTTTGCTGCAGCTAAACAACAAGGTTTTGATCTAGTAGCTTTTAGCGGCTATCGATCTTTTGAATATCAAACAACATTATATAATAACTATGTTAACCGTGATGGGCAAGCTGCCGCTGATCGCTATAGTGCTCGCCCAGGTTATTCAGAGCATCAAACCGGTTTGGCCTTTGATATAGGGGAGCGCGGTAAAGATAAATTATGGCTAACTGAAGAATTTGGTGAAACACCAGCAGGTCAATGGTTATTTACACATGCTCAAGACTACGGCTTTATTTTACGCTTCCCCAAAAATAAAGAAGACATCACAGGTTATATGTATGAGTCATGGCACTACCGTTATGTTGGTGTAGACATAGCAAAAGACATTAAAAAACAAAATATAACGCTAGAAGAATATCTAGGCGTGAAATAAAAAAAGGGAAGAGAGTTGTTCGTAATGACGAACTAGCTCTCTTCCTTTTTTGTATTCTACAAGATCGGTGTTAATAAGCGTGAAATGGATTCTTTAAATTTAATTAATGTGGAACGGTTTTTGTACATTTCCAAAGTTAATTCAGTGCAATCAAAAATATCCTTTTCAAACACCTCGGCAAGCTGATGTGAAATCGTTGAGTCATAGATGAAGGCATTTACTTCAAAATTTAAACTGAAACTGCGTACATCAAGGTTTGCAGTTCCGATTGTAGATGCTTCATCGTCAATAATAATTGCTTTAGCATGAATAAAGCCCTTTTCATAAATATAAACTTTTGCTCCTGCACGCAATAATTGCCCTACGTATGAATATGTAGCCCAATAAACAAACATATGATCAGGCTTATTTGGAATCATGATCCTTACATCAATGCCTGAAAGCGTCGCAATTTTAATAGCCTCTAAAAAACTAACATCAGGGATGAAATAGGGCGTTTGAATATATATATACTTTTTCGCCATATTAATAAGCTTTAAGTAGCCCATTTTAATATGCTCCCAGTCAGAGTCAGGTCCGCTAGACACGATTTGTAAGCCTACATCGCCTTTTTTCGGAATAGCAGGGAAGTAACGGTCTGAATAGCCCATTTTCTGTTGTGCGGAAGCTTGGTTCCAATCAAGTAAAAAGCGTGTTTGTAATGGATGGACGGCACTACCTTCAATACGTAAATGTGTATCTCTCCAATAGCCAAACTTTTTTTGTAGACCAAGGTACTCATCTCCGACGTTAAAACCACCAATATAACCAATACGGCCATCAATCACAACAATTTTCCGGTGATTTCTAAAATTTAAACGTGGGTTTATAAGTGGCAAAATAGATGGGAAAAATACTTCGACTTCACCACCTGCATTAAGCAATTCTTTGAAATGGCGTTTTTTAACATTACGTGAGCCCATTTCATCATATAAGATTCTTACCTTAACTCCTTGCTTGGCTTTTTTAATAAGTGCATTAACAATGCGTGTACCTAGGTCATCTAAACGGAAAATATAATATTGAATGTGAATATGATCTTTTGCTGTCTCAATATCTGTAAGTAGCTGCTCAAATTTATTGGCACCATCATCAAAAATATCAATGTGGTTATCCTGCGTTAATACAGCATTATTTGTTTTAAGATGCATATAAATCATTTCTTTATAAGTTGCCGCATTTTCGATTCGAAACTCGAACGTATTATCTCGAATCGCTTCTGTCTGATAGCTAATGAGGTTATCGATACCGATATCCTTGCGTCCTTCCCAACGGAATAAATGTTTTTTTCGTAGTTGTCGTCCGAACATCAAGTATATAATAAACCCACCTAATGGAATGAAAAAAAGTACGAGAATCCATGCCCATGTAGAAGTGGCATCTTTACGCTCCAAAAAAATTATGACCATTGCTGCTAAAATATTAACAAACATAATTAAAGGTACTAGATATCCAACGTCTGTAAAAATACTCATCCCTACACCTGCCTTTACTATTTTTGCGCAATATACTTAGTATAACTTACTTTATATGTGGAAAGAAGATATGAAATTTGTTAGTAAGCATGAAAAAGGATTACCTCCAAAACACAAGAACGAGGTAATCCAGAATCAATTTTGCCTTTTGTTGTATTGTAATGGTTGTATCTTTGCTTTCGCGCAGAAAAAACGTGTTGCTGTCGCTTCGCTTTCGCACATAAAAACCGTGTTGCTGAATGAAAATAAATGATTAGTAATGCTCCCATTGAAATAAAATATCAGAGAAATCCTTTAGGAGGAGCTTTTCTCGGTTGATGAAGAATTTCCCAACACCGCTATCTGCCCACATAATGCCGATTTCATCATTAGAGTCGATTTGGAGTAACAATACATCATATCGTTTAAGGAGCTGTGATTCGTGACGGATATCCTCCTCTAAAAAATAGGCATAACCGCTAATTTTAGCTCCAGCCCCTAAGAAGTGTTGTAAATAAATCTCCCGTAAATCAACATCTTCTGATGAAGGAATTAAGTTTGGTAAATAATGTACAGCCCGATAATCTAAAGCAGAAACAGGTTCTTGGATTGGTTTAAATTGTAATGCTAATTCCTGACGAATAGGGAACTGATCGTCTACTGCTTGTGCTAAAAACTCCTGACTAGGGGGTGTTGCTTCAAAATTTAAGGTAGGATAAAAACGTATTTTATAAAATTGCTGAAAAATATCCTCGTGATAATGATCAGCATTTGCGAAAATATTAGATGAAATAAAAAATTGCAGAATACCCTGAGATGGGAAATCCTTTAATGGTGGCATTTCTGCAAAGTTAATTTGAGCTAATAGCCGCATAGGCTCGCCTGCAATATCTTTCGGATATGTCTGGTAATATGGTAAATAAGGTTCTCCAGCAAATTTACTTTCCGTTAACGTAGTTGATCGCTTATAAGGTGTGATAATCATTGCTGAAAGTAGTGTATCTTCAATTTCAAAACGAAACGATTCTAGCTCTTTTGGAAGTAAAAGATTTGTTGTTTTGTTCATACAGAGCCCTCCAATATTCCGCTTTAAGGAGTCCAATATTCCTTGACGTGTTTTACATACTTTGAATCATTATTAAGTTACGGCTTTTTATCAACAAATTATTCATGTCGTAAAGATTTATTTGATGCTTTAAAAATAAATATTAAACTTATCGAAACGACGGCTATTGCTGCTGAAGTATAATAGCCTAAACTAGATTGCATAGTAAATAGCCAAGTGAAGAATAGTGGACCTAGAATGCGTCCTAGGTTATCCATTGAATAGGAAAGACCTGCAGCAGTCCCGTATTGACCTCCAGATTCTTTAGTTGAAAGAGATACAACGCATGTTCTTGCGAGTGCATTTCCTGCTGTAAAAACACAAAGGGCAAAACCTGCCATAAATAAGTTAGCTGTTAAAGTGAATAAAAGCATACCCATTGCTGTGACAATTTGTGCACCTATTAGCCAAGTTGTCTCGCTTCCGTTTTTAATTCGTCTAACAACACCGCCTTGAATAGCTGCATCTACAAAGCCACTAAACATAAACAAATAACCAATTTGTAATGGTGTAATTTGAATTCGATCAATTTGGAACAACTGGAACGTCGCTTCCACTCCTGCTAGCATAAAAGTTACTAAAAATGAGAACATAAATAAATATCGCACACGGTACTGCAACATATTGGTAGCACCCTTTGGTACAATTGCGCGTTTATTTGTATCTTTTCGTTTTGTAGGTTCTTTTAAAACGAAACTTGCATAAATAAATAATAGTGCAATTAGTGTTGCTGAAGCGATAAAGGGTAGTTGCAAGCTATAGTGTCCGAGCATACCACCAATTGCTGGACCAAAAATAAAACCGAGCCCGATGGACATGCCCATAAGACCCATATATTTATTGCGATCCTCCTCGCTCGACATATCTCCTACAAAGCCTGTTACAGCTGTATATAGTGCTCCCGAGAATAAACCACCCACAACGCGTGAGATGTATAACATTACTAAATTATCAATAAATAACGAAAAAATAACAAAGCTTAAGCTAAAACCTACAAGGCCTATTAATATAAGTTGCTTACGACCTACCTTGTCGGACAGCATACCCCAAAGAGGTGCAGTGAAAAAACTGGCGAGCGAATACACTGTAAGTAAGCCACCTACATGTATATTATCCCAATTTTGCTGAACTATAACCTCAGGTAAGACAGGTATAATAATTCCAAATCCTAGGTAGACGAGGAATTGGACAGACATCAATAATAAAATTGCCTTTTTCATACAGTAACCTGCTTTCATACAATATTTTACTATGTATATTCTACCTCTCTTGTTATTGTTATTACAAGAAAACGGAAGCTAAAACAGCTTAAGTACTTCGTTGCTTATTTCTAAAAGTAGGGGAATGACATTTTGTTAAGGTGTATGTATATATAGCGAAGGCAGGCCGACTTATTAAGTACAGTGGTAAAATTGGAGCGAGCGCAGTAAAAAAACGAGGCTGAAACAATGTATAAAAAACGACAGACTGTTAACAATGAAATTATGTTGATACTAAAAATGAATGACCAGTTAAAGTAAGTAACTAAATGGACTCATTCCATTTTTAATTTTTTGTATCGAATGTCGCATAGAGTATTAAATTATTTCTAGGGTATACTACTAGAGGGTATATAGGTATTTTATTTTATTAACGTTTGAATTTTTCTATTTAGTGGTAAATGGTTGAGAAGAGGGGAAATTTACATTGTAACAAAAATGAAAAATTTTAAAGCAAAGTTAAATGGTATGATAGAAAGAGATTAACTTGTCAGACATCATACGCATGCAAAAACGAAACTTTTTTGGAAATAAAACGTTATATAAAATCGAGGAAAGATTGAGGTGGAATGTATGACAAAAGAAGTAGATTTGAAAAAGATTGTTTCGAATTTATCTAAGTTGGGTGTAACAGCCACTGTAACAAAGTCTCGACTTGAACTTTTAAAAGTGCTCACACCACCAACGCAAACACCGCAAGTTCAAGCTTAACTCGTTTTACAAATAAAAATGGGTAGTCTCTTAATGAGGCTACCCATTTTTTATATCCATAATTAATCATCATCATCGTGAGTAGTAAACATGTAAGTACGATAGTGGAAACGCATACTGAAAACAAGACCGATGGCTAGTGAATTCCCCATCAATGAACTTCCCCCATAACTGATAAATGGTAGGGGAATACCAGTAATAGGTAATAACTGAATAGTCATACCGATATTTTCAAATACGTGGAATGTAATCATTGCAATAATACCGGCACATACATATGTTGAGTATGGATCTTTCAATAATAGTGTAGTTTTTGTTAAATGATAGATTAATAAAAAGAATAAACAAATAACGATACTAGCACCAATAAAACCCCATTCTTCACCGATAACCGTAAAAATAAAATCGGTATGATTTTCGGCAACGTACACCTCACGACCGCGGAAACCTTTTCCGAAAATTTCACCTGAACCAATAGCGTTTAAGGAAGTAATTAAATGGTATCCATCGCTAGAAGAATATGAATATGGATCTAACCAAGAATAGATTCGAGCAAACTGATATGGTTTAAAGCCGAATGTATTCTCTAAAAAACTCTGCATATAGAGTGCCATCCATAGAAGAGAACCACCTACTACAGCGCCACTTATTAAAGTTGGTAAAATGATTTTCCATGATATGCCGGCTACGATGACAACTGCAGCTGTAATGGCAAAGAATACTAATGCTGAACCAAGGTCAGGCTGTTTCATAACAAGAGCTAAAGGTAGTAATAGTGTAGCACCGATTTTACCTAGTAATATGAAGTCCGTTTTTAAGGATCTAAAGGAATGAACTTCGTTGTGCTTACTAATAAGTCGAGCAAGTGCTAAAATGTAAAAGGTTTTCATGAACTCGGAGGGTTGAATATTTCCTAGTGGTGTCTTAAACCAGCTTTTTGCACCATTAATACGTTCACCGATTTGTCCTGTTCCTTCTGGCATGAAGATAAGCAGTACTAATAAGAAGATCCCTGCACCGTACATATACCAAGACATTTTTTTATATTGGTCAGGTTCAAAAAACATAACTATTCCAATAATTACTGAGCAAATGATGTACCATTGCAATTGTTTAGGAACATAGTTAACGCCATACTGACCCGATGTTTGCGCCGACGCAATGGCTAACAAACTTACGACTAGGAAGGTTAAAAGTATAAAAGCGAGCGTCCAGTCAAAACGATTCGCGAAATTTCGTTTATTTTCCATACAAGCCACCTATATCAAAATAGTATCTCTTAATGAGTAAATTTGATTTAAATTAATTCCAATTCAATATACTATCAAATATATTTAAAAGGTGCATCCTCAAGAGGCAAATATCAAACCGAAGTGAGCGTGTGAACTAGGGGGTTCAATACTTGCTTTTGGTTTAGAATCCTCTCAAAATATTTGTAAGAAATGAATAGAATTATATTCGTACTAAATGTGCTCATTCCGAGTAGTTAAAAAACGTATATGCAATAGCATCTTTAACATTCATATTATACCGTAAAAAACATTTTTACGCCTGTGAATATTGTTATGACGATTATTAACATAAAATGTTTCAAAAAATTCATGTTTAGTTTTATAATGTAGTGAAGAATGGGGTGATGGTTGTGGCTAAAAAATTGAAGTCAGCTGAAGATTTTATGTATCATATTTATGTTCATGTGAATGAGGTCGATAAATTTGTTGTTTTTAGCGGGCTGAAATTCTCGCAATTTGTGGCTGCACTTGAACCACTGCATCACTTACTGTTATTGAAACATTCCTATGAAGATGGTTCCTTTAATATGCATACACAGTTTGATTATGTACTAGAAGAGGAAGTACCTCAGTTTGTAAAAAAAGCTACCGAATCCAAAGAATTGTGTTGGATAGACTTTATGGATGAGAAGAGGCTAGACCAACTAACACCGATGGAACAAGGAGAGTTGCTTTACATAAGCCATAAAAAGGAACCGATTACTTCGCCATTTTTTAATAAATTACAAAATCGATTTGTCTACTATTCTTCAGATTTAGATAAAATGACTAAAATTTATTTTCGCCATTTAAGTGATTCCGATTTACTCATTGCTAATGTTTTGAACAGTTTGATTCGTGAAAAGGAACGTAGCACTGGTTTTTGGCGACGGAAGGTGAAATCAAGTATTCCTGCTATTTCGCCGGAATTTTTGCGTGCCTATCGTTCTTTTACTAAAGATGGGGCATTGTTATCATTGTATAGAATTGAAAAGCCTAAAGTAGCTTACGGTATCGAAATTCGCAATCTGTCAGAGTATTCCTACCCGGATGAGGTATGGGATGATTTAAAAAATACAATTTTGAAAAATGAGCACGATGAATTGATTTATATTATTTAACTTCTTTCAGCGGGTATCCAAACACCCGCTGAAAGAAGTCAATTATGCCAAGGCATAATTGATCTATTCATTTGTACGTAGAATGAATATACACTAAATCTCACCGTCAAAATTACGGTGAGATTTTTATCGTCATTCAGTAATTGTTTTGATGTTTTGTGTAACGAAAGCAAGTGTCAGTTACAAATGTTTTATGTAACGAAAGTAAAGCTTCAGCAACAAATGTTTTATGTAGCGAAAGCGAAGCGTCAGATACAATTACGCCAAGGCGAAATTGATGTCATTTATCAAGACGTTTCATGATAAACTAATAGTACTCAAGAAGTATGTGGAGGGCACAAAAATGAAAAAAAGAATCGGTTTATTATACGGTGGAAAGTCAGCAGAGCATGAGGTGTCATTATCGACAGCACGTGCAGTCACGGGAGCTTTGAATTTCGAGGAGTATGAAGTATATCCGATTTTCATTACCCTTGAAGGAGAATGGCGCCGCGGTGAGTGTCTAAAAAAACCTGCAAGTACAATTGAAGAATTACAATTTGGTGGTAATGCCACTATTTTAGAAAATAATATTACAGATTTTTTAATTGATAAAGATGGTAAATCTGTCCAATTTGATGCAATTTTCCCATTACTTCATGGTACTAATGGTGAAGATGGAACTGTTCAAGGTTTACTTGAAGTTCTAAATTTACCGTATGTAGGAAATGGTGTGTTAGCATCAGCAACTGGCATGGATAAAGTAATCATGAAGCAATTATTTGAAATTGCCGGCTTACCACAAGTTCCATATACGTATTTCATTCGTAGTGAATGGGCTAATGAACAGGAGGCTATCCTTGCTCGTTGCGAAGAAAAACTGGAGTGGCCGATGTTTGTGAAACCTGCAAACTTAGGATCAAGTGTTGGAATTAGCAAGGCAACAAATCGTGATGAATTAGTGAAGGCTATCGAAATAGCCTTACAGTATGATCGTAAAATCGTCATTGAGCAAGGTATTATCGCTCGTGAAATTGAACTAGCTGTGCTAGGAAATGACTTCCCGGAAGTTTCTGTACCTGGTGAAATTAAACCAGTCACTGAATTTTATGATTATGACTCTAAATATAAAGATGGCTCAACAGTCCTTATTATTCCAGTAGAGCTTCCTAAGGATACAGTATCTAATTTACAGGAGCTAGCAAAACGTGCGTTCAAAGCTATTGATGGAAGCGGTTTAGTTCGTGCGGACTTTTTTGTGACGGCCGATAACAGCATTTATATTAACGAAGTGAATACAATGCCAGGTTTTACACCTGTAAGTATGTATCCGCTTCTTTGGCAACATACAAATGTAAGCTACCCAGAGCTTATTGATCGTCTGATTACTCTAGCGATTGAGCGTTTTGAAGAAAAACAACAGCTTCACTATAAAAAAGACTGAGTGGGATTATTGTGAAAAAAACATTAAAGCAGTTAGCTACATGGTTAAATGAAGAAGTACCAGCTTTTGGCGACACGGTCGTATCAGGAATTTCCATTGATACAAGAACCATTCAACAAGGGGACTTATTTGTTCCATTTCGTGGTGAGAAGGCCAATGGTCATAAATTCGTTCTGCAGGCTATTGAAAAAGGAGCAGGTGCTTCTCTTTGGCAGAAAGATGAACCAAATCCACCTCAAGATGTACCATTACTCTTTGTAGATGATCCAGAAGTAGCGCTTCAGCAAATGGCACGTGCTTATCGCAGTGAGCATAAGGCGAAGTTTATTGGCATTACTGGTTCAAATGGCAAAACATCGACGAAAGATATTTTAGCAGGAACGCTAACACCATTTTTTAAAGTACAAAAGACAATTGGGAATTTTAATAATGAGCTAGGTTTACCTATTACGGTATTACAGCTAGATGAAGATACTGATGTTGCTGTACTTGAAATGGGTATGAGTGGGTTTGGTGAGATTGAGTTTTTAACGAAACTTGCACGTCCACATATGACAGTGATTACAAATATTGGTGAGGCTCATATGCAAGATTTAGGCTCACGTGCAGGAATCGCTAAAGCCAAATTTGAAATAATCCAGGGAATGCAACCAGATGGAGTGCTATTTTATGATGGAGATGAACCGCTGCTACAAGAACTAGTTGCGAAAGATCAGCAGTTAAATGCCGTGGCATTTGGCCTAGAGCATGGCAATCTATTGTTTGCAGACAATATTGAAGCAACTGCTGATGGTAGTGGCTTCTCTACGCATGGTGTGATTGAAGGAGATTTCTTTATTTCAGTTCTTGGGAAGCATCAAGTGAAAAATACATTAGTCGCAATGTTAATTTCACAACAGCTAGGTTTAAATGATGACCAAATTCGTGCATCCTTAAAACAAGTAGCTCTTACGGATATGCGCATGCAGCAAGTGAATGGATCAAATGGTGCATTGTTTATTAATGATGCATACAATGCTGCACCAACTTCTGTAAAGGCGGCTATTCAATTTGTCGCATCGACAACGATTCGCCCAGAAAAATGGCTTGTGTTAGGTGATATGCTTGAACTTGGATCAAATGAAAAGCGTTTCCATGAAGATTTATCGAAGGATATTCATGCAGATGATATCGCTTATGTATGTTTATTTGGCCCACGAATGGCTTATTTAAATGAAGTCTTAAAAGAGCGATTTGATGACGACCACTTGCTATATGTAGAGGATGATTATACGCCAATTATCGAAAAACTACAGCAGGCTAACGAGCAGTCTATCGTTTTACTAAAAGGCTCTCGTGGTATGAAATTAGAAACGATCTTACGTGCATTTACGAAGTGAACTTTAAACGGGCAATTAATGTGAGATAAAATGAAACAAGGAATCGGTGGGACATTCTCTCACCGATTCTTTCATGCATTGACGTAAAATTAGTTACACATTTAGAGGTGAAAGTAATGTCAGTAGGTGTGTTATGTATACATGGATTTTCAGGCGGACCTTATGAAGTAGAACCTTTTACTACCTATTTACGAACGCATACAAATTGGCTTATTGAAGAACCTACCTTATCAGGGCATGGAGAAGAATTACAAATGCGTGGTTTCACCGCTAAGCATTGGTTAATGGATGCCGAGCTTGCTTTTCGTGCTCTGGCCAAAAAAGTAGATGAAGTAATAGTAGTTGGGTTTTCAATGGGTGGCATTATAGCGCTCTATTTAGCCAAACGTTATAAAGTGAAAAAGCTCGTATTACTAAGCGCTGCTGCCAAATATGTGAGTCCGAAGCAACTGGTCAAAGATTTTAAAATGCTGGCCACTGAGGCATACCATCGTAATCTGTCTAATAATGAGCTGTTTTTACGATACCGGCATAAGTTTAATCATGTGCCATTATCCTCAACGATAGAATTTATGAAGCTTGTTCGAATGGTGGAGCCGTATTATAAAGATATTAAAATTCCGGTGTATATTGTACAAGGGAAATTAGACGGAATTGTGCCCTATCACACTGCTCGCTTTTTATATGACCAATTAACTTCTAACGAAAAAACCTTGTATTTTTCTGATACTGGTAAGCACCATATATGTTATGGCGAAGATTGCACTGAATGGTTCTCTTACGTTTTGTCATTTTTAAAGAGTGCGTAAAGTAGTCAGATTATTACGACTCATGCGTTATCGTTGCATACGTTTTAATCCCATGTTAGACTAGTGTAAGCAATGGATACATTTTGTGCGAAGACTCTTCATATTTGATTGAAGAGTACTTTTTTTTGAACACAACGGTTTTATTCTAAAGTGAATAATTACGACAGAATCAAACCGCTCGGTAAAGACCGGGCTTTCCTTTTCATATAAGAGAGCTCTATGTGACATCATATAGGGAAAAATTTTAAGTAACGGAAACGTTCCACAACACAGGCTCGAATTTGCCGACAACTTCATCTGAAAATGTAACCATTTGTCAACTTAAAAGCAAAAAAAGGAGATTGAGAAGTTTGACAAATTTTTCAGAATTAAATATTAGCGAATCTACATTACGCTCTGTAAAGCGTATGGGATTTGAAGAAGCAACACCAATCCAAGAAGGTACTATTCGTTTTGCCATTGAAGGCCGTGATGTATTAGGTCAAGCGCAAACAGGTACTGGTAAAACTGCCGCTTTCGGGATTCCACTTATCGAAAAAATCGATCCAAAAAATCCGAATATCCAAGCGTTGGTAATTGCGCCAACTCGTGAATTAGCGATTCAAGTTTCAGAAGAGCTATATAAAATTGGTTATGATAAACGTGTAAAATTGTTATCAGTATACGGTGGTCAAGAAATCGGCCGTCAAATCCGTGCACTGAAAAATAAACCTCAAATTATCGTTGGTACACCTGGTCGTATCATTGACCATATTAATCGTCGTACTTTAAAATTAGAAGATGTTCAAACATTGGTACTTGATGAAGCTGATGAAATGTTAAACATGGGCTTTATCGATGATATTAATTCGATCTTAGAAAACGTGCCTTCTGAACGTCAAACATTATTGTTCTCAGCAACAATGCCACCAGCAATCCGTAAAATTGCTGAGACATTTATGCGTGAACCAGAAATTGTAAAAATTAAAGCGAAGGAATTAACAGTTGATAACATCGATCAATACTTTGTGAAGGCTGCTGAGCGTGAAAAATTCGACGTTTTATCTCGTTTATTAAACGTTCACCAACCAGAACTTGCAATCATCTTTGGACGTACAAAACGCCGCGTGGATGAGCTTGCACAAGCGTTATCAATTCGTGGTTACCTTGCTGAAGGGATTCACGGTGATTTAAGCCAAGCGAAACGTATTTCTGTATTACGTCAATTTAAAGAAAATAAAATTGATATTCTTGTGGCAACAGATGTAGCTGCTCGTGGGCTTGATATTTCTGGTGTAACACATGTTTATAACTTCGATATTCCTCAAGATCCTGAGTCTTATGTTCACCGTATTGGTCGTACAGGCCGTGCAGGTAAATCAGGTCTTGCGGTAACGTTTGTAACGCCACGCGAAATGGGTTACTTACGTATCGTAGAAGAAACAACGAAAAAACGTATGACACCACTTCAGCCACCAACATCGGACGAAGCTTTAGTGGGTCAACAACGCCTATCTGTGGAGACACTAGAAGGTCTTATTGCGAACAACGATTTAGGTGATTATCGTACACTTGCGACAGAATTACTTGAAAATCATGATGCAATCGATGTTGTAGCTGCTGCACTTCGTTCAATAACAAAAGAGCCAGATGACTCGCCAGTAACAATTACTGAAGAACGACCATTACCAATGCGTCGTGAGCGTTCTAACAGTCGTGGTGGAGATCGTGGACGTGGCGGTAACCGTAGCTTTAACGGACGTCGAGAAGGCGGACGTGGCGGAGATCGTCGTGGAGGAAGCGGAGATCGTCGTGGAGGAAGCGGAGATCGTCGTGGAGGAAGCGGCGGAAGTGGCAATCGTCGAGATGGCGGACGCCGTGATGGCGGACGCCGTGAAGGTGGACAAGGTCGTTCACGTGCACCACGTCGTCACGAAGATTAATTTTATCTTCACCAAAATTATTAAACCTTACAGTCAAAGTGGCTGTAAGGTTTTTTTTAACTTCTTTCAGCGGGTGTCTAAGCACGCCACGTCCTGTGGCAATTTATCTGTGCGAAAGCGAAGCGACAGCAACAAGGTGTTTTCTGTGCGAAAGCGAAGCGACAGCAACAATTACGCCAAGGCAAAATTGATAAAATTTTGAAACAAAAAGATAATTAGTTACGTATACATAGATAAGGAAAGAGAGGGATCGATTTTGAGATCAGAACCAATTCATAAGATTTCAAGGAAAGGGTTAACAGTGTGGCGTTTATATGGTGTATTGCAAACGATATTTCTTTTGATTGTAGCGGCTTTAGTATGCTACGGCACTTATTATTTTGAATGGCCATCATTTATTTATTTCATTGCAGTTGTTGTAGTTATACTTAGTGCTATTTTATCTGCTTATCTATTTCCGAAAGTAAGATGGGAACGCTGGCGCTATGAGGTGCGTGAACATGAGATTGAAGTGCAACATGGTTTATTCGTTGTTAAACGTACACTTATTCCAATGGTGCGTGTACAACATGTTGATACGACGCAAGGACCGATATTAAAAAAATATGGTTTAGGTAATATTTCAATATCTACGGCGGCGACTGTACATACAATCCCTGCACTTGTAATGGACGAGGCTGATGGACTCCGTGCGCGTATTTCGGAATTAGCAAGGGTGGCGGAAGATGATGTCTAAGGAAATTAATCGCTTACACCCAGTATCGGCTGTTATTACAAGCGCAAAAGCGTTAAAAAGTATGATTTTCCCGTTAATTATTATTATAATAACTAATGGTTTTCACTTTTCGTTTAATTTCCATAGTGATAATTTTTGGCGAACAACTGTCTTATTCGGTATATGGGGAGTAGGGGCTTTACTTGCGCTTGTTAGTGGCATTGTTAAGTGGCGTACCTTTGTATATTGGTTTGAAGATGGAGAATTGCGTGTAACGTACGGTTTGTTCGTTAAAAAGAAACGTTATATCCCATTCGACCGTATTCAAAGCTTAAATTATAATGAAGGTATTTTTCATCGACTATTCGGCTTAGTAAAGGTTCAGGTTGAAACTGCGGGAAGTAAGGATAGAAAGCCTGAGGTAGAGTTAACGGCTATACGAAAGGCTGCAGCTGATGCAATAGAGCTGGAAATGCGTCGTACAAAGAACCAAGCCACTGAACAGATGAATGATGAACAGTCGTCAATAAAGGAAGTAGTAGCTCCGACGATTTATCATATGTCGATACGTGATTTACTTATATTAGCAATAACTTCGGGTGGAATTGGGGTTGTCCTATCAGGGCTAGCGGCAATTATCTCTCAGCTTTCAGATATAATCCCATATGAGGAAATTTTTTATGAGCTAGCGGACTTTGCGAAAATTGGCGCATTGTTAGTTGCGCTAACAGTGATATTCAGCCTAATTGTGGCGTGGTTTGTGTCATTTATTATTACACTGATCAATTATTATGAATATACTGTCCGAACTGAAGATGAAAAGCTTATTATTACAAAAGGGCTACTTGAGAAAAAACGAATTACTTTACCGTTAAATCGAATTCAGGCGATTCGTATTGTAGAGAATCCATTGCGTCAATTATTTGGCTTTGCAACGGTTGTTGTTGAGAGCGCTGGGGGAAATGGTGGAGAGGGAAATGATAAAAAAATTACGCTTTTTCCACTTATCCAGAAGCAGAATTGTTTGGAAACGTTAGAGCAGATCTTCCCCGATGTAAATTGGCGACCAGAATTTATCTATTCACCAAATCGAGCTCGCCCATTTTTTTACCGAATTGATTTCATTTGGCTCGTACCTATAATTGGCGCATGTAGTTATTTCTTTTATCCGTACGGGTTGCTTTCGTTATTGTTAATTCCGTTAACGATATTAATTGGTATTTGGCAACATAAAACAGCTGCTTATATGATAGATGGAAAGCAACTAACTATGCAATATCGTGTGTTCAGTCGTATTACATTAGTTATGGAGAAAAAACGCATTCAATCTATTGGGACTACTCAAACGTATTTCCAAAAAAGAAAGAATATTATGTCTGTAAAAGCAACGGTAATGTCAGGAATGACTGGTATGACAGGGAATGTGCCAAACTTAGAGCAGCGGGATGCTGAAACAATAGTATCTTGGTACGAACATTGAATGCGAGAATTTGGCTAGTCCTCACAATTAATGAGGGATTAGCCTTTTTTTATGAACCATTTTGATGATGATCCTTTTTTACCTATAAATATGCAAATATTCTGTTTATAATAAAAATAATCAAACATAAGGGGTAGTAATAGAAACGGTTGAGGATGCGGAGCAATTTGTAAGAGCTGCGATGCAACAATACGCGGATAATAATAGCCTACAAGTGGGGATCTATTAGGAGGGAAAGCTTAAGCGAGTGATTGGCCATCATCAAGTGAATTAGCTACATAAAAGGACAAACATTTGGTTATGATACGAATAAAATGAAAGAAATGATATAACTCTAGCATAAAAATAAGAGGAGCAATCCTCGATGAAAGCTTATCATCGGAGAATGGCTCCACTTTGTAACTATTACTTACCCGCCATCTTTTGCTTACGCCAGCTTAAAATTCTTTTTGGATGTAAGTAGATGAGTCCAAGAAGGAATCCTGCTACTAAACCGCCCAAGTGAGCATAGATATTCACATTTGACTGTAGAAAAGTCATAATAACACTAATCACAATGATGGGTAAAATAAGTTTTCGAAGCATCGGCATTGTACGGCGTGTATAGTAGACAAGTGCTCCGAAGGCACCAAATATTCCAAAAACAGCTCCACTTGCACCAAGACTTGCATAGCTACTATCATATAGTAGAAAGGTTGCCATGTCCCCTACAATACCGGACATTAAATAAATTGTAATAAAACGCGCCTTACCGGCAATTTTTTCAAGCTCAGGTCCGAATAAATACAGTGAAAACATATTAAAGAAAACGTGCAAAAAGTTAGCATGCAAAAACATTGCAGAAATAACACGCCACCATTCACCTGCTTGAATAAGGAAGTTCACTTGGACCCCATAATCCAATACACGTTCTCCTATTCCAGGTAAAATAGTTATTACATAAACAATTAAATTAACGGCTATTAATGTTGAAACAATCGGATAATACTTTGTATATTGCTTGAAATTTTCTGTTCTACTAAACATAACTCCACCTCAATTTACAATCATTATACATGGCTTTTTAGAAATAGGAAAAGGAGAAGTTCAAATGATTAAAGGAATTGGTCTCGATATTGTAGAAATTGAC
The DNA here is from genome assembly GCF_050277945.1 of Lysinibacillus sp. NPDC097214. Taxonomy (NCBI): domain Bacteria; kingdom Bacillati; phylum Bacillota; class Bacilli; order Caryophanales; family Bacillaceae; genus Lysinibacillus; species Lysinibacillus sp. NPDC097214. Next base: position 28,245 of record NZ_JBNNSS010000021.1, read on the forward strand.
CGTATTACTAAAGCAATGGGGAGAACAAATAAATTTAAAGACCGCATTTTAACTGAAAGGGAAAGAGTGTTGTTTGATGCACATTCAGAAACTCGTAGGATAGAATTTTTGGCCGGACGATTTGCTGTAAAAGAAGCATTTTCGAAGGCATTAGGAACTGGTATTGGTGAAGAATGTAAGCTTCATGATGTTGAAGTTTTAAGAGGGGAAGCTGGTAATCCTGTTTTATATTTTAAAGGAGAGCTTGTAAATGGATTTGTTAGTATAACACATTCTAAGCAATACGCAGCAGCACAGGTCATATTATTGCAATAAAAAATGGTTCATCACCAAAAGTTGTGGGTGACTTTTGTCAAAATGTCTACTATATAAATAGTTGATTTTCGTTACGACTGGGCGACTCCTTGGGGATTAGCGTCACAGATGAGACCCTGCAGCGAAGCGAAGCGGCTCATCGGACGCCCCCAGGAAAGCGCCCAGTCGGAACGGAAATCAACCACATGTTTTGCTGATGTGCTATTAAATAGTAAATAAATTTCTGAGTGAAGAACAATATATTGCCCATGTTCAAATGACATAACTGACAAATACGGTTCATATATTGTCGTAGTGGATTTGAAAGAAGGAAAGGGTGAAAGCGTGGGCAACCGAATAGTTAAATGGCTCGTCTTACTTTGTACGATATTACTTCTATCGGCATGTGGTACAGACTCACAGGAAAAAGTGTTGAAGAAAGTTAATGGGAAATGGGCAGAGACCAATGGTTATGAGTTAAATGCTACGATGGAGATTAAATCTGGTGGGGATCCGAAAAAATATGATGTAACTGTTTGGCATACGAAACCTGATTTCTATCGAGTGGAAGTAGTAGAAAGTGGGAAAGATGTTTCACAAATGATAGTGCGAAATGCAGATGGCGTTTTTGTTGTTACACCTACATTAAACAAAATGTATAAATTCCAAAGTGATTGGCCAAAGAAAAATAGTCAAGCCTATTTAATAGGTGCACTAGCAGAAGATTTAGCTCAAGATAAAAATTTAGTCATGAAAGAAGAGGACAAAGCATATATATTTGAAGCGGCTACTAGAAATAGCTATAAAAATAGTATGCCTCATCAAGTTATAACAGTTGATAAGAAAACGATGCTTCCAACTTCCGTAGTAATTATGAATGATGTAAAAGAAGAGCAAATTCGTATCACATTTAAAAATATTAAATTAGGTGTTCAACACGCGGCTAAAGAGTATGCGGTTGAGCAATTTACAGAAAAAGATGAACCAAAAGGAGAAAAAGCTGCACCGACAGAAAAGGATAACAAGGAAGAAAAGGATAAAGGCGATAAAGAGAGCAATAATAATCCGAATGGAAATAAAGGGGAACAAGCAGTAAGTGCAGAAGCCGGAAATACAAAGTTCCAAACACATTACCCTGTTGTAAGTTTAGGAAATACGAAGATGGTGGATGAAAAAGTCATGCAAGAGGCTGGCATGGAACGTGTTATCTTAACATTCGACGGTGATAAACCATTTACGGTTATGCAACAACCAGTTACGAAAGAGACTGCTATGTTGCCGGTATCATCGCCTGGTGATCCGGTAGATTTAGGCTTTACTATTGGAGCTATTACAGATACTTCTATTAGCTGGGAGAAGGATGGAGTCGAATTCTTTGTAGCATCTAGTAAATTGACTCGTGAAGAAATGGTAGAAGTTGCCACTTCTATGACGATAGGTAGTATGAAATAATTTTTCTAGCTGCAGCTTTCTATATGGAAGGCTGTAGCTTATTAAGAAAAATAGTACAGTTTTGATGAAAATTAACACTGTTTAGAAAGTGTTAAGTCATATATGATAAAAGTTATGTAGAAAATTAGTCTAAAATAGAAAAACTTATGGTAAAACAGTAGAGCAAGTAGGCGTTTTAATCAATACATATTGTTTTAATAAAAATAAAAAGAGGGTATTCTAATGGAGATACAGCAGTATTTTAGACCGACCAAAGCAATTGTAGACTTACAAGCAATTCAACAAAACGTAATAAATTTGAAAAAGCTACTTCGACCTAATGTTCAAATTATAGCTGTCGTAAAGGCAAATGCGTACGGTCATGGAGATGTAGCCGTTGCAAAAGCAGCACTTGAGGCAGGGGCAACAATACTTGCTGTGGCAACGCCCGATGAAGCATTACATATTCGAGCGCACTTTGAAGAACCAGACATACTATTATTGGGTGCCTCTCCAGTTTCGTTTGTGCCATATGCTGCCCAGCAGCGCATAATCCTTACGGCGTTTGCAAGTGAATGGATACAGCAAGCGGCTCCGTTCATAGCTAATGAAGTAAATCCTTTACGACTACATATAAAAGTTGATAGTGGAATGGGCAGAATTGGCGTTCGTTCAGAACAAGAGTTATTGGCACTATATCAAACAATACAGAGTACAGTGAATGTGGAACTTGATGGGATATTCACACATTTTGCGACTGCGGATGAAGAAGATACATCTTACTTCGATAGACAGGTACAATTTTTTGAGAAATGTGTAACAGTATTGCCTGAAAAACCTAGACTTGTTCATGCATCAAATACGGCTACATCCTTAGTGAAAGATGCACATTTACAATTTGATGCCGTCAGATATGGTATATCAATGTATGGATTATCACCATCTTCTTATGTAGAAGGTATTTTACCATTTTCGTTACAGCCAGCGTTTTCGCTTGAGAGTGAGCTTGTTCATGTGAAACAGTTACAAGCAGGTGATTCAGTAGGCTATGGAGCTGCTTTTACGGCCCCTTCGGATATGTGGATTGGGACGATACCAATAGGCTATGCGGACGGAGTAATTCGTAAATTAGGCGGACAAGAAGTACTAATTGATGGACAAAGAATGCCGATTGTCGGACGAATTTGTATGGACCAATGTATGGTTGCCTTGCCAAAAGCATATGCTATAGGTGAGAAAGTAACACTCATTGGTCGTCAAGAACAGGATGTTATTTCAATGAATGAATGGGCAGCGAAGCTTGAAACCATTAATTATGAAGTACCATGCATTATTACAGCGAGGGTTCCTAGATTATACATTTGACTTTAAGCTAAAAGCGGACGCAATTATGCCGAGGTATAATTGATCTTAGGACAAATGAATACTATATAAGAGCAACTAAAAAAACTTGATGAATTAACTACGTACTAATCGGTGGGTTAAATTACCAAGTGGCTGAACTATTCATAATTTGTGACATTTTGCAAGATGAATGAATCGGCATTTACCTTCGACAACCTACATATTTTTACAACTTGGACTTTAAATTGTCAGATATTTTGTCATTTCGTGTCTTTTCAACGATATCTTTCAATGGTAGAATGGGTAGTAATGAAAAAGTGGATGGTTCCGTTGGAGGTGCTTGCTGTGTACGAGAAAAAGTTAAGAGAAGCTACAATTGCTGTTCAGGATAGACTATTTCTACAAACTAAGGAAGTAATTGAAAGTGAATCTTTTGCGCGTATTTTGTCGCGCAAAGTTTTAATGCAGGAGCAACCAAATCAAATACGGGAAGCTATGATGAAAGGATATGTTGAAATGTCTCATATAAATCTGAGTATCGCAAGTGAATGCTTGCACGCAGAATATGAAGCACAACATACAGTGGAGCGTCTCGTTAGCGGGGGATGACACTTTGAATGTAAAACGTGGTGACGTTTTTTTTGCAGATTTATCGCCGGTAGTTGGGTCCGAGCAAGGGGGCACTAGGCCGGTGCTGATTATTCAAAATGATATTGGAAATCGATTTAGTCCGACTGTCATCATCGCAGCTATTACTGCACAGATTCAGAAAGCAAAGTTACCGACGCACGTCGAAATTAATGCTGAAAAGTATGGTTTTGAACGTGACTCGGTTATTCTGCTCGAGCAAGTGCGGACGATTGATAAGTCAAGATTGACAGATCGTATCACACAACTTGACCATGCTTTGATGGAGAAAGTTGATGGTGCATTGATGATTAGTTTAGGGCTTGTTAAATTTTGATATACATATGTGTATAGCGGCATCGAGATGAATTTTCATCTCGATGCTTTTTTGTATTGTACCCTCAAATACTTAATACCATAAATTGAAATCGCTATTCAAAAATGGTATTAATAGATTTAAGGTATACTCAAAATCTAAACTTAGAATAGATTTTTGAAAAAGTATTAAAAGGTTTAAGAAAATTTACATAGAATTTTACCTTCATTCAGCAACAATTATTTTCTGTGCGAATGCGTAGCGGCAGCAACAAGGTTTGTCTGTGCGAAGGCTAAATACAAACGTAGCGACAGCAACCATTACCCTAAGGTAAAATCAATAATATAATTAAAATATTCAAAGTATTTAGTTAAGTGGGTCGGAAAAAGTGTAAGAGTATAACTCCGAAAGGAACTGGGGGGACAGCAGTGACAATTAAGTCTTCGGTTGAAATTATTACTGAATGGGATATAGTAGCAGCAAGACAACTGGGGCGTGACGAAGCAAAGGCACTTGGATTTGACACTGTTGATCAGGCTCGAATCACCACAGCAATAAGTGAACTAGCTAGAAATATATATTTATATGCAAGGATAGGTGTCATTGAAATTGAGAAATTTGAGTCAGACACAGAGAAGAAAATAATTGTTATTGCAACTGATCAAGGACCAGGAATAGAGGATGTTCGGAAAGTGATGGAGGATGGTTATTCCACTTCAGGAGGGCTCGGTGCAGGTTTACCAGGCGTTAATCGATTGATGGACAGTATGAATATTCAATCGGTTATTGGAGAAGGAACAACGATCAGAGCTGAAAAATGGCTGCGTTAGGATGTGGAGTTGTTGGACCGATTAGAATCTCAATATAAAACGATTTTGTCAGATTATATGGCTGATCAAACTGAAAAGAATTTGTATATTGCTCAAAATTTCACTCGTCAGTTAATCCAAAATAATATATCTCCAGAGGATGTTGTAAGTATTCATAAAAACGCAGTTGAAAAGCTATTTCCACGTAGAATGAGTGACGAACAGCTTGCATATGATTTTCTTATCGAAGTTATGGTGCATTATGGAATGGCTCATAGGGAGCACCAAAGCTTATTACAAAAACAAGCTGAGTATGAGATAGAAATGAAAATTGCCACAAGTATCCAAAATACATTACTTAAAACAGAGATACCACAACTTTCAAACATCGATATAGGAATGATATCTATTCCAATCCGGAAAATGAATGGGGATTATGTGCATTTTTTATATAATCGAGATGATTATTTGAGTGTAGCAGTGACAGATGTGGTAGGTAAAGGTGTTCCAGCTGCATTATGTATGTCTATGGTAAAATATGGCTTAGAGGCATTGGAATATGCATATAGAGATCCTTCATATGTATTAGAGGTCATTAATCGAGTAATTGAAAAGAGTGTAGATGACAGTATGTTTGTGTCTATGTTCTACGGTTGTTTGGATATGCGAAAAAGTATTTTTTCTTATGCTTCTGCAGGTCACGAGCCAGCTCTTCATTACAGTGCTAAACGTGAGAAATTTATCCCTTTGGAATCGACGGGGTTATTATTAGGGGTGTTGCCAGAAACGAACTATTCTTATAACGAAATTGCCTTGGAAGAAAACGATATCGTAATCATGATGACGGATGGTGTTACTGAATTCAGATTGCATGATGAATTGAATTCACGAGAGGTTATTACGACATTACTATTTGAAAATAAATACTTGTCAGCTCAACAATTATGTAATCTTCTTTATAAGCAAATTGAAAAAATACAGGATTTTAAACTATCAGATGATTTTACAATTGCAATTATAAAAAAATAAATATTTAGGTTTGACTTTTTGTAATTACGGGAATAGAAAACAGTCTAACAAATTGGTGGAGGTGTGCTGTATGGATATGGCGATACACTTTAAAGAACTTGATAATAAACTATACGGATTTGTAGAGGGTGAAATAGATACTTTTACTGCTCCAGGACTCAGGGAAGAATTAGAAGCAGTGAAAATTACTGAAGGATTAGAAATAGTACTTAATTTATCGAAAGTTAATTATATGGATAGTACAGGACTAGGTATTTTTGTAGCCTTTTATAAAAGAACGCTACGCGAAAATGGGAAAGTTAAATTGGTTGGTTTATCGAATAGATTACAAAGGTTGTTTGAAATTACTGGTTTAAGCGATTTAATGGATATTGAAACTGATAAAAAGGTGGAATTACGAAAATGAAGGAATTTGATTATATTGAGATAAGGGTTCCTGCAAAACCGCAATTTGTCAGTGTGATTCGATTGACGGTTTCTGGCTTAGCTAGTCGGATTGGATTTAATTACGATGATATTGAAGATTTGAAAATTGCTGCGAGTGAAGCGGTAACAAATGTTGTACATCATGCATATAAGGACGAAGAAGAAGGAGAAATCGTCATTGGTTGCGCTTTGTATGAAAATAAAATAGAAATGATGATCGCAGATTATGGTAATAGTTTCAATTTTGAGGAGATAAAATCGAAAATTGGGCCGTATCATCCGGAAGAGAGTATTGCTGGTCTTCGCGAAGGTGGTTTAGGGCTTTATTTAATGGAAACTTTGATGGATGAGGTGATGATAAATAACGATGGTGGCGTAACTGTTTTCATGACTAAGTATGTCGCTAGAGAGCAGGTGGAGGAAAATGTCGAAAGAATCACTACATAAATCTTCGTCTAAGGAAGATATACTAAAGTGGATTGCACTGTACCAATCAACGGAGGATGATGAAGCTCAAACAAATTTAGTGATTCATTATCGATATTTAGTGGAGTCCATCGCACGTAAATATTCAAATGGCAAATCTAGTCATGATGATATTACTCAAGTAGGTATGCTGGGGTTGCTAGGTGCAATAAGACGTTTTGATCCTGATGTTGGCCGAAGTTTTGAAGCATTCGCTGTTCCAACGATTGTTGGAGAAATTAAGCGTTTTTTACGTGATAAAACCTGGGATGTTCATGTGCCAAGACGGATAAAAGAATTAGGACCACGAATTAAAACAACAGTAGAAGCGTTGACAGTTGAGTTGCAACGTTCTCCATCTATTAAGGAAATTGCGGATCAATTAGAAGTAGAAGAGGAAGAAGTGTTAGAGTCTATGGAGATGAGCCGTAGTTACCATGCTCTTTCTATGGATCATTCAATAGAGTCAGATTCTGACGGTAGTACAGTAACTTTGTTTGATATTATGGGTAAAGTAGATGATGGCTATGAAATGGCCAATAAAAGAATGATCGTTTCTGAAGCAATGAGTATTTTAGATGAGAGAGAAAGACAAATCATTCAGCTTACATATTTAGAACAACTCACTCAAAAAGAAGTTGGGGAACGATTAGGGGTTTCTCAAATGCATGTATCTAGAATACAAAGGAAGGCAATAAAAAAATTACAAGAAGCTATCTTAGTAAGAGATGGTGTCTCGCTCTAAAATCTTTTAGCGAAAGGGGCTGTCCTAATATTGAAGGACTCCTGTTGTTGTCGCAGATATAAGCAATAGCATGAGCCAAGCAGGAAGTGTTAGCGAAAAAGCCTCTTTGTAATAAAAGAAATAGTTTACTCTTCCGTTAGAGTAGACTATTTTTTTGTATTTTTAGTAAAGTGTAATGGTAAAATGAAAAGAAAAAAAGGTAGTGATGATGTGGAACAAAAGCAAATGTTACAGCTCATTGCAAAGGATGTAGCTGTTAAGCCAGATCAAGCTGAGGCTGTTATTAAATTGTTAGAAGAAGGAAATACCGTGCCATTCATTGCACGTTATCGAAAAGAAGCTACTGGATCCCTTGATGAGGTACAGATTAAAGGTGTAGAGGATCGTTATCATTACATACAGCAGCTTGAGCAACGCAAGGAAGAGGTTATACGATTAATTCAGGAACAAGATAAACTAACACCTGAATTAGAGCAAGCGATTCAAGCAGCAACTGTTTTGCAACGTGTAGAGGATTTATATCGACCTTATAAGCAAAAACGCAGAACAAAGGCGACAATAGCGAAAGAAAAAGGGCTAGAACCTCTTGCAGATCTTCTATTAGAGTATCGTAATGATGCTTTAGAGAAATTAGCTATGGCCTTCGTAGATAAGGAGAAAGTTGCTGATGTAGAGGATGCATTAGCTGGGGCGCGAGATATTTTGGCGGAGCGCTTTGCTGATGACGCGGCAATACGTGAAAAAATTCGTACGTATTCTTGGAAAGATGGAGTACTCGTTACAAGTGTGAAGAATGCGGAGTCAGACGAAAAAAACGTTTTTGAAATGTATTACGAATATGAAGAACCAGTAAATCGTATTGTCCCTCACCGTATTTTAGCTGTAAATCGTGGTGAGAAAGAAGAAATCTTAAAAGTGGCGATTCAAGTATCGATAGATCGAGTTTTGATGATTATGTGGAAGGAATGGATTCCGGCTACAGGTTCCTCTCCAGCAATTGCTGAAGTAAAGCTAGCGATAGAGGATTCGTACAAGCGTCTAATTCAGCCTTCTATAGAACGAGAGTTACGAAATGAACTTACGGAAAAAGCAGAGATGCAAGCTATTCACATTTTCTCTGAGAATTTACGTAATCTTTTATTACAGCCTCCAATGAAAGGGAAGTATGTATTGGGGGTTGATCCAGCGTACCGTACAGGCTGTAAGTTAGCTGTTGTAGATGAAACTGGGAAAATGCTAGAGGTTACAGCCATTTATCCACATCCGCCAAAACCAGATGTAGCAAAATCAAAAGCAGTTGTGAAAGCGATTTTAGCAAAATACCCAATTACTATAATTGCTATTGGTAATGGTACTGCCTCACGCGAAACAGAACAATTTATAGCTGATGTATTGAATGAGCTTGAAACGGATACCGCTTATGTTATCGTCAATGAAGCAGGAGCTTCTGTTTATTCAGCGTCTGAAATTGCACGTACAGAGTTTCCGAATTTACAGGTAGAACAGCGTAGTGCCGTTTCTATTGCACGTCGTTTGCAGGATCCGCTGTCGGAGTTAGTAAAAATTGAGCCAAAAGCAGTTGGGGTAGGTCAATATCAGCATGATGTCTCTCAAAAGAAATTGACTGAGTCCTTAACATTTATAGTAGAGACGGCTGTAAACCAAGTTGGTGTTGATGTTAATACAGCCTCAGCTTCTCTACTACAATACGTTTCTGGATTATCTAAAACAGTTGCGGAGAATATCGTGAAGATGCGAGAGGAAAATGGACAATTTACTACACGTGCTCAACTAAAGAAAATTCCACGACTTGGTGCCAAAACGTATGAACAAGCAATAGGTTTCTTACGTGTGCCTGGAGCCAAAAATGCATTCGATGCTACGGGCATTCACCCTGAAAGCTATAGTGTAGCAGAGCAGATTTTAGAGGTTGCACAAATTGATAAAAAAGAGCTAGGGACGGAAGAGGCAGAGGAAGCCATTGCAAAACTAGATCAAGAAAAATTAAGTGGCATTTTAGATGTTGGGGTTGTCACAATACAGGATATTGTGGATACATTAATGAAACCAAGTCGCGATCCACGTGATGCATTCCCTCAGCCTTTACTGAAAACAGATGTTTTGAAAATGGAAGATTTACAAGTTGGGATGGAATTGCAAGGTACAGTGAGAAATGTAGTTGATTTCGGAGCGTTTGTAGACATTGGAGTGAAGCAGGACGGACTTGTTCATATTTCTAAATTACAAAAAAGACGTATTAAACATCCATTAGAGGTTGTTGCACTCGGTGATATTGTGACGGTTTGGGTAGAACAAATAGATGTCAATAAAGGGCGCATATCATTAACAATGCTGCCTCCTAAAGATCAAACTATCGAAGCGTAATTAAACTTTCACCAATCGGGCTATTACGGGTAGTTAATCGCCCGCCTAACTTCTAGCCTTTACTAATTTGTACTTATAAATTACTGCCTGTTAAAGCGGGATAAATTTTACCACACTGTCTATACTATGCAGTGTGGTATTCTTGTTGTTAGAGGTGATATAGATATGAACAATGAGGAACTTCAACATCTTGTTATTCGAATATCATTAGAAAGTTTCCAGAAGCCGTTTATGCATCGAGCATATTTTAATTCAAGGTTACGTTCAACAGGTGGACGTTATCTTTTACAATCGCACAATATTGAAGTTAACCCAAAAGCCTATGAATTGTATGGTATTAGTGAAGTAGAAGGGATAGTTCGACATGAATTATGTCATTATCATTTACATTTGGAAGGCAAAGGGTATCAGCATCGAGACAAAGATTTTCGAGAGCTATTAGGAAGAGTGAATGCGCCTCGTTTTTGTGCAGTATTACAAATCCCTAAGACATCTCCAAAAAAACAACGTCGACTGTATACATATACATGTGTAAAATGCCAACAATTATATGTAAGAAAAATTAGAATGAATGTGAAGAAATACTGCTGTAGCAAGTGTTTAGGACGTTTAAAACTAATAGAATGAAAAAAATAATAAAAAAGGGTTGACGTTTACTGTAGATGTCCCTATAATAGTAAAAGTCGACAAGATAACGACGACAAAACATGTGAATTATTCCGAAGTAGCTCAGTTGGTAGTAGCACCTGACTGTTAATCAGGTTGTCGCAGGTTCGAGTCCTGCCTTCGGAGCCATGGCCCCTTGGTCAAGTGGTTAAGACACCGCCCTTTCACGGCGGTAACACGGGTTCGAATCCCGTAGGGGTCATTTCATTATTTTAATTTATGGAAATATAGTAACATTGGTCCCGTGGTGTAGCGGTTAACATGCCTGCCTGTCACGCAGGAGATCGCCGGTTCGATCCCGGTCGGGACCGCCACTTATTGGGGTATAGCCAAGCGGTAAGGCAACGGATTTTGATTCCGTCATGCCCTGGTTCGAATCCAGGTACCCCAGCCATTATTTATTGTTTTGAGCCATTAGCTCAGTTGGTAGAGCATCTGACTTTTAATCAGAGGGTCGAAGGTTCGAGTCCTTCATGGCTCATTTTTTTAAGGAAAAAGATTGACTTTTTGGATTGTCGTAGTACAATAAGAAAGTTCCCAATCGAATGCGGTCGTGGCGGAATGGCAGACGCGCTAGGTTGAGGGCCTAGTGGGGGTAACCCCGTGGAGGTTCAAATCCTCTCGGCCGCACCAAGTCAATTTATGAATATATACAATATGCGCCCGTAGCTCAATTGGATAGAGCGTCTGACTACGGATCAGAAGGTTGTGGGTTCGACTCCTGCCGGGCGCGCCATTTTAATAAACATTATAATATTGCGGGTGTAGTTTAATGGTAAAACCTCAGCCTTCCAAGCTGATGTCGTGAGTTCGATTCTCATCACCCGCTCCAAAAAAACTTGTTGACATTCATACTTCTGTATAGTATGATATAGAAGTTGTCGCTTAGGAGCGACGTCATGAACCTTGAAAACTGAACAAGCAAAACGTAATCAATAAAGTTTTTAGTAGCTAACCTTGAGTTGGTGAACGAAACAAAATTTTGGACATCAA
>NZ_JBNNSS010000022.1:0-31137 GCF_050277945.1 Lysinibacillus sp. NPDC097214
TTTACATCTGAGGCACCTTGAATTTGTCCTAATTCTTCCTCTGTTAATTCACCAAAGCTTTTACCTGATGGGTGAACTGGTAAGCTGTTGAACTTTTCACGTACTGCTGGGTCCTTCCACGCTGCGATGATTTCTTCTCTCGTTACATTTGTGTTTGACATGTTTATATCTCCTTTGTTGGTTGTTTTTTTTTTATAAATAATTAGCACATTTTAATCGATGCAGTTAAGCCGATGATAACTCCTACACATAATGGCGTTGTTTCTGGCTTTACATCTGAGGCACCTTGAATTTGTCCTAATTCTTCCTCTGTTAATTCACCAAAGCTTTTACCTGATGGGTGAACTGGTAAGCTGTTGAACTTTTCACGTACTGCTGGGTCCTTCCACGCTGCGATGATTTCTTCTCTCGTTACATTTGTGTTTGACATGTTTATATCTCCTTTGTTGGTTGTTTTTTTAGCACATTTTAATCGATGCAGTTAAGCCGATGATAACTCCTACACATAATGGCGTTGTTTCTGGCTTTACATCTGAGGCACCTTGAATTTGTCCTAATTCTTCCTCTGTTAATTCACCGAAACTTTTACCTGATGGATGAACTGGTAAGCTGTTGAACTTCTCACGTACTGCTGGATCCTTCCACGCTGCGATGATTTCTTCTCTCGTTACATTTGTGTTTGACATATTTATATCTCCTTTGTTGGTTGTTTTTTTATAAATAATTAGCACATTTTAATCGATGCAGTTAAGCCGATGATAACTCCTACACATAATGGCGTTGTTTCTGGCTTTACATCTGAGGCACCTTGAATTTGCCCTAATTCTTCCTCTGTTAATTCACCGAAACTTTTACCTGATGGGTGAACTGGTAAGCTATTGAACTTTTCACGTACTGCTGGATCCTTCCACGCTGCGATGATTTCTTCTCTCGTTACATTTGTGTTTGACATGTTTATATCTCCTTTGTTGGTTGTTTTTTTATAAATAATTAGCACATTTTAATGGATGCAGTTAAGCCGATGATAACTCCTACACATAATGGCGTTGTTTCTGGTTTTACATCTGAGGCACCTTGAATTTGTCCTAATTCTTCCTCTGTTAATTCACCAAAGCTTTTACCTGATGGGTGAACTGGTAAGCTGTTGAACTTTTCACGTACTGCTGGATCCTTCCACGCTGCGATGATTTCTTCTCTCGTTACATTTGTGTTTGACATGTTTATATCTCCTTTGTTGGTTGTTTTTTTTTATAAATAATTAGCACATTTTAATCGATGCAGTTAAGCCGATAATAACTCCTACACATAATGGCGTTGTTTCTGGCTTTACATCTGAGGCACCTTGAATTTGTCCTAATTCTTCCTCTGTTAATTCACCAAAGCTTTTACCTGATGGGTGAACTGGTAAGCTGTTGAACTTCTCACGTACTGCTGGATCCTTCCACGCTGCGATGATTTCTTCTCTCGTTACATTTGCGTTTGACATGTTTATATCCCCTTTGTTTTTTATTTACAAAAATTTACTGATACAACAGTTGCGATGATAGTGGCCCCTGCAAAACATAATGGTGTTGTTTCTGGATTGACATCTGATGCACCTTGAATATCTGCTAATTCTTCTTCTGTTAACTCACCAAAACTTTTCCCTGATGGGTGGATTGGTACGTTTTTGAACTTTTCACGTACTGCTGGATCCTTCCACGCTGCGATGATTTCTTCTTTCGTCATGTTTGTATTTGACATGTTCATATCTCCCTTTCTGTTTGTATTTTTATTTCATGAAATTTAGCAAATTTTGATTGTGATAGGTACAACAGTGATTACAGGAAGGCAAACCGGACTTGTTTCTGGTTTTACATCCGATGCACCTTGTATTTGTGCTAACTCTTCCTCTGTTAATTCACCGAAACTTTTGCCTGATGGGTGTACGGGTAAGCTGTTGAGCTTTTCACGTGCTTCCGGGTCTTTCCACGCTGCGATAATGTCTTCTTTTGATATGTTTGTGTTTGACATGTTCATATCTCCTTTGTTTTTACTTAATTAGCAAAGTTTTATTGATTTTACAATGAGGAAATCCCCCAAATAAGGAGTTGTCTCAGGTTTTACATCTCCCGCACCTTGAATTTGTGCTAATTCTTCCTCCGTTAATTCACCGAGAGTTTTACCTGATGGGTGAACTGGTAAGCTGTTGAACTTTTCACGTGCTTCTGGATCCTTCCACGCTGCGATGATTTCTTCTTTTGTTACGTTTGTATTTGACACTTTTATATCTCTCCTTCATTTCGATTGATCTTTTTTGTTAAAAATTAACATTTTATAATTGTTGATATTGGTGTAGGGTTGGTAGTTATAAGGTTTGTATTAGTATTTGGAAATATCGTTGGATATACAAAACCTGATGCACCTTGAATTTGTGTTAACTCTTCCTCCGTTAATTCACCAAAACTTTTACCTGATGGGTGGACTGGTAAGCTGTTGAATTTTTCACGAGCTTCCGGATCCTTCCACGCTGCGATGATTTCTTCTTTTGTTAGGTTTGTATTAGACACTTTTATATCTCTCCTTCATTTTGATTGATTTTTTTGTGAAAAATTAACATTTTATAATTGTTGATATTGCTGTAGGGATGGTAGTATTATTTGGAAATACCGTTGGATATACTAAACCTGATGCACCTTGAATTTGTGCTAACTCTTCCTCTGTTAATTCACCAAAACTTTTGCCTGATGGGTGAACTGGTAAGCTGTTGAACTTTTCACGAGCTTCCGGATCCTTCCACGCTGCGATGATTTCTTCTTTTGTTAGGTTTGTATTAGACACTTTTATATCCCTCCTTCATTTTGATTGATCTTTTTATAAAAAATTAACATTTTATAATTATTGATACTGTTACAGGGTTGATAGTATTATTCGGAATTACTGTTGGATATATTAAACCTGATGCACCTTGAATTTGTGCTAACTCTTCCTCTGTTAATTCACCAAAACTCTTGCCTGATGGGTGAACTGTTAAGCTGTTGAGCTTTTCACGTGCTTCCGGATCCTTCCACGCTGCGATGATTTCTTCTTTTGTTAGGTTTGTGTTTGACATTTTCATATCCTCCTTTGTTTTTTGTTTTTTCGTTTTTAAATTTCTTTATTGTTTCTTACAATATTTACTATAAATCATCTTAAAAATTGTGTGCACTTCGCAAAATTGCACACTTTTAAAAATTCAGAATCTTTTTCCTGGAGATAGATGCGTTTTAAATCTTTCATGTATTTCTTTATACAAAAAAGGCTTCCCAAGAACTTAATAAGCTTTTGAGAAGACCTTTTTATTCTAAGAACTATATGGATTTGATCGATGAATGGGTGTCAATGCTTCGTATAAATGCTCATTAGTCACATATAATGAAGCACCATGTACTACTTTCAACTCTTCTACTGACATCTTCTTTATATTTTCATTACTCGCATTTATCTTATGTGACTTATTTCGAAAAATATTAAATTTCATAATAACTCCTCCTATCGGTTAAATTGAATTAGTTGTTTAAATGTTAAGCTATCTGATTTTAAAACGCCTTTTGGATAGATTTTCGCTGCCATTGCTGCAAATAGAGCAATAAAGGAAATCATTACTAATAGCGAAACAACAATTTCGATTGGTGAGATCGTGTTATAGACAATACGAATCAGTACACTCATTGGTGCTGTAAATGGAATATAAGAAGTTATATTCGTCATCGTTCCTTCTGGCGAATCCATCACAAAGATCATTTCTACTGCTAAACTCGCCATTAATAAAATCATAATTGGCATCGATGCACTTGCTATATCATCCGGGCGGCTTATCATGGATCCAACAATCGCGAACAAAGTTGCATAGATAAAGTATCCAATGATAAAGAGAATAAGAATATACGCTGCCGTCCCCCATGTAATAGTTTCCATTACGGTTTGTACTAATGATCCTTCAGGAATTTCAAAAATACCTAAGTTTGCCCACAGTAGTAGGGCACCTATAAAAATAAATAATTGTGCTAAGCTTGCTAAACCAATGCCTAAAATTTTCCCATACATCATAGGGACTGGTGCCACTTTTGTAATCATGACTTCCATAACACGTGAAGATTTTTCAGATGCGATTGCCGTTGCAACGTTATTACCGTATATTGAAATAGCCATGAACATAATCGTTATTAATCCATATACAATGAACATTGCATTTGGTTCTGTTTCATATAATGATTGAATGTTGCTTTGGAGTGGAGTATTCAATTCTTGA
Source organism: Lysinibacillus sp. NPDC097214 (assembly GCF_050277945.1). Lineage (NCBI taxonomy): Bacteria > Bacillati > Bacillota > Bacilli > Caryophanales > Bacillaceae > Lysinibacillus > Lysinibacillus sp. NPDC097214. The sequence continues at coordinate 4,271 of NZ_JBNNSS010000022.1, forward strand.
AGGACACCCATGTCAATCGATTGTGTAGCAACAATTGACGCTACTTTCTTTTCTTTAATATAAGATTCTAACGGAAGTAGCACTTCATTATTTACTGTCGGCATATAGATATTCAATTGCATTAAATTCGTTTGATCTTCTAATACAAAGAATCCAGTTAATTCATCTGCTTTAATATCTTCTTTTAGATCTTCTATATTCGCTTCGTCTACTATTGTCCAGTTTCCGGCTAACCCTGTTAACTCTTTCTCAGATAATTCTAAAGATGTTTGATTGACAATTTTATAAGTTTCATCCGTACTGTCAGTATTAAAGACTTTCATAATTGATGGTGAGGCAAAGAGTAGCAAACTCAATGCTACTAAACCAATTGTCATATATAAATATGCTTTTGTTTTAACAGCCTCTTTGAAAACAGTGTTAAATACAATGCTAAAGTTTCGCATTTACGTCATCTCCTGTCCGTTCAATAAAGATTTCATGTAAACTTGGTTCTTTTAATGCAACTCCTTGCAGCTCAAATTTCTCATCAATCTCCTGAATAGTTTGATAAACCCTCTCGCTTCGTGGAATGCGCAATTTATAACGATTGTTTTCTTGTGTAAATGTATATTGTTTATGATCTAAGTAATCTTTAATATTATTTGTCGTTTCTAATTCTAAATAACGATAATCATAAGATTTTTTCACAGCTGATAATTGATCTGACACAATTAAATTCCCATCTTTTAAAATACAAATTTGGTTACAAAACGATTCAACTTGGTCCATTTGATGACTACAGAAAATAATCGTTTTCTTTTTAGCAATCAATTCTTTTACAACGTTTTTTAACATATCTGCATTGACAGGGTCTAATCCGCTGAAAGGTTCATCTAAAATAATAAACTCTGGATCATGTATAATCGCTGTAATTAATTGTACTTTTTGCTGATTCCCTTTAGATAATTGCTCTGTACACTTGGTTGCTGCATAAGAGATTCCAAGCTTTTCTAACCATTTTACGGCCTCTCTTTTAGCTTCTTTTTTATCCATTCCTTCTAACATACCGAAATAAATAATTTGATCTAAAACGTTCATTTTCGCATAAAGACCACGCTCTTCTGGTAGATAGCCTATTTTTAAGTTTTTCTTAGAAAAAGGCTTTCCTTTCCATAAAATTTGTCCACTATCTTTTGAAATTAGCTCTAGCATCATTCGAATAGTAGTTGTTTTTCCAGCTCCATTTCGACCTAGCATTCCTAAGATTTGACCTTCTTCTAATCGAATAGAAATATTGTTTACTACTTTTTTATTACCAAAGCTTTTATTTAAATTTTCAATTTTAAATGTCATAACGCACCTCTCCTAATTAACCATTTTTATGATAGCAATAGCAACGATGCCAATAATTAATCCACCTAAAAGACTTAAAACTTTTTTCATATTATTTTTCCTCCTTTATTGCTTTTAATGATCCATAAGCATTTACAATTCCTGCTCCTACTTCATGTCTAGGGGCATTTACTTTGCTTGCGCCTTCATATAAATATTTTTTAATTTGATTAACACTAGGTTTTTTATTATATTTTTCTTGATATTCCGCGATAATTAACGCTGCTACTGCACTAACTTTAGGAGCAGCTAAACTTGTGCCTATCATGAATTCATATCCATGCTCAAAACCTGCATATTGACTTAATTCAGACTGTGTTATGTTTAATGGATATGTTGTAATAGTCATTGCTTCTAACTGAATGTTCCCTAACGTTTTATAATCTTCACCATAATCTCCTGCCGGCGCTGCAATATTAACTTGAGGGCCGAAATTCGAATAGAATGCTAATTGATCTAATTTATTCGTTGCTGAGACTGTCACAACATCAGATAATCCACCACCTGGCAAATGTATCTGTACATCATCCGGTTCCCCAAGTTGCTCAGATAACTCTTTAGGATTACTCATGTTATAGCCATCTGTACCAGCAGAAGCAATTAAAATACTCCCTTCATGAATAGCGAATTTTGCAGCTCGTTGATACGCTTTAATAACAGCCTGATCCTCTTTATTTTTCAACGATTTATACGTTCCTAAGCTCAGGTTAATAACATCCATATCATCTTTGGCTGCTTCAACAATTGCTTCTACAATCCACATAGAATCGGCAACATCTGTATGAAATACCTTATATGGTACTAGCCCTACATTCGGTGCAACACCCTGTAAATTACCATTGGCGGCAATTATTCCGGCAACCATCGTTCCATGCCCTAAATAATCTTGTGTTGTCGTAATACCAGGTACAAAGCTTTTTCCAGGATCAACAATATTTGAAGCTAAATCCGGGTGATTAAAATCGATACCACTATCTACTACCGCCACTTTTACAGTATGATTTCCTTTTTCAATCCCATAACTCGCCCCGTTATTAGTAACACGGTTGATATCCCATCTCCAGGAATCATACAGTGAAGTCGTTTGTTCTTTAAAAGCTAGTGGAGCCATTGCTGTTTTTGTTTCAACTTCTATTTCTTGTTCTGGTCCACTCCATTCAATAAATGAATCATATTGATCTAATACGTAATTACTTGTGCCTCCCTCGACACTAAGCATCTGAATTTCTTCAATAAAATTGTATTCTAAAGACTTTTTTTCTAACGTCTCTATGATTTCCTCAATAGGTGCACTATCTTTTAAACCATATAATTGAGTTGTTTCTGCTGCTTTCGTTTCCTCATGTGATGTTGCAAAAAGTATTCCTAATGATAAAAGTAAACATTTAAACGACCATTTCTTCATTTTTTCCCTCCTCTAATTGTTGAGTCGTATAAAGTCGATAATAATATCCTTTTTTATTTAATAACTCTTGATGGTTTCCAATTTCTACAACTTCGCCTTTTTCCATAACGATAATCCGATCCACATCTCTTACAGTGCTTAATCGATGCGCAATTAAAATTTGAGTAGAATTTAAAGTTTTCAAATAATCTGTTATTTTCTTTTCAGAAACAGTATCTAATGCACTAGTAGCCTCGTCTAAAATCAAAATTGATGGATCTTGAGCAAGAGCACGTGCTAATATCATCCGTTGTCGCTGTCCACCTGAGAAGTTTATTCCGAATTCGGATACCGTCGTATGATAGTTTAACGGAAGCTTCATAATTTCTTCGTGAATGTTTGCCCTATATGCCGCTACTACAGCTTCTTCTAAAGGCATATCTTCTTTAGCTAATGCTATATTTTCATAAATTGTTTTATTAAATAGTCGGGCTTCTTGGAAAACTACCCCCATATTTTGTCTAAGTTGTCCTAATTCATATTCATTTATAGACTTTTGATCAACATAAACGTCTCCTTCGGTAGGCTTATAAAGACCCAATAAAATCTTAACTAATGTACTTTTGCCTGAACCAGATGCACCTACTATTGCAAGTCGTTCTCCAGGGTTTACTTTAAAAGAAATATTTTTAAGAGAATGGTCACTAAAGAAATTATGTTTATAAGAAACATTTTTTAATTCAATTTCTCCCTTGAGAGACAGATTCTCTTGAACTTCTCCTTGTTTTTCTTCTGTTCCGGTGATCACATCGTATAATTTTTGAATATACGTTCCTAAATATATAAGTTCGCCATAACTATTTCCTAAAGAGATAATTGGAGCAAGGAATGCTGTAGATAAAGCATTAAACGCTAAGACCATCCCTAGAGACATACTGCCATTTATCAATGCTTTCCCACTTAACCAAAGAAGTAAGACAGGCAATATAAATTGCAAAGCAGTAGCTATCGTATTAATAAACATTGTCCAAATAGATCGACGTTCTGCATACTTTATTTGCTTTTTAAATACTTTATGCCATTGTTCATAGACGCTTTTCTCCATGCCCATTACCTTAACGTCACCAATACCATTCAAACTTTCCGAAAGAATACCTTGAACTCTTGCCTGATGAGAAACTTCTTTTTCCGCTAATTTCCGTGATATCTTGGTACTCGATATTAATGTAACGAAAATAATAATACCTAAAGATAAAACCACACCCATTAGTTTCAGTGAATACGAAGCCATCATTGCAAGATAGGAAATTAATAAAACGACATCAATAAAAACTGTAATTGCTTTGGTTGATAATATCTGCCTAATATAAACATTCGAGTTAGCCCTAAATAACAATTCACCAGTAGAACGGTTTTCAAAAAATGAATATGTTAATTTCATTAATTTACTTACAAAGTCTGTCATTAAAGATTTATCTACTGCTGTTTGTAATTTAGCAATTAATATTCCTCGCAATCCTGAGAAAACGAAATAACCGCTAAATAATAGAAGAACGCCGTATCCTACTAAAGACAATAAATTTTGATCTTTCGGAACAAATAGCGTATCTGTCATCCATTGAATAAGCCATGGAACACCTAAAGCTATAACTTGAGCTATAAGTGATGTAAAAATAATTGCTGCCACTAACTTTTTACTTTTTAAAATATAGTTTAAGAAATAACGAACATGTGAAGTACCTTTTCTTAATTGGAAATCCTCATTAGGACTCAACGTTAAAGCAATTCCTGAATACTTACTTTCGAACTCCTTAAACGTTATACTCTTTCTTCCCTGAGCCGGATCAACAATAATTGCTTTTCTATTATTGATGCGTTCTAATACAACATAGTGTTTATTTTCCCAGTGCAAAATGGCTGGTAATTTTATATTTTTCAAATCCTCAGCGATTACTCTGTAACCTTCTGTATTCAGGTTATAACTCTCTGCAATCTTAGTAATTTGATACAGAGAGGTCCCTCCTTTAGAAACTCCATAAATTTCACGAAGTTCAGAAAGAGATATACAATGACCATGATAATTAAGTAACATCGCTAACGAGGCTAAACCACATTCACTATGATGCATTTGTTCAATATACGGAATTTTTTTCATATGTGCCCCTTCCTTCTAGATAACAACCTCCACATTATCCCAATTAGCATTTAACACCACTAAACCTTTTTGATATGCTAAAATACCAATTTGAACTCTAGATTGAATATTTAGCTTTTGCTTAATTGATGCTATTATTTCTCCTACTCTTCTGCGACTAATAAATAACGTCTTTGAAATTTCAACATCTTTCAGTCCTTGTGCTACTAAAGCTGCTACTTCAGATTCTCTTTGACTTAATTCAACTTTCATTCCTTCATAACACCTTCTTACTTTTTAGTTTTTTCACCGATAGATCTACAATCTCACTCCAAAACATGACGTTTATTTTAAAAACATTCGTTTAGGCAATCCCCCTTTGCATGTTTAATTTGTAATTATTTTCTGTTCGAATGCTTTCACAATGGATTCTATATAATTTGGTACTTTAAAATAGGTATTAATTCGATACAGTGACTGATCAATTTCTTCAGCCGATAGCTCTTGTGTACGTTGAATAAACTCAAATGAGTGTCCTATTGCTAATTCTTTTAGTATCTTTTTATCCATCTCTTTTAAAGAGACATCTGGTACATCAGGTACATTGCTTTTAAAGGATTCCAGCAATATTAAAAATTCCTCTAGACTTGTATTTTTAGTAACACTAAACCACCGTTCCTCATCTTTTAGATGATGGTAAACCTCACCCATCCTTGAATCCACAAGTAACATGATGTCTATTTCTGGACCCTCTAATTTCTTCAAACTATCAATTATCATCGTAAAATGCTGATTTGTTGTTTCGATTACTACAATATCAAGGCATTGTTCTTCAATTTTTTTCAGCAATGTTTGATTAAATATAGGAGTTTGAATTTGATAAGTATCTACTTGCCAAGTTGATCGCCTATCACGAATAGCTATTTGTAATGCTTCAAGAAATAAAGTAGACATTGAAACAATTAACACTTTCAAAACATCCCCCCCTTTCCGTCTGATAATTACCTTAACTACACTATACTTTTGTTTTTCTTGTTATTGTTTAAGTGCTCTCCAAAACTAAAAAACGACTCATCATTGCTCTTTTTTTATAAAAAAATACGCTCATGCAATCATGAGCGTATGCTTTCTTGATTAAAGGAGATCCCACCAAGAAATTGGCGTATTTACAATGTAAAAGAGATGCATTCAGACGATTCGAGACTGAGTGAATTCCTTTGTGCTTCCTGAACGTTTGTCCATATAAGGCAATCCTATTCTTCTGCTACTACTAAAAAAAACCAATAAAAAAACTACCCAGCAGATCATTTTTGGGTAGTGGTGATTGATGCAATATTTGCTTTTGTCACAGCAACTAAATCATCTAGCTGTAAGTGGATTTGCATGCCGATTTTTCCGGCACTTACAATAATACTTCCTTGCTCTTGCGCTGACGCATCGATGACAGTTGGATAAAGCTTCTTCATGCCAACTGGTGAGCATCCGCCTCGCACATAGCCTGTATAGCCAAGTAACTCCTTGACCGGGAGCATATCGATTTTTTTCTCTCCGATCACCTTTGCAGCTGCTTTTAAATCAAGCTCATCTGCTACTGGAATAACAAATACAAAAAGCTTTTGTGCACTTGCCTTTGCTACTAACGTTTTGAAAACACGAGAAACTGGGTGACCGATCTTTTCAGCAACTGAAATTCCGTCAACTTGGCCGTCACCAGTTTCATATTCAATTACGTCGAATTGTATTTTTTGTTGCTCCAATAATCTGATAGCATTTGTTTTCGCATGCTTTGCCTTCGCCATTAAAAAACCCCCATCTGCAGCATTAGGCTATCATGGTGAACATAGGATTTGTTCCTGGAAGATAGCCGTTTTTCGCCATTTGAATATGAGTGGCATATTTTTCAGAAGCGTATTTAAATGTTCGCACCTTGTATGCCTCCGCATAACTCTTACCGAAAATTGTATCTACAAATGGATCCAATTTCAATTCCTTCGAAAAACGTTCTGGTACGTTGACTTCAATACCTTCACTTACAAAAGCAGGCTCACTGTCATCTAGTACACTTTCATCTACCTCTTGACCATTTAATTGCGCTTGCATGTGCTGTATTTGAGCATTTGCACTTGCCGCTACACGTAAATCCTGTGGTGATAGCTGCGCGGGTACTAGCGCTGTATTTCGCACCTGCTCTAAAATTTGTAACGTTTCCTTGGCATTTGCATCATCTACTATAGAGGCTTCCACATCTACACGCTCTAGCTGTGAATATTGCTTTTGCTCATGTGCGAGCACATTTTTCGTTTGTTGCAAATCTTGCATGATTGCTTGCTGCTGAGGCGAGACCTCTTTGGATTCCTCTTTTTGTTGCTCATAGAGTTCTTGATCTGTATGCCCTAAAAGTAAATTTTCTAGCTCAAGCAATATCGGATTTTTCTTTGGTTGGAAATACAGTGCGTTTTTTCGATAGGCATCACCTACTTGTTTTCGCTGTAAAATCTTTTTACGATTATATTGTGATGTCATTCTTTCTTGTTCTATTAAACTTGATAGTTTCATATGATTCACCTCGGCTTTCTAATTTAATATGCAAGTTAAATAATAGATATGATAATTTCTTCTATTAACTTTATCTATTCCTCCAGAATAGTTTCTGTACCCTAATTATCGGAATTTTCTTTATTAAATTCAAGAGTTAATTAATACTAAGCTCCTAAAGGAATATGTCACTTTCAACAAAATAGATACAAAGAACCAGCAAAACCCCCGATATTATATTCATTTAGTATTTCAATATTCTATTTCAATAAATTTGGATCATCAGCAAAACGTGTGGTTGATTTCCGTTCCGACTGGGCGCTTTGTCGCTGCCACTTCGCTTTCGCGCAGAAGACATCCGCTTCGCTGCAGGGTTTCAGGCCAGCACCGATGTTGGTCACGAAGGCGTTATCACAGGATGTGATGTTTTTAGCCTTCGTTCCTCTATTGCTGATCCCCAACGAGTCGCCCAACCTTCACTCCAATCAACTTATTTACATAGTAGACTTTAACAAAAACATCCACAACTTTTGGTGATGAACCATAAATTTGTTATCATTTTATAAATAGTGTTAACTCACCACAAAAAAACAGCCCTTTAGCAAGGACTGTTTCTATTATTTTTTAGGCTTAATAAGTATACTTTTATAGGCTAGGTAACCAAGCCATGCTCCAAGTGTATTTAAAATTAAATCATCAATATCTGCCGACCCAACCCTAAAAATAAACTGGATAGTTTCTACCGTTAGACTAGAGAAAAAGCCTATACAAATAACGATCCAAGCTTGACGACACTTTTTAGATAATAGTGGTAGTAAAAAGCCCATTGGGGTAAATATTAATAAATTGCCGAGTAAATTAATAATGATGATATCCAAATTAAAATACTGTGAGTAATGTATATAGCGAAGAATTGTATCAAAGGGAATAAAATTTGTCGTTAATCGCCAGTTACTATAATCAAACAGCCCTAATTCACCAAGAGAATATTCGCCATTGAACAACATAACGACTACATTCACTAGACGATCAATAACCAGTTTATAAAAAGCTATGATAGAGTAGATACAAAAAAAGAGCCACCCTGTTATCTTTATCGGTAAATAATATGTATCTATCAATGCACGATATGGTAATGGTAGCTTGGCATTACCCTGTATATTATTTTTTGCCACGCCTATACCACCTACTTCCCTATATCCTCACATCATTTTAATATGCACTACTTCCCTAAGCAAGTGGTAATAATAAGATGGGTAAAGCGTTTTAATCGAAAATTGTGCAACCTTCTTCCCTATACTATACGTCCGTCCGGGTTCTGTTTTGAAGTACAAAAAGCAAAATCGCAGGTTAAAAAGACAATTAATTAGCATATCAAAAGGTACTGCGAATTCGCAGTACCTTTTTTGTACAACTTGGTTTGATATTTCGTGAATCAAAAGTTAACTAAAGCACCCCGTTAGTTGAAGAAGAAATAGTCATTCTCCCCTTTGAAGAAAAGTCTCTTATGTTTAAAATTGGTTATAATTTTATTCCACTCTTTCTAGATAACCATTCTTCAAATTGGCTTAAGGATTCAATATTATCGTTTATAACTGATTGATAAATATCTACACTAAAAAATGCCTTGCGATATTTAGGATGACTATGCAATTGTTTTTTTAATTCCAATATTGATTTTCTTTTAATGTCATCAAGTTGAATTTTTATTTCTTCTACATCATTTTGTTTTTTCTTAACTTCTTCTGAACCAATAGCCCAAATATCAATTTTCCATTGGTGTCCAAATAAGTTTGTATGTACTCCCCAAAATAGCCCATTTGGTAAATGTGGTGTTTTCCCAATTAACTCATTTCTAAAACTCATTTTTGTTGGTTTTAATTTAATTGAAATTTCTTTCCCTAACTCGAAAAAATTGTCATTATTACTTGTGTCTGTTTCAAGGTAAATATCTAAATCTCTCCACGTCATCAACTTTAACGAATAACTACCACTTACTTGAGGATTACCGTACTTTTTTAAGGCATCGTACAATCCTAATTTGTATAGAATTTCGTTTGCCTCGTCTAATATATCTGAGTTCAATTTTTCTAAATCTATACTCAAGCTAACACCTCCAATGAATTTCTAGTATTTGTAACGGGTTATAATGTTTTGTAATTTTTCGTATGTCAGTTATTTGAATAAGTAAGGGTTTTAATCATTAAATTAGCACCCAGAATTGCACATATCTATGTATTCTAGTAGTTGAGATAATAATCCTTCTTCAACTAAACTGCCCCGTTAGCCATCCATGAAGCGCAAAAATAAGCTCTTCACCACAGAAAATGAAAGATAATTAAGTTCTTTCATGGGAGTTGAATATAGTTCCTTGCCATTTAAATTATCACTCCAACTAATTCGTGCGAAAAAAAGATTATGTATTCGCATCGTTATAGAACTTTCTATAATGTAACTTTATTTATGCGATTTGATATACCATTTCGTATGAAAATTGTTAAAAAGTCGCTTTATATCAATAAAAAAAGGATATCCAAATCATTGCGATTTGATATCCTTTTTATAGTGTTTTTTAGAGTTTTGTACTCGAAAACAGAACCCGTTACGAAATTCGCTCCTTTTTCAATTAACCCCATTTAAATATCATACGCACACAAAGGCGGTTCTTGGATAAGTTCCAAAATGGAATGGTCAAATTTAAGATTGCTCCAACAGAGACAATTTGAAAGTTTTCAGAATCACTTAGATAATCATCATCTTCATAGCGAGTAAAGCAAAATGAAATTAACTTGGTATGTTTTATTACCCGGCTGTCTTCTATCTATTTAATTTCCGATCGATTTGTTTTTCATTTACATAGTTTAAGTATTCTTGAGCTTTAATGAACTTCTCTTGTAACTCTGCAGGAATTGAAGCGACATCCGGAGCACTTGTTACTCCTAATTGTGCCATAGTCGTTTCATAGTCTAATAAGGCTTGAATGTATTGATCATACTCTTCAGCTGTTAAAACCTCTTTGCTTGATGGTTGTCCGTTTAATTTATCAAAAAATGGTTGAACTTCGGACAACGCTACTTTAATTTCTTCTAATTGTTCTGCCGGGAGATGAGAATAATCGATGTTTCCATTTTCATCACCATATTCAATTTTTGCGCTTGTGAATACACTTAATAAATTTTTAAATTGTTTAAACTCTTCTTTTCCTAGGTCGCCTTTCGCTTGATCTAGCTTTGCATTAAATAATAAGTAACTTTCCATCGTAATATTTAGCGCATGTTTTTTTAAATTATCAAATGAACCATATAAATCATCGGCAAGTAATGCTTGATAAGCAAATGCACCCGTTGGAATCATTAAACAAGCAGAAATAACAGCTATAGCCAATCGTTTTTTTACAAAACGATTCAGTTTGCCACCCATTTCAGACTTCGCTTTATTAATTCCCAATTTACTTCTATCATGAACCTCTACAGGTATTTCTATTTTTGAAAGCTCTTGCTTAAGATGATTATCCATAGTTACCTACCTCCTTTAAATTTTGACGAAGCTTGCCCAAAGCACGGTATAGGACAGATTTTACGGTTCCAAGCGGGATATCTAATATTTCTGAAATTTCCTTCAATGTACGATCATCGTAATATTTTAGTAAAATGACACTCTTTTCATCCTCTTTTAAAGTATCAATCAGTTCGTGTAAAGATACAGTAAGTGCAATATCTTCATCTTCTGACCCAATAAACACTTCAAAGTTTGAATTTAGTGGAATTACCTTTTTGTTTTTATTGATTAGGTTCAACGCACAATTAATCGTAATTTTCATGAGCCAAGTCTTAAAATATTCTGTCTTTTTCAATGTACTGATTTTCTTAAATGACTGATAGGCCACTTCTTGAACGAGATCTAATGCATCTTCTTTATTTTTCACATAGACATAAGCCATTCTATAAATATCTGTTTCGTACTGTTGGAAAAGCAATAAGTAGGCTTTATCATCACCTTTTTGTGCTTTCTTTACTAAACGTTCAAGTTTAATCTTAATCCCTCCTTTCGTTTTGGTTTTCATCTATTAGACAAGCGGTAAGGTGATTTGGCTTAAATTTTTTTAATTAATTTTATGTAATGTGCTTTTGGAAGGTGTAATGATGTACACTTTATCAAAATAACACATAACTAAAATCGATAGTTTCAAATGCTGTTTACTGGACAGCAGCCTCTTGCTAGTAGGTATGCAAATTATGCTATTAATTTATCTACTAAAAGCCGTAAGAACCCTTATATATCAATAAATAAAAGAAGTCCAATTCATATGCGAATCGGACTTCTTTTTATATTTCTATTTACTTTTTTGTACTCATCAACTGAACCCGTTACAATGAGAGCTTTTTTTCATTTATACTGGATTTACTCCATGTTTACGCTCCGAGAATAATAAATATTTTGACATATAAAGCTCTAAACGTGATTCAAGTGTTTTTCTTAAATCATTTGGCTCAATAACATCGTCAATGATAAGCTCTGAAGCTAGACGATAGACATCGATTTCCTCTTGATATTCTTTGCGTTTCTCTGCAATAAAACTTGCCTGCTCCTCTTTTGGAAGTTCAGCAATTTTATTGGCATAGACTGCGTTAACTGCAGCTTCAGGTCCCATTACAGCAATTTGTGCATTGGATAATGCAATACAGCAGTCTGGCTCAAAAGCTGGACCTGCCATTGCATACAGTCCTGCACCATATGCTTTTCGAACAATGACCGTTAATTTAGGAACGGTTGCCTCACTCATTGCAAAAATCATTTTCGCACCATGGCGTATAATCCCTGCTTTTTCAACCTGCGTACCAATCATAAAGCCTGGTACATCGGCAAGGAAAAGAAGTGGAATATTAAACGCATCACAAAGTGAAATGAACTTTGCCGCTTTATCAGCTGAATCGTGGAACAAAACGCCTCCCTTAACGCGCGGTTGATTGGCGATAATTCCAACGGATTGCCCATTAATGCGTCCAAGCCCTGTAATTAATTCTGGAGCGAATAATTTTTTCACTTCACAGAACGAATCTTCATCAATAATGCGTTCAATTAGCTTATACATATCAAAAGGAACGTTTTGATTTTTCGGTATTAGCTCATCAATCGATTTCTCAAATGAAGCTGGTGGTTTTGGAGCCTCTACCTTCCCGCGCTCTGCAAAGTTGTTCGGGAAATAGCTCAAATATTTACGAGCATAGGAAATGGCTTCCTGCTCTGTTTTAGCCAGCACATCTCCACAACCGGAAACAGAACAGTGCATTTTCGCTCCACCCATAGTTTCCAAATCTACCTTCTCACCTATAACCATTTCCGCCATACGTGGAGATCCTAAATACATCGATGCATTGCCCTCTACCATGACTACGATATCGCAGAATGCAGGGATATAGGCACCACCTGCCGCGGAAGGTCCAAATAATAAGCATATTTGAGGGATTTTACCTGAAAGCTTTACCTGATTATAGAAAATTCGTCCTGCTCCTCTACGACCAGGGAACATTTCTAATTGGTCAGTAATACGTGCACCTGCTGAATCGACTAGATACAGTAATGGGCAATTTAGCTTTTCAGCTGTTTCTTGGATACGAATCATTTTTTCTACTGTACGTTTTCCCCAAGAGCCAGCTTTAATCGTCGAATCATTTGCTAAAACACAAACAGTACGACCATGGATTTTACCGATTCCTGTGATAACGCCATCTGCTGGTAGGTCACCTGCTAAGCAGTTCGCATACAGGCCATCTTCTGATTGAAGTCCATCATCTAATAATAATTCGAGTCGTTCACGTACAAATAGCTTTCCTTGTTGTGCATTTTTATCGTGATATTTTGGCAGGCCACCTGTTAAAATTTGTTCCTTCATTGTTTTAGTCGTATTTTCTGTCGGTACATTGCTCATCGTTAATTCCTCCTTTTGCCCAAACGGTTACGCCTCAGCATAAATAATTAATCATATACCTAGATGTCGGTTCATCATCATAGCGTGGGGTTGATTTCCGTTCCGACTGGGCGCTTTCCTGGGGGCGTCCGATGAGCCGCTTCGCTTCGCTGCAGGGTCTCATCTGTGACGCTGATCCCCGAGGAGTCGCCCAGTCTCCACTCCAATCAACTTATATGCATTGCATATGTTTTAACAAAATGTCACCCCAAACTTCCGATGATGGACCAAAATCTATTATCAGGTCTTTATTTTCCTACATATTGCGGTGTTCGCTTTTCCTGGAAAGCAAGTAAGCCCTCTAATCGATCTTCTGTAGGAATCAGAGCATTATATGCAAGGGATTCGATCTTTAAACCAGTAGCTAAATCGACTTCAACTCCTTGATTCATGGCGATTTTCGCCTGTACTAAAGAAAGTGGAGCATTTTTTGCCATTTCTAGTGCAAGCTGCTGTGCCTTTTCAAGTACTTCATGTCCTTCATGAACATACTCTACAATGCCGTAGCTTCTCGCTTCCTCTGCATTTAAACGACGTGCTGTATAAATTAATTCTTTCGCTTTACCAAGGCCTATTAGTCGAGGAAGTCGTTGTGTCCCTCCTGCCCCCGGGATGATGCCGAGAGATGTTTCTGTAAGGCCAATCTTGGCATGGGCAGCTGCCAGACGTAAATCACATGCTAACGCTAGCTCGAGTCCGCCACCAAAAGCAACGCCATTTAGTACGGCGATAACTGGTTGAGCGAGTGCTTCTACTTTGGCCACCGTTGCTCCGATTAATTGCACAATCTGCTTTACTTGTCGGTCTGGCATCCCTTTACGCTCTTTTAAATCTGCTCCTGCGCAAAAGGCTTTTTCTCCCGCTCCTGTTAGTAAGACGACTCGCACTGCTGGATCACCATTTATGTTGTCGAGTGTCGTGCTAAGTTCTTGGAGTAATTGTACAGACATCGCATTTGCAGCTTCAGGTCTAGAAAGGGTAATAAGCCCAATGCAATCATCTAATAATTCAAAACGAACGAGTTGCGTCATATTTGGCTCGCACTCCTCTCATTACGGGCAATCGCCATTTGTTTAGAGGCAACGGCCTTCCCTAGTTTCTGTTCAATAAACAGCGCAGCCTCTAGCACTTTATTCAGTTCTACACCCGTTTTAATACCCATCCCATCTAATAAATACAATAAATCTTCCGTAGCCACATTACCTGATGCTCCTTTGGCATATGGACAGCCCCCAAGTCCACCAAGGGCACTATCAAACTTCGTAATGCCCATTTCTAAAGATTTAACGATATTTGCTAGCGCTGTGCCACGTGTATCATGAAAATGCATCGCAAAATTTTCTACAGGGTATCTTTTTAATAATTCTTCCAAAAGATTTTCCACCTGTGTCGGTACACCTACACCAATCGTGTCACCAAGCGAAATTTCATCGACACCCATTTCCAATAATTTTTCTGTTACTCGCAAAACCTTATCTGGTTGTATGTAACCTTCATACGGGCACCCAATCACCGTTGAGATATAGCCCCGTACGTTTTTATGCGCTGCCTTTGCCCCGTTCACAACTTCCTGTAATATCGGAAATGTTTCATCGATTGATTTATTAATATTACTTTGGTTATGACTTTCACTTGCCGACATAAAAACGCTCACTTCGTCTACTTCAGCCTGCAATGCACGTTCTAAGCCACGTATGTTCGGTACTAGTGCCGCATACGTGATATCTTTTTGGCGTTTAATGGCTTGAAGAACCTCCACTGCATCAGCCAGCTGTGGAATCCACTTCGGATGTACAAAAGACGTTACCTCGATATAATTCAATCCAGTTTGACTAAGTAAATTCACTAGCTGTACTTTATCGGCAGTTGCAATATGCGTTTTCTCATTTTGCAAACCGTCACGAGGACCTACTTCCTTTAACGTTACATGCTTTGGTAGCTGCATCAAGAAGCCTCCTTATTCGATTTCTAAAATATCGTCATCTACGTTAATGAAATCCCCTTCGTTCGCAATGATTTTTGTAACCACGCCATCTTCTTCTGCTGCAATAGGAATCTCCATTTTCATCGACTCTAAAATTGCCACATCTTGTCCTGCAGTCACTTTCTCGCCCTCTGCTACAACGATTTTCCATACTGTTCCTGCCATGCTCGCTTTAACTGTTGCCATTGTAATCCCTCCAAATGTATGAATAACGCATCCGCACTCATTGTTTAAGTGCGAATGCTTTATAAAATGTTCTTACTTCGTCTCTGCTAATTGAGGTAAATAATATTCATCTACAAATTTAGTCGTTGTATAGCCCTTTAAAAATTGTTCATGTGTCACTGTTTTCAACAGCATCGGAATATTTGTTTGAATACCTTCAACTTTATACG
Source organism: Lysinibacillus sp. NPDC097214 (assembly GCF_050277945.1). Classification (NCBI taxonomy): domain Bacteria; kingdom Bacillati; phylum Bacillota; class Bacilli; order Caryophanales; family Bacillaceae; genus Lysinibacillus; species Lysinibacillus sp. NPDC097214. Next base: position 20,045 of record NZ_JBNNSS010000022.1, read on the forward strand.
CTTTAAGTGCCTCAATCAGTCTTTCACATGCAACTTCTCGTGTTTCTCCCCACACTACTAATTTACTAATCATTGGATCGTAAAAAGGTGTAACCGCAGTGCCAGCCTCTACGCCGCATTCATGGCGGATACCTTCACCTGTAGGCAATTCAAATGCCGTAATGGTGCCAGGAGAAGGGAAAAAGGTCGACGGATTTTCAGCGTAAATACGTACTTCAATCGCATGCCCTTTTCTTTGTACGCTATCGCGAGTAAATGCTAGCGGTTGTTTTGCCGCAATCTTTAATTGCTCCTCTACAAGATCCAGCTTTGTAATTTCCTCCGTCACCGGGTGTTCCACTTGTAGGCGCGTATTCATCTCTAAGAAATAAAAGTTTTGCTCCGCATCTACTAAATACTCAATCGTTCCTGCATTCACATAGCCAATATGCTGAACTGCCTTGACTGAAGCATCTAGCATACGTTTTCTTGTTTCTTCAGAAATGAATGGAGATGGTGCTTCCTCCACTACTTTTTGATTTCTACGTTGAATCGAACATTCACGTTCAAATAGTGGTACGACATTGCCATCATGGTCCGCTATAATTTGTACTTCGACGTGATGAGGATTCGCAATAAATCGTTCCATATACATCGTGCCATCACCAAAGAATGACTGTGCACGCTTTTGATTCCCCTCAAAGGCTTTTGCTAATTCCTCGGCATTTTCAACGAGCTGCATGCCGATCCCTCCACCGCCGGCAGAAGCTTTTAACATAATCGGATAGCCTAGACGGGAAGCAATTTCAATAGCTTCCGCGACATCTTTCACCGGTGTCTCTACACCTTCAACAATTGGTACACCGGCAGCTTTCATTGTTTTCCGAGCTTCTAATTTACTCCCCATCGAAGCAATTACGTCGGCGCTTGGCCCAATAAAAACGAGGCCCGCTTCTGTACAACGTTTTGCAAACTCAGCGTTTTCTGATAATAAGCCATAGCCAGGATGAATTGCGTCAGCGCCACACTCCTTCGCTACTTCAAGAATACGATCTATATTTAAATAGCTTTGGGCAACAGGTGGCTTTCCAAGGCAAAACGCCTCATCAGCATCTTTCACATGTAAGCTTTCAGCGTCTGCCTCAGAATACACCGCAACTGTTTGTATATTTAGTCGTTTGCATGTTCTTATAACACGTCTAGCTATCTCTCCACGATTGGCAATTAACACCTTTTTGAACATAACACTGACCCCCTTGGTTACTTCACTGTTGGAATAAAATTCTCTCGTAATTTAAACTTTTGCACTTTTCCAGATGCAGTCATCGGATAATCCTCGATAAAGAAAATATGTCGTGGTATTTTATGTCTAGAGATTTTATCCCGACAATAATCTCGAATCTCTTCCTCTGTTGCCTGCTCTCCTTCTCGCAAAATAACCCAAGCTGCCGCTTCCTCTCCATAAACAGGATCAGGAACACCTGCAACCTGTACATCTGCAATTTTTGGGTGTGTGTAAAGGAATTCTTCAATTTCTCGAGGAGATATATTTTCACCGCCACGAATAATCATATCTTTTAAACGCCCTGTTACACGTACGTAGCCCGCCTCATCCATCGTTGCCAAATCCCCAGTATGCAGCCAGTCATCCTCATCTATTGCAAGAAGCGTTTCTTCTGGGTTATTATAGTAACCTTTCATAACATGGTAGCCTCTCGTACATAGCTCCCCTTGCTCATTCGGCGCAGCTTCTTCGTTCGTACCAGGGATGACAATTTTAACTTCTAGATTTGGCAATGCGCGGCCAACCGTTTCCACCTTTAACAGTAGCGGGTCATCTGCTCTCGTTTGTGTAATAACAGGTGAGGCTTCTGTTTGCCCGTAACAAATCGTAATATCCTTCATCCCCATTTTGTCGATAACGGCCTTCATAACCTCGATAGGACAATTAGAGCCAGCCATTACGCCAGTACGCAACGTCGATAGATCAAAAGACGCAAAATTCGGTGAATTAAGTTCACTAATGAACATCGTTGGTACCCCATGTAACGCGGTACATTTTTCTTTTTCAACCGTTTGTAACACCTCAGTAGGTGAAAATTCTTGCACTGGTACCATCGTCCCCCCACTAGTAGTAATCGCTAATGTTCCAATTACACAACCAAAGCAATGGAAGAATGGGACAGGAATGCACAAGCGATCTTCGTAAGTTAAACGCATACATTCTGCAATATTAATCGCATTGTTGACTAAGTTATAATGCGTTAACATAACACCTTTCGGAAAACCTGTTGTTCCCGAAGTATATTGAATATTAATAACATCGTCATAATGAAGTACTTGCTGTCTTTGATCTAATTGCTCCTCTGTTATTTGCTCTGCAGCAGATAACACATCAGACCAGTTTAGTACTCCGGGATATTTTGTATCGCCAATTAAAATAACATTTTTTAATAAAGGTAGTCGCTTTGATTGCAAATTACCTGGTTCACAATGTTCAAGCTCTGGACATAACTCTTGCAGTGTATTTATAAAAGAATGGTCTCGATAATTTTCTATTAAAATAATCGTTTTTGCATCGGATTGCTTCAATAAATATTCCAACTCGCTCGAACGATAATTAGTGTTTACAGTAACGATTGGGGCTCCCATTTTACCTGTACCAAATTGCAGCTGCACCCACTCTGGAACATTAGTCGTCCATACTGCAATATGCTCACCCTTCTCTATTCCAAGAGCCATCAACCCTCTAGCTACTACACGACTTTGCTGATTGAGCTCTTCATAGGTCATACGTAAATCCCTATCTGCATACACTAATGCTTCGCGTTGTGGATATTTTTCGGATTGCTCATCTAGCAATTGACCAATAGTTTGATACACAAGTTCTGCCATGAAAATCCCCCTTATTTTTACGCTATTTAATATAAACTAACAGCCAATTAAACGAGAAATAACGAGACGTTGAATTTCAGACGTTCCCTCACCGATTTCCATTAACTTAATGTCACGTAGATGACGCTCTACGTCGTATTCTTTCATATACCCTGAACCACCGTGAATTTGAATTGCCTGATTACAAGTGCGGAAGCCCATTTCAGAGGCAAATAATTTTGCCATTGCCGCTTCCTTCCCGAATGGTTTCTTTTGATCTTTAAGCCATGCCGCCTTATGTACTAACGTACGTGCAAGCTCTATCTCCATTGCCATATCGGCTAATTTAAATTGTATTGCCTGAAGTTTTGATATAGGTGCACCAAATTGTTCACGTTCTTTAGCGTATTTTAATGCTTTCTCATAAGCTGCCTGTGCAATTCCTACTGATAATGCAGCAATGGAAATACGCCCACCGTCTAACGTATTTAAAAATTGGCTGAATCCACGTTTTTCATCCCCTAAAAGATTAGCCCTTGGTACACGAACATTTTGCAAAATAATCTCACACGTATTGGAGCCACGTACACCCATTTTGTCGTAATTGCAGTTGATCGTTACGCCAGGAGTGTTGGTTGGTACAATGATAGATGAGATAATTTTTTTACCATCTTCACGTTTACCTGTCACTGCTGTCACAATAATTTGGCGTGCAAAGCCAGCGTTTGTGATCCAGCATTTTTCACCATTAATGATGTAATCATCACCATCAATTACAGCTGTTGTAAGTGTCCCACCAGCATCTGAACCTGCATTGGGCTCTGTTAGACCAAACGAACCTAATGTTTCTCCCTTCGCTAATGGAACAAGCCATTCCTGCTTTTGCTCCTCTGTGCCGAAATTGTAAATAGGTGAAGCACCTAAGCTAACTGCGGCTGCATAGCTTAATCCTGTGCCGCCACACGCACGACCGATTTCTTCAACAGCAAGTGCATAGGAAACAGTATCTCCACCTGAACCGCCGTACTCTTCAGGAAACGGGATCCCTAATAAGCCTAGCTCTGCCATCTTTTGAAAGCTCTCTATTCTCATCGTCGATGTCTCGTCAACCTCACGAGCATACGGTTTAATTTCTTTCTCAGCAAAATCACGTACCATATCTCGAATCATCTCTTGCTCTTTCGTTAGTTCAAAGTTCATCCCCAGTCCCCCTAATGTTTAATGTGCCATAGCAGATTTCGTTCAGATGACAGTTGCAAAAAATCAATTATGCCTCGGCATAATTGTGTCCGGAATCGGCTTTGTGCCTAGGCCTGCACGAGGGCCGACACGATGTCGGTCATTTCGGTAATGTCACAGGACGTGACGTTTTTACCGATGCAGGTCAGTTAGCCGTTATCGCATGGATGCGATGATTTTAGGCTAACATCCTATATTGAACTCCTTTCCGATTCCGTGACATCCGCCGGAGGCTTTGGGCCAACACGACGTTGGTCACTCAGTCTTTGCCACAGGACGTGGCGTTCTTAGACTGAGTTCTTCTATTTCAACGGGTGGTTGGACACCCGTTGAAATAAGTTAATACCGACTAGTCGGTTTGTATTAACTATTAATAAAACCAGTCTCTACTCCTGGCTTCCCCTTGACCATAAATTGAACTGCTTCGTCCATTGCTTGTTCAGTGACAATCGCACGCAATATCATATCCGTAAATACTTCTGTAATTTCCTCCATTGTTAACGGACCTGATTGCTTAAACCATTTGTATGTCCAGTTAATCATCCCGACAATAGCCATCGTTACAATAGTACAAGGTAATTCTGTACGAAAATCCTTTGTTTGCTGGCCTTCCTCTATGACTTTTTGTAAAATATCCCGATATTGATCTCGTTTTTTATGAATTATTTCACTATATTCCTCTGCCAATGAATGACTTTCCTCGTAAAAAACCGTAATATGTGCTTGATACATATCAAACACTTGTGTCAGTGTTTGCAGCATTGCACATAAACGTGTAATCGGTGTATCGTATTTGTCATATGCCTCCTGTGACTGTTTAATCACATAAGAAATAAATACATCGTGAATTTCATACAACAGTTCATCTTTCGATTTAAAATTATGATAAAATCCACCCTTTGATGCACCAATGTATTCAACAATGCGATCAACAGTTACATTGTGATAGCCATCTTGCTGAAATAGCACTACAGAAGCGTCAACAATACGTTGTTTTAATGTTTTTTTTACCATAGGCATCTATCATCCTTCTTATAACTCTTTACTCAATCACTCTTTATAATTTAGAAAAGGTTTTAGGTCATCGCCATAATGTGTGGCTGATTTCCGTTCCGACTGAGCGCTTTGTTGTTGCTGTCGCTACGCTTTCGCACAGATAAAACAATTGCTGACGCTTCGTTGCAGGGTCTCGGGCCAACAGATATCACAGGATGTGATGCTTTTAGCCTTCGTTCCTCCATTGCTGATCCCCAAGGAGTCGCTCAGTCGTAACGAAGATCAACTATTTACATGACATATGGCGGCTCCTTATTTTTCCTAATTATTAAAAAACTATGACATCATTAATATAGCATTCTGAAAATTCAGTGTCTAGCATCTATATAGATTTTAATTAATTTTACGAGAATTTATTTTACATAAAGCAGAATTCCGTAAATCACCACAGATAAACAAACCTACAATTACTGTATGCTTTCCACCTTGTTTTTATTACTAAAATCGCAAAAAAATTCCCTAGTGCTGTACAATAACACTAGAGAATCTTCAAAACATAGTTATGAAGCTTTTGGTATTTTACGTAACCACGAGATGATGATTGCAATAATTAATGCAAAGCCTAAATACCCCATTGTTGAATAAACCTTTCCAACTAATGTCGTGAACCCTACTAAACTTGCAACAAAGCCTATTAAACCAATTACCACGATACCTATTTTAAAATATTTATGATCAGGCGCTATAAAACGTACTGTAAATGCGTAAAGCATCCCTACAGCCGTATTGTACATCATGCCTAATAAAGCAATAGACATTAAGATCCCCACTACAGGATGAATTTGTTTGGCTAGCTCTAAAGTCGGCATTGCTGAACCACCAACTACGTCCATTTTAACGAATAAAGCAATATTAATCAGTATGATTAAAACACCGAGCATTAGGCCGCCAAGAAAACCGCCATAACCAGCAATCTTGCGCTCTTTAACGGTTCCCCCCATAACAATTAGCATCGCCGTACCAGCAGCTATGTTATAAGATACATAGAGGAGTGCCCCCATTATCCAATTGGAAGCCGCAGATGATTGCTCTTTCGCTAACACATTCTGTTCTGCAATTGTTAAGTCCATTGTGAAAATAGAGTAAATTAATATGATAAAAACGATGCCCATTAAATATGGCGTCACTAAAGCTATTATATTAATAATATTTTTCACATTTAATAGCAGCGTTAAAATTGTAATGATTACCATGAAAATGCTGCCGATCATCGGGTTTATACCAAACATTTGCTCAAACGTTGACCCTGATCCCGCAAACATAACAACCGCCACACCAAATAAGAAGAACGTTATGACTATATCTAATAGCACGCCAACATAGCGCCCACCGATTTGATAGATTACCTCTTTATGAGATGTCGTTTGTGAATCTGCCCCTAATTGCGCTAGACTCATCCCTAAAAAGGCAAAAGCGATTGTTGCGACAATTCCTCCTGCTATACCGTAAAGACCAAAACTCGTAAAGTATTGCATAATTTCTTGTCCTGATGCGAAGCCAGCACCAACGATTAATCCTACAAATGCGCCACCTATCTGCCAACTTTTTTTCATAGAACACCTGCTTTTAAATTTATTGAAATAAGGTAGGCATAGAAGCTACCGCCTTAAGATCTAAGTTCAGTCTCCTAGTACCCATGGTTTTTTATTTATAAGTTTTCTGTGCTACTGTAAACAAATCGATCGTCTCTCTATTTACTTCATAGCCGATACCCGCTTTTTGAGGAACTTCAATATAACCGTCCTTCACCACAACTTCTGGGTCGATAATATCTTTTTCCCAATATCGACTGGAGCCTGCTGTATCGCCAGGTAAAATAAAATTCGATAATGTAGTTAACGCCACATTATGTGCACGACCAATACCCGATTCCAGCATGCCGCCACACCAAACCGGAATGTCATTTACCTCACAATAATCATGTATTTTCTTAGCTTCAGTTAAGCCACCAACACGTCCAATTTTAATGTTAATAATTTTAGTACTGCCCAACTCAACAGCTTTACGTGCATCCTCTAATGAATGGATACTTTCATCCAAGCAAATAGGCGTATCGATTAATTTTTGTAAGGCTGCGTGGTCAATGATGTCATCTGACGCCAATGGCTGCTCAATCATTGTTAAATGAAATGCATCTAGCTGTTTGAGCGTTTCAGCATCTGTGAGACGATAAGCTGAGTTCGCATCCGCCATAAACGCCACATCAGGGAACGTTTCACGTAATGTACGCATTACTTCTACATCCCAGCCTGGCTTGATTTTAATTTTCATTCGTTTATAGCCTTCATTCACAAAGCCATCTACTAACGCTACTAAGTCCTCAATTGATTTTTGAATACCGATACTGATTCCCACTTCAATTTTGTCTTTTTTGCCACCAAGTGCAGCCGCGAGAGATTGATTCATCTGTTGGGCATAAATATCCCAAATAGCACCTTCTAAAGTTGATTTCGCCATATTATTTTTACGAATCGGTTTAAATAGTTCGTTGACCTCATCTGGATGCTGAAGCTCTTTATTTAAAATAAGAGGAATCAAGAAATCTTCTAGCATATGCCAATTCGTTTGCAATGTCTCCTCGTTGTACCAAGGAGAATGGAAAGCAACAGATTCTCCCCAACCGATTGTTCCTGATTCATCTTTAGCCTCTAAAACTAAAAAATCCTTATCCTCAAATGTGCCAAAGCTTGTTGTAAATGGATCTTTTAATTTCATCTTTAAATGCCTAATGGTAAATTCTGTTATTTTCATATTGATTTGCTCCTTCCAGACCTAAAGTTTCTAATTTGACTAGAACATACTCGTTGTAATTTTCTTGCTGTTGCAATTGAACTGCCGCATAACCTTGTGCAAATAATTGTTGTAATAAACGTCTCGTTTTGAAGCGCCAATCCAATGCTAATGTCGGGTCTTGCAGCTTCAATGCTTGAAAATCCTTTGGTACAGGCAGCGTATATACACCTCTGTTATATTTTAAATCTTCAGTCATCTCCAAACGCAGGAATCCTTGTTCATTTGGTACACAGCTTGCCACCGGTATGGCATTCTTTGCATCTATCGAAACGCTTTTACTGACATAATCAGAGGCTATATACCAACACACCTCAAAACGATCGGAAGGTAACCCCTTATTTAAACCATCCTGCATTTCTCCATAGCAATTTTCTATATACGTATAACAAATACCATTTAATTTGGAGAGATTAAGATAACCATTACGTGTTTCCAGCGGATCAAAGGTCCATACCATTAAATCATAGCCCCGTTCTATAGCAATTGTTTGCTGGGCATATTTTAATTTTTCCCCTATTCCTTGAGAGCGGTAATTTTCGTCTATCCCCAACATATGAGAGCATAAATAGCTTTTGCCCTCTCGAAACCCCGAAAAGCCATAGCTAAAGCCAACTAATTGGTCACCATCATAGGCACCCACAACGATCCCACCGTTTTTCACAGCGGTTAACGTTTGATGAATAGGAATAGAAGGCATGCCCCAAACGTTATATTCCAATTGCTGAACTTGCTCCAGCTGTTCGATTGTCTTTATTTCCCGTATGTCAATCATTCCTATCACTTCTTTCTATTCTTTATCCCGTGTGAACGGCTGGTCTATAAAGCTCGTAAAATCGCTCTCGTGATAATGTTCACTCCTGTAATAAGCCGCTCTCGATTAAAGGTCATTTTCGGATGATGTAAGCCTGGTGTTACACCACAACCTAAGCCAAGCATTGTTGCTTTAAGATTCGGACGCTCATACGTATAAAAATGAAAATCCTCTCCTCCTGGGGTAATGACTGGTGAAGCACAGGCTCTTTCCCCAACCACGTCAACAATAGCGGACTTCATATGTTGTAAAGCCTCATCATTCACTAATGCTGCAACGATATGTGCATTTACATTTAAAGAAATTTTGGCACCATACATTGCTTCAACCGATGCCTTTACACGTTCAATACCATTCGTGAGAACTTCCATTACTTCATTCGTTTGTGCCCGTGCATCAATGCTAAAAGTTGCTTTCCCAGGAATAATATTTGTAGAGGTCCCTCCTGCGTTAAATTGCGTCATTTTAGCTGACGCAGAGACATTAGGGTCTGTCCAGATTTTTTGTAAACCTTCGACAATTGCGGACCCTACCTCAATGGCATTAATGCCAAGTTCAGGTCGTGCACCATGTGCCTCTTCTCCTATAATTGTCCCCGTAAAAAGCTTTGCTGCACCGTGGTACAAGGCCGGGGCGTACGTTCCGTCCCGTAGTTCTTGTAACGGACGAACATGGACACCAAATAAGTATTCTAGAGGATCAATAAGCCCCTTCTCAACGAATGCTCGAGCACCCTGTGCCTTTTCTTCTGCTGGCTGAAAAAGAATACGTACTGCACCGGGAAGCAAATGCTCCATATCCTTTAACGCTAGTGCTGTCCCAATAGCCATCGTCATATGACCATCATGACCACAAGAATGATTCGCCTTAAATTCACCATCTACTTCCTGCCATAGTGCATCGATATCCGTACGAAATCCGACTCTCGGTGTCCCTTTTCCAATATCAACATACAGTCCGGTCATATCTTCGAATAACTGAGGCTCCATCTGCGCCTCCTTTAATAAATTGGCGATATATTGCGTTGTCTGCTTTTCTTGCCAGCTAATTTCCGGATGCTCATGTAAATGTGTAAAAATATCCACCAATCTCGGCTGTAAGTTTTGTAAAACTTGATTCATATCATTCAACTCCATCGATTTGCTAAAAAGCTATTTTGGAAATCATCATATTTTACGCGTTGATTTTCATAATAGTCGTGATCTTGTGCAGTCATACCCGCAATTAATGTATTTAAAAATGAAATCAGTGCTGGCATTGCATCTATTGTTGACATTTCTTGTTGTTCATTTATAAAAGTAATCGTCGCATATTGTGTAATAGGTGCAATTTTAGAATCTGTAATGCCAATAATCTCACAATTTTTTTCTTGAATTTCAGCTGCGAATTGAATCGGCTCTTTAAAATAGCGATGGAACGATAAAATAATGACCACACTATCCTCATCGATTTCTTGTAAAGCTCTAATGATTTCACTAGTTTCAAAATCTAAAATTACGACGTTAGGACGTAACATATTTAACGTAAAATACAACCATTGTGCCGCTAAATGAGACGAACCATTCCCAACAATATAAATTTTTTTCTTCGTATGCAGCAGGATGGAAGCACGATTAAAATCTTCCCCTTCAATGTTCTTTGCAACATTTAAAATACTCGATGCATCCTTTTCCATCGATTTTTCGTAAAAACGCGGCGTTTCAAAAAGTGCCTGCTTTGATTGCAAATAATTTTGCAAGCTACTAGTATTCCCTTCATTGAATAAATGCATCGTAATCTCACGTTGCAACTCAGCATAACCCGATAATCCTATAGCGTAGCAAAAGCGGATAACCGTCGTTTCACTTACCCCTGCCTTGTCCCCCACATATGCAGCTGAATGAATACCGGCAGTCTGCATATTTTTGAGAATAAAGACTGCTACCTTCTGCTGACTCTTTGAAAGCTCCTGGTATTTATGTTGAATGACTTGTTGAATTGTTTGATTATCCATCAAAGAAGTACATCCTTTTTTATTATATTTTTGAAGTTTGAACTTCATTCTGCATGATACATAGCCTAACATAGTTTTTTTCGCAATTCAATATATTATCTGAAATTTCTGTTTATACCTTTTGGAATGAATGAAAATAAAATGAAGAATGATAGTTAATTTGGAACATAATCATTTTTATAGTATCGTTTAGATTAACTTTCTAAAAAATTGCAAATAAAAAAAAGCCGAGGAATAAATCCTCGACTTTTTTTAGGTGCCTAGCGACGTCCTACTCTCACAGGGGGAAGCCCCCAACTACCATCGGCGCTAAAGAGCTTAACTTCCGTGTTCGGTATGGGAACGGGT
>NZ_JBNNSS010000023.1:0-29349 GCF_050277945.1 Lysinibacillus sp. NPDC097214
TTTGATGTCCAAAATTTTGTTTCGTTCACCAACTCAAGGTTAGTTACTAAAAACTTTATTGATTACGTTTTGCTTGTTCAGTTTTCAAGGTTCATTTCGTCACCGTTGTTTTTCAGCGACTTCTTTATATTAACATTTAACTCAATTCATGTCAACAACTTTTTTTAAAAAGTTTTTTTCGTTTGCTGAGTTTTTATATAATGTCTTAGCGACAATTAATATAATACAATATAAACAAATTAAAAGTCAACAACTTTTTTGTAAAAAATATCGAGGTATTTTTCATACCTCGATAACTAGCATACTACAGTCCTTGCTCCATTTCTAGAGCTTCTTTATTTACCTTATAATGACGGTGGAATATCATTTCACTTTTCGCAACGATTGGTTCAATTAGAATATAACCTTTGTCCACTAGATATTCTACAAATACTTCTAAATCTACAGAGTAGTTCATGAGCTCACCATGATCATGCAATTCCTGAATAGTCCAAGTCTCCTTTGTTTGCATTACTTCTAAAATATGTTGAGCGCCGTCTCGAGTACGTGAATGTATTAAAAACTCACTTGCTAAAAACAATAGCTCTAATCGTTTTTCTATCGGTTCAGTACTTGTAACGAGCTCCTCGTACAATTTATAAATCGCTGGTTCTATTTTTTTCACCTGTGCCCAAACAGTTACTTCAGGATAAAGTCCACTATCAATAATGGATAAACGACCTAAATGATGTAACGAATCTACTACATGATTATAAGCATCGAGATAGCTACCTTTATCAAAGTATTCTTTTCCTTCTAAGTAACGACGAATTAACTTTGAAAATTGAATGCCTGTTTTGATTTTACGACCACTAAACGGAAACTCCTGTAATTCAATTTTTAATTTATAAAGAAATTCATTACGATCAAATAATACTCTACCAAAGAAAATCCAATCGACCACTTTTTTATTCGAGCCAATAAGCAGCCATTTTCGTATTATTTTCTCAGTAACTGTATGTAAAGCTACTTTATTCCCTTCATATAGGTAGTGTTTCGTAAAAACAGGCTGTTCCGCTTCCTTTACAATAGTAAGTAAGATTGTATCAAATGTATCTGTAACATTACTTTGTTCCTCTCGTTTTTCCACTAAAATAACGCCTAGTGTATTCGACTGACTTGCACGTTCCTGATATATTGGACGCAAAACTTGTTCCATGTTCAGTCCCCCTCTATTTACTTGTAACCTTTTATCTTCATTCCGTGGATGCCACGGATTTATACCGAATTCAATTACGCCAAGGCGAATATTGATTTCGTTAAAATTTCGACATACTCTAAAAGTATTCCTTCTTTCCACATTATCAAAGCTAAAATACTTTGTTCTTATATGTTATAGTAGATTTTAGATTGGGAGGCAAGATGATAAATGAAACCTTACAAAAGTAAAATTAATAAAATCCGTTCATTCGCATTAGCACTTATTTTTATCGGCTTTGTAGTTATGTATGGGGGAATCTTCTTTAAAAACTATCCTATTCTAGTCTTAATTTTCATGACCCTTGGTGTACTTTGTATTATTGGTAGTACAGTCGTATATGCATGGATTGGACTGCTCTCAACAAAAGCTGTTCAAGTGGAATGCCCTAATTGCCATAAGTACACAAAGGTATTAGGTCGTGTAGATATGTGTATGTACTGTAATGAACCATTAACACTGGATCCAACTCTAGAAGGAAAAGAGTTCGACCAATCTTATAATAAGGCAAAAAAATCCTAGCCCTCATTTAAGAGCTAGGATTTTTTTATTGTACTTTTGCAGATACATCTTTACACGATGGACAAGTGCCGTAAATTTCTAAACGATGCGAATGCACATCAAAGCCTGTTACTTGTGATGCAAAATGTTCAATTTCGTCGAGACCAGGATAATGGAAGTCGACTATTTTTCCACAGCATTCACAAATCATATGATAATGATCGTTTGTAACGAAGTCAAAGCGACTTGAAGCATCACCGAAAGTTAGTTCTTTTACTAGACCAACTTCACGAAATACGCGAAGGTTATTATAGACAGTCGCTACACTCATATTCGGGAATTTCCCTTCAAGTGCTTTATAAATTTCATCGGCAGTTGGATGTGCCATTGTTTGAATTAAATATTCCAAAATAGCATGACGCTGAGGAGTAATACGAACACCAGTTGTTTTTAACGTGTCAAGTGCATCCTGTAAATGCGTTTCAGACATCGTCATGCACCTCTTCCATAAAGATTATTAATTAATAATAGTTATAATTAGTGTATCGAATTAAGCTTACTTCTGTCAACATTCATACACATTTCAGTTTAACTTCTTTCAGCGGGTGTCACGGAATTATGCCGAGGCATAATTGATTGAGGATTGTTGTTTCAATAACCTCTTGATAAATCCAGCCTATTTTCTACATCTGTTTCACCACGTAACCACTTCTCTAAACTTGGCTTAAAAATCTCTAAGCTACGTTCAACATAGCGAGATGAGTGACTTGAAATATGCGGTGACACAATGACATTCGGCAAAGTCCATATAGGATGATCCGCAGCTAAAGGCTCTTGTTCAAATACATCTAAAACAACGTAACCAATTTCACCTGCTTGAATGGCATGCATCAAAACATTTTCCTCTATTAAGTTTCCACGACCAAAATTCATGAAAATGGCGTCATTTTTCATCGCTTTAAAATGGTCTGCTTTCAATAAATGTGTCGTCTCTTCTGTATTAGGTAAAACTGAAAGGACAATATCAGCCTTAGGTAAAGCTTCGACTAATTGATCAAAGCTCACCATCTCATTCATATATGCTGCTTCGTTCCCTGAACGGTTACAGCCAATTGTCGCAACACCAAAAGCTTGCAATAAGCGACCTACTTCCGAGCCGATTGCTCCAGGCCCTAAAATAAGTGCTGTGCTATCTCGCAACTCGGTTTGTTTCGCTTTTTTTGACCATTCACTTTTCTTCTGCTGTTCATACACCCATGGTAGTGCACGCTTAATCGCTAAAATATGGGCAAGCATTGATTCTGCCATTGGTGTTTTATGAATGCCACGCACATTCGAAACGACTATTCCTCGGTCAATAATGGCTTGAGCTGGCATTTTTTCTATCCCAGCTGAAGCTACAAAAATCCATTTAACCTTTGTCGCATACTGAATATTTTCATCATTTAAATCTTCACCATATGTCACAAGCACATCCGCTTCTTGTAGCTCATCGTTTGATAAGCCATTTTCAAAAATAAAATCCACTTGTGGAAATTCTGCTACTAGCGGCTCACGTAAATCTGGTCTTGGTTCAAACGTAAAATAAATTCTCATTGCTTCGCCTCCCATTCTGCTAAATATGTATATACTTCTTCAATATGATTTTTCACACGTACTTTACGCCAAGTCTTTATCAGATTTCCTTCTGTATCAATTAAAAATGTTGAACGTTCAATTCCCATATATTCGCGTCCATACATCTTCTTCAGCACCCATACTCCATATACCTCTGCCACTGCATGATCCGCATCCACTAATAAGGAGAATGGTAATCCATGCTTATCTATAAATTTGGTATGTTTTTTTGCTTCATCAAGACTTACACCGAGCACCACTGCATTTAATTTACTAAAATCCTCATGCTTATCACGGAAGTCACAAGCCTCCGTAGTACAGCCTGGTGTCATATCTTTAGGATAAAAATATAAAATAACATTTTGTCCTTTGAAATCCGCTAACTTTACAATTTCTCCTTTTTCATTCATAAGGGAAAAATCCGGTGCTTTTTTACCTTCTATTAAAGCCATATCAATCTCCTCCTCTGTACGCTTTATTTTACTCTAATTAGCAAAACAAATCATATCCCTTAATTTCTTTGGATTTCTTGCACTGATAGGTCTACAATAGATGAAGTATCAAAATTTAGGAGGCAATATATATGAATCACACAAAATCTGAAGCAGTACATGCAGAAGCGCTACAGCATATCGTTGGTGGTGTAAATAGCCCTTCTCGTTCTTATAAAGCAGTTGGCGGAGGTTCACCTGTTGCAATGGTTCGTGGGAAAGGTGCTTATTTTTGGGATGTTGATGGCAACCGTTATATCGACTATCTAGCTGCTTACGGTCCTATCGTTACTGGTCACGGTCACCCACATATCGCAAAGGCTATTACACACGCAGCTGAAAATGGCACTTTATTTGGGACTCCAACTGAATACGAAGTTACTTTTGCTAAAATGCTTAAAGAAGCAATCCCATCTATGGATAAAGTACGCTTTAATAACTCTGGTACAGAAGCTGTCATGACAACAATTCGAGTTGCGCGTGCTTATACTGGCCGTACAAAAGTTATGAAATTTGCTGGGTGCTACCATGGTCACTTTGACTTAGTATTAGTAGCTGCTGGTTCTGGTCCTGCGACATTAGGTACTCCAGACTCAGCGGGCGTTACAACTTCAACAGCCGAAGAAGTAATTACTGTACCATTTAACAACCCTGAAGCATTTACAGCAGCAATGGATAAATGGGGCGATCAAATCGCAGCTATTTTAATAGAGCCTATCGTTGGGAACTTCGGTATTGTAGAGCCTAACCCTGGCTTCCTAGAATTAGTTCATGCCACAGCAAAGGACAAAGGTGCATTAACTATTTACGATGAAGTTATTACTGCTTTCCGCTTCCACTATGGTAGTGCTCAAACCTTATTAGGCTTAACTCCTGACCTAACTGCACTTGGTAAAGTAATCGGCGGTGGTTTACCAATTGGTGCATACGGCGGTCGTAAAGAAATTATGGATACAGTTGCTCCACTTGGACCTGCCTATCAAGCAGGCACAATGGCAGGAAACCCTGCATCCATGCAAGCTGGTATTGCCTGCCTAGAAGTATTAAAAACTCCAGGTATTTATGATGAAATGGACCGTCTTGGAGCCATTTTAGAGGAAGGTATCCTAGCTGCAGCCAAAAAACATGATGTAACAATTACTGTTAATCGCCTTAAAGGTGCTCTTACTATTTACTTTACAGATGTGAAAGTAGAAAACTATGAGCAGGCTGAAAACTCAAACGGCGAAATCTTTGGACGCTTCTTTAAATTAATGCTTGAGCAAGGCATTAATTTAGCGCCATCAAAATATGAAGCTTGGTTCTTAACAACAGAGCATACAGAAGCAGATATTCTTGAAACAATTAAAGCGGTCGATCTTGCATTTTCACAATTGTAATTTGTAAATGTAATGGCTAAACGCTTAGTGAGAAGAGCAATTTATAATAGTATCTGGATTATCTATAGCGATTAAATTTTAAAGACGACTCCCTTGTGGGTCGTCTTTTTCTTTAAATGACATACAAATCTATGTATTTTATGAGCACTTCCTTCTATAATGTAAGGAAGCTTAAAATTTTAGACAGAAAGGACATCCATTTTCTATGAAATTAGGTGCCCGTGTATTTAAAACTGGTGTCGCCATCGTGTTTGCACTATTTATTGCTGAGCTGCTAGAGCTACCTTCACCTGTTTTTGCAGGAATTGCAGCCATCTTTGCGATTCAGCCATCTATTTATCGCTCCTATCAAACAATTATTGAGCAAATACAAGCCAATATTATAGGAGCTACCATCGCGGTCATTTTTGGCTTGCTTTTCAGCCACCATGTAGTAGCAATTGGTATTGCAGTCATTGTTGCTATCGGTATAATGTTGAAATTTAAACTTGAAAAGTCATTGTCACTAGCACTTGTTACAGTTGTAGCTATTATGGAGTTTCAAGGAGATGACTTTCTTACATTTGGTCTTATTCGCTTTATTACCATATTAGTTGGGGTGCTAGCAGCATTTGTTGTTAATCTGTTCTTCCTACCGCCAAAGTATGAAATAAAGCTTTTCCGTAAGATTTACTTTTTACAGGATGATATTATCCGATGGACGCGACTTGCTGTTCGCCAGGCATCTGAGCATACTTCTACAAAAGAAGCATTAAGCAAATTTAAGTCTCGTATGCAACGAGTTGACACACTGTATGATTTTTATAAGGAAGAGCGTAATTACTTTAAAAATAAAAAGTTTGTAAAAGCACGTAAATTAGTTGTTTATCGTCAAATGATCACAACGTCAAAGAAAAGTTTAGAGCTTCTTCATCGTCTTCATAATCATGAAAACGAAATAGCACAGCTACCGACACAATTTCATTTAATGATTCAAGAGCGACTTGATTTCCTACTAACTTACCATGAGCAGCTACTATTAAAATATACAGGGAAATTAAAACCCGAACATTCCGAGTGGAGTAAAAACATCGATTATGTTCAGCGTAATGAGTTAATGGAAATATTCATTAAACAGATCAGTTATGCGCATGATGAAGGCGATACAGAATTCTCGAGCTATCACTTGCTTTATATTTTATCGCGTATTTTAGATTACGAAGAAAACCTAGAGCATTTAGATACGCTCATCGTGTCGTATCAAACTCATCATGGTCATGAAATCAATGTGGAATTTGAAGAGGAATTTGTTTAACTTCTTTCAGCAAGTGTTTTGGTAGCGAAAGCGAAGCGGCAGCAACACGGTTTTATCTGTGCGAAAGCGAAGCGACAGCAACACGGTTTTATCTGTGCGATAGCGAAGCGACAGCAACAACACACGACTGAGTGACCAACATCTTGTTGGCCTAAAGCCTCCGGCGGATGTCACGGAATTATGCCAAGGCATAATTGAAAAAAGAGCGAAGAGTTGATATGATATCCATCTCTTCGCCCTTTTTTATTAGCTTTTCATTTTCGGATCAAGCGCATCACGAAGTCCGTCACCCATTAGATTAAAACCGAGAACCGTTAACATAATAGCCAAGCCTGGGAAAATCATCGTCCACGGAGCCTTTAATAAAAATATGCGGGCATCTGCCAGCATTTTCCCCCATTCTGGTGCGGGTGCTTGAGCTCCTAAACCAAGGAAGCCTAGTGCTGCTGCTTCAATAATGGCTGTCGCTATCGCTAGCGTTCCTTGTACGATGATTGGCGTCATCGAGTTTGGCAAAATATGCGAGAACAATATTCGTGAATCACGCATTCCAATCGCCTTTGCTGCTACGATATATTCCTCTTCTTTAACACTCAATACTTTCGAACGAATTAAGCGCCCAAAATTCGGTACGTTAATAATGGCAATAGCAATCAGTGCATTTTGTAACGATGGCCCAAGTACTGCTACTACTGCAATCGCTAGTAAAATACTAGGGAATGCTAACAGAATATCGAACATACGCGAGATAATCGTATCAATCCATCTTCCATAATACCCCGCAATAATGCCAAGGAAACTACCTACAATAACAGATAGAGTAACTGAAAAAAATCCTACCCATAAAGAAATTCGTGCTCCATGTATAACTCTAGAGAAAATATCCCGACCAAAGTCATCTGTGCCAAACCAATGCTCACTTGACGGTGCTAATAAACGCATCGAAAGATTTTGTTCATTCATTCCTTCAGGAGCAATTTTCGGACCAAATATAGCAAGAATTATAAAAAATAGTACAATGCCCGCACCTACCAGGGAGATTTTACTCTTTTTAAAGCTTCGCCAGCCTTCTCTCCAAGGTCCTGCCGCTCGTTCACGACTTGGCGCTGCTTCCGTTTTTACATCAATGGCTCCAGTCATTATCGCTTCTCCCCTCTATTTGTATTTAATTCGTGGATCAATCACCGTATATAGTAAATCCACAATTAAGTTAATCATGATAAAAATAAAAGCAATTACTAAAATACCTGATTGAATAACCGGATAGTCTCGGAAGCCTATGGCATCATATATATAACGACCAATTCCAGGCCAACTGAAAATTGTCTCTGTTAATATGGCACCCCCTAGTAGTAATCCTGTTTGCAACCCAATGACCGTTAACACTGGGATAACTGCATTTTTTAATGCATGCTTATAAACAACAATAAACATTTTTTGCCCTTTTGCTCTAGCAGTGCGTACATAGTCAGAGCGCATTACTTCAAGCATAGACGACCTAGTCATTCTTGCAATAATGGCCATTGGTATTGTCGCAAGAGCCATGCCCGGTAATACTAATCGCTTTAATACTTCAGTAAATTGATCAAAGCGGCCTTGTATGAGCGTATCCAGTAGATAAAAATGGGTAATGGAGGTTATTGGATCTCGCACATCTTCTCGACCAGATGTCGGGAACCAGCCAAGCTGATTACTGAAAGCCCATTGTTCCATTAAACCGAGCCAGAAAACCGGTACAGACACCCCGATTAAAGCAACTACCATTGCCACATAGTCGAACCAAGAATTTTGGAACCATGCAGAAATAATGCCTGCATTTACGCCAACTATCACTGCGATAATCATTGCAAATAGTGCTAGTTCAGCTGTTGCCGCTAAATAAGGAAAAATTTCCTCTGATACAGGTAATTTAGTACGCAATGATACCCCTAGGTCCCCCTGAAAAATGCCACCTAAATAACTAAAATATTGTGTATACCACGGCTTATCTAATCCTAAACTTGCGTTTAACGCTTCGACCGCTTCTTTCGTTGCCTGCTGTCCTAAAATTACTTGTGCTGGATTACCAGGAATCGCACGAATTAACATGAAAACGATAAAAGTCATTCCAAGCAAAACTGGGATTAATTGAGATAGACGTCTTCCCATATAGTGAAGCATTTTCTTCACCCCTCTGTTATTTTCATAATATACTTTTTCATGAAAAGCATTGAAGTCTTTACACATACTGTAGAAAGGGTCAGCCTTCACCAAACGGTTTTAACTTCTTTCAGCAGATGTTTTGGTAGCGAAAGCAAAGCGTCAGCTACAAATGTCTTTTGTAGCGAAAGCAAAGCCGATTCCGGACGCAATTATGCCAAGGCATAATTGATCGTTTTGATGATTCGTCTTTCATACAGAAAAATACCTCTAGCTTGTAAAAAGAATCCGCTAGCTTTCTACGGCTTACCCGCAGAAAGCAAGCAGATTCTTTAAACTAATTTCCTCTTAAATTAAACTTTTTAGGACAGCCCTTCATGCCTACTTCATATCAACTGCATCTAAACGATCAGAACCTGTCGGATGTGCAGTATAGTTTGTAACTTTAGTGTTAGCAGCTAAAATTGGAGTAGAGTGAGCAATTGGAACCCATGGTGCATCTTTAGAGATAATCTCTTGTGCTTGCTTGTAAAGAGCATTACGCTTGTCCTCATCCAGTTCAGTTTGTGCTGCAACTAATAGTTTGTGCACTTCTTTGTTGTCATAGAAAGTATAGTTGTTAGAATGAATATTATCTCCGTCTAATAAAGTGTAAAGGAAGTTATCCGCGTCTCCGTTATCACCTGTCCACCCAAGTAAGAACGCATCTGCATCTCCATTTTCAGCCTTCTCTAAATACGTAGCCCATTCAAACGTTACAATCTTAGATTTCATACCAACATCTGCTAAATTCTTCTGAATGGCTTCCGCTATTTTTTGACCGTCAGGCATGTACGGACGTGGCACAGGCATTGCCCATAGCTCGATTTCTTTACCATCATAGCCAGCCTCAGTTAATAATGCTTTTGCTTTTTCTGGATCATAGTCATAGCCTTTAACCTCATCGTTGTAGCCTGCAATTACTGTAGGCATAGGATTTTTCGCTGGCTCCGCTAAGCCTTCATAGAATGCATCTACTAATGCTTGCTTATCGATTGCATGATTTACTGCTTGACGAACTTTTACATTATCGAACGGTGGACGAGTTACTGTTAATCCAAGATAACCAACATTCATAGACGGACGTTCGATTAATTGTAAATCTGCATTTGATTCGATTGAAGCTTTATCAGATGGACTTAAGCCATCAACTACATCAACATCACCGTTAGTTAATTCATTGAATCGTGTGGAGTTTTCTGGAATAGAACGGAAAATAACTTTATCTAATTTCGGCAAATCTGCAATACGGTAATCAGGGTTTTTCTCAATTGTGATAGAATCATTTCGTTTCCACTCTACAAATTTAAATGGACCAGTACCTACTGGTTGATCTTTTAGTGCCTCATCATTTTTTTCAAATGCTGCTGGTGAAGCAATAGCAAATGGAGACATCGCTAAGTTTTTCAAGAATGGTGCTTGTGGCTGAGCTAGTTTAAAGATAACTTTATAATCACCATCAGCAGTAATCGACTCAATTACTTGCTTTTCACCTACTGTAAATTGAGAAGCGTAGTATGGGAATTTATCAGCACCACCAGCTTTCCAGCGCTCAAAATTTTTCACGACTGCTTCAGCATTAAAATCAGTACCGTCATGGAACTTAACCCCTTCTTCAAGTTGCATCGTGTACGTTAGACCATCTTCGGAAGATTCCCAAGATTTCGCTAGTCCTGGGTGCAATGTTACATCTTTCTCTCCAAAGTTAATTAGAGTTTCATAGATATTAACCGTAACTTTAAACGATTCACCTTCTGTCACTGTCGCTGGATCGAGAGCAGTGGAATCGGCACCACGACCATATACTAATGTTTTTGGTCCGCTACTGCTAGTTGAATCGCCATCACTTGAAGTATCTTTACTACCCGTATCCTTAGTATCTGAGCCACTGCAGGCAGCTAAGATTGTCGAGAGAACAAGGATAAGCATTACACCCAATGTCCAAAGTTTCTTTTTCTTCATTAAATTTCCCCCTAAGTTTTTTTATATCATTGAATGTTGGATTGCTTCATACAGATGGCAAGCAACATAATGACCCGGTTTCACTTCTTGCATTTTCGGAACTACTTGAGAACATTCTTCTTTTTTAAATGGACATCTCGTATGGAAAGTGCACCCGCTTGGCGGATTCGAAGCACTTGGAATATCTCCAGAAATAATGAGCTGTTCACGTTCAAACGTAGGGTCTGGAACAGGTACCGAGGATAGCAGTGCTTGAGTATATGGGTGCAGTGGCTCAGCATATAAATCTTCGCTTGCTGTTAACTCCACTATTTTCCCTAAATACATCACACCTACACGATTACTAATATGGCGTACAACCCCTAAATCGTGGGAGATAAAAATATAAGTTAGCTTTAAGTCCTTTTGTAAGTTTTGCAATAAATTCAATACTTGAGCCTGTATGGACACATCGAGTGCAGAGACAGGCTCGTCCGCAATAATCAAACGAGGATTCGTCATTAGAGCACGAGCAATGCCGATACGCTGTCTTTGACCACCACTAAATTGGTGTGGATACCGTTTCACATGATATTCATTTAACCCAACAATTTCGAGAAGTTCTAATACTTTCTGCTTCCGTTCTTTTGCATTGCCCATTCCATGAACAATAAGAGGCTCCTCCAATATCTTTCCAATATTATGTCTAGGATTAAGAGAGGCATAAGGATCTTGGAAAATCATTTGAATATCTCTACGGGCTTTGCGCATTTCGTTATTAGATAATTCGGAAATCACTTTTCCCGCGAATTCAATTTTTCCCTCCGTTGGCTCAAGCAATCGCATTAATAGTCGACCAGTCGTTGATTTACCACACCCGGACTCACCAACAATTCCTAATGTTTCTCCTTCAAAAACTTCAAAGGAAACATCATCCACTGCCTTTACGTCCCCAACCTGTGTGTTAAGGACACCCTTCCGAATCGGAAAGTATTTTTTCAAACCATCAACTTTCAATAAGGTTTTCGACATGTTGCTCCACCTCCGGTTTCTCTAGTAAAAAGCATCTTGATTTATGCTGCTCTGCTGCTTCATATAAAGGTGGTGTTTCTTGTATACAGCGATCCATCGCAAATTCGCAACGTGCTGCAAATCGGCAGCCTTCCTGAATACTTCCGGGTTTTGGTACACTGCCTGGTATAGAGTAAAGGTTGTCCTTTTTATATCGCATATCTGGTACAGATTTAATAAGTCCTTGTGTATAAGGGTGCTTTGGATTAACGAATATCTCCTGAATAGGTGCCTCCTCTACTATCTGACCTGCATACATCACAATAACTCGCTCGCATGTTTCTGCTACAACGCCTAAATCATGCGTAATTAATAAAACAGCTGTATTTAAACGTATATTTAAATCTTTCATCAGCTGCAAGATTTGAGCTTGAATCGTAACATCTAGTGCAGTAGTCGGTTCATCAGCAATCAGCACCTTCGGATCACAGACAAGCGCCATCGCAATCATGACCCGTTGTCGCATCCCCCCAGATAACTGATGTGGATAATCTCTTAATAATTCTTCAGCACGTGGTAAACCTACAAGCTTCATAATTTCAACTGCCCTTGCAAAGGCTTCTTTTTTCGACCATTTTGGATTATGAATTAAAATCGCTTCTTTTAGCTGATCCCCAATTGTAAACAAAGGATTTAAGGATGTCATAGGTTCTTGGAAAATCATTGCCACATCTTTTCCACGAATTTTCTGCATTTGTTTATCAGATAATGTTACGAGGTTTTTGCCATCTAATAGTATTTCTCCCCCTGTTATTTTTCCAGGAGGTGACGGTATTAACCCCATAATGGATAGGGATGTGACACTTTTTCCACTTCCCGATTCCCCTACAATCCCTAATATTTCTCCCTCATGAACAGAAAAATCGATATCATCTACGGCAGGAATTTGTCCATCATCTGTAAAAAAGGTTGTCTTTAAGCCTTTTATTTCTAGCAGCTTTTTTCTCATGATCCATCTCCCATCGTACCTATATTTTTACTTAATCGCGTTAACTATCACTCAATTCCCTATTTTCAGATAATTCTAACCAAAAAACATCGCTCTTTCAATCATTATTATTCTGC
Source organism: Lysinibacillus sp. NPDC097214 (assembly GCF_050277945.1). Lineage (NCBI taxonomy): Bacteria > Bacillati > Bacillota > Bacilli > Caryophanales > Bacillaceae > Lysinibacillus > Lysinibacillus sp. NPDC097214. The sequence goes on from NZ_JBNNSS010000023.1 coordinate 12,775, forward strand.
AATTAACACAGATTTTCTACATCGTTCGAGTTCGGTATTAATAATTTCTTATTAATTAATACTATTATATAAATAAGACAAAAAAATAGCCTTCCATTTATGTTAAATGGAAGGCTATTTTTAGATTATTGACTCATTAATAAAATATAGAGATGACACTTTGTCAAAACGTATGTCATGGAAATAAGTTGATTGGAGTGGAGGCCAAGCGACTCCTTGGGGATCAGCAATAGAGGAACGAAGGCTAAAACCATCACGTCTTGTGATAACACCTTCGTGACCAACATCCTGTTGGCCCGAGACCCTGGAGCGAGCATCGCGAGTGAAGCGGCTCATCGGACGCCCCCAGGAAGCTCTGCTCTGCGCGAAAGCGAAGCGTCAGCGGCAAATGTTTTATCTGTGCGAAAGCGGAGCGGCAGCAATTGTTTTATCTGTGCGAAAGCGTAGCGACAGCAACAACAAAGCGGCTGGCCGGAACGGAAATCAACCCCACGTTATGGTGAGCCAGATTTTTTCTATTATAACGTTGTTTATCAATCTAAATGTTGCACCTGGAATAAACTAAAGTAGGTCCCCTCTTTTTGCATTAATTGCTCGTGCGTACCACTTTCAATTAATTGTCCATGATCTATAACAATAATTTTATCTGCATGTGTAATTGTAGATAATCGGTGAGCAATTATTATAGTCGTACGTTCATGTGCAAGTACTTCCAATGATTCTTGAATAAGTGCCTCACTTTCTAAATCCAATGCAGAGGTTGCTTCATCCAGTATTAAAATAGGAGGATTTTTTAAAAACACACGAGCGATCGCTACTCGCTGCTTTTGTCCACCTGATAATTTCACACCGCGCTCCCCAACCTTTGTGTCATAGCCATCTGGTAAGCTCATAATAAAATCATGTGCATTCGCCGCTTTCGCCGCAGCAATGACCTCTTCATCAGAAGCTTCTGGCTTGCCCATTAAAATATTCTCTTTTACTGAATCACTAAACAAAATATTATCCTGTAGGACTATTCCAATTTGTGAGCGCAAAGAATGTAGAGATACGTCACGAACATCATAGTCATCAATACATACGGTGCCACTCGTTGCGTCATAAAAGCGAGGAATTAAACTAATGATGGTTGATTTTCCTCCACCACTCATTCCTACAAACGCAACTGTCTCTCCAGGATTAATTGTAAAATTGATGTTGTTTAAAATTTGTGAGCCCACTTCTTCATATTGAAAGTTCACATTGTTAAAACGAACTTCACCCTTTACCCGAGGTAGCTCTAACGCATTAGCCTTGTTTTTTATTTCGTAAGGTTCATCTATTAATTCAAACATTCGATCCATCGATGCAATGGACTGTGTTAACATTGTTGATGAACTTACAAGGCGACGAAGTGGACCATAAAGTCGTTCGATATAGGCAATAAAGGCAACCATCGTCCCGATTGAAAGAGGTCCATTAATAACCTGATAGCCTGCATAGGCAATGACTAGGAGTGGTGCTACATCCGTGATTGTATTCACCACTGCAAACGATTTAGCATTCCATCTCGTATGGTCCAGCGCTTTCTCTAAAAATTCTCCATTCGCTTCATCGAATAATTTTTGCTCGTGCTTTTCTAGCGTGAAGCTTTTAATAATACTCATTCCAGCTACACGTTCATGTAAATAACTTTGCACACCTGCTAATGCTTGTGACCGTTTACGTGTTAAAGATCGAAGTTTACCGAAGAAGAACTTTACGCTAAACGCATAGAATGGGAACGCAATCAATGCTACTAGCGTTAGCTTTACATCCATGGCAAACATAATACCGATTGCAATGACAATTGTCGCAAGGTCCAGCCAAACGTTCATCAAGCCTGTCATGATAAAGTTTTTTGTTTGTTCCACATCATTAATGACTCTTGAAATCACATCGCCAGCTCTTGTATTGGCATAATACCTTAAACTTAGTCGCTGTAAATGTGCGTATATTTGTTTTCGAATATCGAAAAGCACTTTGTTACTGACATTTTGAGCAAAATATTGACGGTAATACTCAATCGGTGGTCGAATAATAAAGAATACAATGATCGTGCCACCTAACCAATAAAATAGCTCTTTTGTCTTCTCTGCATCCGTTAGATGATCTGCAGCAATAATATCATCTAACACAATTTTTATGAGTAATGGAATAAATAACGGAATTGCAAATTTCACTATACCAATTAAAATCGTTAAAATTATTTCCCATGTATATGGTTTTACAAATCTCATATAACGCTTTATACTACCCAAATTATTATCACATCCTTAATCAAAAAAACATTTTTAGTAAATGCAAGGGGAACCCCTTCTATCACTTCGTACATAAAAAGAAACAGACACCCACAAAATGAATGCCCAAACGTATTATAGCAATATTTTGTTTCAAGTACAGTTAATTTAACTTTGTCACGAACTGTTTTGCAATCAGCTTATGTAACAATCCTTTTTTCATTTTTTCCTTTAATCTTTTATATACATATTCTAGTAATATAAAAATCAACCCCTCTAGTATGAACCCAAAAGAAGGTACGTATAATTCATTATTCATATGTATAGTATCATTCACAAAGTGACCCAAATAACGGTCCGCATCGGCTACAAGTCTGTGCATGAAAAACATAAAACTACCAGTTAGAAAGAATAATATGCCTATAATATATCCTGTATTTATAGTTTCCCTCTAAACATTTGTAATATTTCACAATATTACTATAACAAAAACACTGGTAGAGCATTACTTATTTTCCTATAAAAAAACACCTATTAGTAAAACTAATAGGTGCAACTAACAATCATCTGCTTGCATATCGAGCTGAAACTTATAACGACTTGTCCAGGCATCGATAAAATCAGGTGCAAAGGGTCCTCTTTTTTGTTGAATCCAGCTAATTAATTTATCGACATTGCGCTTTAAAATTTTATCTATGACATCTGGATAAGACATTTCCTTACGATGTAGCTCATATTCATCCTCATCTAAGAGTGAATAAGACATATCGGGGAAAACTTTAATGTCTAAATCATAGTCAATATATTTAATGGCATTATTATCGAAAACAAATGGTGAGCTTAGATTACAATAATAATACACACCATCTTCACGTAGCATGCAAATGATATTAAACCAGTACTCCGCATGGAAATAACAAATAGAAGGCTCTCTCGTTAGCCACGTTCGACCATCGGATTCTGTCACAAGTGTCCGCTCATTCGCACCGATAATGATATTTTTTGTTCCTTTTAAAATCGTTGTTTCTTGCCAAACACGGTGGATACGGCCATTGTGTTTATAACTATGTATTTGTATCGTTTCTCCTTCTACCGGTATTGCCATCTTTGAAGCCCACCTTTTCGTCTATGCTACCTAAATCTAGCAGTCTCTAGTATATTATAGCAATGTGTACGCGAAAGGTGTAGTTAGAAAACCACAAATTTCCCTGCGCTCTTTTAAATTTGTACAAAATTTCGTTAATTTGAAGCGAATTTTATCATAACAACAACCCAATTAGAATTTTCTGTTTATACTCATGTATCGAAGCGGGGTTTTCTCTTCTGAATCCGGGCGGTTTTTCTTCGCATCAAAAGTGGTTTTATCGGCTACCCGAGCAGTTCCTTACCCACAAGAACTGTTTTTTTATCTTGCTATATAAAATTCAAAAGGAGCTGCCCTTTTTAATCTTTTCGATTTGTAGACAGCTCCTCAGAGGTAAATGCAATTATGCAATTACAAAGTGTTATTCACCAAGATCTTGGTTAGTTTTGTTGAAGTTACCTGAAGCTTGAGTTTTGTTCTGCTCTGCTTTAGCATTTTGCTTTTGCACTTCATTAACGTCTGTTTCATAACCAAATTCTTGACTTTGACGTTGCATGTTTTTATTTGGTTGTAAGTTTTGGTTGTTTTGCTTTTTCATTGTTCATTCACCTCCACGCTCATTATTGTGTACCGAGGTGAATGCTTTTATGCTTATAAATTTTATAAAATTTAATTTTCTTGATTAATCCTTAATTTCTTGCCTAATCTTCAGCATCGGAACGGACATTGGTAATAATTCTATTTGTTCGCGAGTTAGCCATTCACCCTTTACTGCCGAATTGCATTTCATAAAATAGCTATTTATATGCCATGTTAAATGTGAAAAAACATGTTTAAATGTTAGCAAATCCTGTTGCGATTGAACATTCATTGCATAATCAGCAATAAAAGTATCTATTGAATCTTTACCGTGCTCTAGCATTGGAAACTGCCATAGATTAGCTAATAAACCCTCTGCCGGACGCTGCTCCAATAAAATTCGACCTTTGTCATCCTGACATACAAGCACATCGTACGTGAGATGCTTCATCTTTACTTTTTTAGATTTGATAGGTAATTTTTCAGGCTCACCTTCATTAAAAGCAGTACAGTATTCCCGAACTGGACACAATAAACACTTTGGTGAAGTTGGCGTACAAATAAGTGCACCCAGCTCCATTAAGCCTTGATTAAAGGACGATGCATTTTCAGGGTCAATCAGTTCTTCAACTGCCTCTTCAAAAATCTTTTTAGTCTTTGGAACGGCTATATCATCATGAATAGTAAGCACACGACTTAAAACGCGCATAACATTGCCATCCACTGCATGTTCGGGCTTATTATAGGCAATACTTAAAATAGCTCCAGCAGTATACGGACCTACGCCTTTTAATTTTGAAATCTCATGGCGATTATCGGGTACTACCCCACCATAGTTTTCTAATACCTCGCGAACCCCCGCTTGTAAATTACGTGCACGGGAATAATAGCCGAGGCCCTCCCAATGTTTTAATAAGTATTCTTGTGGAGCTTCCGCGAGTAATTCTATTGTCGGAAAACTTTCCATGAAACGATTGTAATAAGGAATAACTGTGTCGACACGTGTTTGCTGAAGCATCACTTCCGATACCCAGATTTTATAAGGGTTCGTCGTATGCCTCCAAGGTAAATCACGTTTCTCAACATTAAACCATTCGACTAAAGATTGTCGAAATTCTGTTACATATGGATAATTCACAGTGACCTCCAGTGTTTTTACGATTTTATTTATGGTAAAAAGAGTATACAATTAAGAAAAGATCATCTGTCTAAAACGACAAAAAGCGCTATCTTTTTTCTAGCTTCAAGATTTAGCACGACAGTCTTAATAGAGAAATATCAAGTATTACGGATTATTGAAATATACATGTATGCAAATTGTACTCTATTTTGATGCATACAAGGAGTGGATATTTTTGGATTCAGGTACACATTTCGTTATGGGTATAGCCCTCGGTGGTCTTGCATTAGCTGATCCCGTTGTAGCAAGCCATTCGATGACCTTTACCGCAGTAATGGCAGGAACAATTATTGGCTCGCAGGCACCTGATGTCGATACAGTCTTAAAGCTGCGCAACAACGCAATTTATATTCGACATCATCGCGGGATTACCCATTCACTACCAGCAGTAGCTATTTGGCCCATCTTAATTACAGCGGTTTTAGCACTTATTATTCAAGACGCAAATGTGTTTCATTTATGGCTTTGGACATTTTTAGCTGTAGCACTTCACGTCTTTGTTGATATCTTCAATGCTTATGGTACACAAGCACTTCGACCATTTTCTAGAAGATGGGTTGCACTTGGTGTCATCAATACATTTGATCCTATTATTTTCACACTACATTGCCTCGGCATTTTACTTTGGGCATTTGGTGTCAATCCTGTTTGGACATTTAGTATCATGTATCTCATTATTATCGTTTACTACATTTTACGATTTGCAGTCCAAAAGGCTGTGAAAAAAGCTGTGCATAATACCATTCAGGATGAAGAGTATGTTATCGTGGCACCTACGATGAGGTTCTTCCATTGGCGAATTGCAGCAAAATCCAAAACGCATTATTATGTTGGCCGTGCTTATGGGCGAGCTGTTAATATTTACGATAAATTCGAAATAAAACCTTTACCGAAAACGCCTCTTATTGAAATAGCCTTGAAAGATCCCAATCTCGCTGCATTCGTGTCATTCTCACCATTGTATCGTTGGGAAATTTCAGAACTCGATAATGGCTTAATAACAGAAGTAAGATTAATTGATCTGCGTTACCGTAGTGATAATCGCTATCCTTTTGTGGCTGTCGCTCATTTAAACGATGACAACGAGATTATCACTTCATACACAGGCTGGATTTTTACAGAAGATAAACTCCAGAAAAAATTACAGGTTGGCGCAAGTAATTAAACATCAGTAAACCCTGGCCAAATATTGGCCAGGGTTTTGTTATTGTACCATATCATCACTAGCATCAAGTAAATGTGCGTATTTGGGGTTACGTCCCGCAAATGCATGTAGTTTATCACCATAGCTGGCAATTAATTGACGTACCAAATTTTCAGTGTATTCCGCACCACGATAGGCGTAGCCAGCTTTTGCAGAAGTTGATTCAAAATCACTCCACAAAAGCTCAATCCATACTCGTGCACGTCCTACTGACATTTGCGGGTTTTTTGCAAGTAACTCAGCAATTAGCTTTTCAATTTTTTCATCCATTTATTTGCCCACCTTTACAGGAGATAGCATTGAAACAGGTAAAGCCTCTTGGTATTTTTCGCCCCCTAAGCGATGTCCCCATGCGAAGCGTCCTTTTAAATAATCCACTTGGAAAAATTCATTTTCAGAACCGTCAATACGATACATTTCTCCAGGAATTATTGTATCCAAATCCACTAAATAAGCTGCTGCCATTAAAGCCTTGCGCTCGTATACTGCAAATTCATTGATGATGCCTAGCTGTTCCGCCTTACGTGATTTTTCCTTGATCATAGCTATTTCTTCACGTAATTCATGCTCTGACATGGCAGCATAATTTTTTTCGTTCATTCTTCATTCTCCTTCTCTTCTATAAAACGATCTATAACTTCTATAGGAAAACCCTTTTGATAGAGCGCCTGCTTTATTTTCATTTTCAATTCATAACCAGTATACTTCGATGAATACTTTTTCCAAACTTTTTCGCCTTGTACATCAAGTAGCTGTTGCCATTCATCTTCCTCTTGCTCAATCTCTATTTGACTAAGCACCTCATCTACAACACTAAAAGAATAACCTTTTCGCATTAAAAAATCTTGAATTTTAGCTTTTATTTGTGTTGGTGTTTTCTTTTTTTCCGATCGAATGACCTTTTCCGCCAACTGTGTCGCAAGCGTTACCTGTTCCCCATGACTATATGTAGCAAGTACCTCATCCTGTAAGCTTTTATCAATCCCTTTTTTCATAAGGTCTTGCCTAATTGCTTTGGGTCCCTTTTTCATCGTAGCTTTTTTCGTATCGAGTAACGCCTTAGAATAAGTTTCATCATTTAAAAAACCATACGATTTAAGCTTTTGTATAGCCTCTAAAATAACCGCTTCCCCAAACTCTAACGAGAGAAGCTTTTTCTTGACCTCATGCTCACTACGCATTTGATAAGATAAAAAATTTAACCCTTTATTAAAAGCTTTTCGAATCTCATCCTCATAAGCAATTTCCTGAATATCAAATTCCTCAAGCACTTTGTCCTTCGTTAATCCAAATTGAATGAGAATTGCCTCATCCACAGGAAAAGCGTATTCCTCGTTCAAATATATATTATAACGTTCTGGATTGTTTTTTTGACGTGCAATCTTCGTAATAACACGCATTCGTAACACCTCACTATAACTATTATAACATTTTTCGTGGGTATTGCTTTTTAGGTATTCCGATGTGGGCAGGTATTCGCTTTCCTTCCACGGGTATTCGCTCCTCTTCCGCGAGTATTCGCCCTTTTAAATATTAGAAGATCAGCATGTACAACCTATTGTTTCAGAAAAACATCATTCAGCAATTATGCCTCGGCATAATTGCGTCTGGAGGCTTTAATTTCTTTCAGCGGGTATTTGTACTTCCGCTGAAAGAAGTTAAATTCCCTCATTTAAAATAAGTACTTTTTGAATGAATGAGGTAGGATAATTTTTTTAAAAATAACACATTCTAATGAAAAAGAAAGGATGCGTTTTTATGTGGAAACAGCATATAGTAGGATCGGTAATTGCTACTTTTATTATTGCCGCGGCAATTAGCTTTAATCCCTTTTCGGCCTCTGGCTCTGATGAATACAACTGGGGCATTAAACGAGCGAAAAACGGTGAACCAGCAGAAGCTGGGGCACAGCTTGATCAGATAGTTGAGAAATATGGTGCCATTTATAAAGGAAAGCCTGATAATAAAGTTGCTTATTTAACCTTTGATAACGGATATGAAAATGGGTTTACGGAAAGCATTTTGGATACGTTGAAGAAGGAAAACGCACCAGCTACCTTCTTTTTAACTGGTCATTATTTAGAAAGTGCCCCTGATTTAGTAAAACGCATGGTTAAAGATGGCCATATGATCGGCAACCATTCATATGGGCACCCAAATATGGCGAGACTAACGCCCGATGGTATGCGTACTGAATGGAAAAAGCTTGATGATAAACTGCGTGAATTGACGGGTATTGAACGTACAACATATGCTCGCCCTCCTGAAGGTACATTTAATGCGAAATTATTAGAGGTAGGCAATGCTGAAGGCTATCGTCATATTTTCTGGTCTGTTGCCTTTAAGGATTGGGAAAGGGATGTACGACGTGGCGCAGATTATGCGTATAATGCATTAATGGAACAGCTTCATCCTGGTGCCGTAATATTAATGCATACTGTTGCGCAGGATAACGCTGAAGCTCTTCCTAGGTTTATTGCCGAAGCAAAAAAACAAGGCTATACATTTTTATCCCTTAACGATTTAGTTTTAGAACATGAAGATTTTCCTGTCGCTTTGCAATCGTCTACTCCTTAGTTATAATGGGGAGATGATATTAAAAGAACAGGGACGTGGAAAGCTTGACGCAACAAACAACAATGGAAGTAGGACAAAAATTTCCTCTAATAATTAAAAGATTAGGTATTAATGGTGAAGGCGTAGGCTTTTATAAGCGTAATGTCGTATTTGTAAAGGGCGCCATTCCTGGTGAAGAAATTACAGCACAAGTGACTAAAACACAGCAAAATTTTGCCGAAGCAGAAATAGTAACGATTCGCAAGGCTTCAAAATATCGCCAGGAAGCACCTTGCCCAGTTTACAACGAATGTGGCGGCTGTCAGCTTCAACATATGACATATGAAAAACAGCTAATTGAAAAGCGTGATATCGTCGTTCAAGCTTTAGAACGTTATGCTAAGCCTTTAGCTACTACAGTTGAAGTTCGTAAAACTCTAGGGATGGATAATCCATGGAATTATCGAAACAAAAGTCAATATCAAGTACGTAAAGAGGGTAAACGTGTCTATGCAGGGCTATTTGCAGAAGGTAGCAACAAGTTACTGAACATCAATGATTGCCTTGTGCAACATCCTATTACGTCAAAAATCACGGTAGCAACACGTAAAATTTTACAAAAACTAAATATTACTATTTACGATGGTCGTACGCTTGATGGCTTAGTGCGTACGATTGTTGTACGTACAGGGATTCGTACGGGTGAAACACAAGTCGTACTTGTCACAACACGTAAAGAAATTCCTCATCTAGCGGAGCTCATTGCACGCATTAAAAAAATCGACCCAAGCATCGTATCGATCGCTCAAAATATTAATCGTGAGAAAACATCGTTAATCTTTGGCGACGAAACGATTGTCCTCGACGGCAAGGAAACGATTCACGAGGAACTTGGCGAATTAGCTTTTGATTTATCAGCTCGCGCCTTTTTCCAACTGAATCCAACACAAACCGTTCATCTATATGATGAAATCAAAAAAGCAGCAGCATTAACAGGCAAAGAAACAGTTGTTGATGCTTACTGTGGTGTTGGGACAATCGGTTTATGGCTAGCTGACAAAGCGAAAGAAGTTCGTGGAATGGATGTTATTCCAGAAAGCATTCAGGATGCACGTAAAAATGCCCGCAACCATGGCTTCAAGCATACAAAATATGCAGTTGGTACAGCAGAAAGTGTCTTAGCAAAATGGCGCAAGGAAGGATTTACACCAGATGTTATTACAGTCGATCCACCACGCACAGGTCTAGCACCAGAGTTTATCCGCACGGTGTTGAAGCTAAAACCGAAGCGCTTTGTTTATACGTCTTGTAATCCTTCAACATTAGCGAAGGATTTAAACGAATTATCGAAGTTTTATGATGTAGAGTACATTCAGCCAGTGGATATGTTTGCACAAACTGCACAAGTGGAGTGCGTTGCGAAGCTTGTATTGAAGAATAAATAATGATGAAAAGGACGTCTTGAGAATACTCTAGGCGTCCTTTTTTAATCGTTTTAATTTCCCCATTCATTTCATATGTAAACCAAAGAGTTCTTATAAAAGCAAAACAGGCGTCTTCTAAAATTAAGAGACGCCTGTTTTGTATATTATTTTTCTATGTAATGCACAGCTCCAGCTGCCTGGTGGATTACGGACGGTCCAGAAAAATCAACACCTTAACCAGTTGCCCAGGATTTAAAAGATTTTTATACTTTAAATTTTTAGCTTTAATACAAAAGAACTTTGACACGTAAACTTTGGACTTTTACCTTTAACCTTTGAGCTTTCAACTCAGATTGTTTAAAGTATCCTTTGTAGTAAGGTATGTTTGAGGTTTTAACTCGCACACATACCTTGAAGCGCGAGCGACTTTTCGTTTTCCGTTTTCGCCAGGCCATGCAAATTTAGTTAGGCTTGCACTTCAATAAACGTCGTTGCGTTTGATTCCGATAATACAGCGTCGACCTCTGATTCAAATTCTTCAATTCGATTACTTAATGCTTCCATTTTCTTTTTAACATTCATCGGATCAATTAACTCATACTCGTTTCTTTTCATAAATGTATCCGTATGTAATTTAACTTCCTCGGGAGATTGTTTATCTTTATTTCCTAATATATTCACTAAATACGTTTCTAGCTTTGCTGGCAACGCATCATTTTCTTTAGCCACCGTATTTATAGCTGAACGATATTGCTGTTGCATAACTTCTAACAGTTCTTTTTCATATTGAATGGACTGTTTGCGTTCAATTGCTTCCGCTACAGTCATTTCTTCTTTTCCTACTATTACTTTTGTTTTAGCATTGGACTCTACAACTAGTGCCTTTATTCGGTTGCGATAGTCAATTAAGCTAACTACTTTATCGTATGAGGCTTGCATTTGCTTTTCATATTCTTGAATTTCTACACCATTAATTTTGCTATTGCTTTTACGATTAGCTAACACTGAACTAACTTCATTCGTTGCTGCTTCGATGCGATGATTTAGCATCTTTAATTCTGTTAATGCACGGTGAATTGATATTTTTTTATATTCAGTCATGATTTAATCTCCTCATTATACTTAGCTAGTGTTCTTCTATTATATAGAGATAGACATCCAAAGTCCAAATATTACTTGACTGCAAATTTTATTTGATTTTATGTTCACTTGTCTGTATAATATCATTCTAGGTGCCAAACCTATGTGACTTGGACGAACATCCTTGTCACGCAAAGAACGCCATAACAGCACGGATTTGCTGGGCGTTTTTTGTTTTATGAGCGGGAGATGAGCCCCGCTCTTTTATTTTGTCCAAAATTATACATTGCGCAAAAGCTTCCAAGCTAGCAATTTACTTGAGCTATTACTTCCTCTACCCGAACTTGACTCTCTTCCTTCCGCTTCAAGGCAAAAGACAAAGCCTCTTACATCGACACCAATCGCTTATTTTTATTTCGTCCAAATACTAACAAAACAATAGCTACAGCTAGTAAAAGCATCGCTACTAATAAAAGGAAGCTGTACTTTACATATTCTAAATAAACACCACCTAAAAATGGCCCTGTTAAGCTGCCGATACTAAGGGCAATGCCGCAAAGTAGATTTCCTGTTGGCAGTAGTTCTTTTGATGTTAAATCTGCCATATAGGTAATACCTAATGAAAACATTGAACCGACTAATGTACCTGTAAAGAAAAATGCTACGGCTACTGCCATTTGAGAATGCTCTAAAAAACTGGCAATCCCAAAAATAATAGCCCCTCCAAATGAGCCAAACATTAAGACATAACGTCGTCCTATTTTATCCGCTATTGCACCAAGCGGCACCTGTGTTAAAATCCCGCCAAATGTAAAGACTGATAACATAATGGGAATCATATTCACGTCAAAATCTTTACGCAATGCATAAACTGGGAACAAAGCATTTAAAGCAGATTCTAAAAAACCATAAGCAAATGGCCCTAAAAATGCAATCCATCCAAATGCAATGGCTATTTTATAACGATGCCAGCCTCTTGCATGTAAGTCTCCCGTTAAACGTTCTGGTTTTTCATTTTGTAAAAGGAATACAAAAGCCCATGCAAATAAACACATAGCGGAGGACACAATAAACGGTAATGCTTCTGAAACTTGTATAAGTTTCACCATTAAAGGTCCAACTGCGAAGCCTGTACTAAAGGACAAACCGTAAATGGCCATACCCTTTCCTAAGCTTTTATGATCTGTGGTGCTTGTAATCCACGTTTGTGTTGCAAAGTGTAATGCATGATCTCCTACTCCAATGAGTAAGCGAAGGACAAACCAAAAAGTCACACTTTTCCATAAAGGAAATATTAGCAGCGAAACAAACACAAGGGCACCGCCAATTAAAATAATCGGTTTATAGCCCCATTTTCGTAATGGCTGCTCGATAAATGGTGAGATTAATAAAGTTCCTATGTATAGACCTGTTGCATTCAATCCGTTCAACGCGGAGGAAACTCCATCACGTTCGAAAATAATTGAAATAAGCGGTAAAAGCATTCCTTGTGAAAAGCCTGAAATAGATACAATTAACACTAGAATGGCAAATCTTTTTTTGCTGTAATCTGAGAAGTACGTCATCTTTTCCTCCAACATCTAGTCATTCTTCCAAAGAACAGCATACCAAAAAGCCTTAGCGCTCACCACATGTGATTTTACGCTAAGGCCTAACTAACACTTATCTCCATTTAATTGTATAAACACGAATTTCGGCTTTTACATTGGCCGAGTACTTGTTTAAACTCCCTCCTTTTCGAGTTAGAGTCTTTTAGGATTTTGTAGATCAGCTCCTTTGCTTTTTCTTAATATTAATTTAACATACACCTTCAATATTGTAAATATTCTGTCTATTATTTTTTAAAAATAATCGCTAAGTCCTAGGTGTTTACCTAAACATTGAAATTTAGTCCCAAATCAGCTAAGATGGAGGGGACGAAATGAGGTGTATGTATGTCAAATCCAATCACTGATAAAAAACAGCAAATGAATTACTTAAAAGAACGTCTTGAAATTTTTTTAGAAGTTTTAGATGCCATCGATCCTGAAACAACTGAATTAGAGGATATTGATCGTTTAATTCAAATGATGGATGATTTAGAAGACAAAATGGAGCAATTTAATGCTCGTGAACAATAACTGATACAAGCAAGTGGAGAGCCTTATGTCCACTTGCTTTTTTCTTCTATTATTTAATAGCAATCCCAATTGTATAGAACTTTACTAAAATCTTTACGTTTCAGCTCATCCTCTGTGATGAAAAAGTTGCCGACCCCGACATCTCCCCACAGAATATGATCGCCCACACTGTCAATTTGAAGCAACAAAATTGTTGAATCTGTATAGTTACCATAAGCTCTTGGATCTTCCTGAGTAAAGAATGGGTATCCCCCGATTTTATGACCTGTACTATTTAATGTTTCATAAAATGAGTCTACTAAATGATCATCGTCTTCTATAGTAGCTAGGATCTTCGCATATGTTTTTTCACTTCTAAAGTCATTTGCTGATAATGGTTCATAGCCTGTTCCGAAGGACAACGCCATTTCTTTTTCCACTGGGAAGTAAAATTCTTCTTCTTTCGCTTTAACAAATGAGAAGTCTTGTACTAACTGTGACTCATCTCTAACAATATGTTCGTGGAAAACAATGCGGAAGCCCTCCTGATTTTGACCATTGTCAAAATCCATCCCAAGTATATCGTCATAGCTATCAATATAAAACTGCAAAATACCCTCATCAGGGAAGTTTGATAAATGCTTCGGTACATCTGCAAAATTAATTTGAGCTAGTAATTTTAATGGTTGCCCTTCTGGATTTTTCGGGTACTCCATTGTTAGCGGAAAATATGGATCGCCTTCAAACTTACTTTCAAATAAAGATGTTTTTCGTTCTTCCGTTTCAATAAATACGGTAGGCTGTATCGTTTCCTCTATTACAGTCCTACTTTGTTCAAATGCTTCAGGTAAATTAAGTAACTTCATTCTATTACCTCCTAAAGTAAATTTAAATTCATTATAGAACAAACGTTCTGCATTAACAACCTTAATTTCGAATAAGGTTGGAAATGGCTTCACTCTCTAAGTGATCAACTTCGCCTCAAATGTGATCCGTTTCACTCTCAAAATGATCAGCCTCAAAAAACGCTCCGGTAAATTCTATAACCAACCAGGAAAACCTTAAGATGTTGTTTATTACCCCGCTTCAATTTTCTTCTAACATCTTAACGATAAATAACATAATTTAACATTTAAATTTCCTCTTTTTGAGAATAGAGCTTTAATTCCGACCACAATGAGTTGAACTCTTTTTTTCATTAGTTGAAAAGAGTATAATATTACGTGGAAATAATCAAATTTTTATGGGGGGCAATACTAAATGAATATCCAAACTTTGGAGAAAAGTCTTTACGATTTAATTACTGAAACGTCTACGAATCTACCAAAAGACGTACGTCGCGCTATTAAGAAAGCTAAAGAAGCTGAGAATTCAGGTACTCGTGCTGCAATGAGCTTAGACACAATCTCAAATAATATTATTATGGCAGAAGATAATGTATCACCAATCTGTCAAGATACTGGTCTACCAACATTCAAAATTTATACGCCTGTTGGTGTAAACCAATTAGAAATTAAAGAAGCTATTAAAAAAGCTATTGTCGATACTTCTGCAGATGCAAAATTGCGTCCAAATGCGGTTGATTCATTAACAGGCGCAAACAGCGGTAATAACCTAGGTGACGGTCTACCTGTTATGAAATTCGAACAATGGGAAAACGACTACATTACAATTAAATTAATCCTTAAAGGTGGCGGCTGTGAAAACAAAAACATCCAGTATAGCCTACCATGTGAAATTGATGGTCTTGGTCGCGCTGGTCGTGATTTAGATGGTATCCGTAAATGTATCCTCCACTCAGTATACCAAGCACAAGGACAAGGCTGTTCAGCTGGCTTCATCGGTGTAGGTATCGGTGGCGATCGCTCTTCTGGTTACGACTTAGCGAAAGAACAGTTATTCCGTCATGCGGAAGATACAAATCCTAATTCTGATCTTGCTAAATTAGAAGAATATGTAGTGAAAACTGCAAACACATTTGGTATCGGTACAATGGGCTTCGGTGGTGAAGCAACATTACTTGGCTGTAAAATTGGTGTTATGCACCGTATCCCTGCATCATTCTACGTATCAGTAGCTTATAACTGCTGGGCATACCGTCGTATGGCTGTGGACATCAATCCTCAAACTGGCGAAATTATTAACTGGCATTATCAAGAAGGCGAAAAAATTACATTTAAAGAAGATGAAGTTGCAGCAACAACAGAAGATACTACTACAGATGTAGTGGAACTTACTGCACCAATTACTGAAGAACAAATTCGCGCTCTAAAAGTTGGTGACGTTGTTTCGATTACTGGTCGTATGTATACTGGTCGTGACGCAATTCACCATCACTTAATGAGCCACGATGCTCCAGTTGATCTTAATGGACAAGTTATTTATCACTGTGGCCCTGTAATGGCAAAAGATGAAGAAGGCAACTGGACAGTAAAAGCAGCTGGTCCAACTACTTCTATTCGTGAGGAGCCATATCAAGGTGACATCATGAAAAAATTCGGTATCCGTGCTGTAATTGGTAAAGGCGGTATGGGACCAAAAACACTTGCTGCATTAGAAGAGCACGGTGGCGTTTACTTAAATGCAATCGGTGGTGCTGCACAATACTACGCAGACTGCATTAAAGGTGTTGAGGGTGTTGACCTAATGGAATTCGGTATTCCAGAAGCGATGTGGCACTTAAACGTTGAGAAGTTCACAGCTGTTGTCACAATGGACTCTCACGGTAACTCACTACACGCAGACGTAGATAAATCATCTCTAGAAAAACTTGCTCTTCACGCAGAAAGAGTATTCTAATAAAGAAGCAATTTCTTTCAAAGTTTAGGCATTTTTACTACACAAATTTGAAAAGCACAGAATATTCCTATGAATATCTGTGCTTTTCATATGTTCAAAATTATTTCAAAAAAGACTCACAATCACCTCAAACTCAATCTTGGCCCCTTTCATCCCCTTTCTATCAATTTACCTTGGCATAATTCCGTGACATCCGCCGGAGGCTTTAGGCCAACACGATGTTGGTCACTCAGTCGTGTGTTGTTGCTGTCGCTTCGCTTTCGCACAGATAAAACCGTGTTGCTGTCGCTTCGCTTTCGCACAGATAAAACC
>NZ_JBNNSS010000024.1:0-28075 GCF_050277945.1 Lysinibacillus sp. NPDC097214
GAAATTTGATTAGCTCAAATTGTTTTGCTGGCATCATGTTTGATGTCCAAAATTTTGTTTCGTTCACCAACTCAAGGTTAGTTACTAAAAACTTTGTTGATTACGTTTTGCTTGTTCAGTTTTCAAGGTTCATTTCGTTACCGTTTCTTCAACAGCAACTTTTATATAATATCATGTCCGAAACTCGATGTCAACAACATATTTTTTTAATTTAAAATTCATTTGTTTTCCAACGGTTATCTTAACGACTCTTATTACTATATCACAATATTTTTGTTTTGCAAGCATTTTACAAGAAATAAATTAAGGCAGTTATTCCTAGCACACCCGGAATACCTAATATTGCAATTGTGAATACTGAAAACAGATTAATCGGTACATTATAGCCTGCATAACCTATACCTAAGTGAATAATAAATAATAGTAGAAAGGCAAAAGCAAATCTAAACCAAAACACAGACATTCCTTCTAAAATTTTACCCATCTTGGCATGTCTTATTATTATATAAAGAAAAAGAAGCACTACAGGCACACAAACGCTCATAATTACTAACCACGACATATGGTTTCCCCCTTAACAATATAATTATGAAAGTTTATGTTCTCTATTTTGCTTCTATGAATATCAATTATACTTCGGCCTAATTGCGCCTGGAGGCATTAACGTATTTCAGCGGATGTTTGGACACCCGCTGAAATACGTTAAAAACTATTATTTAATTAATACTCTCCGAATTCTAGCTTCCTTAAATAAATAAAAATGTATACTCTCCGCCACTTTTCGTTGAGCAATTGCGTCTAAATCATAGTCATCTAGGAACTCTTCAATTATCTTTGCTTGCTGTAAATCCTCTTTTGTTTCTTTTATAAGACTTACAAGCTTGTCATCGAATTCTTTTTTTATTTTTCCCTTACTGCGGAAGAACATATTAATCCCTCACTCACAATTCTCGGCGACCTTCCATTGCCTTCGATAACGTTACTTCATCTGCATATTCTAAATCTCCACCTACTGGTAGTCCATGAGCGATCCGTGTTGTTCGAATACCAGATGGTTTCACTAGACGAGAAATATACATAGCTGTTGCCTCTCCTTCAATAGTTGAATTCGTGGCTAAAATAAGTTCCTGAACAGTCTCATCTTGCAAACGAACTAGCAGGGAAGCGACATTAATATCCTCTGGACCAACACCATCCATAGGTGAAATAGCTCCTTGTAATACATGATACATACCATTGAAATCACGCATTTTTTCCATTGCGATCACATCTTTTGTATCTTGAACAACACAAATAATAGAATGATTTCGTTGTTTGTCCGTACAAATATGGCATGGATCTACATCAGTTATGTTGCCACATACGGAGCAATAGCTTAAATTTCGTTTAGCATCTATCAATGCCTTTGAAAAGGATAAAACGTCATCCTCTTTCATTGTTAATACAAAAAACGCCAGACGAGCCGCGGTTTTAGGCCCGATACCTGGCAATTTCATAAAACTATCAATCAATTTCGATATTGGTTCTGGGTAGTACATTTATTTACCTCCTAGAACGGAAGGTTCATGCCTTGAGTGAATTTACCCATCGTTGCATTCGTTTTTTCATCTACTTTTTTCAATGCTTCATTTGCAGCAACAACGATTAAATCTTGTAGCATTTCGATATCGTCTGGATCTACTACTGATGGATCAAGATTTACTTCTACGATTTCACGTTGACCAGTTACAGATACTTTTACCATACCGCCACCAGCTGCACCTTCAAATTGCTCTGCATTTAAAGCCTCTTGAGCCTCCATCATTTCTTTTTGCATTTTTTGCATTTTTTTCATCATACCTTGCATATTTCCCATTCCACGCATAAACATATTCCTCCTAAATGATTAGTCTTCAACAATTTCAATAAAATCTTTACCAAACAGCTTTTCTGCTTCTGTCACAAGTGGATCTTGTGAAGCAAGTGGTTGAGCATCGTCGATAAACGGCCCATCTGGCATTTCTGCCGGTGGTGGCTCTAATAACTCTACTTCAGGATCGTTCTCATCCTGAGATTTTTTCTGCTGCTGTAAGCCATGATCACGAATAAACTCTTCACGTAATTTTAACCAAGCCTCGTCAGGTGTACAAAGCATTTCGTACATAGTACCCGTTTGCCCTGCAATCAATTGTGTGAATTGAGCTTTTAGGGCTTGATTATCAGCAACCATTTGACAATGAATATCATACTTGAATTTTAACACAAAAGCACTTGAAGATGCCGCAACAGGTTCAGCCTCTGCTAAAAGAGCTGACTGAGATTTTTGCAATTGACTTAACGCCTGTGCCCAAACCGATTTGATACGTTGCACATCTTGTTTTGTAGCATCCTTTAGTATCTCTAGAATACGACCTGTTGGTGCTTTATAGCCATTTGGACTTTTAGCTCGCGGACGTTGCTCTTTTGGTGCTTGCGTCGTTTGTACAGGAGTACCCGCTTGTAATTGGGCTGATAGTTGTTGCACCATCTGCTCAAGTGCCACGATTTTTTGAGCGAGCTCAGGGCTCATAGCTACCTCACCCGAAGTGGTAGTTTGACCAACTGACCCTCCCGAAAACTGCACCATTTTAAGTAACGCTGTTTCTAAGTAAATCTTTGTATGGTGGGAGAATCGCATTTCTTGCTGCGTTTTCGCTAAAATATCAATGTAGCCATATAGCAAATCTGGTGCAAAATCATGCGCTAATGTAAATACTCGCTCCTCTGGTGATACTAGCTCTAATAATTCAGCCAAATCCTCACTTGTTTGCAGTAATAATAAGTCCCGGAAAAATGTAATCAGGTCCTCTGAAAGGCGAAGAGGATCTTTCCCATCCGCAATAAGCTGTTCTAATAACGCAAGCATTTGTGCGACATCTTTTCCTTTTAGAGCTTCTGCTAATTCATAGAAAACTTCCTGACTAATAGAACCTGTAACAAGTAATGTGTCCTCTAACTTTAATTTTTCTCCACTGAAGGATACAACCTGATCTAATAAACTTAAAGCATCACGCATACCACCAGCTGCTGATTGTGCGATTACCTTTAAACCCTGCTCCTCAAATGGCAACTCAATATCCTCTAATACAACTTTCATGCGCTCAATAATATCATTGGTTGAAAGACGTTTGAAATCAAAGCGCTGACAACGAGAAATAATCGTTGCGGGCAATTTGTGGGGCTCTGTCGTTGCTAAAATAAATACAGCATGAGAAGGTGGTTCTTCTAATGTCTTTAAAAGGGCATTGAAAGCACTTGTAGAAAGCATATGCACTTCATCAATGATATACACTTTATATCTGCTACTTGCAGGAGCAAATCGAACTTTCTCAATGATGTCACGAATTTCTTCAACGCGTGAATTAGACGCCGCATCAAATTCAATAACATCTGGGTGAGAACCTTCTGTAATACTTAAACAAGTAGCACATTCATTACAAGGCTCTTTAGACGGTGCATGCTCACAGTTTAAAGCCTTTGCAAAAATTTTAGCTGTACTTGTTTTCCCGGTACCACGTGGACCGGAAAATAAATAAGCATGTGTTGTTTTATTCGCTAGGAGAGCATTTTGTAGCGTTCTTTTGACATGTGCTTGGCCAGACATTTCTCGGAATGATTGCGGTCGATACACACGATAAAATGCTTGATACGTCAATGATTTCCTCTCCTCTTCTTTATTATATAGAATAGTTCTATTATAGCATTTGCCTCATTATTTATAAAATAGTGTCATCGTTTTTCTAAAAATTCGGGACAATTCTCCTTCACTTCCCATAGCGAAGGCTGATGCTTACAGCTCCTATCCGTTTACTTTGCACAATTTGCAGCTTCTTCAAGCGTTCTGGAGATTGCTATTCCATCCCAACAAATATTATAAAAATCAAAATACCTTGTGAATAATAAAAAAAAACGCATCCGCCTTTTGTAGACGGATACGTTTGAATTGGCAATTTAATGCCGTGCACCTTTCTTCGACAGCCGCACATAAGCGTTACTCTTGTCGTTAGCTCAGATTAGGCAACCCCGCGGCACATGAATAAGACCACTTAATGCTGCTTCCTTCCGGACCTGACATGGTTCATGGGTATCCATTGCGCAGGACCCAATCGTCAACACTACGTGCAAAAGGCAGACCAAACAATACGGACAGCCTCGAAAAAGGAATTCAGTCTCGCTAGAGCGGATTGCGAGTTACAGGACACCGCTACCTTCCCACCTAGCACGGCAATATCTAGTATACTGACTGTTTTCATAAATTGCAACTTAATACACATAATATTTGTGTGGAATATTCTATCAGCACTGTAAATAAGGAATTATTAAAAAAACATAAAAAATCTGTTGACGAGAATTTCAAAATATGATAAATTTATTTTTGTCGATGAGACAACGCAACAGAACAACATGGAGGTATACCCAAGTCTGGCTGAAGGGATCGGTCTTGAAAACCGACAGGCGGGTAACACCGCGCGGGGGTTCGAATCCCTCTACCTCCTCCAGTTTTAAAATTCCGACTACGAATGTAGCCGTTTTTTTTTGCCTAAAAATTGTATATAACACTTACTAGATGCCACTTCCGCTTAGGGTGTGGTATTTTTTTATTGTAAATTATCATTTTATAACCGATCAATTATGCCTCGGCATAACTGCGTCCGGAATCGGCTTTGTGCTTAGACCTGCAAATGTTTTTTGTGCGAATGCGCAGTGCTAACGTAGCGGCAGCAAAGGGTTTTGTCTGTGCGAAAGCGAAGCGGCAGCAACACGGTTTTAACTGTGCGAAAGCGAAGCGGCAGCAACAACAGCACGATGTTGGTCACTCAGGCGTTTTCACATGATGTGAAGTTCTTAGCCTGAGTTCCTCTCTTTTAGCGGATGTTGCGCTGAAAGAAGTTAATAATACATATCATAATTTCACCTAGACAAGTGCGCTTTCAGCGTTCCGCCCCACCGTAACATCAAAAGTAGTGGTACAATTACTTTTATTTCAAACACGCAAACGAGCTCTTTAGCATATCTTTTCTTTGCTATACTGCTCAGTTAATATTGGGAGGATTTATTATGCATTCGAAATTTTACATATATCGTGCTTCCCTCACTTGGATTTTCTCAATTGCTCTGTTAACTGCTATCGGTAGTGAGATTAAAATAATGCCTTTCACGAATACATCTTTTCGTTTCGGATTAGGAAGCATCATTTTCTTTTTATGCACGCTACTTAGACCTACACCAATCATTTTGGCTGGATTTACTACAAGTATCGTGACAACCGTTTTTCGAGTTATCATTAATCACTCTTTACACGATGTCCCATTAGTCGATAGTTTACTAATACATTTACCTGCTGCTGCATTTTATATATCGTTCGCAGTATGCCTACAAATTCTAAGCATTCATCAATATAGAGAAAAACCACTATTGCTTGGATTACTAGTTGCGTTTTGTGAAGTATTCAGTAATTTAGTGGAACAACTATTTCACTTTTTTATAAATTCCTATACTTTTTTACTCCTTCCTGATCTTCTTATACTTTTAGTAGTTGCTTTATTACGTAGTTTTTTTGTTGTTGGTGTATATAGTTCCATTTTAATTGCTGAGCAAAAAAAACGTGTTCAGGAAATGCTTACAATCGGCTCAGATTTATATGTTGAGACGCTTTATTTAAAAAAATCTATGAACCATATAGAAGCAATTACAGCTAGTGGGTTTGATTTATACCGACAATTAAAATCGCTAGGCTATCGTGCAGAAAGTTTACAGGCACTCCATATTGCCCAGGAAATTCATGAAGTAAAGAAGGATTCACAACGCATTTATGCAGGTATTTCTAAAATTGTTGGTGACAAGAGCTTTGACTCACTTCGGTTATCAGAATTATTACATTTTATCGAAGATGGAAACAGTAAATACGCAGAGTTTTTAAGGAAAGAAATTGAGTTTACGATAAATATTGACATCGATTTTCAAACGAAAGAACATATTGCATTGCTTGCGCTTTTGAATAATTTAACAGCTAACGCTATTGAATCGATTGATGGTCAAGGCATCATTTCTATTGCCATTCAGCAGCAACAGGATGATACTGTAATCACAGTATGTGATAACGGGAAGGGAATTCCACACAGTAATCTCTCTATTATTTTTGAACCTGGATACACTACAAAATACAATGTAGACGGTGTCGCAGCAACAGGTATTGGGCTTTCACATGTTGTTGAATTAGTAAATAAATTAAATGGCTCAATATCGGTTGAATCAAACAATCAAAACACGATGTTTAAAATTAAAATTCCTACGCAAACTATTCAAACAGGAGAGACTTAAATGAGGTATTTTATTGTAGATGATGATCGAGCAAGTCGGGTCATGTTAAAACAAATTATTGAAGATAGTGGTTTAGGTACAGTAATTGGTGAAGCACGCAATGGTGAGGACGCCATTCCACAAATTTTAATGACACAGCCAGAGTTTGTACTGATTGATTTGCTTATGCCGAAGCTTGATGGAATAGCAACAGTCGAGCAACTTATTCAAAATCGTTTTGAGGGACAATTTGTCATGATTTCTCAGGTAGTGAATAAGGAGATGGTAGGTGAGGCCTATGAGCAAGGTATAGATTTCTTTATTCATAAGCCAATAAATCGTATTGAGGTTGAGAATGTTTTACGTAAAACAACTGAACAATTTCGCCTAAAAAACTCATTGCTTATTATTCGCCAATCACTTACAAATATTGATTTAAGTGAACAAATTAATCATAAAGCAACGTCACGTGATCATATTCAATCTATCTTAAATGATATGGGTATCGTTGGTGAAATCGGAAGCGAAGATATTATAGCTATCATCGAAACATTGCTTGCTCATCAGCACAAAATTGCACCACTTCCTCCATTAAAGGAGCTTTATGAGGAAATTGCAGCTGTCACAAAGGCTACACCAGATGAAATTTTGAAGGAAAGTAAAGCCATTGAACAGCGTGTGCGCCGTACTATATTAGCAGCGATGATAAATCTCGCCAATTTAGGGGTCGTAGATTATACGAACTCTGAATTTGAATATTATGCACCTCGATACTTTGACTTTAAAGAAATTCGTCTGCTTATGACTCAGATAGAAGATCACGGAAATCGTAAAGCAAAAGTTAATATTAAGAAGTTTATTCAGGTGTTATATTCAGACATTTTAACAAAAGTAAATTAATTTTCTCGGATTTTGTCGGATTCCATAAGTCCTCCGTATTATTAAAATAAGGCAAGTCCTAAAAATTTAATATTAGGAGGTACTAAAGTTTTGAAGAAGAAATTTAGAATCAGTTTAGCCACTCAAATCTTAGTCGGTTTGATTTTAGGGATTATTGTTGGCGGTATCTTTTACGGAAACCCCAAAATTGAAACATATTTACAACCTTTAGGTGACATTTTCCTTCACCTAATTAAAATGATTGTTGTACCGATTATTATTTCGACATTAATCGTTGGTGTTGCTGGCACTGGAGATATGAAACAGCTTGGACGTTTAGGTGGTAAATCACTTATTTACTTTGAAGTTATTACAACAGTAGCAATTGTAGTTGGTTTACTATCTGCAAACTTGTTCCAACCAGGCGCAGGTTTAAACATGAACGAGCTATCTCAAGGAGATATTTCGAAATACGTTGCTACTACAGAAGAAGTACAGCATGAAGGACCATTTGATATTATTGTAGGCATTGTACCAACAAATATCATCCAGGCAATGTCTGAAGGTAATATGCTTGCTATCATCTTCTTCTCAGTTATTTTTGGTTTAGGGGTAGCTGCCATTGGCGATCGAGGCAAACCAGTATTAGACTTCTTCCAAGGGGTAGCAGATGCTATGTTCTGGGTAACGAACCTCGTAATGAAATTCGCTCCACTTGGGGTATTTGGTTTAATCGGTGTAACCGTTTCCAAATATGGATTCGCTTCACTAATACCACTTGGTAAACTTGCTATACTTGTTTATGCAACAATGCTATTCTTTATCTTTGTCGTTCTTGGTCTTGTGGCAAAATTCACAGGCATCAATATCTTCTTCTTAATTAAAGTACTAAAAGATGAGCTGATTTTAGCATTCTCAACAGCAAGTTCTGAAGCTGTATTACCGCGCATTATGCTGAAAATGGAGAAACTAGGTGCTCCAAAGGATATTGTATCCTTTGTTATTCCAACAGGTTACTCCTTTAACTTAGATGGTTCTACACTGTACCAAGCTATTGCTGCATTATTTATTGCTCAAATGTACGGTATTCACCTAAGCATTGGTGAACAAATTACGTTAATGCTTGTATTAATGGTTACATCTAAAGGAATTGCAGGTGTTCCAGGAGTATCCTTCGTTGTACTTCTAGCAACTTTAGGTACTGTCGGCATTCCAGTTGAAGGTTTAGCATTCATCGCAGGTATCGACCGTATTCTTGATATGGGACGTACAGTCGTTAACGTAATTGGTAACTCACTTGCGTCATTAGTAATGGCGAAATGGGAAGGCCGTTTCGATACAGAAAAAATGAAAAATTACTTTAAAGATAACGAAAATTTAGCATAAAGATCAAAAAAACCCTCACGATGTACGGATGGCATCGTGAGGGTTTTTTTATTTTGAAGTTAAAACTTTATCTAAATAAGCAATTATTGATTCTTTCCCATTTACGTGTGCTTCTTGTGCGCGGATTTCATCCTTTTGGATTTTGGCCTCAGCAGCTGCAAACATACGCTCTGCATCATTCTGAGGCACGACAACAACACCGTCCATATCCCCAATAATATAATCACCAGGATGAACAGCAACGCCCCCAATAGCAATAGGAACATTTACTTCCCCACCTCCATTTTTATGGCCAGCTGCTACGGTTGTGCCGAGTGAAAATATAGGAAAGTCTAGCTCACGAATCGCTGCAATATCACGAATTACACCATCAACGACAAAGCCCTGTACACCAATACCCTTTGCCAATGAAAGAACAAAATCACCAGCAACTGCACGATTGGTATTCCCTTTCGCATCGATTACTAAAATATCGCCTTCTCTAGCAGCTCGAATGGCTTCCAATACTGCACCGTTTTCGCCATCTGGTAAACGCACTGTTACCGCACGGCCAGCAATTTTATAATGATCCGCTAACGGTTTAATATCGCTACGTAAATTCGTATGTCCCCCTGTCGCATCTGAAACTGCAGTCGTTGGTAAATGCTTAAAACTTACTTCCACCTTTGTCATCTATAACACCCCTATTATGATTTATAAAAGCTTACACAATTATTGTAAATAAAATGTATCTACTATTTCAATATATATCAGAAAATTGCGCAAATAGAACAATCAGGGGTATCTATTTATAATAATGTCCTTTAGAAAGGCATTTTCATTTTAACAAATTGAACGTCCACTACAAATATGCTTACAGAATCCATCAATGGTGTGCAGTATACGTTAAGCCTTCCTCTTATTCTTGTAATTATTGCATTCATTCTATTCTTCTTATGAAGCGTGTAAAAGGGGAGTAATAAAGTTAAAAAAGTGCGCCATATTAGATAAACTTACCTCGCTCTAATTTGGCGCACTTTTTTATTATATAGATTCCATTAAATTATTTCGGTAAAATGCCTCGATTGTTCATCCAATGCCTCTGCAGCAGTAGCAATTTCAGCAAAATCATTCGTAGTTACATTAATTTGCCCATTTGTTTTTTCTACTTTTTCGGCTATACGCGTGATACTCTCAGTGACTTGTCCAATCTCTCGCTCAATGCCCTCAACATTATCTTTTACTTCTGAAATAGATTGCTCCACCCTTATAGAAAGTTTTCTAACCTCTTTCGCTACAACATCAAAGCCTCGGCCATACTCACCAGCTCTTGCTGCTTCAATAGCTGCATTTAGTGCAAGTAAGTTTGTCTGAGAAGCAATTTCTTGAATGGTTTTCACAATCCCTTTAATAGATTCAGCTTGCTTTTGTAGCTGCACAAGATTTCTCACATTATCGGCAGACTCTTGTGAAACCTCTTTCACTGTTTCCAGTAAATCCTCGCTATTTTGAATACCAGCCTCCGAACGGCTATGAAGCTCTTTAGACATGACCTTTAATGTATCAGCTACACTAACAATTTCATTTTGACGTTCAGTAATATTTGTTGCAATTTTCGATACGCCAATCACCTTTCTTGATTTATTAGCAAAGACAGGCATATAAGTAGCCTCAAGCCAAATTCTATTACCACCTGCATCTTTTCTTTCGATTTTATCTTGATAGCTATTGCCAGCAGCTAAGTTTCGCCAAAATTTTCCGTATTCTATGCTATTTGCAAATTCCGGTAAACAAAAATCCTTATGATCTTTTCCCAGCATTTCTTCAACTTTATAGCCTAACGTTTTAGCAAAAAGTTCATTTACATAGGCAACTTTATGCTCCATATCAAAACGGATAATGGCTATATTTCGTTCAATTGCCAACACTACTTGATCATCGGTAACTTCTGTATCTATTGTCTGCATAACCTACTCCTCTTCCATTGTATTAGCGAACCAAATTTTTTATAGTAATGAGCCCAACAAAAATACTTATACAGATTATTTATTGCAGAAAAAACATGGGCATATTACCCATGTTTTTTTATAGAACTTAATACTTCCTCCGATGTAGCAGCTACACGAATAAGTGGTTTTTGTTCTGTTCGTATGAAGCCTTCCTCAAGCATCTTCTGAAAATGTTGTAAAATCGCATCATAAAAGCCATTTACATTGTATAGAATTACAGGCTTTTCATGTAATCCTATTTGAGCCCACGTAAACACTTCAAAATATTCATCCATTGTTCCAGCACCACCCGGTAAAGCTATAAAAGCATCTGCTAACTCAACCATTTTGGCTTTACGTACATGCATAGACTCCACAAAATGAATCTCTGTTAACGAGGCATGTGCTAATTCCCGCTTCTGCAAATGAGTTGGCATCACACCAATCACCTCTCCGCCAGCTTTTAATACTGCATCTGCTACTTTTCCCATTAATCCCGTTTTCGAACCACCATAAACGACACCATGACCATTTTGAGCTAATACGGTCCCTAATTCGGCAGCCTTCTCTGCATAAATTGGATTAATGCCTAAGCCCGAACCACAGTACACTGCTATTCTTATAACAATCCCTCCTATTCAAAAGACGTGACACAATAGGCTACATATTGTCTCACGTCTTTTGATCATTTATTTTCTTCAATTACTTTTTTCTGCCCGGCACTTCACTTTCGGCCAAAACACTATATTTATCTTCCTAATATTTTAGAAATATTAGCTTTATCTAACCTTCTATTTACGCAAATGACTTGTTTGTGCCTGCCGCTTCGCTTTCGGCCAGAACACATAGTTCTCCTTACTATACGTTAAATTTTAAGCATAGTTCATTACCTATTTACGTAAATGACTTGTTTGTTTTAGCATATGACTGATGCGGCTCACAATTGATTCAATTGCTTCAGGATTTTTTAATAAATCATAATCATTGATATCTAAACGTAAAACCGGGCATGAATTAAAATCATTGATCCAGTTCTCATAGCGTTCATGCATTTCAATCCAATAATCATTCGGTGTTTGTTGTTCCATTGAACGTCCACGCTCTTGAATACGGCCAATTACATCATCAATTGGCCCCTCTAGATAAACAAGTAAATCTGGATGAGGGAAGTACGGTGTCATCACCATCGCATCAAATAAATTTGTATACGTCTCATAATCTGTTGGGCTCATTGTACCTTTGTCATAGTGCATTTTCGCAAAAATTCCTGTATCTTCGTAGATTGAACGGTCTTGAATAAACCCGCCGCCATATTCAAAGATTCGCTTCTGCTCCTTAAAACGCTCCGCTAAAAAATACACCTGTAAATGAAAACTCCATTTTTCAAAGTCCTCATAAAATTTATCTAAATATGGATTCGTATCCACCTTTTCAAAAGACGTACGGAAATTTAGCGCTTCTGCCAACGCCTTTGTCATCGTTGATTTTCCTACACCTACCGTACCTGCGATTGTAATGACCGTTTGTGGTGGAATATCGTATTTCTCTCTCAAATTCATTGTTGCAAACTCCTTTGTTGTAACGTGTCCTTTATTGTTTGTAAAACATATGTCAAATCATTTGGATTTTTTACGAAATCAAGCTGATCACCATTAAATCGAATAATAGGAATTTCAGGATGCATCTTCTCAAAATGCTCGATAAAGGAATGATAATCTGCCACCAGTTGCTCCATGTAATCTCGTGAAATCATTTTTTCAAATTCACGACCGCGCATCGCAATACGTTTCATCAACGTATCAACACTGGCATGTAAATAAACAACTACATTAGGTACAGGCATATCTTTCGTTAATATTTTATAGATTTCCTCGTATTTATCATACTCAGTTGGTGCCAATGTACGCTTTGCAAATATTAAATTTTTAAAAATGTGGTAGTCCGCTACAACAGGTTTATCATGTGTTAAACGGAAACTTTTTATATCCGATAATTGTTTATAGCGATTACATAGGAAGAACATTTCCGTTTGGAAGCTCCATTCCTCAATGTTTTCATAAAACTTATTTAGAAAAGGGTTTTCGTCTACTATTTCTTTTAATAGATGGTAATTAAATGTCGCTGCGATCTCTTTCGATAAAGAGGTCTTACCAACACCAATCGGACCTTCTACCGTAACAAATGGAACCGTCACCAGAAGCTCCTCCTTTATGTTCTATGGATTCTATCGTCAATTACCTCGTCTTCGAGGTTTTTTATAATCAGTGCTTTTCATTGTATCATAGTGAGAAAATGAAAAACAGAATCAAACTATTTCTCTATAAAATAGGCGACAAAAAAATAGACCCACCGTAGTGGATCTATTTTTAACCTTATAATTTAACTCGCTGTAAACGCAGTGCATTTAAAACGACAGATACTGAACTAAACGCCATCGCTGCACCCGCTACCCAAGGAGCTAGTAAACCGATTGCGGCAATTGGAATACCTAATGTATTGTAAGCAAATGCCCAGAATAAGTTTTGTTTAATGTTGCGCATTGTTTTACGACTCATTATGATAGCATCCGCGATACTGTTTAAATCGCCTCGAATCAGTGTGATATCCGCTGCTTCCATAGCTACGTCTGTACCGGTACCAATCGCCATCCCAATATTAGCCGTGGCAAGTGCTGGTGCATCATTAATACCATCACCAACCATCGCCACTTTTTTACCTGTAGCTTGCAGTTTTTTCACTTCATTCGCTTTGCCTTCCGGAAGTACTTCTGCAATCACATGATTCACACCAACTTCTGCCCCAATTGCTTGTGCTGTACGTTCATTATCACCAGTCATCATAATCACCGTAATGCCCATCTCTTGTAGACGACTAACCGCTTCTTTTGAAGTATCTTTCACTGTATCAGCAACTGCTACTAGACCAGCATACTGACCGTTAATCGCAGCTAACATGGCCGTTTTCCCGTTTTCCTCTAATTGCTCCATCGTTGGTAGAATATCATCAATATGAATACCGTATTGTTGCATCAATTTACGAGTACCAATGACAACACCTTGACCAGATACAGTCGCTTGCACACCGTAACCTGGTATTGCTTCAAAGAATTGAACATCTCCTAGGTCAATACCACGATCAGCAATGCCTTGAACAATTGCCTCTGCTAACGGATGCTCGGATTGCTTCTCTGCTGCGCCAATTAACGATAAAAAGCGTGTTTCGTCTTGATTTGCCGCTAATACGACATCCGTTAATACAGGTTTGCCGTGTGTTACTGTACCTGTTTTATCAACAACTACTGTATCGATACTTTGCGTTTGCTCTAAATGCTCTCCACCTTTAAATAAAATACCAAATTCCGCCGCACGCCCAGAGCCTGCCATAATCGATGTTGGCGTTGCTAATCCAAGCGCACATGGACATGCAATAACGAGAACTGCAATTAATACTTCTAGTGCAGGTGTAAATTCACCAGGTCGCACCCAAATAATCCAGATTAAAAATGCTACAATCGCAATACCAACAACGATTGGTACAAAAATGCCTGAAATTTGGTCTGCTAAACGTTGGATTGGCGCTTTTGAGCCTTGTGCATCTTCTACAACTTTAATAATTTGAGCTAAGGCTGTATCGCGCCCAACTTTAGTTGCTGTCATTTTAATAAAACCATTTTTATTAATAGTAGAACCAAATAATTGGTCACCTTGCTTTTTATCAACAGGTAAACTTTCCCCCGTTAACATTGATTCATCAACAGCTGTTGTTCCTTCTAACACTTCACCATCAACAGGAATTTTTTCACCCGGTT
Organism: Lysinibacillus sp. NPDC097214; assembly: GCF_050277945.1. Classification (NCBI taxonomy): domain Bacteria; kingdom Bacillati; phylum Bacillota; class Bacilli; order Caryophanales; family Bacillaceae; genus Lysinibacillus; species Lysinibacillus sp. NPDC097214. The sequence goes on from NZ_JBNNSS010000024.1 coordinate 14,359, forward strand.
TCACTAAAATAATGTCGCCAATAACTACTTCTTCTAATGCTACTTCTTTCTCCACACCGTCACGGACAACGATGGCCGTTTTTGCCTGAAGACCCATTAACTTTTTGATTGCTTCAGATGAGCGACCTTTCGCTTTTGCCTCAAATAATTTACCTAATAAAATTAAAGTAATTAATACGGCACTCGTTTCAAAATATAGGTGAGGGGCATGATGTGACCCCGTAGTAATAATGGCTTGATATACACTATAAAAATACGCCGCCGATGTTCCCATAACTACAAGTACATCCATATTGGCACTACCATTGCGTAAAGCTTTGTATGCCCCAACATAAAATTGCTTCCCAATGATAAATTGAACGGGGGTAGCCAATACCATTTGTACCCACGGATTCATTAAAAATTCAGGGACATATAAAAATGATGTAAACGAAAAGTGTCCTACCATCGTCCAAAGTAATGGTAATGAAAGAATGGCCGATAAAATAAATTTTTGTTGCTGTTGTTTGATGGCCTGTTCTCGATGATCTACTGTTTCTTGCTCATCTGCTTTTTGATGCGCTTCATATCCTAATTTTTCAACCTTCGCAATAATATCTGCAATTGTTACTTCAGATGGGTTAAATTCAATAGTTGCTCTTTCAAGTGCTAAGTTTACGTTCGCAGAGGATACACCTGCTAGTTTATTTAAACCCTTTTCTATACGTGTAGCGCAGGCCGCACATGTCATGCCTGTAATGTCGAATTCTGTTTTTTGTTTAATGACACCATATCCAAGTGCTTCAATTTTCTTTTCAAAATCTTCTTCACTTAATTTTGTCGAATCATATTTAATGGATGATTTTTCAAGAGCTAAATTAACCGTCGCTTGTTCTACACCATCCATTTTATTTAAACCTTTTTCTATACGAGTGGCACAGGCTGCACATGTCATACCTGTAATTTGCAAATTCGCTTCCTTTATTTCTGAACTCATAATCATTTCTCCTCCCTACATACCAACTAGGGGTATGTGTAATTGAAAATAATAGAGTGCTACAGGAGCACCCTATTTATATTATTTAACGTCATAGCCTTGATCGTCGATTGTTTCTTTAATTTGGTCTAGAGATACTTGTGTTTCATCAAACGCTACATCTACTAAACCATCAGCTAAGTTTACTTTTACTTGTTCAACACCAACTAAAGCTCCAACACTTTTTTCCACTGAGTTTACACAATGTCCACATGACATTCCTTGTACGTTTAAAGTTACGTTTTGCATAAAATATCTCTCCTTTTAATTTAGATACTGTATAGGGGTATATATTTATTAAAAAAATTTTATTTCTTCATTAATTTTTGGATAGTCACTACTAATTCGTCTAACACTGCTTCATCACCTTCTGATAGGCGATCTACTACACATCCCTTTAAATGACCTTCTAATAATATCTTTGCTACACTATTTAAAGCAGACTGTGTGGCAGACAGTTGCGTAATAATATCATCGCAGTAAACGTCTTTGTCAATCATCCCTTTAATGCCTCGGATTTGACCTTCGATTCGATTTAAACGAGTCGTTAAATCTTTTTTTACGCGTTCAGGATGATGGCTTTTTCGACACGACATACCTTCCTCCGTATGACAAACATCCTCTTTCACTATATCCTCCATACAATACACCTCCTACTCACACTCATCATACTATACCCACGAAGGGTATGCAAAGTGTAAAAAGAACTAAATATTTTTATTAATGGTGATGATGATTCGACTGCTCAGTTTTTATTGTACATAAAATTGATTGATCATGCTTATGCGCTACTGTTTCCAATTGAATCGTTACATGCTTTATGCCCTTATGCTCAAGATTATGTTCAATTTCCCGTAATATATGCTCACCATCCGCAATTTTTAGCTGATCATCGACAACCGCATGACAAGAAAGTGCATTTGTTCCACTTGTTATTGTCCAAATGTGTAAATCATGAATGCTATGAACGCCATTTGTTTGTACAATAGTTTGTACGATCTCTTCAACGTCAACGTTTGAAGGTGTGCCTTCCATGAGAACATGGACAGCAGCCTTCGTTACATAGTAGCCGCTTCTTAATACTAATGCTGCAACAATAACACTCGCAAGTGGATCAGCCCAGCCCCAACCAAAAAACATTATTAACAATGCGGCAACGATGGCCCCTACAGATCCAAGCATATCACTTAATACGTGTAAAAAAGCTCCACGCATATTTAAATTATCTTTTGTATCACTGCCACGCATCATAATCCAAGCCACTAAAATATTTATCAAAAGACCGATTGTACTAATAACTAGCATGCCTGTAGTTGCTACTTCTGGTGGATTGGCAAAGCGTTCTATTGCCTCATAGAAAATGAATAAAGCAATCAAAATTAAAGTCACACCATTTAATACCGCTGCTAAAATTTCAAATCGTTTATAACCGTATGTTTTACTATAGCTCGCAGACTTTTCTCCAAATATAAAAGCAAGTAAGGCTATTGCTAGTGAAATCGAGTCACTTAACATATGTCCTGCATCGGATAAAAGAGCCAAACTATTTGTTAAATAGCCACCAATCGCTTCAACAACCATATAACTCGTAATAATAATAAACGATAAGATTAACACCTTTTTATTTGCGCCATGTGTATGGTCATGGCTGTGATCATGACTATGTCCCATTTCTTATCCCTCCATTAGTTCTAGCTATGTGCAGCATGCTCAATAGCTTGCATTAACAAATTCATAATGTGATCATCATCTTTTGAATAATATAAGGTTGTGCCTTCCCTTCTATATTTCACTAACCGTAAATTTTTCAAAAAACGTAACTGATGTGAAACTGTTGATTGACCTAAATCTAAAATTTCAGCGATGTCGTTGACTGAATGCTCATCCGTACATAATAAATTCAAAATGCGAATTCTTGTCGGATCACTTAAAGCTTTAAATGTTTGAGACACGACGAATAGTGTCTCTTCGTCTAAATGTTGTTCATTGTTATTATGAACCTCTGTATTTCGTAATTTTTCATCCATTTAGTTTACCCCTAACTTATATATTTATATATGAGCATGTGTTCATATATAAATATAGATGGTTGTTTTCGATATGTCAACGTTTTAACTTCTTAAATAATCCAGAGGCACTGATATCGAGACATATTTGATAGTAGCAATTGTCAATTAAGCAAGATACACTAAATGATAAGGAGAGATCATAGTGGATATTTTTGAAACAGACCGATTGTTTATGAACAGTGCACTGGAAGAAGCTAAAAAAGCAGCTTTACTTGGAGAAGTGCCGATAGGAGCTGTGCTTGTCTACGATGGAGAGATTATTGCACGGGCTCATAATTTACGAGAAACAACACAAAACGCAACGACGCACGCTGAACTAATGGTTATTCAAGAGGCTTGTAAAAAAATAGGTAGCTGGCGTCTTGAAAAAACAACACTTTATGTGACGCTTGAACCTTGCCCTATGTGTGCAGGTGCCATTTTACAATCTCGTGTGCCACGAGTTGTATATGGTGCAAGAGATATAAAAGCGGGCTGTGTAGATTCCCTCTATCGTTTATTAAACGATGCACGCTTTAACCATGAATGTGAAGTAACAGAAGGGATTTTAGCTGAGGAATGCGGACAAATCTTAACCGATTTTTTCCGAGCTTTACGTGAACGAAAAAAAGCTGAGAAAAAAGCGCGACAAGCTTTAATTGTTGAAAACGGAGAATTTTAACAAAAAATTCACCCTATTTCTTAAAAGAAAAACTACTGTTGAGATTAAATTTCCAACAGTAGTTTTTTCATTTTTTGACTCCGTTTATTTTGGAGCAATTACTTTTTTACCGCCCATATATGGAACTAATACTTCAGGAATCACTACGCTTCCATCGGCTTGTTGATAATTTTCTAAGATTGCTGCTACTGTACGGCCGATTGCAAGACCTGAACCATTTAATGTGTGTACATACTCTGGTTTTGCATTTGGCTCACGACGGAAGCGAATATTTGCTCGACGCGCTTGGAAATCTTCAAAGTTAGAGCAAGAAGAGATTTCACGGTACATATTTTGGGCTGGAATCCAAACTTCTAAATCGTACTTTTTCGCTGCAGTAAAGCCTAAATCAGCTGTACACATTTTTAGTTTACGGTATGGTAACCCTAATAATTGTAGTACTTTTTCTGCATGACCTGTTAATAGTTCTAGCTGTTCATAAGATTCTTCTGGTTTTACAAAGCGTACTAATTCTACTTTGTTGAATTGATGTTGGCGAATTAAACCACGTGTATCGCGGCCCGCAGATCCTGCCTCTGAACGGAAGCAAGCACTATATGCTGCAAAGCCTTGTGGTAATGCTTCAACAGGTAAAATCTCATCACGGTAGAAGTTTGTTACAGGTACTTCTGCTGTTGGAATCATGAAATAATCTGTGTCAACCAATTTAAAGACATCTTCTTCAAATTTAGGTAGTTGTCCTGTACCTGTTAAGCTATCACGATTAACAATTACAGGTGGTAGCATTTCTTCATAGCCATGCTCTTCTGCATGTAAGTCCATCATAAATGTCATTAATGCACGTTCTAAACGAGCGCCAAGACCACGATAGAATAAGAAACGACTACCAGTCACTTTTGCACCACGTTCAAAGTCAACAATTTGTAGGTCCGTAGCGATATCCCAGTGTGCTTTAATGTCAAAATCAAATGTTGGTACCTCACCCCAAGTATATTCCTCTACATTATCATCCTCGGTTGTGCCGACTGGTACAGATTCATGTGGAACGTTTGGTAAACGCATCATCATATCTTTAAAGCGTTCTTCTACATCATTTAATTGAACATCTAGCTCTTTAATTTCATCGCCAACCTGACGCATACGTGCAATAACTTCATCCGCATTTTCTTTATTACGCTTCATAATAGAAATTTGCTCAGATACTTTATTGCGCTCAGCTTTAAGCTCTTCTGTTTTTGCAATTAATTCACGACGCTTTGCATCTAATTGTTCAAAATCGTCTAAGTTTCCTAAATCCTCATTACGTGTTAATAGCATTTCTTTAATTCCCGCGAAATTGTCGCGCACGCGTTTAATATCTAACATCGTCATACCTCCAGTAGATTCTTAATGATGGGAAAATAGTTAGTAAAAACACAAAAAAGCCCTCATCCCCAGAAAGGGACGAGAGCTACCCGCGTTGCCACCCTAATTGACTAGACACTTTGTACTTTGTCTAATCCACTTATTTCATAACGGCATTTCAGCCGGCGACAGCCTACTTCATTCACTTCGACTGCGCAACTCCAGGACGGATTCACAAGTGCTTTTATCAGCTTCCACCACCCGCTGACTCTCTAAAAAAAACGTGCTTGCTACTACTTCCCATCATCGTGTTCAGTTATTTAAATTTTATCCATACTGTACTATATGAAATGATATTTTGCAAGTTATACCATAGAAGATACAAAATATTCAAGAATACGTGTATCTGACGTTAATTCAGGATGGAAGGAACAGCCTAGAAAATGATCGTCTTTTGCTAACACGATTTTCCCGTCATGCTCTGCTAATACTTTAACACCTTCACCTACGGAAACAATATGTGGAGCACGTATAAAAACAGCCGGAATGGCAGCACCTATTTCAGGTATGTCGAGCTTCACTTCAAAGCTATCCACTTGGCGTCCATAGGAATTTCGTGCCACTGCAACATCCATTACAGCTAAATGTGACTCATAATTCACTAATTCCTTTGCTAATAAAATCAATCCTGCACATGTTCCAAACATCGGTAAACCTTGCTTTGCTAGTGTGCGAATTGGCTCTAATAGCTCATATCGATTCAGCAATTTCCGCATCGTTGTGCTTTCTCCACCAGGTAAGACAAGTCCATCAAGCTTCTCTAAATCACTTCTTTGTTTTACTAAGACAGCTTCGCATCCGAGAGACTCTAACATTTGCACATGCTCTCGCACCGCTCCCTGTAATGCTAAAACACCAATTCGCTTCATCTTACCAGCCTCGCTCTTGCATACGCTCATTTTGACTAAGCTGTGCAATATCGATGCCTTTCATCGGAACACCTAGCTCTTTTGAAATCTCAGCAATTAGCTTGTAGTCCTTATAATGTGTAGTGGCTTCAACAATTGCACGAGCAAATTTCTCTGGGTTTTCTGATTTGAAAATACCAGAACCGACAAATACACCGTCAGCTCCAAGCTCCATCATTAATGCTGCATCCGCTGGCGTAGCAACTCCACCTGCTGCAAAATTCACGACTGGTAAACGACCAAGACCCTTAATTTCTCTTAATAATTCAAAAGGAGCTCCTAGCAATTTAGCCTCTGTCATTAATTCGTCCTCTGTCATACCAACTACTTTACGTACTTGCGCATTCACTTTACGAATATGGCGAACAGCTTCTACAATATTACCAGTCCCTGGTTCCCCTTTAGTTCGTAGCATGGAAGCCCCTTCGCCAATGCGTCGTGCTGCTTCTCCTAAATCACGACACCCACAAACAAAAGGCACTGTATAATCACTTTTTAATAAATGGAACTCCTCATCTGCTGGAGTTAATACTTCACTTTCATCAATATAATCAACACCCATTGCTTCTAACACTCTTGCTTCTACAATATGTCCAATACGTGCTTTAGCCATTACAGGAATGGATACAGCCCCCATGACTTCCTCAATAATACGAGGATCCGCCATACGCGCTACACCACCCGCCTTACGAATGTCTGATGGTACTCGTTCTAATGCCATGACAGCTACAGCTCCTGCTGCTTCCGCAATTTTCGCCTGCTCTGCATTAATAACATCCATAATGACGCCACCCTTTTGCATTTCTGCCATTCCGCGCTTCACTAATTCTGTACCTGTTTGTCTCATGATTTCTAACCTCCACCTTTATGATGAAATTTAGTATAATGGAAATTGACCATATAAAAATATCCAGTTTATAAAATAACCATAAGGTCAGGAGGATTAATGCACATGGACATGCTATTATTTCAACTAGAAAAAAATGGTGAAAAACCGCTCTATGACCAGCTTTATAGCGGCATTAAAGAAGCTATTATTTCAAAGAAAATTGCAGTAGGAGAAAAATTACCATCAAAAAGAAAATTAGCCGATTTTTTGAATATTTCTCAAACAACTATTGAAATTGCATATGCACAGCTACTTGCAGAAGGCTATATTATGTCTAAATCTCGCGTCGGTTATTTTGTAGAGGAAATTGACGAGCTTCCATACATTCAGCAGGACACAATAGCGTCTATACACGAACAAGCTAAGAAAAAATCGTACAAGATAGATTTTAATCTTGGTTCTATCGATATTGATGCTTTCCCATTTCAAACATGGCGGAAATATGCGAAAGAGCTCTTTGATGATGCCTCAAAGGAATTATTATTAACAGGTGAGCCTCAGGGAGAACTACCTTTACGAACGGAGATTGCTAATTATTTATTTCAATCACGCGGGGTTGTTTGTAGTCCCGAGCAAATTGTCATCGGCTCAGGAACAGAACAGCTTCTACCAATGATATTGCGCCTCTTTGGTGACGATACTTGCTTTGCACTTGAAAACCCAGGATATCCAGCTGTGCATCGTATGTTTTCCCAGCATAAACGAAAAGTCTATCCAATTGCGGTCGATGATGAAGGAATTGTCATTCATGAGCTCGAAAAAACTAGTGCTGACGTTGTCTATATCACGCCATCACACCAATTCCCTACTGGGGCAGTATTATCTGCTACAAGACGTGCACAGGCTTTAAATTGGGCCGCACAAAGCTCCTCTCGATACATAATTGAAGATGATTATGATTCCGAATTTCGTTATACTGGAAAACCAATTCCTGCACTTCATGCATTAGATCGAAATGATAAAGTCATTTATATGAGTACATTTACAAAATCATTAATGCCGTCCTTGCGTGTTGCTTATTTTGTACTACCACCAAAATTACTTGCTACTTATAATGATGTGTTTAATTACTATTCATCAACGGTACCCCGTTTTGATCAACATATCGTAGCTAATTTTATGCGTGATGGCCATTTTGCAAAGCATTTAAATCGAATGAGGAAGGTTTATCGAAAAAAACATGAAAAACTTACTTCTATTTTAGAAAACTATTCTAATCAAATTAATATTACTGGTGAGCAAGCAGGAATGCATATTTTACTCGATGTACAGCATACTTTGTCCGAAAAGCAATTACAGCAGCTTGCCTCCAATGCGGAAATCAAAATCTATCCACTATCTGATTATCGCCTGGATCACTCCGCACCCCCACAAGCTCAATTTTTACTAGGTTTTGGAGGCATACCTGTACATGAAATTGAACTTTCAATTGAAAAGTTAATGAACTGTTGGGACATACAGAAAAAACACCTATCAACCCCACGTTAAAAGGTTGTTAGGTGTTTTCTTTATATTATGATTCAATTAGTTGAATATTATATAGTTTAAACCATGTATGAATTTGACCAAGATAAGCTAAAAGCTGTGGACCTGCCATTAATTGTCCATACCAAGGAACTTTGAAAGAACTGCCACCAGATTCAATTAACCCTATTAGCTTCTGTCGCTCAAATAATTCATGAAGAATTGAATTTTTATCCTCCATTATTTCTCTTAGCCATTTTTGAACACCTGCTGTATAAACAGGGTGATACGTTTTAGGGTACGGATTCTTTTTTCGATATAAAACTTCTTCAGGCAATAAATGTTGCATTGCCTTACGAAGCAAACCCTTTTCTATACCGCCTAAATTTTTCATTTCCCAAGGAATATTCCACGCATATTCCACAAGTCGATGATCTGCAAATGGAACACGAACTTCAAGACTCGCCCCCATGCTCATACGGTCTTTTCGTTCCAGCAATGTTTGCATAAACCATACCATATTCAAATAAAACATTTCACGTTGCCTTACTTCCTCAATACTCTCTCCATCAAGATATGGTACTTCAGCAATTGTTTCCGAATATGCTTGTTGTGCAAATGATTCAACTGTTAATTTCTTACGCCACCGCTCTTGTAACATTGTTGATCTTTCAGACAATGAACGAATCCAAGGAAAACCTGTTGTCGTTTCTGTAAACCATGGATAGCCGCCGAAAATTTCATCTGCACATTCACCCGAGAGTGCAACGGTAAAGTCCTTTTTTATTTCTCGACAAAACCATAATAACGATGAATCTACATCTGCCATCCCCGGTGAATCTCTAACAACGACAGATTCTACTAACCAATCGATTACTTGCTGCTGAGAAATTTCCTCAGCATGATGTGTTGTACTAAAGGTATCTGTCATTTTTTGAATCCAATACGTGTCTGTTGATGTTTGAAAAGCATGTGGATTAAAGAAGCGTTCATTATCCTCATAGTCTATAGAATACGTATGGAGCATACCTTTATTTTGTTCACGAAACCTGTTTGCTGCAATTCCAGTAATAATGCTGGAATCTAATCCGCCTGAAAGAAATGTACAAATCGGTACGTCTGAAACAAGTTGTCGTTCAATAGCATCCGTTAGCAAAAAACGGACATGATCGATCGTCTCCTCTAATGACTCTTCATGTCGTTTACTTTGTAACTGCCAATACTGCCAAACTCGTATACCCTCTCTAGAGAAACGCATTGCATATCCTGGACGTAGCTCATTAATATTGTGAAAAAGTGACTTTCCGGGCATTCTAGACGGCCCTACAGCCATAATATTTGCTAGCCCTTCCGTATTAACAGTTGCTTTAATCAATGGATGAGCTAATAATGCTTTCACCTCGGATGCAAAAAGCAAGCCGTCTTGTTGTTCAGTGTAAAACAAAGGTTTTACACCTAGTCGATCTCGGCATAAAAAAAGAGATTGTGATTGTTCATCCCATATACCAAAGGCGAAAATTCCATTTAAAAAATCAACGCACTGCTCTTTCCATTCAATATAAGCAGTTAATAATACTTCCGTATCTGAATGTGTTGTAAAAACATGCCCTCGATTTTGAAGCTCTTTCCTTATTTCTTCTGTATTATAAAGCTCGCCATTATATGTAATGACATAGTTTGCACCATCATGTACTTTTTTCATCGGTTGCTTCCCACCGATTAAATCGATGACAGCTAGCCGACGATGGCCAAATGCAATATGCTCACTACACCAAATATTTTCATCATCAGGCCCTCGTTTATTTAACGTTTGCGTCATTAACTTTAGAATTTCATTACTTGTTCTTAAATCCTTTTGAAAACTAGACCATCCTGTAATGCCACACATTTAGCCACATCCTTTCGCCTAATAGCGTATGCACTAGAGCGAAAAAACGTGAAAAAGAACACGAGATGTTTGAAAACATCTACGTGTTCTTTAAGTTAATTATTAAAATAGGCCACCGACAAAGTCAGTAATGCTGCTCCATAAGTTTCCGAAGAAGCTACCAATACCTTGGAAGAATAAAGAGATACCGCCAGCACGCTCCACAGCCTCTGTTGTGACAACATCGGCTTTCAGGTCCTTACCGTCAATAAAACCGTAATCTGTGCCCTCTGAGCGCTCAATAACTACCTTCCCAACAACTGTATCCTTCTTAACCTCTGCTTCAAGACTCTTTTTATCTAATACTAGTTTAGGTTTATATAAATCTTTCTCAGATGACTTGACCATAAATGAAACTGGTTCTTTAACAGCAATCGCTACATTCTTTTCTTTACCTTTTGTAACTTTTACTGTTTCTTGATCTTTAAACTTATAGTTCGCAGGAATAATTTCTTGTTTCGAGAATTGTGAGAAACCATAGTTAAACAATTTAGCTGTTTCATCGAAGCGCGCTTTTTTTGGATCCTCTCCTACAGCCTTCATAACTACAGAAATTAAACGTGTACCATTGCGTTCTGCTGTACCTGTAAAGCAATGACCCGCAAAGTCTGTTGTACCTGTTTTTAATCCGTCAACACCTTGATATTGGTATATTAAACCAGGTAGCATAAAGTTCCAGTTAGCCATTTTAATTGCATCTTCTGTACCTTCACGGAACGTCTTTTTTGCAATTTTAGATGTTTTTAATACGTCTGGATGATCTTTTAGTAAATGATATGCTAATTTAGCTACAGATTTAGCCGGCATTACGTTTTCATCATTTGGCCCAGTACCAGCTGGCTGCATACCAAATAAATCTGCATTGTTAAGACCAGTAGAGTTCACGAATTTATAGCCTGTAAGACCAAGCTCTTCTGCTTTTTTATTCATTAGCTTTACAAACTCAGTTTCAGTACCCGCAATTGTTTCTGCTATAGCTACTGTAGCAGCATTTGCAGAGTAAATTGCCATTGCCTCATATAATTCTTTAATTTTGTAAGTTCCATCTCTACGCAATGGTACATTACTTAATGCACGGTTTTGAGACATTTTATACGTATATTCAGTTACGTGATATTCTTGATCCCATTTAACTGTACCTGCATTAATTGCATCCAATAACAAATATTCAGTCATCATTTTTGTCATACTTGCAATACCTAGTGAAGTATCTGCATTTTGTTCATATAAAATTTTTCCTGAATCTGCATCAATTAAAATTGCAGCATCCACGTGTAGTCCTAAATCTGTTTCTGCATTTGCCTTCGCTGGAATACCTGCTAAAACACTAAATAACAAAACAGGAATTAGGAGTAAGCGTATAACAGTGTTCATTGTCTTTTTCACCTTTAAAGCCCTCCAAAAAATATTCTTGTCCTCGACATTTTATCATATATAGTAATGTCCGTGCGCACTCTCTATCATAAAAAAATGCTCTCGTGTCATCTTTGTAGACGATTCGAGAGCATAAAAGTTGCTAGTAATATATTACATCGAATAGTTTGGTGATTCTTTTGTGATTTGTACATCATGTGGATGTGATTCACGTAGACCTGCACCTGTCATTCGAACAAACTGAGCATTTTCACGTAAGAACTCAAGGTTAGCTGAACCGCAATAGCCCATACCTGCACGAATACCACCGATCAGTTGATAAATAGTATCCGCTAGAGGTCCTTTGTAAGGAAGACGACCTTCAATACCTTCAGGTACTAATTTTTTCGCATCCTCTTGGAAATAACGATCCTTTGAGCCTTTTTCCATAGCTCCAATTGAACCCATACCACGGTATACCTTGAAGCGACGACCTTGGAAGATTTCAGTTTCACCAGGAGATTCAGAAGTACCTGCAAGAAGTGAACCAAGCATTACAACATTACCACCCGCTGCAAGAGCTTTTACGATGTCACCAGAATACTTAATGCCTCCATCAGCAATAATTGTTTTACCAAGTTCACGTGCTACTGTTGCACAATCGTAAACAGCTGTAATTTGTGGTACACCTACACCAGCTACTACACGAGTAGTACAAATAGATCCTGGTCCAATACCAACTTTCACTACATCTGCACCAGCCTCAAATAATGCGCGTGCACCTTCAGCTGTTGCCACGTTACCAGCGATAATTTCAAGCTCTGGATAAGATTCACGGATAGAGCGAATTGTTTGTAATACACCCTCAGAATGACCATGAGCTGTGTCAATTACTACGATGTCTACTTGTGCTTCAACAAGCTTTTCAATACGTATCATCGTATCTTTTGAAACACCAACTGCTGCCCCTACTAATAAACGACCATGTATGTCTTTTGCAGCGTTAGGGAACTCAATTACCTTTTCGATATCTTTAATTGTAATTAATCCAGTTAATTTACCTTCTTCATCTACAATTGGTAGCTTTTCGATTTTATATTGTTGAAGAATCTTTTCAGCATCCTCAAGAGTCGTTCCAACAGGAGCTGTAATTAAATCTTCTTTTGTCATAACATCTTCAATTTTTAAAGAATAGTCAGAAATAAAACGCAAGTCGCGGTTTGTAATGATTCCTACTAGCTTTTGGTTTTCCATACTATCAACGATTGGTACACCAGAAATTCGGTATTTACCCATTAAATGCTCAGCATCGAAAACTTGGTGAGTCGGAGTTAAGAAAAATGGGTTTGTGATAACACCATTTTCAGAACGTTTTACTTTTTCTACTTGCTCAGCTTGCTCATCGAGCGACATGTTCTTATGGATAATACCGATACCACCTTGACGTGCCATAGCAATTGCCATTTTAGATTCTGTAACTGTATCCATGCCTGCGCTGATCATTGGAATATTTAATTTAATCTTCGGTGTTAGTTGAACTGATAAATCAACATCTTTCGGTAATACTTCTGAATGAGCTGGTACTAATAATACATCATCAAAAGTTAAACCTTCTTTGGCAAATTTAGTTTCCCACATTTTCGTAACGTCCTCCTATAGTTAAAAGAATATTAATTGTAAGATTAACAACGTGCTAAGCTACTGTCAAGAAACTTATAAAAGAAAGACAATTCAGATTTTTCCAAGTGGCATTAATGATAGCCTTTTCTCCCTTTTTTACACGGAAGAAAATATAGACTTTTTAATTTTATCTACATTTATTATATAAATAGCAGTTACGCTCTTCTTATTTTAAGCAAGTTTTGTGGAATTATTGATAAATTATTAAGGTTTTTCAAAAAAAAAAAACAGCCAGCACACAGCTGACTGTCTTTGCCTAGCGACGTCCTACTCTCACAGGGGGAAGCCCCCAACTACCATCGGCGCTAAAGAGCTTAACTTCCGTGTTCGGTATGGGAACGGGTGTG
>NZ_JBNNSS010000025.1:0-16168 GCF_050277945.1 Lysinibacillus sp. NPDC097214
TTTTTGTTTCCGCAAAAACTGGAGGCAACGACTATGAGAACATTAACGGCAACAAATCAACGAGTACAATTTTATCTAACTTATACAACGGAGCGACCTACTACAACGGCCAAGCGTAGCAGACTTAATGCACTACGATCATCGCTAGAAGAAAGAAACATCATGCTAGACGAAGCCTTTCCGAATAAGCAACGCGATGTCCTGGATCATATTCTTTACATCACGTCTGCAGCCGGAATCGCAAAAGTTGGCGCAGATAAATTAGCTGAGCGTTGTGGTGTGTCCGTAAGGACCGTTACGAGCGCTGTGAGGGCGTTAAAGGAAACTGGCGAGTATATTGTTGCTAGGTTGATAAAGTCGCGTGGAGGCGCTGGAAAGTACATATTCGTCGATAAAAAACACGACAACTTCCGAGAGATTATGCGCGAGGTATTTTCGCTTTCTGACTACAAACTTGCTCAACTAAATGCTGAACCGATTGCCGAACAGAAAGAAGCACAATCCGTTGGCGCAGTAAGTGTTGATAGTGAAAAACAAAGTCCTAACCTTAATATCTCTTTTATTTCTAAACAAGTAAAAGATAAGTATATAAGTGGGGTCGCTAACGCTGTTAAAGAGGAAATAGAAAAAGAATCGACGCCAAGCCGAGAATATGTATTAGAATATGCTTCTAATTCCTTTCAAATCGCTCTCTATGACGTCTTAAACGAAATGCCTTACCATAAGTCTATCAAAGCCGTAAGACACGTCCTAGCCTTGCGTATAGGCTCAGATTGCGATGCTAAACGTTTCAGTAAAGCAAAAGATATCGTTCATTCTATTGCAATGCAACTCGCAGAGGGTTATGTGTTTGAAAATATAGTAGCTGCGTTCTCAGCTGCGTTAGAAAAAGCTGTACAATATGATGTAGTAGCGCCAATTCCTTCGGACAAGCGTCCGATTGAGACGTCGAAAGTTCCGTTTTATGACTGGCTAAAGGAGCGTGATTAACTGTGACAACCGATAATGATCGACTAACAGCCAAAGAAGTAGCAAATACATTAGGTTTTTCGACTACTAATCTGAAACATTATGCAGCATTGCTGGAGCAAAACGGACTGCAATTGTATCGTAACACTCGAAATCATCGCGAATATTCGCAAACAGACGTGAACATTTTACGCGCCATGCAACACCTAAACCGAGAGAAATCAATGCCGTTAGAAGAAGCAGCTAGTTTCGTTATGTCATCGGATATTGATATAAGCGCTATTCTTGCGCCTAAAATATCGCAAGTTGTCGCAACAAATGACGCGAATATTCCCGTAGTACAGCAAGATAACGACAACGCCGAACGCGTAGTAGCGCAAGCTCTGGCGGTAATTGACGCATTAAGAGGAGAGCTTCATGATCGTGATAAGCTAATGATTGAGTTTCAGTCAGCCATCGACGATAAGCTGCAGCGCCAATCGGAAAAGCTAGAGGAACAGACGAAGCAGATCGCGGAGCAATCCGAAACTATTGCAAAACTTTCCGAACAAATTGTAGAAATGGAACGGAAGCAGCTAGAAAAGCCGGCTCCTTCGTTTTGGTCGCGATTGTTCGGAAAGTAACGTTCACGATTCAATAATGAGAGTGAGGGGAAGCGCTGTGAAGAATGTTATTTTAGAAGATAACGATTTTAAACTAGAAGCAGAAAATGACGAATTCGGTAATATGAGATTAACGCAAACTTTTAAGCAAGGAATACATTCTGATGTAGATGAAATATTGCTATCAAAAGATCAGCAGAAAGCACTAAGAGATTATCTAAATCTTAAGTTAAAATAATCAAACAATATCATAACCTAGATGCCAGAAAAGGGAATATAAAAAGTATCAACCACTGAAAAGGAAGGAAATTAGTGGTTGATTTTAAAAGAACCTTAATATACCTTGTTATATTACTTCCATTTGTCGATAAAATCGTGAAGCGTGTCATTGAAAGAGACTGCACTATCTTTTATTTCCGCATAAATATAGGATACCAATGCGAGCCAAGATACCGATTCGTCGTAAGGACTGTTCGTATTTATAAAGCTAATAATCTTCTTTAACTCTACCATCCTATTGAAATTAAGAGTTTCGGATAAATGTTGTTGGAAGTAACTATTTACGAAGTCACTGTGACGAATACTAGCGTCAAGTAGTAAAGAACAAGCTCGCGAAGGTGTTACATCGAGTGCAAATGCGAGTGTTACTAGATTTTCGTAGTCGGGCTGTTTTAGTCTAGTGCTGATCCGTTCTGTTCGAGTCCCAGGCTTAAGTCGTTGCACTGACGGTTTATTAATATCGCCCAAAAAAAGAGTGTTGTGGAACCTTACATTACGTTTGAAATTTTCGGATAGGTGGGTGATGACCTTCCTCGAATCAAGTCCAAATAAACAAATTGTCTCAACGATGTCCTTAACGGGCGTATCGATAACATAGCTAATACGATAAATTGTGTCTTTTAATTCGATCGGAACAGTTGGCCTCACATCTCGTTTTTTATCCGCACGGACCTTTCTTGCACTTCCCTTTTGCACTTTCTCGCCTCCCAAAGCCGTTTTATGTTTGTGACACTGTTCTCCTGTCGTTACACCACTATCGTACGTCGTGGGAGAGGCTCTTATGATTAAAATTTTAGGAGCCTGGCGATACTGCTTGTACAATGTATTTTTCGGAGGTGGCACGATGGGTAAATCGAAAAAAGAATTGGCTGCAGAACTGGCCGAGAAAATTATTAATCACGCAAATGAATCTGGTATTCCATTACAGAAAAAGAAATCGCATAAAAAGCAAAGTAAATAAAAAGAGAGACGATAGCCGTTATTGGCCGTCGTCTTTTTTGTTTGGTTCTAATTCAATTAAATCGTTTATGCTCGCCAATTGTAGTGCCTCACATAACTTTTCTAAATGTTCGATTGATAGGCGATCCACATAGCCTCTACATAGATTTGAAATTGCATTAGGTCGAATATCAGCTAGTTTCGCAATTTGCGCCTGTGTCATGTCTCTTTCTTTTAGTATGTCAGCAAGTTTAATATGTATTTTTCTCATTACTACCATTCCCTTCGTTACTATTATACCCTGATTGTATCGTTTTATGACTTATTCGTAAATAAGGGTTGACGTTATATCGCATATGCGATATATTAGAATCAAGAAGAAAAACAAACGGAGGTAAGAGCGTATGACAATTAAGCTAAGCGAACAAGTTACGATCATTATCAACGATTGGTATTCCGCAATTATCGTCGAAGGAAAAGAGTTCGGAATTGTGCGAGGTACAAACGTATGAGGCAATCAACGGCTCGTAAACCGTCGGCACAGTCATTTGAGCGTAGTTATATCAAATCGTATGTAAAACTACTTACGCAACAAGCAGCTCACACAGCGCAGAAGGTTGAAAATTATTTCTTTGCAGAAGATGGCTCAGAGGATGATTTGAAAACGTGGTATTGCGTAGCAACGGCATTTTATTTAGCAACAGGAGTTTTTGTTTTTGTAGTGATAAATTAAACGGGAGGTTGTTTTATGATTACACAGATGCAGATTGTTGAAGTTGAGCCAGGCTATAGTTACGTCGTTGAAAGGACTCAGATTATGGATCAGGTGCATTTAGAAGTATTTAGGCAACCGGGGTATGCAGATGATGCAATCTTGCACATAGGAGATAATGAAATCTTCTTTAAGTGGGATGAGGAAGCCAAATTAATTTTTTCAGAACTTGATACTTGCGAAACGATTGAACTACTAACAATTCTAGCGCAAGCACCGAAATTATCAGCTTAATACGTAATTTTCACATAAAAACTACGGTATCGGACGCTGATACAGGAATTTGATACGGTAAATCGCATGGAGTTTGCTCCGGATGACGTTAAATCAAGCCTAAATTAACGTTATTACTTACAAAAACGTTGGTTGTGACGTCAAATTTAACGTCATTCGTAACGTAATACCGGTATTGATGCCGGTAAATATACATTCATGAATACATGTACGACGCTCTGCAAAGCGAAATACCGGTAAATAGTACGGTAAATACATGTATGAAGTCGAGTCCCCAGGGATTCCGACATCCCGAGACCTAATTGTTTCACCGGTGAAACGTTTCCAAATCCTACTTGCGCCAACAAGTCGGAAACTAACGCCTATAAAAATTCAATTGCGACTGAATTAGGAAAAGAGAAAGAGAGAAACCGAACGTCTTATGAGATCCATTGCTAAGAGTTAAACGCTCAACTAGCGCCAACTAGTAGAGTCATATATAACGCTAATCCTGCGCCAACAGGGTTTGCTAGAGCTTGCGCCAACAAGCGACTATTAACGAAATCGTAGCGCCAACTGCGATTATACGACGGTTACTTTGCTGAGTAGCCGTTTTTCTATTAGGAACTTATTAGAACGAATTGAAAGTGGCTTAACGCTTAGAGCGAGTAAGGCTGAACGGAAGTGGAGGAAAAAATTTTAAGAAAATGCAAAAAAACTGCTTTACATCTGCAAGCAGTGACCGATATAATGAGGAGTGGTATGTCTGATTGCGCGCAGACTTCCCCTTACCCCAATTATCTAATTTCTATTGTCAGTATACATGATGTAGGGGTGAATTGCAAGAGATAAACGCAAATTTAATTGATTTGGACAAAAACAAACAAAGGGAGAGATTTACATGCAACTAATCAAACTAACAGAAATCCAAGCTAATCCGCATCAACCACGTAAACACTTCAACGAACAAGCGCTTGTGGAGTTGTCGCAATCAATCAAAGTAGAAGGTGTCATGTCGCCGATCATGGTCCGCCCGATTGACGGTAAATATGAAATTGTGCAAGGAGAGCGACGTTTCAGAGCTGCGCAAATGGCCGGTTTGATAGAGATTCCTTCTATAGTACGTGAGGTTGACGAACAAGAGGCGTTTCATTTGGCGGTAATCGAGAATATACAGCGTGAGCAGATGACACCTATTGAGGAAGCACAGGCGTTTATGAAGTACGTAGAGATGGGATTCACGCATGAGCAGATTGCGGAGAAGGTTAGTAAGAGTCGTACGTATGTAACTACAAAATTACGATTGTTAAACTTATTGCCGGAGGTGCAGGACTGGATTGCCTCGGGTCGTTTAGCAGAAGGACATGCGAAGGTGTTGCTTACTATTCATAGTAAGTTGTGCAGTATTACTGACGTACCTCGCCTTATTAAGGGGGAACAAAGTGACTTCGACTACTTCCAATCACTTTTTACAAAGGAATTTAAGGACCGAGTAAAAATATCGGTGAAGGACGTCGAGCAATACGTATCTGATATGCGTTATAAACTCATTGCTAGTGCTTTACTAGATTTACAATGGTCAACAAAACTTCGCTTGAGTTTGCGGGAGTTTCAGCAGTTAAAGGAAGCAGAAAAACAAGGGATTGAAAATGTTGAACTACGTCAATGTAATGAGGAGAGGATTGCTTGCGAGGAAAGTCTAATTGCACTACTTATAAAAGGTCTTAATTTTACAAGCCACACGTCACTACACGTAGAAATTGAAAAATTAACCGACGATGTGGTTGAGGAATATTTTGATGCCGTAGCAAAAGAGGATTCTGGCCACAAACGCTGGGAAGTTTATAAAGCGTCAGAAGAATGGTGTGAAGTATTACGTGACTATAGAGAGAATGTGGTCGATTTTGATACAGATTACGATGAATGGCGCGAACGAGTTTTAAAACGTTATACAGACGGTGAATTACAACTCGCATAGTGTGTCACGTGACACAATCCAACAATAAGAGGTGCAACTAAACATCAAAAACAAAGGGAGAGATATTTATGACAGAGACAACGAAACAAACACCGGCAATTCCAGCTACACAAGCAGCGTTACCGTTTGAGACGAAAGGTTGGGCCGCCTTGCCTCACGCATTAATGGAGATTTACACGCTACATCCGGATTTTAATGCAAATACAGCGTTAGTTTATACGTATCTAGTGAAAAACTACAATCGTTCATATGGTTATAGTTTCCCAACGTTTGACGAGATGGAATTGGTATTGAATGTCAGTCGTAGTACCGTCGATAAGGCAATCGAAACCTTGCGGAAGTTACAAGTTATTAATGCGACAAAACATCCTTACTACGGGAATAACGTGTATACATTTAATCCGCTGATCGAGACAGTGGAAGAATTCGCGCGAGCGTTCTCTGACGAACCGGAAATTGCTAAACGAATCACTAGAAATAAGGCTCGTCGAGAGAAATTGCGGACTAGAAAAGATGCGTTTAAATGGAAGCCTGGCGATGCAGTATGATTTTTAGCCGTAGTTAGTCTGTTTTTCAACATTCGCTAATCTGTTTATTAGACGTTATAAAGAATTACGTATAAAGAATTACTACAAAGACCTACTTTTCTAGCGCATAAATGCTAACGCATTTAAACGCTAGGATATTCGCAATAGTAACATATACATTATTGATATTACTTAAAAACAAAGTGAAAAGAATGACACGTTAGTCTGAAAAACATACCAACACAGGGACGAATCTATTGTTAAGGGGATGAATGAGAAGATGACAAACGACTTCAAACAAAGAATTGTAAACTATCAACAAACTGGCGACCGTTTAATTATTGACGAGATTTTATATGGAGCTACTTTCGATTTTAGTAAAGACCCAACGCGAGAAGTGTTGCCTCTCAAGGACGGTAAGGTACACGTAAACGTGAAGTTGGGTAGATCGGAACATTACATCGGGTATCGCGTCAGAAGGCTTAAAAAGGGCGCTCTACGCGATTATATAGGGGAAAGATTAGACGAAACTGCAAAGGAATTAAATCGCCTACTCTCGATGATTTACATTGACTTTAGGATTGACTTCGGGTGTGAGTATACAGATTTTGATGGATATTTATTGAAATTTAAGCAGGATGCAACGTTATTCGCGTGCGTAGATGCTTCTATGGATAGAATAAAACGGGAGTTGTATGCTACTGAGCTACCGTATTTTTTGGAGTTCTATGAATATGCTAAACGTAGATATATGGAGCGAGAGGAACGACGTTTAGAAGTAGAGAAAGGAGTTAGTGAAAATATCGTCGCTTCGATTGAGCGAGCGCTTGGATATGTGGATGTATCGAAATCAGAACGTGAGATTATCGTTTACATGAATAAGGCTATAACGTCTAAATTCGGTGAGTTGGAGCTGCACCGTAATGGTATGAAACGAATCTATCGACATAACAGTTTTGGTGATCCGGTAACATTGTATGTTAAAAAGCAATTTCCTACGGATAGTTATAACGCTATAATACCTGGATTTAGTGCCAGCAAGGTTGAAAGATTGACTAAAAAGCAACGTGAGTTGGTGGGTGAGTTAATTATAATAATCAATCGGGACCGTAGAATGTGTAAGTTTGATGGGTACTCATGCGATCGTCGAGGCTATGCGATTATAAAAAGAGATTACGCAGCTAAAGAGTTGGGAATTGACTATACAAGCTTAAGAAAGTTGTTGTCACGCATCAAAAAAAGGTCACAAAGTAGCGTATTTTAAATATTTGGGAAAGAAGAAAAAAGGCAAATAAAATAACTCGGCAGTCGCTCATAATGGGCGGCTTTTTTATTTTCACTGCATGTAGTTATTTTATTACTAACAAAAAGGAGGGATGAAAATGGCACTAACAGCAAATCAAATCAAATATTATCGCGAAATATTCGGAGTCTCACAAGGAGAACTAGCAAAGCACATAGGCATTACGCCAGTCATGCTAGGCTTTATCGAACGCGGAGAGAGAAAGTTGTCGCGATCTGTGGCTGAACGTGCAGCAGAAGCATTACTTGCAATTAGTCGTCAAGTGTCTGCAGCAACCGAAGAAATTCAATCGCTAGCCGACGCTTTACAATAAAAAATAATTAAAAAGACAAGGGGAAATGAAAATTATGACAATCCAAAAATTAAGCGAGCTATTTGAACAAGGTTACGAAATTAAATCGAAATTTGCTACAACGATCGCTACTCAATTGAGAGAAGGTATGAATGATCCACTTGCCAAGATTAGAAATGACCAACATCTTACGCCTCAAGGTAAAAAGGTAAAGGTAGAGGAGTTTAAGCGAGAGGCTGCTCGAGAAGTGTTTGGGGTTGTAGCAAAAGAAAAAGCTACATATGCGAAGGTTGCTGCAGAAGCTACGGCACTTGCTAAAAAGATGAAAACAGATGCTATTAAACAGCCGTCTAGTGCAGTAGACGTTAAGTTGTTTGAACAGGAGCTGTCAGCCTTACAGACGTCAATCATGCTTAATACAAACGTAGATACAGCAATTAAAGCAATTGATACTTTCCAATCAAAATATGACGAACCATATTACGCTGCAGAACTACAAAAAGAGTTCCCTTCGCTTATCAAGACAGTAACTGCTATCGATGACAGCCCAAAGCATAAACAGGCATTAAGATACATTTATTCTAGCGTTCAGGCAAAGGCTACTACGCCGGAGGTTACGAAGGCTAACGAGGTACTAGCGTACTTTAGCGATGGCGGTGACATCAAACTATTCCGCGACGGATCGCCTCAGCACGACACTGTAAAAACATATATCGGCTCAATCGCAAACCACATTAACGAACCGGAAAATGGGCTGGCAATCCTTGACGGAGAGGTTGAGACGTTTGGAGGCATGGCTGGAACGCATGTAATGGAATAACGATTAGGGCGGACTTAGTTCCGCCTTTTATATTTTCACTAAAAACGAATGGAGACGATAAATGTATGATTGAAATTTATTACCAAGAAGATGGAACAGCAGTGATTAAGGAAGATAATCTATTAAAAGAAAAATTACCTGACGACTTAGATATATCAAAAGTCGATATTTCAGACGAAAAAATCGACGCACATAACTTAGCTTTCTTGGCAGACAAAGCAGCTTGCGCTGGAGTTTATTATGTAGAGCGTTATATTGCAGTCAAGGCAGCGTTCGAGCGACGATTGGAACTAATCGCGGAGCAAGCAAAACAACCGAAAGATTCGCATCCGCCAGCTATCACATCGCGATCAATTAAACCAGTGAACGCATAATAAACCGAATCACGAAAGCCATGACGTTTTAATTCGACGTTGTGGCTTTTTATATTTTCACAAATAAAAAACGAATGGGAGACGATTAAATGACAATTTTAGATTCATTTTTAGGAGCAAAGCCAGCAGTAGAAATTACGGAAAAGGTTTTTATTAAACGTCTAGGCGACTCTATTACTATCAAAGCGCTAACAGGCGAGGACATCGATAAGATTCGTGCACAAGCTACTTATCCGACTAAGAACGGAAAGAAAACGGAGTTAAAAGTTAATGAAGAAGAAGTATCGCGATTACTTATTGTTAAGGCGACTGTCGAACCGAACTTCGCAGATAAGCAAATGTTAGAGCATTTCGGAGCTTCTGATGCCGGCGAATGTGTTCAAAAAGCGTTGTTAGCCGGTGAAATCATGGTTTTACAGACTGCAGTATTATCATTATCAGGATTTGACGACGAGGATGAGGTTGAAGAAGTAAAAAACTAATTAGGGCGGGTGGCGAGGCGTACTTGCTGCACCGCATTTTCCAAAATCACCACATTCCACCGCATGAAGTTTACGCGATGAAGGATAAACGTTACAGGATGTTTATGTATGCGTCAGAAATGGTTGTAATGGACGAAGAAGAAAAACAACGAAAAGAATTAGAACGTAAACAAAGGTAGTAGAAGGCGCTCTGAATAGGGCGTCTTTTTTATTTTGTTTGTGTTTAAAGGAGAGAGTGCGAATGAATAACGCAGATAGAGAAGCAGAAATTTTAACAAATGCCACATTACTAGCCGGAGTTTTATTAAAGGCAGACGCAAGTAAGCGTGAGGCGATGTTGCCAAAGTTAAAAGCACTTGAAATGGAAGTGAAAGCGACTCAACTAGAAGTGCACAAAAATTTAAAACGATTAGTAATCTTGACCGTAAATTCTGCGATTAGATACTGTTCTACTGGAAAGCAATCAGACGCAAAACTAACGCGTAGGCACGGAAATGAAGTCGCTAAAGAGTTTAGTCGATTAAAAAGGCTAGCACAACGTAGAGGGCGTGATTAGTCGATGGCAGTAAACTTGACGGCTGTATTCCGAGTTCGCGACCAAGGCACAAGTCGCCTTAGACAAATCACGCAGATGATGGACCGTATGAATCGAACTAGTCGTTCCGCGGGAGAGAGCGTTTCGCGATCTCAAGCTGCAGTCAACCGGCTAGGTAGTGCGGTATCCTCAACGTCAAATCGTATGAACGGCTTTTCTGCAAGCGTTAGCCGACTACATGTTGGGACAAATGGTTTAAGCGCTTCGTTCGGCGGGCTCCAAAGTACGCTTGTCGGACTCGCCAGCGCTTATATAGGGGCGAATGGAGCTGCGAAATTACTGAATGCTACCATCGGACAAGCTGCTCAATTCGAGCAAAGTAAAGCGATTATTCAAGCCGCATTCCAGGACGACGGTGCGACTAAGCAATATATGAAGATGGTTGATAAAATCGCCATTGATAGTCCGTTGCTTAACTCGGGGGACATGTTTGCGGGCTCCAAAGGCCTTCTTACTCTAACTAAAGATATGGGACAACTTGAAAAATCGTGGAAACTTGTCGAGCGTCTTGTTGCTAGTGATCCAACGAAAACAATCGACGATGCCGTTAGGGGACTTCGTGAGTTAAATTCGGGCGATACAATCAGTCTACGGGATGTATTTAACCTTGATAAAAACATTTTAAACGACGTTAAAGGCGGTTCATTCGAGGAGCAACTGGCGGGAATAGATAAAGCGTTAAATAAGATGAACATCACTGAAAAAACGGTTGAGGCTATGGGATCGACAACAATTGGGCGATGGAACAGCCTTAAGGAACGGGTAGGTACACTGTTCCGTGACGCCGGTGATAAATCAAATACAAAATTAGGAGATTTTTTAAAACGTATTAACGATTCAATCGATAAATTGGACGTTAAAAAGATTAGCGATCAACTGGGGAATTTTCTAGGTAATATCACGGATAAGGCAATCGCCTTGTATGACGTTTTCATCAAATGGAGAAAGCCTATTACGGCAGTTGCAAGCTCACTAGCTGTTTTCGTCGGGGCTCTCGCTATCGTTGGAGTCCTCGCTGCATTGACCAATCCAATCTCATTAATAGCAATGGGAATATCTGCAGCTGCAGTCGGATTCAAAGCGCTCTATGACAATAGCGAAACCTTCCGAGGAGCTATCGACGGAATTGTCGGTAAGGTGAAGGAGCTGTGGTCCGCATTTAAAACTGGCGGCACAAGTGGCTTAATCGAAGCACTATTTCCTCCTGATATAGCTGAAAAAATTAACGGAGTTATTAACGGAATCAAAACGAAAGTTTCCGAGCTAACAAATGCCTTTAAAAAAGGCGGCGTAGGTGGATTATTCGATAAAATCTTCGGCGAAGGATCATTCGAAACACTCAAAACGAAGTTTGAAGAAGTTAAGTCGTATATCTCCGAGAAAATAGCGCAATTTATGCCTATTTTTGAGCGCTTAAAAGCAGCATTTTCTCAAGCATGGTCTACGGTGTCCGACATAATTTCGAATGCGTGGTCGATTATCGAGCCATATCTGAGCGGATTCTGGAACATGCTGCAAATTCTCGGTGATGTTGCAATGATCGTATTCAATAACGTTATTGCTCCGGCGATTTCGTTTTTAGTGCAGCTATTCTCGACTATGTGGGCGATTGCTCAGCCGATTCTCTCTTTACTTGCTATAGGATTCGAGGCTTTATCTACCGTAATGAAATGGATGTGGGATAACGTATTAGCGCCACTAGTCGACTTCATCCTAACAGGCGTTAAAAATGCGTTCGATGAATTTTCCGGAGTTCTATCAACCGTACAAGGCTGGTTTGAAACACTCAGCGGATGGATATCGACAGCTTACGGCCATGTAAAAGAATTCATCGGATTTATCGGCAAAGCTAAATTACCGGATTGGATTACGAACGGGATTAGCGCAGGAGTAAACTTCGTGGGCGGTTTAATCGGTGCAGGAGATGGTAAAAAAGGAGGTAAACCGGACGGCTCGCACTATCACGGCCTAGACGCGGTACCCTATAACGGGTATGTAGCCTCGATGCATAAAAATGAAAAAATTCTTACTGCGCAAGAAGCAAAGGCTTATGACGAAGGACGCTCGGGCGGCGGAATTACTATCGCAAAATTAGCGGACCACATTATCATTCGCGAAGATGCTGACATCGAAGATATCGCATACAAATTAGCGAAGATGATAGAGAGAGAAAGGACACAAACCGGCTAGGACGTGCAGATAAAAACAAACGGACAGGCGCATTAGCGCTTGTCTTTTTATATTGAAAAAGGGGATGGGAATATGACTAGAGACAATTTAAAAGCAATTTCAACACACACAATTTTAGCAGCATTTACAACGGCATTAGGTTCCGCAGACGGAGAAACTATAGCAGCCTTGCAAGAGGATTTAACGGCACTAAATCAAATGAAGGAGACGCCAGCGACGACTACAGCACGAAAATTAGTCTCATCAGCGATTATGTACCAAATAACAGGTGACGCAGAACATCAACGCGTTGCTGCAGAAGCTCGCGAAGAAATTGCCGACTTATTGATCGCGGGAGGTGCTAACTAATATGAATATGAGCGAACGTAAAGCACGATTAAAACAGCTACGTCGCGCTATCCAAGCGTTGGCCAAGAAAGCAGGAAAAAGCAAGCTAACAAGCCAGGAACAATCGCAACTCATAGCGATGGACCGGGAAAGCGAGCGCCTGGAATCGATCATAAAAGGTGAGCAAGACGTAGCACACTTCGCATATGAATACTTTTCCGACGAACGCAATCCTGGCAATGATGCCGGAAATATTATCCGTAATTTCAGCGATGATCGACCGCATGAAACGATAGAAGAAACTGCAGCTATTCATAGCGATATGTATGACGTGTGTGATGCGATTACTAAGCGTAAAGATAAGCGATTCGTTATTGCGGCGCCCCGTGGTCATGCAAAAAGTTCGATAGTTAGTACAATCAAAGCGCTTCATTCACTAGCATACGGCCACGATAATTACATCCTTATTATTTCCGAGACAGATACGCTTGCTAAGCGACTAGTAGCGTCTATTGCTAATCAATTGAAATACAATGAGCGACTACGCGAGGACTTCGGAGAATTGCTTCATAAGCAGTCTACTAAGAACGAGCGCGATAATGAGGATACGTTCATTACTACGAATAAGCAACTCGTAGAGGCATCGTCAGCCGGGAAAAGTCTACGAGGCAAGACGTTCAATTCTGCGCGTCCTTCGCTTTGTATATGTGATGATTTATCTTCGCTGAACAATGAGGCAACGGAGGAACAGCGCCAGAAGTTAATTCACTGGTGGAACTCAACTGTCGAGCCTTTACCTTCAGAGAATGGCGTAATCGTATTTGTCGGAACAAAAGTTACGGCAACTGGCCTATTGTCGCATCTATTGGAACGTCGCGACTATAAGCGACTATTCCATGCTGCAGTCATCAATGAGCCGGATAATCCGCATTTGTGGAGCGACTATTTGCATATGTACACTGGCGAAGCAACTGACGCTGAACTGGATGAATATTACGAGAAACATCGTGACGAACTAGAATCGGGCATAGAACTAGCGTGGTCTAACCGTTGGACATATCGCGAGCTAATGCATGTTAAGGCGTCCATTGGTAGCCGTGCCTTTGCTTCGGAGTATATGAATCAATCATTCGCAAGCGATGAACAGCACTTTTCACCGGAGGACTACGCGTACAGTCGACGAGTATTTGACGGACAAAATCACCTGGACGCAATCGAATACAACGACAAGTATTATTATTTGCGCGATATGGATAAAGTGGCGTGCTGGGATCCTGCTTTGGCAGGCAGTAAACGGTCAGCACTTAACGCATACGTAACACTAGGACGCCATAAGGAAAGTGGACTCGTATTCGTATTAGATGTCTACGCAAGTCGACAAGTACCGTCCGAGTTTATTATGGAAATCTTACCGCGAATGGCCGAGTATAAGCCGCATAAATGTGTCGTCGAAGGAATTGGCGCCTATAGGGCTTTCGCTGAGCAATTAGAAGATACGATGCGCCATAACTCAATTTATCACACGCGTATGAAAACGATTAAAACGCATGGCACTAAGTCGAAGGCGAGCCGTATCGAATCGCTAGAAGTACCACTAGCTAACAAGTCGCTTATCCTTAACCGCGATCATAAAGAAGTGTACCGAGAGTTACAAGAGTATCCTAACGGAGTTGTTGACGTTTTAGATGCGATTGAAATGGCGTTCACTAGCGCTAAAAAACCGGAGGCAAGGATTATACCGAAACCGGATTGGTGGTACGGCCCGCCGATAGAAAATCCAGGCATCTATAAATCGACTGGACGCCGTCAAGTAGGACGACAAATTTACTAAGATAACGGGAGGAATTACGATATGACAAACGAAATTAAAACAACAGAATTAGTTACCGAGGTGGACTTAGATGCATTGCCGTCTATTCCAGTAGAAAACTACGACTTAACACAGCGCCAACTATTGGCTGCACAACTTATCATTGTGAACGATTCATTACCGCGCAATGGCAAAGGAAAGCGCCGATCCTTTAGTGAAATCGCTGCAGATGTAGGTGTATCGCGTGAAACCTTATATGAATATCGAATGTCGCCGGAGTTCAATCGCTATATAAAGGATGCAGCGCAAGTTATCGCTAATGATTACGTGCTGCAGGCGTTGAGGAATATGAAAGGCTTAGCAGACGGTTCGTTCTCGGGCACACCGTCCATTGGCGCTAACTTATTCTTCTTAAATCACGCTGGCATGGGTAATACGAAACAACAGCATGAGATTACGGTTAATCAAGGCGGAGTCGGCTCGCAAGTGAGTGACGAGGATATTGCGCGTATCATTGCGAAAGCAGAGCAGGGAGACGTGGATGTTATCGATATGCCGACGGTAGATACAACGAAGTAGAGTGGTTATTATCGGGCATGTAGGCGTAGTGTAGCGCTTATGTGTCCGTCTTTTTTTATACCTACGTTTACATATCGCCACTTAATCTAGGATTATTACGGAGATTACGTCAGGCAGAGGTGGCTGGCGGGAGGTCGCTCAAAAAATAGGGGGTCAAAAACGATGTTAATAAATGCGAATCAACGTTACATTTTATGCATTCGTAATCAATCGGACTGTTGCAGTTACATAACGTAACCATGCGTAGATACTGCGTTTGAGTGCGATGTATGAAATGTTGCATAACGATTACTTCCGGTGAAGTTGAAGAATGTTGATTTATCAACGTTTGAGCCGTTGTTCTAGTTTACATAAGATAGGTTATCGGAAGTTAAAACGGAATTTTTATTAATCGATATACAAAGCGAATCAAAGTGAACTAAATCAAATCGCGATCCCCCCAAGCGCCATTTCTCAGAACCCTCTAATCTACGTCCGACACAAAATAATTTTCAAAATTAAACGGGGAGTCAATTTGCACTCGCATCTTACACTCTCATAACCCTCTAAAGACATCAACCTAGCTCTCAGTCACTCAGTATAATATATATATTTGTTATTAGGTCTAAAAATCAGCACATGGCGAGGCGATGTCAGCGTAATCGAGGTGGGCAACGGTACACTTAATGAAGTTTCGATGCGTCTCACAGCAGCCCGCGGATGGTTTTATATGAAAATATTTCTTGCGTTTAATCGTTTGATAGTTTATCGTTGTTGCTAACGAAATAAGCCCGGAAAAAGCAAAAAGAGTTACCCGCGTGAATGTAGTTGGACGGCAATCCTTCTACACTCGCTTACAATCGTGACCTCACCACGATGCAAACTTGCGAATAACTCGTTTTTTATGTTTTGAACGATATTTAATATATCTATACGTCATTTTATAAGAACTTAGACGTTATTTCAACCATAAAAAATGAATTATCGTAAATAGTCGCTAGATTTAGCGTCTTGCATCGTAATGAAATACGATAGCAGGGCGCTTTTTGTTTCCGCAAAAACTGGAGGCAACGACTATGAGAACATTAACGGCAACAAATCAACGAGTACAATTTTATCTAACTTATACAACGGAGCG
>NZ_JBNNSS010000026.1:0-6851 GCF_050277945.1 Lysinibacillus sp. NPDC097214
CCTTCTCCGCCATTGGCCCGTTGGTCAAGTGGTTAAGACACCGCCCTTTCACGGCGGTAACACGGGTTCGAATCCCGTACGGGTCATACTGAAATACAGTAGATGTAATTTACATCTACTGTATTTTTTTTATATTTCCAAATGACCGCATTGCATTTACCAAATGGTCCAAAGGTGGCGAATGTAGTAGGAAGTAATTGCTGAAGGCATAATATTTGTTTTAAAGATAAACTATAAAAAAATAGCAGGCTAGCTATATTTTCAGCATGTTATTTAATTGTTATTAACTAATGGGATATAAAAGGTGTTTTGTGCACGTACTTAGCATTATCAATATGATCAATGATAAAAGTGGCTATATCTTGATTCGTAATTTTTGTACCAGGCATATCAGTAAGATTTTCCTTTATCTGACTGGATGTTAAGCGATCTTTTACAAACGGTAATCTAATTAGTGTCCATTTGATCTGTTTATTAGTTAATAAAATTTCCCATTCTAATTTTTTATCCTGCATCATTTTCGGAAAGAAAACTTCAAACATCTTTGCTCCAAAACGATTCATCATGCTTTTTTTGTCCTCTTTAATCGTTAGAGAACCACCGGAAACACCTATGTAACGACTAATGTTTAAATCTTTCATCACATTAAAAATAGTAGTTGTAACTTTACTATATATAGGTTCCTCTTTAGGCGGTTGACCAAATGTATTAATAACAACTTGACAATCTTTAAGAAGCTCTCGGATACTTTCTATATCTTGAACCTGTCCTTGTACTATTTCAATTTTATCATTTTTATATAATACCTTCTCCGGATTTCTAACAAGCATCCGAACTTGATATCCTTTTTGTATTGCACGAGTTGCTATATGCCTTCCTACTTTCCCTATTCCACCAATTATCGCTACTTTGCAGATATTATCCATTTTATCCCTCCGATTGAATATACTAGTACATATACGGTATATCTTATCAATTGGATTCAAATTTTTCTCTTTTTGCTAAAGTATGTAATAATATAGACATGTATAGTATTTTGTTTTGTGATCTTTAAGCTTAGATGAAAATAGAACAAAAACTAGGGGGATAAGGATGGAAAAATTATTGTGGGCTAACAACCAACAATATTTGATGCAGAAGAACGTAGAACAAGTAGTATCTTTTCTACAGCATTTTTCACCGGAACAAGTAAATCGTGTTGGTAGATTTCAACGTACATATGAGAAATTTGAAAGCACACCATTACGAAGCTTAAATGCTTTTGCATCACTAGTTGGGGTACAAAGTATTTTTGTAAAAGATGAATCATATCGATTTGACTTAAATGCATTCAAAGTATTAGGTGGTGTTTATGCAATTGGGCAGTACGTTGCCAAAAAGTTAGGTAGGAATATTGATGAGCTATCGTTTGAGCAACTTAAATCAATAGAAATAAAGGAGCAGCTAGGGGACTTAACATTTATTTCAACGACTGATGGCAATCATGGTCGTGGTGTGGCTTGGGCGGCAAGAGAGCTTGGTTTGAAAGCACGTATTTATATGCCGGCTGGTAGTGCTGAGGAGCGCCTCCAAAATATTAAAAATGAAGGTGCATATGCTGAAATAACGACAATGAATTATGATGATACAGTTCGTTATACTTCACAACTAGCAACAGAAAATGACTGGGTCGTTATTCAGGATACGATGTGGGAAGGCTATGAGGAAATTCCGTTATGGATTATGCAGGGCTATACTACACTAATAAAAGAAGTCGCCCTGCAGTTGGAAAAAGCACCTACCCATGTATTTTTACAGGCTGGGGTTGGATCTTTTGCAGGTGCAGTTGTAGCTTTCTTACAACAATATTATGAGCAAGAGATTACAATTGTCTTAGTTGAGCCTTTTGCAGCAAATTGCTATTATGAAAGCTTTAAAGCAGGAGCTGAGCAGTGTGTAACGGTTGGTGGAGAGATGCAAACCATTATGGCAGGTCTTGCTTGTGGTGAGCCGAGTCCATTAGCTTGGGATTTGTTAAAGACTTATACGAAGGTGAGTATTTGCTGTGATGAGGAAGTTGCCGCAACCGGTATGCGCATTCTTGGAAATCCACTAGCAACAGATGCACGAATTATTGCTGGAGAATCGGGAGCTGCTCCAGTTGGATGTTTTTATGAGTTGATGATGAATGCGCAGTATACAGAACTGAAGGATACATTACAAGTAGATGAAAACTCTCGTGTATTGTTTATTAACACTGAAGGTGACACAGATGTAGATAATTATAGAAATATTGTGTGGCATGGGAAATATGCTAACATTTAATATATTATAGCAGGTGTCCAAACACCCGCTATAATAGAGGAACTCAGTCTAAGAACCCCACTTCCTGTGCCAATTTATCTGTGCGAAAGCGAAGCGACAGCAACAACACACGACTGAGTGACCAACTTCATGTTGGCCCAAAGCCGATTTCGGACGCGATTAGCCGAGGCATAATTGATAATGAGCAAACTAGTGATAATAAAAATTCTAGTTTGCTTTTTTTCATGCGCATGTATTGAAGGATGGAATTTGAAAGACTTATGCAATTTATATAAGTTGATCTTCGTTACGACTGGGCGACTCCTTGGGGATTAGCGATAGGGGAACGAAGGCTAAAAGCATCACATCCTGTGATAACGCCTTCGTGACCAACATCGGTGCTGTTGCTGACGCTGCGCTTTCGCACAAACAAAACCCTCTGCTGCCGCTACGTTAGCACTACGCTTTCGCGCAGAAAACATCTGTTGGCCCGAGACCCTGCAGCGAAGCGAAGCGGCTCATCGGACGCCCCCAGGAAGCTCTGCTCTGTGCGAAAGCGTAGCGACAGCAACAACAAAGCGCCCAGTCGGAACGGAAATCAACCACACGTTATGGCGAGGAGCAAATTTTTTTATTTTTTTTCTTGACCTTAACGTTGCGTAAAGATTTACAGTAGTAGTAGAGGGGGTGAACAGTGTGGAATTTACAATTCAAGAGCTTGCTCAATTATCCGGGGTTAGCACAAGAACACTACGCTATTACGATGAAATTGGATTACTGAAGCCAGCAAGAACAAATGAGGTGGGCTATCGATTTTACGGACAGTTTGAAGTTGATATGCTCCAGCAAATTTTATTTTATAGAGCATTAGATATAAAGCTAGCAACCATTAAGGAAATTATTCAATCGTCAGATTTCAAACATAAAGAGGCGCTCAAAACCCATCGTACGGCTTTACTGAAACGCAAAGAACAGCTGGAAAAGATATTACAAACAGTGGAAAAAACCATTCAATCTATTGAGGAGGAACAACCAATGACAAATGAAGAGAAATTTATTGGATTTAAAGAGAAGCTAATCGAGGAAAATGAAAAGCAATATGGTCAAGAAATTCGTGCGAAATATGGTGACAAAACGGTTGATGCATCGAATGCGAAGCTAATGAATATGACCGAGGAACAATATGAGGCTATGCAGCAGCTAGAACAGCAATTATTTGCTCGTTTAAAAGAAGCGATGGCAATCGGTGATACAAATAATGATGTGGCAATGGAGGTAGCAGAGCTTCATAAACGTTGGCTTAGCTTTTCATGGTCACAATATTCTAAGGAAGTACATTCAGGTATAGCACAAATGTATGTAGCGGATGAACGCTTTTCAGCTTATTACGATGAACGTGTTGCTAAAGGAGCAGCACAATATTTACATGATGCCATCCTCAATTTCACTATGGCGTAATTATAGCTGACGTTTCGCTTTCGCACAGAAAACATTGCCTGAATGAAAGATAAATTATCAGGCGTGTTGAATAGGGAAATAAAGGTTTATTATTGGCTGATAAAAGTATTTTTTTGTTGATATTTTGCTAATGTATGTCCATTTTAACTGATTGTAGCGTAGGGCTACTCGACTCCCGCAGGAAAGCGAGTAGCCTGTAGTGGAAATCAGAGCCTTCAAATTAATTAGAATGGATACAAATGGTTAATCAACACGATTGATAAATTATACAAAAAAATAAGTGTCTCCTCCTCATGCTTTAATGTTTTAGAAATATTAATTTAGGAAAAAATGAAGGCATGAGGAGGAGATTTTTTTGAACCCACAAGTAATGGAAAAATTAAAAAAGCAATTAGAGCAGGAACTACAGGAAATAGAACAGCAACTGGAGGAATCAGAGCGTCCACAAGCGACAGAGCTATCTAATTATGATAATCATCCAGCTGACAATGCGAGTGATTTAACGGATCAGCTAACGGAAATGGTGATTGATGAGCACCGCGGTGACGATGCTGAGGAAATAAAGGCGGCACTACAAGCGATGGAGGATGGTACATATGGTAAATGCGCTGTATGTGGTGAAGAGATTCCGATTGGTCGCTTAGAAGCTATGCCGAAAGCACTGACATGTGTTGAGCATGCGAAGCACAAAGAAGATAATTTAAGGCCAGTAGAGGAAGATGTGTTATCTTCTACCCCAAAATCGGATGATTTCATAGAACTTGAGGAATTTGGCTCTTCTGATACACCACAAGATAAAAGTTAGTAAGCATTTTCACTCACAGGCAGTATAATAGCTGTATGGGGTGAGGATATGGACATAATTGATTTACATTGCGATGCTCTATTGAAATTAACAACTTTAGAAGCGGCAAAATTTGAAGATGATGTACGTTTGCAAGCTAATCGAGAGAGATTACATTTAGGGCGGGTTAAAGCACAAGTATTTGCTATTTTTATAAATCCTAAAATTCCGCAAAACATGCAATTTTTAGAGGCGGTGCGGCAAATTGAAGCCTTCCATACACATGTATTACAAACTGAGGGCATGGTGCATATTACGGATTGGTCCCAATTAGATACTTTAGCTCCGCATGAAATAGGTGCCATTTTAAGCTTAGAGGGCTGTGGTCCAATCGGTGAAGATTTAGCAAAGCTTTCTGCTGTTTTAGACGCAGGTGTTAAGCTTGTTGGCCTAACGTGGAATGAAGAAAATGCAGTAGCCCACGGTGCTGAACAGGATGCAAGCCTTGGTTTAAAATCATTTGGTAAAGAAGTTATAAACTTGCTAAATGAGAGAGATATCATTATCGATGTCTCACATTTAAATGAACAGAGCTTTTGGGATGTCTTGCCACTAGCAAAGCATTTAATTGCGAGTCATAGTAATGCACGTGCAATTTGTGATCATCCTAGAAATTTAACGGATGCTCAGGCGAAAGCACTTGTTAAGCATGGTGGTCATATACATGTCGTTTACTACCCGACTTTTATTCATGACAAAGCTATGATGGATGATTTAGTAGCGCATGTGAAGCATCTAGCGAATATAGTAGGGGTAGAGCACCTTGGACTAGGTTCAGACTTCGATGGTATAGATGCTACTGTCAAAGGATTAGCGCACGCAGGAGAGGCACAAAATTTGTTAGAGGCATTACGTGAACATTTTTCAATCGAAGAAGTTTGCGGTATTGCAAGTAATAATTTTCGACGCTATGTAAAAGATGCAGCAACCTTTTAGGTTGCTGCATCTTTAATATGGTTCATCTTAATAAAAGAAATATTGAATTAATAAACCGATTGCTAAGAGGAAGCCGAAGAATGTATTTGTTTGCGCTGTAAATTTCATCGCAGGCATCACTTCTTTAGCTTCTTTTTTATCGCGGAAAATTTGAATCGCACGAAGTGGCTTTGGAACACTTAAGAAAATGATTAGAGCCCAAAAGGTAATACCGTCAATTGCTACAAGAGCGATTACCCATAAGTATGAAATGATAAAAAAGCCAGATAGGACAGAAATGGCATTGTCTCGGCCTACTAAAATAGCAAGCGTTTTTCGACCACCCTCTGTATCGCCAACGATATCACGAATATTGTTGGACAGCATGATTGCCCCAACTAAAATCATACTAGGTACTGAAAGCAAAACAGCATCAAAAGTTACTGTAAGTGTTTGAATATAAAAGGCGATTAAGACAATACCCATTCCCATAACAGCGCCAGATACAAGTTCTCCGAATGGTGAATAGGCTATAGGATAAGGTCCTCCAGTATATAAAAAACCGATAAGCATACAAACAAGCCCGACGGCGGCAAGCCACCAAGAGGTAGAGGCACATATGTAAATGCCAAGCAGCATAGCGATTGCATAAAAGCTTAAGGCAATCATCATAATAGTTTTTGGTTGAACACCGTGACGTACAATTGTTCCACCGATACCGACAGAATTTTCATTGTCTAGTCCTAATTTGTAATCGTAATATTCATTGAACATATTTGTTGCTGCTTGAATAAGCATACTTGCAATGAGCATAGCAAAAAATAGTCCATAATCGATTGTTTGTTTTTCAATTGCTAAGGCAATCGCTGTTCCTAAAAATACAGGAACGAATGAAGCGGTTAAAGTATGTGGACGTGTTAAATGCCACCAAACTTTAAAACCCCTATCAGCTTCAATGACTTTGGTCATAAGGTCTTTCTCTCCTTCAAATGTTGTAGACTATTCTTATTTTATACGAAGAATGAGAAATTGGATAGGTTCACAGCTTATTACATACAGTTCAGATAAAAAAAATGATACAATAGAACATGCATTTATGAACTGAAAACAATAATTAAGATAATAGCAACAGTACAAAGAATAGGCTAGCAAAATAAAATGACAGCTATTTTAACTTCTTTCAGCGCAGAAGTCTCCCGCCTCTATAGGTGGTGAGATGAATGCGGATTTTAGCTACTTTTCAGCGGGTGTCCAAGCATCAGCTGAAATAGAGGAACTCAGTCTAAGAACGCCACGTCCTGTGGCAACGACTGAGTGACCAACATCACGTTGGCCCAAAGCCTCCGGCGGA
>NZ_JBNNSS010000027.1:0-5653 GCF_050277945.1 Lysinibacillus sp. NPDC097214
GGGAAGCCCCCAACTACCATCGGCGCTAAAGAGCTTAACTTCCGTGTTCGGTATGGGAACGGGTGTGACCTCTTTGCCATCATCACTAGACTATTAACGGCTTTCGATATACTCGTATTTCTTCGTCAGCTTCTGTCGTTCAGTCAGTCACGTACTTAAGTACGCTCCCTTTCCTCTCTCAATCGCTTCCTCGAACTAATCGTATCTTGAAACCCTTATGTATTTCGTTTTGAAGTTTATTACCTGTCCTTCAAGACAAGAATTATTGTATAACGTTTTCTCACATTGTGCAATACTTTTTTATAAAAAAAAGAAATTATTACTTTTTAGAGATATTTTTGTTATGTAAGAGAAATTATCACTCTGCTATTTATTATAGCAATTGTTTAATTAAAAGAAAACAATTAATTTACCAGATGAGTATTAGTTAACTATTTAAATTCATTTTATAAATAAAAGACGCTAATTTTCGCTACAAGCTACTACTTCCCCCAAAATCTATGCTCTACGACAGGAGTACTTGAGTAGCCCTTCGCTCCAATCAGTCACCAAAATAGGTATACATAAGCAAAAATATCAACCAAAAATTGTTTTTATAGACTACTTAACATGTCTGTAATTTATCATTTTAAAATTATTCAATTATAGTTTTTCAGTGTTTATCTTATCCTTAAACCTTTCATTTACTTGCCTAGTAGGCATTTACTATATTTCACATGTGAAATATTAAATAGTTGAAAGCGCCCTTCGTAATACATTAATTTCCTCAAATGTCGTTGCTGAACCAAAGGATATTCTAAAAAACTGACGAGCCGCTTCCATAGAATAGCCCATTGATAAAATCGCTTTTGTACCAGATTCACTATGAATATCACAGGCACTTCCTGTAGAAATACATATCCCCGCTTCATTTAATTTTAATAAAACGTATTGCCCTTCAACTTTTTTCATCAACACACCACAAATATTAGGCAATTGCTCTTTACACTCAATGATCTGACACGTTTCTGGTAAATTTCCCTTAAAGTGTTGACGTAATGCTTCATAATGCTGACGCTCATATTGATACTCTTCAATCGCCGTTGCAAAAGAAACTATAGCTGGAGTATCTAGTGTTCCTCCCCTTAACCCACGCTCATGTGTGACACCTGGTGCTAATGCAGGAACACGTAGCTCAGGATTCATATATATAGCTCCACACCCTTTTGGCCCACCTATTTTATGAGCTGAAACAGTAATAGCATCTACTTGCTGTTTTAACGGGACTTTACAAAAAGATTGTACACAATCGACATGTAAGAGCACATTTGATTGTTTAGCAATTTCGGCAATTTCTTCTATAGGTTGAATAGAGCCTATCTCTGAATTTACATGTTGAATAGTGATTAAAGCCGTATCTTCTTGAATTACTTCTCGTAATTGCTCTATATGAATACAACCATCTTGCTGTAAGGGTAACTTTGTGACTATA
Source organism: Lysinibacillus sp. NPDC097214 (assembly GCF_050277945.1). NCBI lineage: Bacteria > Bacillati > Bacillota > Bacilli > Caryophanales > Bacillaceae > Lysinibacillus > Lysinibacillus sp. NPDC097214. The sequence goes on from NZ_JBNNSS010000027.1 coordinate 1,472, forward strand.
AAACCCATTTTTTCAAGTGTATTTAAAGCCGCATGTACCGATGTGTGTTCAGCTTGTGATGAAATAATGTGCTTCCCTTTATTTGAAGCTAAAGCTAATGACAAGATCGAAATTAAATTGCCCTCCGTTCCGCTTCCGGTAAAAATTACACCATCACTGTTTACTCCAAGAGATCTTGCTACAATAGCTCTTGCTTGTTCAACAAAATAATGTGCTTGCCCTCCTAGATCATGTAAGCTTGCACTATTTCCATAATACTGCTTTGCTACCTCACAATATGCTTTAAGAGCTTTTGGAGTCATTGGAGCAGTTGCAGCGTAATCCATATAAATCATCTTATTCTTCCTTTCTAATTCATCAAGTCTTGTTTTCTTTTTTATTTTATGCAAAGATAGGTGTCAAGACAACTGTAAAGAAGGTATATGTATGGATGTAAAGACAGATGTACTTATTATTGGTAGCGGCATTGCTGCACTTCAAACTGCTCGGCTTCTCGAAGAACATTTTCAAGTACAGCTAGTTACAAAGTGTTCAGTTAAAATGAGTAGTTCTTATCGTGCTCAAGGCGGTATTGCTGCCGTTACAAGTCAAGAAGATCATCCAAAGCTTCACATTGCTGATACGTTGACTGCTGGTGAATATCATCATGAAAGAAAGAATGTTGAAGTATTAATAGAAAACGGCACAGAAATTATGCGTAATTTATTAAATGAGGGCTTCCCAGTTGATCGACAAGTCGATGGGTCCCCCGCTTTAGGCTTAGAGGGAGCACATAGTCATCACCGTATTTTACATGCAGGTGGCGATCGTACTGGTCAAGTAATGATAGATTTTTTGCTCAATCAACTCACATCTAATACCGTTGTGAATTGCTTTGAGATGGCTTACGAGCTTTTATTAAATACAAATGGAGATTGTGTTGGCGTTCTAACAAAAGGAGCAAAGGGAACGAAGCGCTACCTTGCCCACCACGTCATTCTCGCGACAGGAGGTGCAGGAGCTCTTTATTCTTGTACGTCTAACTTTGATACGAATACTGGTGATGGTATCGCGTTAGCCTATCGTGCGGGAGCTGCCATCAGTGATATGGAATTTATGCAATTCCATCCAAGCTTACTTTGGTGTGGGGGCCAGGCCAAAGGATTAGTCTCTGAAGCTGTTCGTGGCGCCGGAGGGATATTTGTCGATGCGTATCGTCATCCCATAATGAAAGGCATACACAAACAGCTGGACTTAGCACCACGCCATGTTACAGCACATGCATTATTTAATAAACGTGCTGCTGGGCAGGAAACATTTATTGATATTTCAAGGATTGAACATTTTGAAGATAGATTCCCTACGATTGCTCAACTTTGCTTTGACAATAATGTTAATTTACAGGGTGGCTTAATTCCTGTAGCACCAGGTAGCCATTTCTTAATGGGCGGTGTTGTTGCTGATGACATGGGAAGGACATCTATTCCTAATCTCTATGCAATTGGAGAAGTTGCTTGTACAGGGGTGCATGGCGCCAATCGTTTAGCTAGTAACTCTCTATTAGAAGGAATTACGTTTGGACAAAGAACAGCCCAGTACATTATTCAAACAGGTTGCAGACAAAATAATTTCTTGATTGATGGCAAACATCGCCAACAAACAATGCCATCGTTATTTACAAAAGATCAATTACGACAAATGATGATGCACACATTGGGCATTGTGCGAAATCCTATCGATATGCAACAATTCGTACAACAATTGCCCTCAATGCAAACACTTCTTCCTGTTAATTTAGATGGCCTGAATCAACAGGATCTTGAACTTTACATGATGCATATTGTCGCTACATTAATGGCACACGCAGCCATTACACGAAAAGAAACTCGCGGAGCACATATTCGCGTTGATAAACCACACAATGATAACCAGTGGGCAAATCGTTGGATTATTTTTCAACAAGGACAGATGAAAGTGAGGAATTCATTATATGAATATCATCAAACTCGAGGAATTGCTAAAGCAATTTTTTAATGAGGATATAGGCGATGGAGATTTATCGAGTGAATTAATATTTTCCCCTGAACAACAGGGATCTTTTTCTTTTTATGCGAAAGAAGACGGCATTTTTTGTGGAGCTCTCATCATTGAGCATGGATTTCTTATACTTGATCGATCGATGGATATTACCCTTTATAAAAAAGATGGTGAAAAAGTAAATGCTGGTGATGTTCTTGCTGTTATTCAAGGATCTCTTCAAAAGTTATTAATGGGTGAGCGTGTAATTTTGAATCTTATCCAGCGTATGTCTGCTATTGCCACAACTACAAATTTAGCGGTGCGAGAAACTGCAGGTACTAATGCGAAAATATGCGATACGCGCAAAACAATGCCTGGAATGCGGATGTTAGATAAATACGCTGTTAGAATCGGTGGCGCCTATAACCATCGCAATGGTTTATTCGATGCGATCATGCTAAAGGATAATCATATTGCTTTTGCAGGTAGTATTACTAATGCAGTACAGGCTGCCCGTGAGAAAATCGGTCACACCATTAAGATCGAAGTCGAAATCGAAACAAAAGCACAATTAGATGAAGCAATTGCAGCTGGCGCAGATATCATTATGTTCGATAATCGTAGCCCTAAAGAAATACGTGAATGGCTTCCTGCTGTTCCTCCACATATCGCTACAGAAGCTTCGGGCGGCATTACACTTCATAACTTAAATAACTATGCGATAACAGGTATTCAATGGATTTCACTCGGAGCGCTAACACATTCAGTAAAAGCCTTTGATATTAGTGCACTTGTACAACCGAAAGGAGCTAATTTCAGTGTCCATCACTAATCTATTACAACAAACTTCACTACTACCAGAGCATTATCGTACATTATCTAAAAATGACATGGAATCTCGCATTCTAGCTATAAAAAAGGAATTAGGTAGTAAGCTCTTTATTCCTGGGCATCACTATCAAAAAGACGAAGTGATTCAATTTGCTGATGCAACAGGAGATTCCTTGCAACTTGCTCAATTATCAGCAGCTAACAAGGAAGCTGAACATATAGTATTTTGTGGAGTACACTTTATGGCGGAAACAGCTGATATGCTTACAACTAAACAGCAGCATGTATACTTACCTGATATGCGTGCCGGCTGTTCAATGGCGGATATGGCAGACATTTATCAAACAGAACAAGCATGGCCGGTTTTACAGGAACTTTTTGGCGATACCATCATCCCTCTAACATATGTCAATTCTACTGCTGCCATTAAAGCATTTACGGGTCGACATGGTGGAGCTTGCGTAACATCGTCCAATGCAAAAGAAATGGTTCAATGGGCATTTACGCAAAAACAACGTATTTTCTTTTTACCAGATCAACATTTAGGTAGAAATACTGCATACGATTTAGGAATACCGCTTGAAAATATGGCTGTTTGGAATCCTCATACAAATAGGCTTGAAACTGATCAGCCCCCAGAAAACATTCAAGTCATCTTATGGAAGGGACACTGCTCTGTACACGAAGGCTTTACGGTCCAGCATACGGAGCTTATACGTAAAGTTCATCCAAATATGCGTATCATTGTTCATCCTGAATGTAGTCGTGGAGTTGTTGCTGCTGCAGATGATGCAGGTTCTACAAAATACATTATTGATACGATTAATAAAGCACCGAGTGATTCAGCATGGGCAATCGGTACTGAAATGAATCTCGTAAATCGTCTGATCAAGCAGCACCCTGATAAGCAAATTATCTCTTTAAATGAGAATTTCTGTCCTTGCCTTACAATGAATCGTATTGACCTTCCCCATCTACTTTGGTCTTTAGAAAGCATACAAAAGGGGCAACCACATAATCGTATTCAAGTAGATGCTCACACTGCTGAAGAAGCACGTAGCTCACTTGAAAGAATGCTATTAAGAGCGTAAAGAGCAAAACGTCTACCAGAAATGAGTAGACGTTTTCTTATTGTTGCTTAAGTTTTCTACGAAAATATATAGTATACATTTCTACTAATCATGTAAGACAATTAGTAGAATCTTAAAAGCTATCCTTATACAAAAAAAATGCAGTAGATGTAAATTACATCTACTGCATTTCAGTATGACCCGTACGGGATTCGAACCCGTGTTACCGCCGTGAAAGGGCGGTGTCTTAACCACTTGACCAACGGGCCAATGGCGGAGAAGG
>NZ_JBNNSS010000028.1:1719-4686 GCF_050277945.1 Lysinibacillus sp. NPDC097214
CATTTATTTTTTAAGTTTTTTTATAGGCTTAATAACTTGGTTAAGTTATTAAGGGCGCACGGCGAATGCCTTGGCACTAGGAGCCGATGAAGGACGGCACTAACACCGATATGCTTCGGGGAGCTGTAAGTGAGCTTTGATCCGGAGATTTCCGAATGGGGGAACCCACTACGTTTAATCGCGTAGTATCTTGACGTGAATTCATAGCGTCTTGATGGCAGACCCAGGGAACTGAAACATCTAAGTACCTGGAGGAAGAGAAAGAAAAATCGATTCCCTGAGTAGCGGCGAGCGAAACGGGAAGAGCCCAAACCAAGAGGCTTGCCTCTTGGGGTTGTAGGACACTCTATACGGAGTTACAAAAGAGCGAGTTAGATGAAGCGACTTGGAAAGGTCCGCCAGAGCAGGTAAAAGCCCTGTAGTCGAAAGTTCGTTCTCTCCTGAGTGGATCCTGAGTACGGCGGAACACGTGAAATTCCGTCGGAATCCGGGAGGACCATCTCCCAAGGCTAAATACTACCTAGTGACCGATAGTGAACCAGTACCGTGAGGGAAAGGTGAAAAGCACCCCGGAAGGGGAGTGAAAGAGATCCTGAAACCGTGTGCCTACAAGTAGTTAGAGCCCGTTAATGGGTGATAGCGTGCCTTTTGTAGAATGAACCGGCGAGTTACGATTACGTGCGAGGTTAAGCTTTAGAAGGCGGAGCCGCAGCGAAAGCGAGTCTGAATAGGGCGAATTAGTACGTGGTCGTAGACCCGAAACCAGGTGATCTACCCATGTCCAGGGTGAAGGTGAGGTAACACTTACTGGAGGCCCGAACCCACGCACGTTGAAAAGTGCGGGGATGAGGTGTGGGTAGCGGAGAAATTCCAATCGAACTTGGAGATAGCTGGTTCTCTCCGAAATAGCTTTAGGGCTAGCCTCGTGATGAGAATACTGGAGGTAGAGCACTGTTTGGACTAGGGGGCCATCCCGGTTTACCGAATTCAGACAAACTCCGAATGCCAGATATTTATACACGGGAGTCAGACTGCGAGTGATAAGATCCGTAGTCAAAAGGGAAACAGCCCAGACCACCAGCTAAGGTCCCAAAGTAATCGTTAAGTGGAAAAGGATGTGGCGTTGCACAGACAACCAGGATGTTGGCTTAGAAGCAGCCATCATTTAAAGAGTGCGTAATAGCTCACTGGTCGAGTGACGCTGCGCCGAAAATGTATCGGGGCTAAACGATTCACCGAAGCTGTGGATTGACATCTACGATGTCAGTGGTAGGAGAGCGTTCTAAGTGCGTTGAAGTCAGACCGGAAGGACTGGTGGAGCGCTTAGAAGTGAGAATGCCGGTATGAGTAGCGAAAGACGGGTGAGAATCCCGTCCACCGTATGACTAAGGTTTCCTGAGGAAGGCTCGTCCGCTCAGGGTTAGTCGGGACCTAAGCCGAGGCCGATAGGCGTAGGCGATGGACAACAGGTTGATATTCCTGTACCACCTCCTCACCGTTTGAGAAATGGGGGGACGCAGTAGGATAGGGTAAGCGCGCTGTTGGATATGCGCGTCCAAGCAGTAAGGCGTGTGTGTAGGCAAATCCGCACACTGTAACGTTGAGCTGTGATGGCGAGTCCGTATGGACGAAGTTCCTGATTTCACACTGCCAAGAAAAGCCTCTATCGAGGTGAGAGGTGCCCGTACCGCAAACCGACACAGGTAGTCGAGGAGAGAATCCTAAGGTGTGCGAGAGAACTCTCGTTAAGGAACTCGGCAAAATGACCCCGTAACTTCGGGAGAAGGGGTGCTCTTGAGCGTGCAAGCGCATGAGAGCCGCAGTGAATAGGCCCAGGCGACTGTTTAGCAAAAACACAGGTCTCTGCAAAACCGTAAGGTGACGTATAGGGGCTGACGCCTGCCCGGTGCTGGAAGGTTAAGAGGAGTGGTTAGCGCAAGCGAAGCTGCGAATTGAAGCCCCAGTAAACGGCGGCCGTAACTATAACGGTCCTAAGGTAGCGAAATTCCTTGTCGGGTAAGTTCCGACCCGCACGAAAGGCGTAACGATCTGGGCACTGTCTCAACGAGAGACTCGGTGAAATTATAGTACCTGTGAAGATGCAGGTTACCCGCGACAGGACGGAAAGACCCCGTGGAGCTTTACTGTAGCCTGATATTGAATTTTGGTACAACTTGTACAGGATAGGTAGGAGCCAGAGATCTCGGAGCGCCAGCTTCGAAGGAGGCGTCGGTGGGATACTACCCTGGTTGTATTGAAATTCTAACCCATGCCCCTTAGCGGGGCAGGAGACAGTGTCAGGCGGACAGTTTGACTGGGGCGGTCGCCTCCTAAAAGGTAACGGAGGCGCCCAAAGGTTCCCTCAGAATGGTTGGAAATCATTCGTAGAGTGTAAAGGCACAAGGGAGCTTGACTGCGAGACCTACAAGTCGAGCAGGGTCGAAAGACGGGCTTAGTGATCCGGTGGTTCCGCATGGAAGGGCCATCGCTCAACGGATAAAAGCTACCCCGGGGATAACAGGCTTATCTCCCCCAAGAGTCCACATCGACGGGGAGGTTTGGCACCTCGATGTCGGCTCATCGCATCCTGGGGCTGTAGTCGGTCCCAAGGGTTGGGCTGTTCGCCCATTAAAGCGGTACGCGAGCTGGGTTCAGAACGTCGTGAGACAGTTCGGTCCCTATCCGTCGTGGGCGTAGGAAATTTGAGAGGAGCTGTCCTTAGTACGAGAGGACCGGGATGGACACACCGCTGGTGTACCAGTTGTCTTGCCAAAGGCATCGCTGGGTAGCTATGTGTGGACGGGATAAGTGCTGAAAGCATCTAAGCATGAAGCCCCCCTCAAGATGAGATTTCCCATTACGCAAGTAAGTAAGATCCCTCAAAGACGATGAGGTAGATAGGTTCGAGGTGGAAGTGTGGTGACACATGGAGCTGACGAATACTAATCGATCGAGGACTTAACCAAA
>NZ_JBNNSS010000029.1:0-3745 GCF_050277945.1 Lysinibacillus sp. NPDC097214
AGCGTTCGTCCTGAGCCAGGATCAAACTCTCCATAAAAAGAAATTTGATTAGCTCAAATTGTTTTGCTGGCATCATGTTTGATGTCCAAAATTTTTGTTTCGTTCACCAACTCAAGGTTAGTTACTAAAAACTTTATTGATTACGTTTTGCTTGTTCAGTTTTCAAGGTTCATTTACAATCATCATCTCTTTGTTAAGAGCTAACTTTTATATAATAACATGTTTCACACATAATGTCAAACAGTTATTTTTTTTATATTGTTCTAGTTGCATGTTCATCAGCAACTTTTATATAATATCACCTACTTCATAGAGCGTCAATAGTTTTATTCATTTTTTTAATAGTTTTATAACTTAAATCTTGGCCATGCTTTTAAAAATTGAATAGTACGGTTTCTTCCAATTTCTAAAAGCGTTTCTTTCGTCTCTTCATCTAAATCAAATTGTGTGGCGCTATAATCATCGACAGGAATGAAAATAATATCTCTTTCATGCCGTCTTGAAATATATCTTTCATCATGAGCATCTTTCATAGTAGAAAATAAAGCTTCAAATAAATTTAATCCATTTTTAATTTCATGTGGGTGTTGCTCTTCTCTACGTCTACTCAATTTAAGCCCTATAATTGGTCGCACTTTACGTCCTTCTCTATCATCAAATACCCATAACGGAAAATTACTCAATACACCGCCATCTACAATAACTGAATCTCCTTTTCCTGTTTTTAATGTAACGGGTTCAAAGAAAAATGGTATACCACAACTCATACGTAAAGCACTGGCAACCGAAAAATTTTCCGCATCAATATGATACTTTTGTAAATCATCCGGTAACACTATCATTCTGCCATTTGTTAAATCTGAGGCCACTAGCTTTAATGAATCTCTAGGTAAATCTCCGAATGTGTAAACACCTTTTGCTGCTAATTTCCGGAAAAACCATTTTTCTAATGCTTTTCCTTTATATAAACCTAAATGGTGATAAACATTAACCCACTTCATAAACGGGAATGGTAAGATTGTTTTCCTTGGATCTAATAATGAAGGTACATCCAACTCTTCTAACATAGTCTGGATTTCTTTTCCGCTATATCCTGCAGCAATAAAAGCAGCTAATATGGCCCCGGCACTCGTTCCAGCTACTCGTTTAAAGCGAAAATTTTCAGCTTCTAGTACTTGATACGCCCCAACAAGTGCAAACCCCTTCAAACCGCCACCAGAAAAAACACCATCAATCCACAAAATTCCCTCTCCTTTTTCAAGTAATCTTCACATTATAAGAATTAGTAACAACAATTAGAACTAAAAATGCAGGTTTATGTCGAATTCAGAAGGAATATGTCTTCATATAGGGGTAGCATCAGGCAAGTGCGGATTTACAACTCTAAGAAAATTTAATATAAAAAGCCGAATTCCAATGGCTATGGAATTCGGCTTTTTACGTGGCTTTTAATAAAATTCGATGTCCAATTTAGATACTTCCACGATATGAGTAAACGAAACAAACGAGGTCATTAATTACTTTTATTTAAAGGAACGACCAATTCCATTTCATTTATCTCTTCACTAAAGCCCTCATTGTTTGTATGACTTGGCTTGAGTGTAAATGATTTTGGTATCGTATCCATTGGAGGCAAAGTCAGTACCATATGGTGACCATAGTTCCCAGCCATGCCTGCTTGGAGTTTCAGTTTATCATATACATGACCATTATCATCGACTACAGAAAAATCAAACCAAGGCCAACTATCGTTTTCATCCATTTCAGCTGGGTAATCAACCTTTAGGTCTATTCTTGTTGATAGAGATGAAAATGTTACTTTGTCGGCCGTTAACGCATAAACTTCATCAACCGTTTTAGTTGTAACTTCCGGATAAAACTCAAATACATCACCTTTTATTTTTTTAATTGGGAAAGACACCTTCAACTTGCCCTCATAGCCAAATAAATCTTCTCCATGGACGGCAATCTCAATTTCATCGCCATATTCATTATAATTAGAAAAGGTATATTGATGATGTTCAATTATTGTTTTCGAGTTTATGTCATCTTGCCCTATTGAACCAATCGCTGGTTTAACTGGTTGTCCATTAATTGTTATATAATTAAAGCCGACAATTTCTTCTGCCATCGAAAGTTCTTTTTCTCCTGTGTAAACTACTGTTACGATTAACCGGCTGCCATCATAAGCTGCTTCTTTTACAGTCATTGTTAAGCCATTTTTACTATCTTGTTTATCAATTACTGTCGTAAGTTGATCGTGTTCGATTTTATCTGAAGCAATGTCTCTAAAGTCCTTATAAATTGGACCAATCAGGGGGATATTTGATAATGCTTCTGCCATGCCTGTTGAAACAAATCCAGAACCAAGCAAAGTTATACATAGCCCACATGCAACTAAGATTGACTGTTTTGTTGTTTTTCCTACTTTTCTTTTTTTCTTGGCTTGAAAGATTGCCGTTTTTTCCCTTGCCTTTAGCTTTTCAACAGGTACATTTATGTTGTCGATAGATCGATTGAATTTGACTTTATTCATACAGATAGCCCTCCTTTAAAATGGGTCTTAACTCTTTTTTCGCTCTATTTAAGTGTGATTTCACGGTTCCTTCCGGGCAATCCATAATCGTAGCAATTTCCTTAATGGAAAGATCGTGGTAATACCTCAACACAATAATGGTTTTTACAGTAGGATTTAAGAATTTAAAGGCTTCTGACAAATCCATTGAATGCATGATAAAATCACCATTTTCAGAAGCGATTAATTCAGTAAAGATTTCCTCATTATCTGCAGTAAAATGGCGGGACTCTTTTCGAATAAAATCAATCGATTTAAAAACTAGAATTTTTGTAATCCAACTTGAAAAACTTTCAGGCTTCTTTAATGTTTTTATTGAAAGGTAGGCTGTGTAAATTGTTTCTTGATAGATATCTAAAGCATCTTGTTCGTTTCTAACGTATGCATAAGCTGTTCGGTACAGCTTTTGTCGAACAGAATCAATCAGTTGTTCAAATGCTTCATCATCACCCTTTTTTGCTTTTTGCACTAATTTTGCTAAATCCATTTTGATCCTCCTCTTCGTTACACAATAAAGTCGAATGAAGAAGTAAATCGGTTGCAAAATAATTAAATAAGCATCATTGCAACTTGGAATACGGAAACGATTCGAAGAATGAGAAGCCACAAGTGGAAAATTTTCAATTGTTATAGCCTACGGTAAAACGCTTCATGAATGATTCCTGTAATTGCACATATCTCCTTTACAGTTTTATTGGCAGTTTTACGTAATACACTGGCAGGATTCATACCCTGATGCTTATATGTATATTTTTTACCTATTCCTCGATATTTCCCCTTTTGCTTGGCCAATTAATTCCTGAACGTTGCTTCTCTTTAATCATTTCTCGATTTAGTTCTCTATAGGCTACCATTACCGTTAAAAAGAATTCCCCCTTGTTATTTGAGGGGGATTCTGTAGGAATTCATTAAATTTTCTTTTGTAAAATGAACTTTTAAGTATACAAAAAACAAGAAACTATTATTTATAGCTTCTTGTTTTATTTAAAAAATTAAAATTATCCATAAAAAAAACAGCCAGCACACAGCTGACTGTTTTCATTGCCTAGCGACGTCCTACTCTCACAGGGGGAATCCCCCAACTACCATCGGCGCTAAAGAGCTTAACTTCCGTGTTCGGTATGGGAACGGGTGTGACCTCTTTGCCATCATCACTAGACTATTGTCGAC
>NZ_JBNNSS010000030.1:0-1623 GCF_050277945.1 Lysinibacillus sp. NPDC097214
ATCGTATTATAAGGTCAGCCAGAAAATATTTCTGGTTGACCATTTTTTATATCGATATATGATAACGGTAGCCGGGGTAGAACGTTCGCGCCCGTGGGGCTAAGACCTCGTCCGCAAAACAGTTCGCCCCCTACTTGTAGAAACATGTTTGAGGCTGGTTGGGACAATGATCTCGTATAACAAGCGAAGCTATGACACTACAAAGAGGATTTAGGGGTTACCGGCAATTATCATTTTGAAGGAGGAATTATAATGAATCCAGTCATCGGTCTGGATGTAGCAAAAGGTGAAAGTCAGGTTCAAGCTTACTTGGAAAGAAAGAAGCCCTACAAGAAAAGTTTCAAAGTAAAACATGATCTTGATGGGTTAGCTAGTTTATTAGATTTTATTAAAGAATTAGAAGATATTTCAGGAGAGCGTCCCCCTCTTGTTATGGAATCAACAGGCCATTATCACACACCAATTGTTCAATATTTTGAGGACAAAGGCTATTTAATAATTATCGTAAACCCACTCATCTCTTATAAAGCAAAAAGTTCTAGTTTACGAAAGGTAAAAACAGATATCATTGATGCTAATCATCTCTGCGAGCTGTATTATAAGGAGGATTTAGAGCCTTATAAAAAGCGTGGTATCCAACTAGCGAACTTACGTAATCTTACGAGACAGCACGATAATATTACAGGCATGTTTGTACAAACTAAACTACAATTTCAGGCAGTTTTAGATCAAGTTTTTCCTGAATATAGTAATGTTTTTGGAGACTTATATTCGGATGTTTCTTTGAAAATACTACATGTATTTCCTACTTCAGAGGATATATTGAAAGCCAATAATGAAGTATTAGCAACTAAAATAAAAGAATTCTGTAATTCTCGTTCTTTAGAATGGGCAAACAAACAGGCTGAAAAGCTAATGACTGCAGCAGCTCAAAACCCTTTTCAGAAGGCTTTATATTCTAGTCTTTCCCTAAGCTTAGATATGTATATTAATATGCTTTTTGAATATAAAAAACATCTATCCATGCTTGAAAATGAGATAGATGCTTTATCAAAAAGTATTGAAGAATCTAAGATTCTCCGATCAATTCCCGGTATCGGAGAAAAAATCGCTGCCACGATTGTATCTGAAATTGGGGAAATTGAAAGGTTTAATAATCCTAAGAAACTAGTCGCATTTGCCGGTCTTGATCCAAGTGTCTTTGAATCTGGTACATTCAAAGGTACTTACAACCGAATAACCAAAAGAGGATCTAGCAGACTACGGCAAGCTTTGTATATGGCTGTTAAATGTGCTATTCGTGACTGTCGAAAACAGAAAACAACGGATGAAATCCTTCCTCGTAATAAGAAATTACGGGCGTTTTATGATAAAAAACGGGAAGAAGGAAAACCATTTAAAGTAGCTGTAATAGCTTGTGCAAACAAACTCTTACATTGGATTTATGCACTTTTAAAAAGCAAAACTTCTTTCCAAGACTTAGCTTGATTTAACAATTTAACTAAGTAGACCTGAACTTTCCAAATCAAGTATTTGGACGGTTATTTGGTATACACAAATTTAGTATAACATGATATTTTTATTATTTTTAATGAAAATTATTGACAACTATTAGCTGGTTTT